>CAIZFE010000080.1 GCA_903932145.1 uncultured Rhodopila sp. | reverse complement strand
CGGCTTGTCCGGGCCACCTGTGGCGGCACCGTTCTGGCATAGGTGGCCCGGACAAGCCGTGCCATGACGGTACAGCAATGGAACCTTACGCTCGGCTCGTTGGCCCCTGGCGTTTGGCCTCCTCGGCGGCGCGATACAGATACCAGGTGGCCAGCGAGCGATGCGGCGCCCAGGCTAGCCCGATCTCGCCCAGCGCTTTCGGCTTCGGCTGCGCATCCAGGCCGAGCAGTACGCGGTAGCCTTCGCGGACGCCGAAATCGTCCACGGGCAGCACATCCGGACGGCCGAGGGTGAAAATCAGCAGCATCTCGACGGTCCAACGGCCGACGCCGCGAATGGTGATCAGGCGCTCGATCAGCGCCTCATCTGTCAGGCGCTCCGATTGGCGCCGCGTCGGCACGGTGCCATCGAGCGCCTTGGCGCAAATGTCGCGAATAGCCGCGACCTTGCCGGCGGAGAAACCGCAGCCACGCAAGGCCGTTTCAGCCGTTGCCATGACCGCGTCGGGTGCCGGGAATTCACCGGCGGGAAACAACGCGGAGAACCGGCCCAGGATGGTCTCCGCCGCGCGTCCGTGCAGTTGCTGATGGGCAACCGCACGCACGAGCGCCTCGTACGGACTGCGTTGACGCTGAATATCCAACCGGGGCGGCCCGACCCGGCCGATTAACGCAGCGAACCGCTCGTCCTTGCTCAGATGCCGCACGCCGTCCAAATTTAAGGTCCTCTCCTGCCCCGCGACCGGGTTCGCGCGCATCCGGCAGTATGGCGCATGTGGCGGCGTCTTGTCGCGCTTCCATACACTCCCCTTATGAGCTAGGAAGACGCCGTTCCAATGGAGCATTGGATGCACAGCCATCACCGTTGGCTTGACAACACGGCGGCCCAAGAGACCGCTCAACGGCAGACTGCCAGCCTGGCGGCGGTGGTGATTATTCTGTTGTTGCTGATCGGCGGTTTGTTCCTGGTGCAGCAGTTGCGCCGATCCGCTGCAATTGACGACTGCCTGTTGGCCGGACGCCGCAACTGCGACGCGGTTTTGACGGGAGTTCCTTGACCGTGCCGGTTCGCCCTGACGTTGCAACCGGCGAGAGGTGGCATTCGATTAACGGGCCTGATCCTGCGAACGGACCGCTCGACGCCAATGCCTGGCGGCATGGTGACGTACTCCCTTGCCGTGTAGTTACTGATCAGGAATTTTCCTCTGTCCGGAACGCTTGATTTCGGTTAATGACACCCGCCCGCCATCCGGTTTGGTGAGGTATAGGACGCGGATACGCCCGTAGAATGGCGATTTCACTCCTATCGAATACCGTTTTGGGGAAGGCTGACGAACATGAGCGCAAGCGCGGCGCGGCCGGGGGCAGTGACCTCCGCCAACCGACCAATGTCATCGGATGAGAAGAAGATTATCCTGGCATCATCTTTGGGTACCGTTTTCGAATGGTATGACTTTTATCTTTACGGTTCGCTCGCGGTCATCATTGGCGCCAAGTTCTTCGGCCAGTTCGATGAAACCACGCGCAATATTTTCGCGCTGCTCGCCTTCGCCGCCGGCTTTCTGGTGCGTCCGTTCGGCGCGCTGGTGTTTGGCCGGCTGGGCGATCTGATCGGGCGCAAATACACCTTCCTGGTGACGATCCTAATCATGGGCGGGTCCACCTTTGTCGTCGGTTTGTTGCCGACCTCCGACAGTATCGGCATCTCCGCCGCCATCATCCTGATCGCCCTGCGGATCCTGCAAGGCCTGGCGATCGGTGGCGAGTATGGCGGCGCGGCGACCTACGTCGCCGAACACGCGCCGCAAAAACGTCGCGGTTTCTACACAAGCTGGATTCAGACCACGGCCACACTCGGGCTGTTCATGTCGCTGCTAGTGATCCTGGGCGTGCAATCATCCATGAGCACCGCCGATTTCGCGGCTTATGGCTGGCGCATTCCGTTCCTGGTGTCCGTGCTGCTGCTCGCGGTCTCGGTCTGGATCCGCATGCAGCTCAGCGAAAGCCCGGCCTTCGTGAAGATGAAGGCGGAAGGCCGTCACTCCAAGGCGCCGCTCAGCGAGGCGTTCGGCCAGTGGAAAAATGCCAAGGTCGCGATCCTGGCGCTGCTGGGTCTGGTCGCCGGTCAGGCGGTGGTCTGGTATTCCGGGCAGTTCTACGCGCTGTTCTTCCTGACCAGCACGCTGAAGGTCGATGGTTTCACCGCCAACATGCTGGTCGCATGGTCGCTGGCGATCGGAGCGTTCGGGTTTATCCTGTTCGGCTGGCTGTCCGACAAGATCGGCCGCAAGCCGATCATTCTGGGCGGCTGCCTGATCGCGGCACTGACCTACTTCCCCGTGTTCGGGTTCATGGCCGAAACCGCCAATCCGGCGCTGACCAGGGCGCATGAGACGGTCAAGGTCGTCGTGGTGACCGATCCGGCCGAGTGTTCCTTCCAGTTCAATCCGACCGGCTTGTCGAAATTTGTCACCGGCTGCGATGTGGCAAAGGGCTCGCTGGCCCGCTCATCGGTGACCTACTCACAACAGGACGCCGCCCCGGGGACAGTCACCAGCGTGAAGATCGGCGACAAAACCCTGGACCCGAAGGCGAAAACATTCGCTGCTGACCTGACGGCGGCCCTGACGGACGTTGGCTATCCGGCGGCGTCGAACGCCTCGGTCGTGAAGATCGCCCATCCGTGGGATGTTTTCCGGCCGCAGCCGTTCAAGATCATTCTGACACTGATCTTCCTGATGGTGCTGGTGACCATGGTGTACGGCCCGATGGCCGCCGCCCTGGTGGAGCTGTTCCCGACCCGGATTCGCTACACGTCCATGTCGCTGCCCTATCACATCGGTAACGGCTGGTTCGGCGGCCTGCTGCCGGCTTCGATCTTCGCGATGAATGCCCAGAACGGCAGCATCTATTTCGGGCTGTGGTATCCGATCGTCATCGCGGGCGCGACCGCGGTGATCGGCCTGTTCTTCATTCCCGAGACGAAGGACGTCGATATTTACGCGGGCGACTCCTCGGTCCACCCCGGCGATCACGTCGTGGACTTCGACCCGAACGCCGCCTAGGGCGCTTCGGATTCAGCACGCTCGTCCCGACACGAACGAGTCGCCGACCATGGCCCTTCCGCCACAAGCGGGAGGGCCATGTGACATTTTGGCACCAGACACTGGCCCCAAGCGGTGAATCTGAGCCATTTCCGCGGTTGCCGGACGCGGCCACCGCCATTATCCTGGTTTCATCATAATATCGGAGCTTGTCATTAGGTCACAGACAGGTGAGGATGATGGAATGCGAAGGCAACACGATCACCGGCTGCCAACACATACGACCCGGAGTACCAGTGTCCGCAGGCACCAGTCTGACGAGGAGGGTTCATGAAAGCGTTTCGTAAGTTATTTGGTCAAAAAGACGATTTGATCGTGGATCAGGCAGACGCTCTGGTACGTGTCGCATACACCACCGCCGTCGCGTCGTTTGAACCGACGCTGGACAGATTCGCGGCCTTGCAAACGGCCTACCAGGCCAGCGACAACAAGACCGACTACATCGAGCAGTTCGACTTCCTGATGACGATCGCCTGCGTGTTTGTCGCCGTGGAGCGGCTGAAGAATGCCGGTATCGAGGAAACACGCGCGAACGAGGCGCTGGATCGGATCGAGTTTCGGCTGAACGAGTGGAATGCCATCGACAGCATCCCTGGTTTCGAACACTGCCAAAATTATTTCACAAAAGAATACGAGGCGCTTCGCAAGGTCGGCTACGAGCCGGATCATCTGGTCCAGGATGCGGTCGCTTCCTGGATCGTGGCGGATGCTCTGGGAAAACCGCCCGAAGCCGAGGAAGAACGCCGGCTGGTCCGCTTCATCGGGGCGATGATCGCCCGGAAATTCGCGAACTGGTGGGTCTGAGCCGGGGCTTCACCGCCCCGAACCACCACCGGGAATCGCTCTTTCCAAAAAAACCGTTATGCTCGGTTGTCAGAGCAAGCGGGGAACGAGCACAATGGCAACAATCCAAACAAAATCCGTCAGGCGGCGCGAAGACCTTCGCCTGATCACCGGCCAGGGCAACTACACGGCCGATGCGGCACCGGCGGGTATGGCTGTTGCGATCCTGCTGCGCTCCCCCTACGCACACGCCCGCATTGAGCGGATCGACACCGCGTCTGCCCGCGAGATCTCTGGCGTGATCGCCGTCTATACAGAAGCCGACCTGACCGATGTGCTGCCAATCGCCGGCGGCATCGGCTTTCCCCGCCCCGATGGCGGTCCCGCGCCAAAGACCGACCGCCCGCTGCTGGCCATCGATCGGGTGCGCTTCGTCGGCGAGCCGGTGGCCTTGATCATCGCGGAGTCGCGCGCGGCCGGACTGGAAGCCGCGGAGGCGATCGTCGTCGATTACACCGCCCTGCCCGTCGTCACCGAACCGGTCGCGGCCATGGCACCGAACGCAACGCCAGTCTGGGACGATGTGCCGGACAATATTGGCTTCCTGTGGAAACGCGGCGATGCAGCGGGCGCGGACGCCGCTCTGGCCGGCGCGGCGCATGTCACCAGTCTCGATTTCACCGTCTCCCGCGTCACCGCCAACTCGATGGAGCCGCGTGGCGCCTGGGCAACCATCGCCGCCGACGGACGCATGGAAGTGCATGCCTCGCATCAGTCCCCGTTTGCACTACGGAACGGCATGGCGAGCGGGAATTTTCAGGTCAAGCCGACGGATATCCGGGTGATTCCAGGCGATGTCGGCGGATCGTTCGGCATGAAGTCCGGCGTCCATCTGGAATCGGTGTTGGTCGCCTGGGCCGCGCGGCGACTGAACCGGCCCGTGCGCTGGATTTCGGACCGGACCGAGGGTTTTCTGACCGACGAACAGGCCCGCGAAATGCGGATCAGTGCCTCGCTCGGTTTGGATGCGGACGGCAAATTCACCGCTTTGAAACTGCGCTGGAACGTTAATCTGGGGGCCTATGTGTCCGGCCGCTCCGGCTGGGGCGTCGGCAATATCGGCGGCATCGCGGGCGTGTACGAGATTCCGTTCATCGCCGCGCAGGTCTGCGGCGTGCTGACCCATACCGTCCCGACCGCCGCCTACCGTGGCGCCGGACGGCCGGAAGCTACCTACGCGATCGAGCGTCTGATCGACGTCGCGGCCCGGGAACTGGGCATCAGCCCGTATGAGCTGCGCCGCCGCAACCTGATCCCGCCTGCGGCGATGCCGTATAAGACCGCGCTGACCTTCACCTACGATTGCGGCGAATTCGAAGGTAACATGCAAGAAGCGAGCACGCTGGCCGACTTCGACTCGTTCGAGGAACGCCGGCGCGAGGCGGCTTCCCGGGGCAAACTGCGCGGCATCGGGCTGTGCAACTGCATCGAGGTCGCCGGCGGCCCGTTCCTGCGGCCGGCCAAGGACTTTTCGACGGTGCGCCTGGCGGAGGACGGCACGCTGATCCTGCGCTCCGGTTCCATGTCGGTCGGTCAGGGCCTTGAAACGACGATGACCCAACTGGTGGCCGACCGGTTCGGCATCGACATCGAGCAGGTGAGATGGGAGGGCGGCGACACCGACCTGCTGCCCAGCGGCAAAGGCAACGGCGGATCAGGCGCGTTGTGCATCGGTGGATCGGCGGTGTCGCTGGCGATGGACAAGGTGATCGAGAAAGCCCGCCGCATCGCCTCGGAGCTGCTGGAAGCGGCGGTGGTCGATGTGGAACTGGCGAACGGCCGTTTCACCATCGCCGGCACCGACCGTTCGGTGTCACTGGTCGACGTGGCGCGGGCGTCGAACGATCCGAACCATATTCCTCCGGGTGAGGAAGGCGGGCTGGTGGAAAGCGGAGAATTCACCCCGACCGCCGTCACATTCCCCAACGGCACCCATATCTGCGAGGTCGAGATCGACACCGAAACCGGCGTAACCGAGATTGTACGCTACAGCGCGGTGGAAGAACTCGGACGGGTTCTGAACCCGATGATTGTGGCCGGGCAGATCCACGGTGGGGTGGTCCAGGGCGTCGGTCAGGCGCTGGGGGAGGTGATCACTCACGACGTCGACTCCGGCCAGATGCTGACGGCATCGTTCATGGACTACCAAATGCCGCGCGCCGACGAATACCCCGACTTCCGGTTGATGACCCGCGAGGTGCCCACGGCGGTCAATCCGCTGGGTGCCAAGGGTGTAGGGGAAGCCGGGACCGTGGGTGCGCTGGGTGCGGCGATGAATGCTATCAACGATGCGCTGGCGCCGCTGGGCATCCGGCATTTCGACATGCCGGCGACGCCGGGGCGGGTTTGGGCGGCGATCCAGGCGGCGGGGCGTTAAAGCAGAGGTCCCGTCGTTGCGGCTGGCCCATCGCCCGCCGCGATCGGGATTTCTCGTGCTCCCGAAGCACCGAAAGCGTCACGGCGGCCGTGTGGCCGGCGAACGGCACGGTTCGGTCGTGGTCGAACAGCCCCAGTCCGTAGATGAAGCGATCACCCGCCCCTCTCGCCCGCTTCAGCCGTTCGGCAAGCACGAACGTCTCCGGGATTGCACCGATTTGTGAGCGATCCTGACCACACGGGGCGGCGAAACGTCCCATAGTGCAGCCAGTCATCCGGCGCTCAGACAGTGCAGTTTTGGCGTCTAGGTCGGCCGCTTCAATGTCTTGCTGTACTAGGGCTGCGCCGGGGGAGGGTTCTGTTTCCGGCCGCTCCGCGTGATGGTGTCAGGCGCGCCGCCGTGGATAATAAACGCGTCATCCGGCGGGCGCGGCAGGTGTGCCGGATCGGATCAACCTCGCGAAGGACGCCTGCGCATGAACACCGCCCCGGCCGATATTATGACCCGCTATCCGGTGCCCCGGCATCGCCTGACCCGCCGGGATTATTACCGCCTGGGTGAGGCTGGCATCCTGGGTGAGAATGATCGCGTGGAGCTCCCGGAAGGACAATTGATCGATATGTCAGCGATCGGGCCGCGCCACGCCATCGTCACCGAAAACCTGACTGAACTGCTGGTGACGGGTTTTGCCGGTCGAGCCGGGACGCGATGTCAGCTTCCGGTGGTGCTGAACGATGGATCGGAACCGCAACCGGACCTCGCGTTGGTCCGGCGGCCGTGGCGCCGCTACCCGCACCCGGAACCTGACGATATCTTCCGGCTGATCGAGGTGGCGGACAGCAGCCCGGCGTTCGACCGTACGGTCAAGCTGGAACTCTGTGCTCGTGCGGGCATCCGGGACTTTTCCGGTCGGTCAGATCCATGGAAACGGTCAACTGGCGAACCCTCCGGGCGTGGCCGATGTTGGTCCATCAACGATTTGCTCGCCGAGAGCGTATGGTTGGGCGGGAAGCAAGATGCTGAAATAATCCGTCGCTGAAAGGTCTCTTGCAAACATGCAGATATCTTTATATAGCGCCGCCACCAACCTGGAGCATCCTGACAATGGCCGACGCGGCACACGATTACAAAGTTAAAGACATGTCCCTCGCTGAGTGGGGCCGCAAGGAAATCAGCATGGCCGAGGACGAAATGCCCGGCCTGATGGCGATCCGCCGTGAATACGGCAACGCCCAGCCGCTGAAGGGCGCCCGCATCGCCGGATGCCTGCACATGACCATCCAGACCGCCGTGCTGATCGAGACGCTGACCGCGCTCGGTGCCACCGTCCGCTGGTCGTCTTGCAACATCTTCTCGACCCAGGACCACGCCGCCGCCGGCGTTGCCGCCGCGGGCACCCCCGTGTTCGCCTGGAAGGGCCTGAACGAGGAAGAGTTCTGGTGGTGCATCGAGCAGACCGTGCGCGGCCCGGACGGCTGGACGCCGAACATGATCCTGGATGACGGCGGCGATCTGACCGTCCTCATGCACGACAAGTACCCCGAAATGCTGAAGGACGTCCGTGGCATCTCGGAAGAGACCACGACCGGCGTGCATCGCCTGTGGGATATGGCCAAGGCCGGCAAGCTGCTGACCCCGGCGATCAACGTCAACGACAGCGTCACCAAGTCCAAGTTCGACAATCTGTATGGCTGCCGTGAGTCGCTGGTCGATGGCATCCGCCGCGGCACCGACGTCATGATGGCCGGCAAGGTCGCCGTGGTCGCCGGCTTCGGCGATGTCGGCAAGGGCTCCGCCGCGTCGCTGCGCAACGCCGGTTGCCGCGTCATGGTGACCGAGATCGACCCGATCTGCGCGTTGCAGGCGGCGATGGAAGGCTATCAGGTCGTGACGATGGAAGAAGCCGCGCCGCAGGGCGACATCTTCGTCACCGCCACGGGCAACATCGACATCATCACGATCGACCACATGCGCGCCATGAAGCATCGCGCGATCGTGTGCAATATTGGTCACTTCGACTCCGAGATCCAGATCGAGTCGCTGCGCAACTACAAGTGGGAAAACGTCAAGCCGCAGGTCGATGAGGTCGTCTTCCCGGAAGGCAAGCGCCTGATCGTGTTGTCCGAAGGCCGCCTGGTGAACCTGGGTAACGCAACGGGCCACCCGAGCTTCGTGATGAGCGCCAGCTTCAGCAATCAGGTGCTGGCCCAGATCGAACTCTACAACGCACCGGCCGGTAAGTACGAGACCAGCGTCGTTTACACCCTGCCGAAGCACCTCGACGAAAAGGTCGCCGCGTTCCATTTGGCGAAGGTGGGCGCTACGCTCACGAAATTGTCAACAAAGCAGGCAGAGTACCTCGGAATCGCCGAACAAGGGCCGTTTAAGCACGATCTTTATCGTTACTAATAACGTCGCGAAGTTGAATTCACCGGCTTGTCATGGCTTTGGGCTGGTGAATTCTCTTAGGGATCTCTAACTGGATTTCGCGTTGCCGCCGCCTATTAATCCTCCGGTGCGGACTGGAGGAGGGCTCCGGCAGCGCGAGACCTGATTAGGGAAACGCCCAATGTTAATGACGCATTCCGTGCCGAAGCAGCCGTTCACCACGGCTGTGCGCAAGGCTTTGCAAGGTGTGAACAATTCCGCAATCGAGGCGGACCTGTTGTTCCTTGAGGCCTGGGAAATGCACCCGTCGTCTCATTTGGGGGTGACGTTACGAGCAAGCCAGATCAGGCGTGCCAACCCCGATCTTGCCGCCGCCATCGATGCGGAACTGAAATCCGCCCCATCCACCCGTAATAAGTCCTAGAGACGCCGCATCGGCAGTGTCGCCGCACAGGCGACGATGGTGCATGAAAAGCAAGCGACGGTCAGGAAAACGCCTCTGAACGCGGTTGCGATTTCCGCCTGCACCAATGTCCGCTGAGCCGGCAGCAGACCGTCCAGAACCGCGGGGCCGTGCCGTACCATATCCGAAAACAGGATGGCGGTGTCGGCGTCCATCGCCGACAACAATCCGAACAGCACCGCACCGGCGGTCGCCGCTCCGAACGCCGAACCGAGCGAGCGGGCCAACTGAACCGACGCGGCGGCGGCACCGAGTTGGCGGGGACCGGCGACGGCCTGTACGACGATCTGGGATGTGAGCATCGCCGATCCCTGGGTCAAACCTCCGATCGCCAGCAGCCAGGACAACTGCACCCGGCTGAGCGACGGCGCCCAGATCGCCAGCGCGACAAGCGTGATGGCGGTGATCGAAAGCCCCATCGCCGGGAAGATCGCCACCCGGCCGGTGCGCGAGATCAGCCAGCCGGTCAGTACCGAACCCGAACTGACCGCGCCGGTCAGCGGGATCAGCAGCAGTCCGGTTTGCGCCGGGGAGGCTCCGGCGACGATCTGGAGATATAGCGGCAGGAACGTCATCATGGCGGTCAATGACGCACCCGAGCAGGCGCCCATCACGGTGGATCGCCAAAAATCCGGAATCCGCATCAACGGCAACGCCAACAGAGGCGCCGACGCTCGGCGTTGCTGCCACAGCAGAGCCGCCAGCCCGGCCGCGGTCAGTACTAGCAGCCCGCCCAGCCCGGGCAGCGCCGCGAACGTCAATCGCTGAAGCCGCGACACCATCAGCAGCAGCGGCAGAATAAAGCCGGTCAACAGCATGACGCCAACAAGATCGAAGCCGGATGTTCGGGTGCCGCGCACCCCCGGCGGCATGCGGGCCAGCAACAGCAGTGCGACCGCTCCGATCGGCAGGTAGGCCAGGAAGACCGAGTGCCACCCCCAGGCCTGCGTGATGAACCCGCCCATCACCGGCCCGATGGTGGAGCCGGCAACGATGTTCGCGGAGAGGTAGCCCTGATAGCTGCCGCGTTGGCGCGGCGGCACGTTCTCCCCGACCAGCGCCTGCGCCATGGTCGGCAATCCGCCGCCGCCCAGCCCTTGCAGGACTCGCCCGGCGAGCAGCCAGCCGAAGGTCGGGGCCAACGCGCACAGGCACGAGGCGGCCATGAAAACACCGAGCGCGATCATCATCATGCGGCGGCGGCCGAACGCGTCACCGAGCCGGCCATAGGCCGGGGCTGCCACCGTGCTGGCGATCAGGTTGGCAATGACGATCCATGACAGATGCTCGACCTCGCCAAACGTGGCGGCGATGGCGGGCAGGGCGGTCGCCACCACGGTCGCATCGGCCGCGGACAGGAACACCGGCAGGATGATCGGCGGTACCACAAGGCGGAACAGATGTGCGGGCGGAGGCACATGCGGGGCGTCCGCTGCCGGCACGGTCACGCGAGGAGCGCGGCTTGGGTGCCGCGGCGGAGGGGGGACATCGGGCGTTTCCGGTTATGCTTTGCCTGACGGTGTGACACGCCCGATCGTCCCGCGCCATGCCCGGCTTGACCCGGGACATCAGATCGTCACCAGCCGGGCGCGCGGATGATGGGATTCGGGTTCGGGCCGCCGTTGTCGGGAACGGGACCTGACGGCCGTGTGGGCTGCGAGATAGTTTCATATCAAAAAGCGCTACAACCCGGTTGGACGATTGTGGTTGTCACGGCGATCTGATATTTGGTTCATCCTAAAAATAATGTGTGTCTGTTTTTTTGGATCGCTCCGGTCAGTGCGAAGTCCGGGACCTGCCGTGTCCCCGGCTGGCCTGACCGCAGCCCCCAATCGTGGCCGGTAGTGGTGGGTTAGATGACTTTTACGATTTCCACGAACTCATCTTCGCTCGTCACCCTGACCGGAACGGCAGACGACCCGGCGACGATCCTGTCCTCGGTCACGCTAAGTGCCGGCCTCTACGAGAGTGTTCTGGCGTCCGCCTGGACTGTGACAAACGCGGGACATGTCCTGGGTGTTATCACCCTGGAAAGTGCCGGTCTGCTCACCAATACCGGAACCATCTCTGCCGGAAACGGGATTTACGGCCACGGCGCCGGCGAGACCATCTCGAACAGCGGCCCCATCCAAGCGTCAACCGGGAACGCCGTTCGGTTGTTTGCCGGCGGCAGCGTCACCAACCAGAGCGGCGGCAACATCAGCGCCACCACCAGCGCCGCCGGCGGCGCCGTAGTCATCAGCGCCGCCGCCGGCACCGTCGTCAACGCAGGCACCATTTCAGAAGCCAACTCCGGGACCTCACGTTCCCACACCGGTGTCTGGCTGCTCAATGGGGGCTCCGTCACCAATCAGAGCACCGGCACGATCAAGGGGTTCTACGGGGTTTACGGCGGCGGATTTTACAACGGCACCGGTGCCGCGACGACGGTGGTGAACGCGGGCAACATCGACGCGCTGAGCGCCAGCGGCTTCGCGGTGAAGTTCGCCGCCGGGTATGCGGATCGCGTGGTGCTGGACCCGGGCGCCGTCTTTATCGGCACGGTCAGTGGCGGCAACACGATCGGCGCCGCGGCCGTCAGCACGCTGGAACTGGCGTCGGGCGCCTCCGCTGGCACGCTGAGCGGTCTCGGTTCGGAGTTCATCGATTTCGGACACGTCAGCGTCGATACGCTGGCGTCCTGGGTGCTCACCGGAACGAACACGGTCGCGAGCGGTGTCACGCTGACCAACGCGGGCTCCCTGAGCGGTGCGATTACACTGGCGGCGGGCGGCGTGCTGACGAACGTATCCACCGGCACGATCAGCCTGTCGGGTGCAACGCCGGTCACCGGTCTGGCGGGCGGGGTTTCAACGATTGTCAACGCCGGATTGCTGCAAGGCAACATCGGCATCTCCCTGAGTGCCGGCGGCAGCGTTACGAACCAAACCGGCGGCATCGTCAGCGGGGCGACCTTGGGAGTGTACCTCCAAAGCGGCACGCTTACAAACGCCGGCACCATCAGCACCACAACAGGGAACGCACTCCAGTGGGGGAGTGGCGCTGTTGCGATCACCAACAGCGGCAGCATCGTGACGGGCGTGGGTAACGCTTTGCGGCTGACTGCCGGCGGCACTGTCACCAATCTGAGCGGCGGCCTCATCAGTGTCACCGCCACCAACGGCGGTGGCGGGGTGGTCGCTTCCGGCGGCGCTGAGACCGTCGTCAATACAGGCACGATATCGGGAGCCCCGTCCGGAACGGTTCGAGCCGCCAGCGGCGTCTGGCTGCTCAACGGCGGCGCCGTCACCAACCAGAGCGGCGGCACGATCACGGGAGCCTTCGGCGTTTACGGCGGCTACAATGCCGGCAGTGTTGCCACGACGGTGGTGAACGCGGGCAACATTGACGCCCTGAGCGCCAGCGGCTTCGCGGTGCAGTTCGCCGCCGGGTATGCGGATCGGGTGGTGCTGGACCCGGGCGCCGCTTTCATTGGCACGGTCTCGGGCCGCAACACGATCGGCGCCACGGCTGTCAGTACGCTGGAGCTGGCCTCCGGCGCGTCGGCCGGCACCCTGACCGGGCTCGGCACGCAGTTCATCGACTTCGGGCAGATCAGCCTCGATACGCTGGCGTCCTGGGTGTTCACTGGCACGAACACGGTCACCTCCGGTGTCACGCTGACCGATTCGGGAACCCTGACCAATAAAGGTTCGCTGAGCGGTTCGATGAGTCTGGCGGCGGGCGGCGTGTTGACGAACGCATCCACCGGCACGATCAGCCTGTCGGGGGCAACGCTGATCACCGGCCTTACGGGCGGCGTTTCGACAGTCGTCAACGCCGGGCTGCTGCAAGGCAACACCGGTATCGTCCTCAATGCCGGCGGCACCGTCACTAACCAGGTTGGCGGCAGCATCGGCGTGACGGGCGTCGGGATTTTCGTCCAAAGCGGGACGGTTACCAATGCCGGCACCATCAGCGCGGCAACCGCGGATGGAATCCGAGGGGGGAGCGGCGTTGTCGCGATAACGAACAGCGGCAGCATCCTGGTAGGCGCCGGCGCTGGCGGCAACGGTCTTCGGCTCTACGCCGGGGGTAGTTTCACCAATCTGAGCGGGGGCATCGTCAGCCTCGCCAGCAACAGCGGTGGCGGGGTGGTGGTTTCGGGTGGCGCCGGGACCGTTGTCAATGCGGGCAGCATAACAGTAGCGGCCAGTTCAGGGGGCGCGCCCGGCACCTCCGGTGTCTGGCTGCTGAGCGGTGGCGCCGTCACCAACCAAAGCGGCGGCACGATCAAGGGGTTCTACGGGGTTTACGGCTCCGGCGTGACGACGGTTGTGAACGCGGGCAGCATCGCCGCCCAAAGTGCCAGCGGTTTCGCGGTGCAGTTCGCCGCCGGAAGCGCGGATCGGGTGGTGCTGGACCCTGGCGCCGCGTTTACCGGCACGGTCTCCGGCCGCAATACCATTGGCGCCGCGGCGGTCAGCACCCTGGAGCTGGCCTCCGGCGCGTCGGCCGGCACCCTGAGCGGCCTCGGCACGCAGTTCATCGACTTCGGGCAGGTATCCCTGGATACGCTGGCGTCCTGGGCTTTCACCGGGACAAACACGGTCGCGAGCGGTGTCACGCTCATCGATTCGGGGACCCTGACCAACACGGGCTCGCTGAGCGGCAAGCTTAGCCTGGCGGCGGGCGGCGTGCTGACGAATGCCTCCACCGGCACGATCAGCCTGTCGAGCGGAACCCTGGTTACCGGTCTTGCGGGCGGGGTTTCCACAGTCGTCAATGCGGGAACCATTGCCGTCAGCCAGACCTCCGCCGGGTTCGGGATCGACCTGACGGCCGGCGGCAGCGTCACCAACCAGAGCACCGGCCTGATCGCGGGCTATGTTGCGCTTTATGCCACCGGCGCCGCCGCGACCGTGGTCAACGCCGGCACTCTCAGCGGCGGGACAACCGGCAATGCCGGCGGGATCGTGCTGAACGACGGCGGCACCATCACCAACCAGAGCACCGGCACCATCACCGGCGTCAACGCGATCTATAGCCATAATGTTGCGATCTCATTAACGAACAGCGGCACCATCCTGGGTGGCGCGTTAAATTTCAGCAACGGTGTCCGGCTTGGTGCCGGCGGCAGCGTCACCAACCAGAGCGGCGGTATCATCAGCGTCGCCTCCAATTCCGGCAGCGGCGGGGTGGTCGTTTCCGGTGGCACCGGGATCGTTGTCAACGCGGGCAGCATTTCGGGCGCCAGTTTAGGAACCACACGCGCCAATACCGCTGTATGGCTGCTCAACGGCGGCGCCGTTACCAACCAGAGCGGCGGCACGATCAAGGGGTTCTACGGGGTTTACGGCGGCTCCGGCGCGACGACGGTGGTGAACGCGGGCAGCATCGCCGCCCTGAGCGCCAGCGGCTTCGCGGTGCAGTTCGCCGCCGGTTACGCGGATCGGGTGGTGCTGGACCCCGGCGCCGCGTTTACCGGCACGGTCTCCGGCCGCAACACCATTGGCGCCGCGGCCGTCAGCACCCTGGAACTGGCGTCCGCCGCGTCTGCCGGCACGCTGACGGGTTTGGGCACGCAGTTCGTCAGGTTTGTGCAGGCCACCCTCGACGCCGGGGCGGCCTGGTCGTTGACGAGTTCCAATACGGTGACGGCCGGCTATACGCTGACAAATGCAGGCACGCTGACCAACGTCGGCACGCTGACCAACGCCGGCACGTTGACCAGCGCAGGCACGCTGATCAACGACGGCGTGCTGGTGGACCAGTCCGGGGGCAGGATCACCGGCGCCACCTACGGTGTCGCTGTTGAAAGCGCCACTGGAACGGTCATCAACGCGGGCGTCATAACGGGAACGAGCGAATACGGCGTTCTGTTGGGTACCGGCGGCGTTGTTACCAACCAGTCCGGCGGCACCATCTCCGGGGGCATCGACGGCATCAAAGTCGCGACCGGCGGCGCCGCCACTGTCACCAACGCTGGCACGATCAGCGGGTCGACCTACGCCATCAAATTCGCCACCAGCCAGACCAACCGCCTGATCGTGGATGCGGGGGCCGTCTTCATTGGCACAGTCACCGGCGGCACGGCCGTTGACGCCACACTGGAGTTGGCGTCAACGGCATCGGTCGGCACCCTGAGCGGCTTTGGCACCCAGTTCACCAATTTCGGCACACTGACGGTTGACGCGGCGGCGCAATGGACGGGTGTCACTGCCGCAAGCGCCGCCACCATTCTCAATGCGGGCAGGGTCACGGGAACCAACGCCGTTTATTTGAAGTCCGGCGGTCTCGTCACCAACCAGTCCGGCGGCACGATCTCGGGCAGCAAAAACGGCATCTATGTGCAGTCCGTCGCTGGCACAGTCACCAACCTGGGCAGCATCGCGGGAACGAGCGACGTTGGCGTTTGGGTGAACGACGGCGGTTCGGTCACCAATCAGTCCGGCGGCACGATCTCCGGCCACTACGGTGTTTATAGCAGACTCGCCCCGGGCACCCTCATCAACGCGGGCCGTATCACCGGAACAACCGGCGGCACGTTTTCGTACGGCGCCTGGTGGAAAGACGGCGGTTTCGTCACCAACCAATCCGGCGGCACGATCACCGGCGTCCTGGGCGGCGTCCTGGTCCAAACCGCCATTGGCACCGTCATCAACGTGGGCGACATCGCCGGAACGAACAGTTTCGGTGTTTTGTTGCAGGATGGCGGTTTCGTCACCAACCAGTCCGGCGGCACGATTTCCGGCGGCGGCGAGGGCATCTGGTTCCAAAACGCCGGGGGCACCGTCACCGACGCTGGCACGGTCAGCGGCGGAATCTACGCCATCAAGTTCGCCACCAGCCAGACCAACCGCCTGATCGTGGATGCCGGAGCCGTCTTCAGCGGCACCGTGACCGGCGGCACGGCCGCTGACGCCACGCTGGAACTGGCGTCGTCAGCGTCCGCCGGCACCTTGAGCGCGTTGGGCACACAGTTCATCGCTTTCGGACAGATCGGCGTGGACACGCTGGCGTCCTGGGTACTCACCGGGTCGAACACGGTCGCGAGCAATGTCACGCTGACCAATGCGGGAACGCTGACCAATTCCGGAACGCTGACCGATGCCGGAACGCTGATCAATACCGGGTCGCTGAGCGGACTGCTCCGGCTGGCGGCCGGCGGTGTGTTGACGAACGCCTCGACCGGCAAGATTAGCCTGACGAGCGCAACGCTGCTCACAGGTTTGACGGGTGGGGCTTCGACCGTCGTTAACGCCGGAACGATCGCGGTTGGTCTGGCGGCCGGGGTCGGGATCGATCTCACCGCGGGTGGCAGCGTCTCCAACCAAAGCGGCGGCCTGATCCTTGGGTACACAGGCATCTATGCCACCGGTGCCGCCGCGACCGTCGTGAACGCCGGCACCATCACCGGCGGAACACTCCACAGTTCACATGGGATCGGGCTGAACGCCGGCGGCGCTATCACCAATCAGAGCACCGGCACGATTACCGGCGCAAATGCGATTTATGGCGCCGGTGCCGCCATTACCATCACCAACAGTGGCACCATTCTGGGAGGCAGGTTAGCCAGCAGCAATGCTATCCGGCTGTTTGCCGGCGGCAGTATCACCAACCAGAGCGGCGGTGTCATCAGCGACGGCAGCAACGCCGGGGGTACCGAGATCTGCATCAACGGCGCGACCGGGACCGTCGTTAACGCGGGCACCATCGTGGGCGCCAGTGCAGGGACGTCACACTCCAACGCCGCTGTCTGGTTGCTCAACGGCGGCGCCGTCACCAATCAGAGCAGTGGCACGATCAAGGGATTCTACGGGGTTTACAGCGGCGGATCTTACAACGGCGCCGCTGCCGCGACGACGGTGGTGAACGCTGGCAGTATCAGCGGCGTCAATGCCAGCGGCTTCGCGGTGAAGCTCACGACCGGGTTCGCGAACCGGGTGGTGCTGGACCCGGGCGCCGCGTTTACCGGCACGGTCAGCGGCGGCAACACGATCGGCGCCACTGCCATCAGCACGCTGGAACTGGCCTCAGGCGCCTCCAACGGCACACTGAGCGGACTTGGCACGCAGTATATCGGTTTCGCCCAAACAACGGTGGACGCCGGGGCCACCTGGACGCTGGCTGGCGCGAACACGCTGGCTGCCGGCGGCACGTTGTCCAACGGCGGTACGATTTTCGACACAGGGACGTTGATCAACAACGGCTATCTGGTCGGTCACGGCACGATCGTGGTGGAACGCGGCGGGAAGCTGACCGGTAGCGGATCGTTCGCGGCGACGGAAACGATCATCCAATTGTATGGGATGTACCTCGCAGGGGCCGGCAGCGTCACCAACGCGTCCGGCGCCGTTCTTGCCGGCGTCACCGACGGCATTCTCATTGGCGGCGCCGGGACTGTCAGCAATGCCGGCACGATCGCCGGCACGACCAACTATGGGATTTACCTGCAATATGGCGGTACTGTAGCGGGTGCGTCCGGCGGAAAAATTACCGGCGGTAACGATGGTATCAGGGTTACCGGCGCCGTAGGCACCTATGGCACGGTCAGTAACGCGGGTACCATTACCGGCACCGCGCAGACCGGTGTTGACCTTAAGCGCGCGGGCACCGTCACCAACGCGTCCGGCGGCTCCATCAGCGGGGGCACAAACGGCGTCTATATCGACGGTTCGGGAACCATCGGCAACGCTGGCACCATCACGGGCAGTACCGGCGCGGGAGCCTACCTTCAGGCCGGCGGCTATCTGACCAACGCCTCCAGCGGCAGGATCGCCGGCAGCAGTTTCGGTGTTGTCGTGCACACCAACGCCGGAACCGTCGTCAATGCCGGCAGCATAACCGGCACCGGGACTGCCCTCAGCGACAGCGGCGTCTGGCTGGGCAACGGCGGCAGCGTCATCAACCAGAGTGGCGGCAGGATCAAGGGATTCTACGGGGTTTCCGGCAGCGGCGCGATGACGGTGGTGAACGCCGGCAGCATCAGCGGCACCAATGCCAGCGGCTTCGCGGTCAAGTTCGCCGCCGGTTACACCGGCCAACTGGTATTAGATCCGGGTGCGGCGTTTACCGGCACGGTGTCCGGCGGCAACACGGTTGGCGGCACGGCTATCAGCACGCTGGAGCTGGTGTCCGGCGCTGCCACCGGCACTTTGACCGGGCTCGGCACGAAGTTCATCGATTTCGGCCAGATCAACCTGGACACGCTTTCGTCCTGGTTGTTCACCGGGACAAACGCGGTCGCGAGCGGCGACACGCTGACCAACGCCGGAAGCCTGACCGTTTCCGGCAAGTTGACCACCGCCGCCCTGGTCAACAACGGCATTGTGTTGGATTCCAATAGTATAACCGTGGCCAGCCTGACCGGAACCGGGACGATCACCATCGCGGCGGGCGGCGCGTTAGAGGTGCAGGGCACTGTCTCCAGCGGTGAGACGATCGTATTCGGTGGGCCGGGCGGGTATCTGCACATCGATGCGCCGAGCAGTTTTGCTGGCACGATCAAGGGTTTCTCCGGAACCGATATTCTTGACATCAAGGGAATCGCCGCCTCCACG
This sequence comes from uncultured Rhodopila sp., assembly GCA_903932145.1. GTDB lineage: Bacteria > Pseudomonadota > Alphaproteobacteria > Acetobacterales > Acetobacteraceae > Rhodopila. Next base: position 70,083 of record CAIZFE010000080.1, on the reverse strand, counting down.
GTCCATTACGCGGCGGGAAGCCTGCACTTTGGCACGGCCGGCGCATCGGCCGTGTTTGCGGCGGCGTCCGGCTCGTCCGTGGGCGCGACAACCAGCACCGACGGCGCCGATATCACCGCGCTGTGTTTTTGCACCAACACGATGATCCAGACTCCGTCCGGGGAGCGGGCGGTGCAAAGCCTGGCGGTTGGCGACATCGTCAACACATACAGCGGCGGTCAGAGGCCCATCACATGGGTCGGCGTCGGCAAGGTGCTGGCGACGCGCGGGCGGCGCGGTGCGGCGACCCCGGTCATCGTGCGGAAGGGCGCGCTGGCGGACAACGTTCCGGCCCGCGATCTGCGTGTCACCAAGGGGCATGGGTTGTATATCGACAGCGTTCTGATCCCGGTGGAATTCCTGGTCAATCATCGTTCCATCGTATGGGACGACCGAGCGCAGGCGGTCGAACTGTACCACATCGAGCTGGATGCGCACGACGTGATGATCGCTGACGGTGCTCCGGCTGAGAGCTACCGGGACGACGGCAACCGCTGGCTGTTCGAAAATGCCAACGAGGGCTGGCATCTGCCGCCAAAGCGCCATTACGCCGATGTTTTGACGGGCGGCCCGATTGTCGATGCGGCATGGCGCCGGATTCTCGACCGGGCGGGACCGCGTCCGGGGCTGCCGATGACGAACGAGTCAGACCTGCATCTGATCGTCGATGGATGCCGCATCGACGCGACAGAGACGGCCGCGATGACGCATGTGTTCCGCCTGCCGCATCGGCCTGACACCGTTATCATTGCTTCCCGCGACTCCGTTCCCGCCGAACTCGGTATCGCCCGCGACCCGCGTCCGCTCGGTGTCGCGCTGCGCCGCCTGACGATAGGGCTGGGGACACGGTTCGATACCGTGCTGGCCAAGGATTCCCGCCTGACCGAGGGGTTTCACGACTACGAAGCCGATGGAGCCCTGCGTTGGACCAACGGAAGCGGAACGCTGCCGCCCGAGCTGTTCGCCGGGTTTGATGGCGAAATGGAACTGGTAGTGACGCTGGCCGCGACCACCGGATATTGCGATCCCGGAGCATCTTTGGCCGCGGCCTGACGCTGGGCGGCGTAAAGGGACGTCGCCAGGATTGACGAAGCCGCCGATCAGCACCGATCCCGTCCCGGAGGGCAAGGCTGCGGATGGATTGCGAGACTCATCGGTCATCGCACCTGTGGCCGTCTCCCTCCGTGACGATTTTTGTGCGGCATGAGATTTTGTCGGGGGTTCGTTAACCGTCTGTTCACTTTTTTCTGCTCATGCTGCCGCTTTGATACTCATTGAAGCGGACACTCCTGTCCGGTATTGGGAGGGGCCAAAGTGAAGGGCAGCGAGTTTGTCGACCGCGTCAGGCAAGTCGGCCGAAATCGAGGCATTCCGGTCGTTTGGGACAAGACCCGCGGAAAGGGCAGTCATGGGACTCTGTATTTCGGTGTATCGGGCCGAACGATCGCCCGGATTACCAAGGATGAACTCAAAACCGGCACATTGCATGGCATGCTGGCCCAGCGAGGGCTGACTTTGAACGACCTGTACGAAAGATGATCGGCATGCGCAGATTCACCTATCCCGTCACCCTTACCCCGGCCGAGAATTTCGCCGCAGGTGAAGCCGGTTTCATCGTGACATTCGCGGATTTCCCCGAGGCGATTACCCAGGGCAAGGACACGGCCGACGCCTTCGATCAGGCCGCCGACGCGCTGGAGGAGGCGATCGCCGCCCGCATGAAGCAGAACGATGAGATTCCGCGGGGTGGCGCGGGCACCGGCCATCAGGTACCCGTGCCGCTGCAAACCGCGCTCAAGGTGGCGTTGTATCTAACGTTGCGGGGCGAACGCGGACGCCAGAGTGCGTTGGCCGAGCGGATCGGCAAGGATGAAAAGGAAGTCCGCCGTCTGCTTGATCCGAACCATCACTCTCGCCCACGCAGCATGGAGCGCGCACTCCGGGCGCTTGGAAAACGCGTGACGGTGGTGCTGGAGGATGTCGCCTCATAAGAGTCCGGATATCGCCTTAAGCGGTTGTGCCGAACCTCCCGATGTGGTGGCATGCCATGATTATCGCTCACGTCCAGAGGATCGCCGAATGGTCACGCACCGCATCGCATCGACACCAGAGACCGTACGCTGGGGCGTGTTCGATGGCAGCTTTCCGCCGCTGATCACGGTCGCATCGGGCGATACCGTCGTGCTGGAATGCGTCTCCGGCGGTCCCGAGGTGATGCCGCCAGCGGGTTCGGGACTGACGATTCCGCCGGCGCTCGCCGCCATCCATGCGGCCAAAGTGCCGCGCGCGCCGGGACATCTGATCACTGGTCCGGTCGCGGTCGCGGGTGCGGAACCGGGCGACATGCTAGAGGTCCATATCGCGAAAATCGATCTGGGATGCGACTGGGGTTATTGTGGCTTCCGTCCGCTCGCCGGCACGCTTCCGGAGGATTTCCCCGAGACATTCTTGTCGCACATCCCGGTGGACCGCGACCGCAAGACCTGCCGGCTGCCATGGGGCACCGAACTCAATCTGTCGCCGTTCTTCGGCGTGATGGGTGTCGCGCCACCCCCGGCATACGGCAAAATCTCGACCATCCAGCCGCGTGAGCACGGCGGCAACCTGGACAACAAGGAACTTAGCGAGGGTTCGACGCTGTTTCTGCCGGTATGGGCGCCGGGCGCGCTGTTCTCGGCCGGAGACGGTCATGGCGTGCAGGGCGACGGTGAGGTCTGCATCAACGCGCTGGAAATCTGCCTGACCGGCACGTTCCAACTGACCCTGCACAAAGGCGGTGGCGCACGCGATCCGCTGTTGCTGTATCCTCGGGCGGAAACGCCCAGCCATTTCATCACCATGGGTATGCACGAGGATCTCGACGTCGCGATGAAGACCGCGCTGCGGCAGATGATCGCGTTCATCACCAGCCGCACCAACCTGTCCCGCCAGGAAGCCTATCAATTCTGCTCCCTGGCCGTCGATTTCCACGTGACGCAGACCGTCAACGGCGAGAAGGGCATCCATGGCATGCTGAAGAAGGGGCTGCTGTTCTAGCCGTTTTCACGGCGCAAAGAAGTTCGCCGACATCGATGCGCGCGCGATCAGGGCGCGCAAGGCGGGATTGTCTTGGCAATTCTCCTCGGTCAGCGTTTCCATGGGCACGAAGAACTCGTGCGCATGCGGAAGCTGGTGTCTGGCGAAGCCGCGGTAATGGCTGCTTTTGATGCCGTACAGCACCCGCATCTCCCGGACCGGCACCACGACATCGCCGTAGGGTTCGTGCAGCATCACCCGGGACGCCCGCCAGCGGGGCAGCGTGTCGTCTGGTCCGACAGGGGCCAGCATCCACCCGATCGGACACAGACACATCATCGAATGCGTGCTCGGCGCGAACCGGGAGCGCTTGTCGAGCAGATTTTGGATCGTGCCGCACGCCTCGACCGCCAGGATATCCACGAACGGGTCGGCATACGACCCGCCGAAGTTCAACCACAGTCCGTCCGGCAGAGTGCGCAGACGTGTGCTGCCGGGAATTTTTAAAAACGGGCTGCAGATTTTGGATTCATCGTCGGATGGGCGGCCACGCAGCCAGGATTCCTTGCCGCGGCGCGGTTTCACCCCGGGTGGGCGCTGCCCCCATCTTTTAAGGCGGCTTTTGACAAGAAGGTCTAATGAGTCCGTGTTCCGCATCAGTGCCCCCGGTTGGTTTGATGACCCACAACCTATGGAGGTAATAACAAAATTAATTTCTATTGGACGCGAGCCTGTGCCGAATACGATTGTAACCGAGCGGATCGCAATCAAGATAATTATCTTGACGGATTCGACTCGGGATAAGTCTCCGATTTTGGGTGTCGGTTGACCCGAATTCGGCGGAACGATGATCCCGATGCAAGGCGTCTTTTACATCGAATCAGCCGCATAAAGCGCGATCTTCAGACAGCGTCGCGATGCCGCGGAATGCGCCCTGGGGGACCCGCGACAGGACGGATACAATTTCACTGTATGAAATTCAAAAGCGTGGAATACGCCCATATTCATAAAAAACCGGCGGCCTTGCGACCGCCGGTTGGGCATCCAGGTAAAAATTGCCTTTAGCTGCGTTGCGACGCCGGCACGAAATCGCGCTTGGGAGCGCCGGTGTAGATCTGGCGCGGGCGGCCGATGCGCTGTGCCGGATCCTCGATCATTTCTTTCCACTGGCTGACCCAGCCCACTGTGCGCGACACCGCGAACAGCGCGGTGAACATGCTGACCGGGAAGCCCATCGCCTTCAGGATGATGCCCGAGTAGAAATCGACGTTCGGATATAGCTTGCGCTCAACGAAATACGGGTCGCTGAGGGCGATCTTCTCCAATTCCACCGCCAGATCGAGGAGCGGATCGCCCTTGATGCCGAGTTCTTCCAGCACGTCGTGGCAGGCCTTCTGCATGATCTTGGCGCGCGGATCGTAGTTTTTGTAAACCCGGTGTCCGAAGCCCATCAGCTTGGTGTGGTTGTCCTTGTCCTTCACGTCGGCCAGGAACGCCTTGATGTTGTCCACATGGCCGATTTCTTCCAGCATCTTCAGCACGGCCTCGTTGGCGCCGCCGTGTGCAGGACCCCAGAGACTGGCGATGCCGGCGGCGATGCAGGCGAACGGGTTGGCCCCGGTGGAGCCGGCCAGGCGCACCGTGCTGGTGGAGGCATTCTGCTCATGATCCGCGTGCAAGATCATGATGAGGTCCATCGCCTTGGAGAGGATGGGATTGACCTTGTATTCCTCGGCCGGGACGGCGTGGAACATGTACAGGAAGTTTTCCGCGTAGGTCAGGTCGTTGCGCGGGTACACGAACGGTTGGCCGATCGTGTATTTGTGCGCCCAGGCGGCGATGGTCGGCAGCTTGGCGATCAGGCGGAAGGCGCTGATGCGGCGGCTTTCCGCGTCATGGATGTCCAGGCTGTCGTGGTAGAACGCGGACAGCGCGCCGACCACACCGCACATCACGGCCATCGGGTGCGCGTCGCGGCGGAAACCATTGTAGAAGGTGCGAAGCTGCTCATGCAGCATCGTGTGCCGCATCACCCCCAGCTCGAACGCCTTGCCTTCGGTCTCGGTCGGCAGTTCGCCGTTCAGCAGCAGGTAGCAGACTTCCAGGAAGTTGGAGTTTTCCGCGAGTTGCTCGATCGGGTAGCCGCGATACAGCAGAATGCCTTCATCGCCATCGATATAGGTGATCTTGCTGTCGCAGGATGCCGTGGCGCCATAGCCGGGATCGAAGGTGAACACGCCCAGATCGGCATACAGCTTGCGAATGTCGAACACATCCGGACCGACACTGCCGGACAGCAACGGCAGGGTGGTGGACTTGTTCGAGCCGTCCAGGGTTATCGTGACAGACCGTTTGGCTGGGGCGCTCATGCGCGGTGTCCTTATTGTCAGGTGCGGTAGCGTGCCACCACCCGATAGGCGTTTATCGCCAAGCGGGGAATGGTGGTTCCGGACAAAATTATGGCGCAATGCGTTCCGACGCAACCTTCGCATTTGCAGCAGAGCGAAGGTTGCGAAATATTCCTTGCGAAACGGCCGCTAATGCAACACCAAATGGCGTCGCGGACGCATCGGCGGCACCGGTCGGGCCTGTTCAGCCTGGCAAGCTCGGATCGCTTTCCGCAGGGCGAGCAGGGTACGAGGTAAATTCAGGTTGACCGCTTCCTCGGCCAGCATGGTCAGGCATTGAAGGACGTTGGCGGCGGTGGCGTGCCGCGCGGAATCGGGCAGATCGTCTTCGAACATGGGTGGCAAATCTCTGTGGGCTGTCTCACCCCAGCGTGAGATAGAAGCCTGTGTTGTATGTGAAAAATCGAGAGCGGGTTGCAAGAAAAGAGTGGTTGTGGCGGAATCTGAAATGAAAAATCAGGCAGAAATGCCACGCCGTCTGGGCATTATCGCCGGCGGAGGCGTGTTGCCGGCGAAAGTCGCCGCGGCCGCGCGTGCCGCGGGCCGAGCGGTGTTTATCGTCGGGCTCGAAGGCTTCGCCGAACCTGCCGTTTTGGCCCCCTGGCCGCACGAAATTCGCCGGCTGGGTGCCGCCGGCCGGATCATCGCGGCGTTAAAAGAAAATAAGTGTCAGGATCTGGTGATGATCGGTCCGGTGCGCCGGCCGTCGCTGCTGGATCTGCGGCCAGACGCCGAGGGGGCCAAGCTATTGGCTCGGGTCGGCCGGGCGGCATTCGCCGGAGACGACGGGCTGTTGGCGGCGGTGATACGGGTGCTGACGGAGGAGGGATTTTCCGTCATCGGCTTCCACGACATCATGCGGGAGGCCGTGGCACCGAGCGGGTTGATGACCAGGACGGCACCGGATGCCAGGGCGATGACCGATATCCAACGCGGCGTCCAGGTCGCCAGACTGCTTGGGGCGGCTGACGTCGGACAGGGATGCGTCGTGCAGCAGGGGCTGGTTCTGGCGGTCGAGGCGATCGAGGGCACCGACGCGATGCTGGCTCGCGCCGGTGCGTTGCGGCGGGACGGGATCGGTGGCGTTTTGGTGAAATTGGCCAAGCCCGGCCAGGAAAAACGGGCCGATCTGCCGACGATCGGGCCGGACACAGTTCGCCATGCCGCTGCCGCCGGGTTAAGAGGTCTTGCGTTTGAAGCCGGGGCCACCATCCTGGCGGAGCGTGATGCCTGTCTTGCCGCAGCCGATGCGGCAGGTTTGTTTTTGCTGGGCCTCGACCCGGCGACCTTTGCGTAACACCAGATACCGGCCCCGTCGGGGCCGGACATAAAATTGGAAGGGACTTCCTATGGCTCAGTTTCTGCACACCATGCTGCGCGTCGGCGACCTGCAACGCAGCCTCGATTTCTACACCAAGGGCTTCGGCATGATGGAAATCCGCCGCCGCGACGTGCCCGATGGCAAGTACACCCTGGCGTTCGTCGGTTACGGTCCCGAGGAAAGCAACACCCTGCTGGAACTGACCTATAACTATGGGACCGAAGCCTACGATCAGGGCACCGCGTTCGGGCACCTCGCGATCGGCGTGCCGGACGTCTATGCCACCACCGAGACGCTGCGCGGCCTCGGCGCCAAGGTTACCCGCGAACCCGGCCCGGTGAAATTCGGGACGACTGTCATTGCGTTTGTCGAAGATCCCGACGGATACAAGATCGAACTGGTTCAGCGGGCTTAAGACCAAGCCGGGCCATGACGGGGGTCGCCGTCGCGGAGGACGCTATTTCCTCCGCGTCGCGTCCGCGGCCCCCCAGTTGCGTTCGAGATTATCGATCAGCGCCGGGCTGAAATGGCAGGATGCCTGCTCCCGCGCGTAAACCGCGCAATACCGCCGGAACAGATCCAGCGGTTCCACCGCGACCCGGAACGCCCGGCGGTTGCCGATGGCGCCGACAGCGCCGGCGCTGGTCAGCATCTCCACCGTGCGTTCGATCGCCGCATCCATGTCTCCGGCAGGGACAATTTCGTCGCAAATCAGGCGGCCCTCCGTGCTGTCGCAGTCCAGGCGGCGTTCGGCCTGGATCAGTTGCCGCGCCAGACGGTCGCCGGTGAAGCGGGGCAGCCGCATGTTGGCGGCGCCGGGGATGATGCCCTCCTTACGCGCTGGCAACGTCATGTAGGAGTCCTGCGCCGCCAGCACGTAGTCCATGGTCAGCAGGATTTGGCAGTGGCCGCCGATCGCCCAGCCCTCGACGACCGCGATCCAGGGCTTTTCGATACCGGCACCGTTGACGTCATCTGGCAGGATGTCTGGCGTCGCGACGCCGCGGAAATATTTGTGGATGAAGCCGAGTTCGCGCTGCACATACCACAGATACGGGATGGTCCCTTGATACAGATGCGTCAGGTTGATGCCGCTGCCGAAGATGCGGCGGCCGGCGTATTTGGCGTTCTGCACCGGCTGCCCGCGCAGCACGGCGATGTCGGTGCCAGGGTCCAGTGTCGCAACATCGACACCGATCTCCATCGCATCGATCGTCGCCTGATCCTCGGCGTTCAGATAGCGCGGGTTGGTGCTGAGCAGATGCACCGCCCGCCCGTGGCGTTCCACCCGAACGGGACCGAGATCGACGTATCCTTGTGCCTGCAGAGTGGCGAGGGCCGCCGCTGTTTCCGGACGCGGCAGCAGCATCGCGTGGCACAGATGCGTGCCGCAGCGCGGATGCGCCAGGATGTGAGACAAAAGCAGGCTCTGGTCCTTCTCCAGTCCTTGCTTGTCCTTCAACTTTAGGCCGGCCTCGTCAGCCAGGTGCGCCAGCGTTGGCACAAGCCCGGGAAACGCTTCGGCGGCGCGCGCCACGATGTCCTCGATCCGAACGAACCGGGTGAAACCGTCGGTCAGCGCACTATAAACCGATTCTGTGTGGCACCGCAGAAACAGGTCTCGGGCGGCACGATCATGGAACTGCATGGACTTCAATCCTTGGGCCGAAGGTCGAGGACTCGCTTCGCCTTACCTTGCGAGCGTTCGAGGGTTCCGGGTTCGACGACACGCACTTTCGTGGTGACTCCGGCGAACACTTTTATCGCATGTTCGGCGCGCCGTTCCAGGGCCGCCAGATCGGCGCCCCGTAATTTGCCGGCCAACGCGGCTTTGGTTTCCACCAGCACATCAAGTTCGTCGAGATTGCCCGGCCGGCGCAGTTCCAGCAGATAATGCGGTGAGAGATTTTCTTCTCTGGCCAGAACGGATTCGATATTCGACGGGAACACGTTGACGCCGCGAATGATCAGCATGTCGTCGCTGCGGCCGCCGATGCGGTCGATCCGCCGCATGGTGCGCGCGGTGCCCGGCAATAGCCGCGTCAGATCGCGGGTCCGGTAACGGATCAGCGGCATGCCCTCTTTGGTCAATGTCGTAATGACCAGTTCGCCGTGTTCGCCGTCGGGCACGACCTGGCCGGTCTCCGGGTTGATGATCTCGGGGAAGAAATGGTCCTCCCATATCGTCAGGCCGTCTTTGGTTTCGATGCACTCCTGAGCGACGCCGGGACCCATGATTTCGGACAGGCCGTACACGTCCAGCGCCTGTAGTCCCATGCGGCGTTCGATATCGGCGCGCATGCCCTCGCCCCAGGGTTCCGCGCCGAAAATTCCGATGCGGAGACTGCAATCGCGGGCGGTCAGGCCCTGCTGTTCGAACGCGTCGGCGATGGCCAGCATGTAGGACGGTGTGACCATGATGATATCGGGTTTAAAATCGACGATGATCTGCACCTGACGTTCGGTGAATCCGCCGCTGACCGGAATGACCGCGGCGCCCAGATATTCGCCGCCGTAATGCGCGCCGAGCCCGCCGGTGAACAATCCGTATCCGAACGCCACATGGATTTTGTCCGACGACCGGCCCCCGGCCGCTCGGATCGACCGAGCCATCAGGTGCGACCAGGTATCGATATCGTTTTTGGTGTAGCCGCAGACGGTGGGCTTGCCGGTGGTGCCGCTGGAGGCGTGGATCCGGACGATCTGCTCCATCGGCACGGCAAACATGCCGTAAGGGTAGTTCTGCCGCAGGTGCTCTTTCGCGGTCAGAGGGAACTTCGCAATATCCTCCAGGCGGACCAGGTCGTCCGGATGCACGCCGGCGGCGTCGAAGGCGGCCGTGTAGTGCGGCACCTGCGTGTAGGCGCGGCGGACGACGTCACGCATCCGCCCGAGTTGCAGGGCTCGCAGTTCATCGACGCTGGCGGTCTCGATCGGTTCGATGGTGTTCAATGCGGCCCTCTCCCTTTGTCGCTCACGCTCTTGCGGCGTGGTTGGCTTCGGGGGGCAGGATTGGTTACCAGACCCGGGGCGTCAATGGCCCCGGCGTCACGCCGAGCTAACCGCCCAGGCGCAACGCAATGCTGCGGGCGTGGGCTTGCAAGCCCTCGGCTTCCGCCAGCGCCACGCCCGCCGGACCAACCGCGTTCAAAGCCGCCTGCGTGGCCGAAACGAAGGTCGTGCGCTTGAGGAAGTCGTAAACCGACAGTCCGGAGGCGAACCGTGCCGTGCGTCCCGTCGGCAGCACATGGTTCGGCCCGGCCACGTAATCGCCGACCGCTTCCGGACAGAACTGACCCAGGAACACCGCCCCGGCATGGCGCACGCGGGCGAACACGGACTCCGGATCGCGCAGCATCAGTTGCAGATGTTCCGGAGCGAGGCGATCGACCAACGCGATGGCCTCGTCCCAGTTCCGCACCAAAATCACAGCGCCGTGAGCCTCCCAGCTTGCGGCTGCGATCCCGGCACGGGGCAGGGTCGGGAGTTCGGCCAGCACGGCGGCCGCCACAGCATCGGCGAACGCGGCATCGTCGGTGATCAGGATTGACTGCGCCGCCTCGTCATGTTCCGCCTGAGCCAGCAGATCGACGGCGATCCGGCGCGGGTCATTATCCGCATCGGCCAGCACGACGACCTCCGACGGACCCGCGATGTTGTCGATGCCGACGCGGCCGAACACCTGACGCTTCGCCTCGGCGACATAGGCGTTGCCGGGTCCGACGATGCGGTCCACCGGCGGAATGCTGGCGGTGCCGTAGGCCAACGCCGCGACCGCCTGAGCGCCGCCCACCCGATAGATTTCCGTCACCCCCGCTCGGCGAGCCGCTGCCAACACCAGCGGGTTCAGAATGCCATCGGGCGTCGGCACGCACATGGCGATCCGCGACACACCGGCCGCGCGCGCCGGGATGGCGTTCATCAGAACGGAGGACGGATACGCCGCCTTACCGCCGGGAACGTATAATCCAACGGCATCCAGCGCGTTCCAGCGCATGCCCATGGTGACGCCGGCCGCGTCGGTCATCCGCAGGTCCTGCGGTAATTGTGCCTGATGGAACGCCTCGATCCGCGTCGCGGCGAGGTCCAGCGCGGCGGCCAGTTCGGCCGGGATCGCGGCGACCGCGGCATCGATCTCGGTGGTGGAGATACGCAACCGATCCGCCGTCAACACCAGCCGGTCGAAGCGTGCGGTGAAGTCGATCAACGCCGCATCGCCGCGCGCCCGGACGGCGGTGATGATGTCGGACACCGCGCGATCGACGGTTTCGGTGGTCTCGCGCGCCTGACCGAGCAGTTCGATGAACTGCGTTTCGAAGTCGGCGTCGGTGACGGAAAGGCGGATCATGCCGCCTCCAACGCCGCCCGGAACTTCGCGATCCAGGCACCGACGGCCTCGGGCTGCGTCTTCAGCGCCGTGCGGTTGACGATCAGGCGGCTGGTGACCGGGGCAATAACCTCGGTTTCGACCAGCCCGTTGGCTTTCAGCGTGGACCCGGTCTGCACCAGATCGACGATCACCCGGCACAGGCCCAGCCCAGGCGCCAATTCCATCGCGCCATTCAGATGCACGACCTCGGCGTGGATGCCACGGCTGGCATAGTGGCGGCGGGCGATGTTGGGGTATTTGGACGCGACTCGGATCTGGCTCCAGCGGGAGGAATCGTCCATGCCGGCGGTCTCCACCGGTTCGGCGACCGAGACCCGGCAGCGGCCGATGCCCAGGTCGAGGGGGGCGTAAACCTCGGGGTAGTCGAACTCCATCAACACGTCGGCGCCGCAAATGCCGATATGCGCGGCCCCGAAGGCGACGAAGGTGGCGACATCGAACGGGCGCACACGCACCACGTCCAGCAGCGGATTCTCGGTGGGGAAGCGCAGGCGGCGGCTGTCCTCATCGGCGTAGTCGGGGGACGGCACGATGCCGGCGCGCGCCAGCAGAGGCCCGCATTCCGACAGGATGCGCCCCTTGGGCAGCGCCAGGATCAACGGCGTCGTCGCGTCCGGCGCGAAGGCCGAGGCAGGAAAGGGGGCGGTCATACAGGCTCCGGCTTCAGGGGCGGTCGTCGATTGTGGTAACGTCTGGCAGTGCGGGGGTTTACATCAGCCACACACCGACCGGAAGCCTGCCCCGGGTAACGCTGGGTTGCGTCACCGAAAAGATGAGTGCCCGATGCCGGGCGGCGCGGACCGGAAGCGTGCGTCGCCAGTTCTCACCAACAGGAATGCAGCATGTTGTCCTATCATTCCGATCCCGCGATCAAGGCCAAATACCTCGCTCGGGTGGAAGGCCATGCCGAAGCTGACGAGATCATCAAGGGACGCTACTGGGAGGCCGGGAAAGGCTGCGCGGTCGGTTGCACCATCCATGGTGACTCGCATGCCGATTTTGAAACCGAACTCGGCATTCCCCGGATTTTGGCATGGTTGGAGGATGTCATCTTCGAGGGGTTGCCCAACCGGCTGGCGAAGACCTGGCCGGAGCGGTTCCTGTCATCCATAGAGCCGGGAAAAGACCTGTCCCGCGTCGCATGGCAATTGCTGCATTGGATTTTGACGGATGGTCACCCCGGGGATCTCGACCATCCGGCCGTCGCCGATGCGGTGCGGCAATGCGCCGATGTGTTGCAGCCACTGGCTGAAGGTCGCCCGGTCGATACAGACGTTGCCCAACGTGCGGCGGCATTGGCCGGGACCGCGGCGCTACTGGCAGAGAAGGCCGTGCCGGCAAGCGCCTCCTGGATTGCCGAGAGTGCCGCCCTGGCTGCTGAAAGTGCTGCATTGGTCTCGCAAAACCCGGATGAATCCGCCGAACGCGCGGCAATCGCGGTCAGCGCCGCAACCGGTCGAAGCGCGGACTACGTGGCGGTCAGCGAGAAACTGCTCGACCTTCTCAAGGCCGCATGACCCCCGAAGAGTAGGCCCCGTTTGAAACAACCTCCGATCGCGGTATTGATGACGCAAGCACCAGCAAACGATTGGACGGAAACGTGGACCAGCACGCGACATCGGATAACCAGTATACACAGGGCATCGCCAACTTCGTAGCCGGTCTGCGCTATGACGATATCCCGCCCGAGGTCATCGCCCGCATTAAACTGCTGATCCTGGATAGCCTCGGCTGTGCCATTTTCGGGGCCGATCTGCCGTGGAGCCAGATCCTGCTGGACACGTTGTCAGCGGTGGACACGTCCACCGGCACCACCGTCTGGGGAACCGGCAAGAAGTTATCCGCGCCGCACGCCGCGCTGGTAAACGGCACGCTGGTGCAGAGTTTTGAACTCGATGACGTCCACCGCGTTGGGGTGCTGCATGTCGGTGCCGTCACCCTGCCGCCCGTGCTTGCCATCGCCGAAATGAACCCTGGCATGACTGGCCGAGACTTCCTGACCGGCTGCGTCGCCGGATACGAAATCGGGCCGCGCGTCGGTATGTGCATGGGTCCCGAACACATCGGCCAAGGCTGGCACTCCGGCGCCACCGTTGGCGTCTTTTCCGCTTGTGCCGGCGCCTCGGCTGCGCTGAAGCTGCCGGCCGATCAGGTTGTCCACGCGCTGGGGATCACCGGCACCCAGTCCGCGGGCCTGATGGCGGCGCAGTTCGGCGCGATGGTGAAGCGCATGCATGCCGGACGATCGGCGCAAAGCGGCCTGTATGGCGCGCTGCTGGCGGCACGGGGCTTCACCGGCATCGTCGATCTGTTCGAGAACGAGTACGGCGGGTTTTGCACGACGTTCTCCCGTTCGACCGACCGGTTCGATCGCACGAAACTGACGGCCGGCCTCGGCACGAAATTCGAAACGATGGGCATCGCGCTGAAATTCTACTCGTGCGTCGGCAGTAATCACACCACTCTGGACGCGATTCGAAAGATGCAGGAACGGCATCCGTTCGGGGCGGAGGATGTGGCCAAAGTGCTGGTGCGCGGGTCGCGCGTGACGATGGATCACGTCGGCTGGCCGTATGTGCCGCAGGGCATGACCTCCGCCCAGTTGAACCTGCCGTATTGCGTGGCCACGCTGCTGCTGGACGGGGACGTGTTCGTCGATCAGTTCACCGAAGATAAGATTGCCGATCCGGACCGGATGCGCATCGCGGCCAAGGTCGCGGTCGCCGAGGACGCGGAGATCACCGCCCGAGGCTCCCGTTTTCGCCATATGGTGCATGTCACCGTCACGCTTCAGGACGGCACCACCCTGGACGAAACGGTCGAGGCCGGGCGCGGCAGCGAGCACTCATTCGCGAGTGCTGACGATGTGATCGGAAAATTTCGCAAATTGGCGTCGCGCCGCATCGATACCGCTCAGGTCGATGCGATCATCGCGCATGTGATGGAGGCGGAACAGATGGACAGCGCGGCCTCGCTGGCGCGGCTGTTGGCCACGCGAAGGTGATCCCGGCCGGCTTACACCAGTCCGCCCCATCATCTTGGACCGGACAACCCAGGGCATCACGGGCGAACTGGTATTAGTCCAGCCCGGCCCGGTTGCGCGCTACGGATTTCGTCGTCGGATGGTCCGGCCCGAGCGTCTTCATGTAGATTGACAGGGCCCAGTTCAGGGCCTCCCGAGCGGAAAAACCGTCTCCCATATCTTTCAGCACACCGGCCAGGTTGTTGGCGTCGCGGGCCACGCTTGGATGCTCGTGGCCGAGCGCCGCCTCATCGATCGCCAGGGCGCGTTCGAACGCGGCATGGGCCCCGTCCAGGTCGCCCAGATCGTGCAGGATCAGGCCGATATGGTTGACGTCGGTGGCGGCTTCCGGATGGTCCGCCCCAAAAGTCTCGGTATGCAGAGCCAGCGCTCGGTGTAACTGCGCCTGCGCATCCATCATGTCGCCCAGCTCGTGCGACAGGCGGCCCAGATCGCGCAGATCGTCGGCGAGGTCCGGGTGATCGGCTCCGAGGGCGCGCTGGCGAGCCTCGATCAGGTGTTCAAGATTGGCGCGCTGGGCGCGCAGGTCATGCAGACTTGGCATCGTGTCGGTCCGTTGTTGTCGGGCAATCCTCTCCCATACAACCACAAGCGCGTTCCGCAACCCGGCCGGAAGTCGATCCGGCCGGAACGCAAGGCGGCAGTCTCAGGCGTCGTATTCGGCAGAGATGTCTTTGCCGGTGTGGTCCGGCATCATCCAGGTCGCCACCAGGCTGACCACCGCGCAGGCGGCGATGTAGATCGCAACCGCGTAGCCACTGTGATACGCCGCGAACAGCGCCGTCGCGATCAGCGGGGCAGGACCGCCGGCGATGATGGACGCGAGCTGGTAGCCGATGGATGCTCCGCTGTAACGAAGGCGCGGGGTGAAGGCCTCGGCGATCAGCGCGGCCTGCGGGCCGTACTGCATGTCATGCGGGATCAGCGACAGCACGATGGCGAGGAACACCAGGGTCACCGACCCGCTGCCCAGCATCGTGAAATAGATGAAACCGAAGATCCCGGTTGCCGCCGCCCCAATCATGTACATCTTCCGCCGGCCGATCAGGTCGGAGATGTGGCCCGAGATCGGGATGGTGAAGAACGACACGCACGACGCCACCAGCACCGCCGTCAGCACCAGATCGCGTGACATATGCAGCGTGCCGGTGCCGTAGGTGAAGATAAACGCAGTGAAAATGTAGAACGGTGCCTGCTCGGACATCCGCAGCAGGGCGGAGAGGATGATTTCCTTCGGGTGCTTCTTGATCGCTTCCAGCACCGGTGCCTTTTCGGTCTTCTTGCTCTCAACGAGTTCCTTGAAAACCGGCGTTTCCAGGATGCCGATCCGGATCCACAGGCCGACGCCGACCAGCACGATGCTGAGCATGAACGGCACCCGCCAGCCCCAGTTAAGGAACTCCGAACCCGACCAGGCGCTGAATGCCAGAATCGCGAGGTTCGACAGGAACAAGCCGCACGGCACGCCGAACTGTGGCCACGAGGCTACCAGCCCGCGGTTTTTATGGCCCTTCGACCATTCCATTGCGATCAGCACCGATCCGCCCCATTCACCGCCGACGCCGATGCCTTGCAGGGTGCGCAGCACGGTCAGGATGACGGCACCCCAGATACCGATGGAATCATACCCGGGAACGAACGCGACCAGGAAGGTGGCGATGCCCATCAACAGCAACGTTGAGATCAGTGTCGCCTTGCGGCCAATGCGATCACCCCAATGCCCGAAGATCGCGGCGCCGATCGGGCGGCCAACGAAGCCGATGAAGTAGGTGCTGAATGCGGCCAGCGCGCCCATCAGCGGAGACTGATTCGGGAAGAACAGTTTGGGGAAGACCAACCCGGCGGCGGTTCCGTAGATAAAGAAGTCGTACCACTCGATGGTGGTGCCGACCGTCGCGGCGATCACGGCTTTGCGCAGTTGCTTGCTGTGGTCGCTGTCAGACAATCCGCTGGATACGGTCGTGCTCGCCATTCGTCGCTCTCTCCCTGTGGCCATCCAGTTATGGTGACGGCCTGTTATTACGGCACAAATAGTTTATTTTGGGGGTTTGGCAATGGGTTTGTCGTGAGTTTCTATGTGTCCGGAGTTTGCGGGAAGCGGCGCTGGCGCTGCATCGTTCCTGCCGGGATGACGTATGCGATGCGTTTCGGGGGCTGCGCGGAACCGAGCGGAAACCAAAGCTGGAAGAGGCAGGGACGAGGGGCAGCCCGTTCACGAATCGGCCTGCCTCTGATGTGATCGCCAACCGAATCGCGATGCCAGATATTGGAAACGCCCCACCGCGATCCGCCCTGAATTGAGTACCGGATCGAACCGGCGCCGATGGCTGCGGTGCGATCGCTTCCGGCGGAGTGCCCGCTGGCGTTTGCCTCGCCGGCGGGTTGCCGGACGATTTCCGGTCGGACACGCCGAAGGACATCGAGTCCATGAAGCGGGTTGCCGCATGAGGCAGGGCTTTCTGTCCGCGAAGGCAGTCAATGCGGAAGTAAATTCAGCAACCACGTAAACCGTTTCTTAACATCTGGCGTGTTATCGTTCCGGCCGTAATGCGCGTCCGGAGCAATCTGTGGGTGATTGGAAGAGTGGGTCGGCCGAAGAGCGCCGGTATGCTGAAGCGTCGCGCGCGTTGCGACAGTTCCTTGACGCGCCCTGCGGGGATCGGCCGAGGGTCCACGTTATTGGCCCGGTAACGCACGCAGCCCGTTACAACAATGCGTTCCGCCGGGTTCAGCCCGGTGAACGGGAGGATATCGTGCGACTGAAGGCAGGATTAGACGTGACTGAGTTCGTCATGATCGTGGACAGCTTGCTGTCGATCGCGACGATTACCGCTGTCTGGCTCGGATTGTTGGCAACCCGGACACCGTCATGGACAGCGAGAGCGGCAGTCGCGGCGGTTCCCGGGTCGTGGTGACAAAATTCATCGGCCGCGTGCGATATCAAGTCGTTCTTGAGGCCAGGGTCAGACGGACCCCAATAGCGTTCCTGACGATGTTCAAGTCCCGGGGAGTAAAATAGCGCGAAAAGGTCTGAGGGGCCTTCATGCTGGCAGGATCGCGACGGCGTTCCGCGTATCCCACCCCCTGAAAGCTAACGTCCCCGCCAGAGCGGACCGGGCCTCGGCGCAAAAGACAATTAGCTCGGGGCCAGGCTGAAAACAAGGGTTATGCGCCGAATTGTGTTTAGACACATGCCGCGACCTGACGACCGGGACAAGGCAGTCACCGGAAAGGCATCCCGGGCAGGGACCAACCCCGCCCGAGACCAGCGCAATTACAGTTGCGCTTCGGCGTATTCGTAGTTGGCCAGGTTATCCAGCCAGTTTTGCAGGTAGTTCGGGCGAACATTGCGGAAGTCCAGGTAATACGCATGTTCCCACACGTCGCAGCCCAGCAGAACCTTGCCCTCGCCGGTGGCGAGCGGGTTCGATCCGTTCGGGGTCTTTGTCACCTTCAGCTTGCCGTCGGTGCCGAGAACCAGCCACGCCCAGCCCGAACCGAACTGGCTGATGCCGGCGGCCTTGAAGTCGTCCTTGAACTTCTGCACGCCACCAAGGTCTTCGTTGATCTTCGCTTCCAGCTTGGTCGGGATCTTGCCGCCGTTCGGGCTCATGCATTCCCAGAATACGATGTGGTTCCAATGCTGGCCGGCATTGTTGAACACCGGACCACCAGCGGCGGCGGTGGACTTCACGATCTCTTCCAGTGACTTGCCCTGAAGCGAGGCGTCCTTCTCGACGAAACCGTTCAGCGCGGTGACATAGGCCTGGTGATGCTTGCCGTGATGCAGGTCGAGGGTTTCCTCGCACATGCCTTTCGCCCCGAGGGCGGTCTTGGAATACGGAAGTGTCGGCAGTTCGAAAGCCATGGGATTCCTCCAGATTGCAGTTGTGGCGAAGCGACGCGGACGCGCGCGGGAACACACCGTTAGCTATGGCCAGCCCGGCGGGTCGTCAACCCTGGGGGCCCCATAGGGATCAACGAAGCGGGGTGTCTTGCATCGGCCGGCGAACCGCGTCACCTCCCGCCCATGAACGACTCAATTGCCGCCCTGGTTCGCCGCCACGACCCTGACAGGTTTCTAACCGCCCTGTTCGCCGCGCCCGACCGGCGCGATGTGTTGCTGACGCTGTATGCGTTTAATCACGAACTGGCCCGAGCGCGTGAGGTCGCCAGCGAGCCGCCGCTGGCGCTGATCCGGCTGCAATGGTGGCGGGAAGTGGTGGAGGGCGAGATCAAGCGGCACGAGGTGGCGACTCCGCTGTCCGGGGCCATCGCGGCCGGTGGGTTGAACCCGGCCCACCTGCTGCCGTTGATCGAAGCCCGCGAAACCGAGGTTTATGGGGAGTTCGAGACAACAGCCGATTGGCGCGCATGGCTGCTGACCGGGGCGGGTGGCCTTGCCGTCGCCGCCGCATCGGCGTTGGGCTCACCGGAGCCGGAAGCTTTCCGCCTCTACGGGGCCGCGTATGGTGCGGCCGGTGTGCTGCGGGCAACCGGCGTGTTGGCTGGGCAGGGCACCTGTCTGTTGCCCCGGGACTTACTGGTTCGGCATGGCCTGTCGCCAGAGGCGTTTATCGACGACCCCGGTTCGGTGGCGGGACGGGCGGTGCTCGACGACGTCGTGCACGAAGGAAGGGCATTGCTCGCAGCGGCCGGCCGGGTGCCGCGTGCATTCGTGGCCGCGGCCTTACCGGCTGTGCTGGCGCGCCGGGATCTGGCGGCGTGGCCGGCGGTGGCGATGCCGCGGCGATTTGGCGACCGGGCGGCCGTGGTGATCGCGGGCATGTCCGGGCGGGTGTAACCGAGTCTCTGTTGCCGGGATGCCGGGGTCTTTCCCCAATGGCCGGGCGGCGGCACACTGACCGCAACAACGGGAGGCGACAACGATGATACCGGCTGACGAAAATTTCGACGGCACCTGGCCATTCATGCCGCGGTTCTGCGAGGCCGCCGGGTTTCGCCAACACTATGTGGATGAAGGTTCCGGCCGTCCGGTCCTGCTGCTGCACGGCCAGCCGACCTGGGGCTATATCTGGCGCGCGTTCATTCCGGCTCTGGCCGCGACTCACCGGGTGATCGTCCCGGATCATATGGGGTTCGGCAAAAGCGAGACTCCGCCGGACCGCAATTACACACTGCGGACCCACGTCGAGAATCTGACCGCTCTGATCGAGGCTTTGGACCTGCGCGACATCACCTTGGTGATGCAGGACTGGGGCGGTCCGATCGGCGTCGGCTACGCGGTGCGGCATCCGGAACGCATTCACAGCCTCGTGCTGATGAACACGGTCGTCGGCTACGGCTCCGCCGGGCGGCGCGACCTGCCAAACCCTGTCGAAACGCCCTGGTTCCGCTGGATCCGAGACGGCCTGCCGACCGGGCGGACGGAGGCGGTGCTGTCGCAACTCGGGTCCACCATCCTGTCGGTGATGCAGATCGTCGGGTTGGAGCGTCTGGACCGGGTCACGCCGACGTTCATCCGAGCCTACGGCGCCGCCTTCCCAACCCCCGCGGACTGCATCGGGGCGCTCGGTTTTCCGTTGGATGTGGCGCTGGGACGCATCCGGGATTTTGTGCGCGCGGGTGCGCCCGGCGTGGCGGCGTTGCGGGACAAACCGGCGCTGATGATCGAGGGCATGCTCGACCGGGCGATTCCACCTGCCCTGGCGTTGGCGGATTTTGCCGGGCTTTGGCCGAATGCGCCGGTGATCCAGGTGCCGGGGGCAGGGCACTACATCCAGGAGGATGCGCCGGAGGTCGTGGTGCCAGCGTTGCAGATATTCCTGGGCATGCTGGGTTAGTTAAGGACGGCCCCCCGGAAAGAGGTTGACGAGGATCAATGCCAATGCAATCCGACCCCGGTGATATCATTTCGCCAGACCGGTGGGGGCTGGCTTGCCGGAAGGACAACGACTGTGCCGGATGTTGACCAGGGCTCCAAGGCGGAGCGGACGCTGATTTTTGTATTGCGGCTGTCACTGGGGTGGCTGTTTTTGTGGGCTGCCATCAATCATTTTGGCGACAGTGGTTATGTCGCGGGCTTCCTGTCCCGTACCAAGACATTTCATTCGGTTTACGGCGGTCTCCCGCGCTCCGCGTGGCTGCCGGTGATTTCATTCTGCGTCGAATATGGACATCTTCTGATCGGATTGTCGCTGATCTCCGGTCTCATGGTCCGGGCAAGCGCCCCATTCGCGATCCTGCTGATGCTGCTGTATTGGACGGGCCATATGGACTTTCCGTATATCGATAACGTCAACAACCTGCTGATCGACGAACATGTGATCATTGCGCTGGCGCTGGGACTTCTCATCGTCAGGCGCGCCGGCCATGTCTGGGGCCTGGATGGTGTGGTCGCCAGACTGGACCGGGTCCGTCAAAGCGTCGGTCTGCGCTGGCTCACCGCCTGAGTGCCGGGTTTCGCTACCCCAGCGGCGACATCGCGTAAGCTGCCTCCACCAACGCCACCGCCGCCGCGTTGTCGGTCAGGTCGGCGATCGGTTTCCGGCCGTCCTTCAACCGCTGCAACGTGTCGCGCACGAACGTCGTGTAGAAATGCACATTGGTCAGTTTCATCGGCACGATCGTCCGCTGGCGGTCGTTGCTGACGATCTCCAGCGTGCTGTCGTCGCGCGCCGCGAAGTAATGATTCTCCGTGCGGATAGAATAATGCAAATCGAATACCGAGTTTGGCGCCGGATACAGATACCCCGTTTCGACCATGCAACTCGCACCGCCGCCCTGCATCAGCACAACGGCGTGGTCCTCGATGGTCAGATGGGCGTTGCGGTTCGACATCATCGCCCCGGTAACGGTCAACTCGGCGCCTTGCAGCAACACACGGCACAAATCCATGAAATGCACGCCAAGGTTCAGCAACGGACCGCCGCCGGAGGTCTTGCGGTCGATCACCCACTCGACCTTCTGCTGATGGTAACGATCGACCATGCCGCCGATGAACTTGAACATCGTGTATTGCACGGGTTCGTTCATCGACAGGATCGTTTCGACTAATGGGCTGTAGCGGATCACATAGGGCACGGCCACGAACAACCCGGCGGCC
This sequence comes from uncultured Rhodopila sp., assembly GCA_903932145.1. GTDB lineage: Bacteria > Pseudomonadota > Alphaproteobacteria > Acetobacterales > Acetobacteraceae > Rhodopila. The sequence continues at coordinate 48,801 of CAIZFE010000080.1, read as the reverse complement.
TCTGCGCGGGCGGCAATATCGGCGGCCTCGGTCGCGTTAATCGCGCATGGTTTCTCCATGGCAAACGGAATGCGCTGATCGATCAGGAAGCGCGCCAGTTCGGCCATGTCGGAGTGCCGAGCGAGGGCGAACGCGAAGTCGGGTTTGAGGACCGCACACATCTCCCGATAGTCGGTGAACGCTTTGCATTCTGCCTTGGCAGCGGCGGGTTCGGCGCGGGACAGGTCCGCATCGCTGATGCCGACGATGGTGACGCCTTGGATCTCCAGGCACGGATCAAGAAAGAACGGTGTATGCCAGTGAGACACGCCAATCAGCACCACGCGCATGGTATTTCCTCCGTTGACCGGAGCAATCCCTGCCGCATCGCCGCGTTTCCCGCAAGCCGATCAGCCGCGCGCCCGGTTGCGCAGTGCCTTCATTTCCTCAAACCGCGCGGTGACGTCTCGCAAAATGGCGGCGATCCCGGCGATGCGGCCGGCATCATCATGAAATGGAACGATGGTGAATTCGATGGACAGGCGGGAGCCGTCCTTGCGGATGGCCGGCACCGAGAGAAGGTCTCCGCTACCGAAACGGGTTACGCCGGACTCCATGGTCTTCGTGTATCCGTCCCAATGCCGGCCACGCAATGTCTCCGGCACGATGATATCGAGCGATTGGCCCAGCGCCTCGGCTTTTTGGAAACCGAAGATCCGTTCGGCACCCTCGTTCCAGAACCTGATCCGGCCAGCCGCATCGGCATAGACGACCGCGTCGGGCATTGCGTTCAACAGTTCGATGGCAAACTGGTCCGGGTCGAAGGTCATGCGGATGCTCCCTGATCCTGAAACCGTAACAATGCCGAGAGTTGCCGCTTGGGCAGAACCATATCCGCCAGCGTCTTTCGATCCATCACAGCAAGGAAGGCCGCCAGCGCTTCTCCCAATGCGGATTGCAGAACACAGGCTGGTTGGATCGCGCAGGCTTTGTCGGAGCCAAAGCACATCGCGACATCCCAGTCCGGCTCCGTCCTCCGCAGGACCGCGCCAATATTGATATCCTCCGGCGCTCGGGCCAGGCGCAAGCCGCCGTGCTGACCACGTAACGTCAGGACGTCTCCGGCCTGTGCGGCCTGGTACACCACTTTCGTCAGATGGTTGGCGGAGATGCCGTACGCAACTGAGATGTCCTCAATCGTGGATAACCGGTCCGGGCGTAATGCCAGATAGATCAAAGTTCGCAACGTATAGTCGCTGAAGGTGGTCAGGCGCATGACGCGCTGCCCCCGGGCCGTTGACGCAGATCATCGGGCCATGGCTGATCCGGTCGAAAAAACAGTGCCAGTTTCAGGCTTTCCGCGATACGCCGAGTGGCTTGTAAGAAACGATTCGAGATATCGGGAACGAAGATCTCTGTGGCGACTTCTTCGAACAGATCTAGCCAATTGCCGAACAGCGGCGGTGCGATACCGGCGACGTGGTGATGAACGGCGACCGGGTTTCCCTTATAATGGCCGCTGGTGAGCATCACCGAGGACCAAAACGCGTACATCTTTTGTAGATGGCCCGGCCACGCGGCATCCGCAATGGCATTGGCGAAAACCGGACCCAGCGCCGGATCGTTGCGAACGCGAGCGTAGAAGGCATCGATCAGGCAGCGGATCGTTGCTTCCGTTATTGAGTCGTGGCGCGTGCTCATCGGAACACCATCCAGGCACCGATGACGACGACGCAACTCCAGAACAGCATATCGACGAACATCCGGATCATCATCCGGTCGTCCGCTTTGGTTGCTCCGATCAGATCGGAAACCAGATCGCCGGGAAGGAAGAAGATTTTCGTGGCTACGTTCATGATGGCACCAAGATGTATCGTGGATACACCTTAAGCTTGGCGCGTCCTGAAAGCAATATCTAAAATACTCCTTATCGCCTCGCCGGCACCTGTTGTCGAAGCCAGAGCTGGTGCATCGTGCCGGTTCCAGTCGTTCGAGGGACCTCGCATGATCACGTTGTCCGAGAATTTTCGTGCCCTGTTCTACACTCCGTTCTACGCCGCCCATGCCATCGGCGCGTATGCGAAGGAGGGCGTCGAGGTCGAATTGCGGTCGTCCTCTGACCCGGCCCGCACCGCCGAGGCCTTGCGGTCCGGGGAGGTCGAAGTGATGTGGGGTGGTCCGTTGCGCGTTCTGCTGGCACATGATGCCGACCCCGCGTCGGAGGTCGTGTGTTTCTGCGATGTGGTGGCGCGCGACCCGTTCTTCGTGATCGGGCGCGAACCCCGGCCGTCCTTTCGGGCGGCCGACCTGACAACCGTCCGGTTGGGCACGGTGTCCGAAGTGCCGACCCCCTGGCTGTGCCTGCAGGATGACATCCGCCGCGACGGTGCCGACCCGGCGGCGGTTCAACGGGTCACCGATGGGACGATGGCCGCGAACGCTGAAGCCCTGCGCGAGGGGCGTCTCGATGCCGTGCAGGTGTTTCAACCCTATGCGGAGGCGCTTCTGGCCTCGGGCGTCGGGCACCTGTGGTATGCCGCCGCCAACCGGGGCCTGACGGCCTATACGACCCTGGTGACGCGGCGGTCGGTTATCGACCGAAAGCGAGACGAATTGCTGGCGATGGTAAGGGCGATGTATCGGACGCTGCGCTGGATCAGGGCGACTCCCGGGGTGGAAATCCAGCGCGCTCTGGCGTCATATTTTTCCGATGTGCCGCCCGCCATCTATGCGGCCGCGATCGACCGGTATCGCGCGTTGGATCTGTACGGACCCGATCCGGTCACCCGGCCCGAGGGCTTCCATAGCCTCGCCGCCGCGATGCGTTCCGGTGGCGCGCTGAAGCGAGACGTTCCGTTCGAGGCATGCGTGGACAACAGCCTCGCCGAACAGGTCGTGGCCGAGGGCGTGGCATGATCACCGCACATGGCTTGCGCATGCCCCGACTGGGTCTCGGCACCTTCCGGATGACGGGGGCTGCTTGCCAGGCCGCCGTGGAATCGGCGCTGGAGCTTGGCTACCGCCACCTCGACACCGGACAGATGTACGGCAACCAGGACGCGGTCGGCAATGGCTGGGTCGCGTCTGGTGTCGCACGCGGTGATTTCCATCTGACCAGCAAAGGGCATCACAGCATCCAGACTCCCGATGAATTCCGCGCCGCCTGCGCTGAAAGCCTACAGTTGTTGAGGACGGATTATCTCGATCTATACATGCTGCATTGGCCTCGTCCCGGCACGAACCTGCCAGCCGCCCTGGAAACGCTGATGGAGCTGAAGCAGGCCGGGCTGGTGCGGCAAATCGGTGTCGCCAACTGCACCGTCGCGCACCTGCGGCAGGCGATCGAGGAGGTTCAGGCACCGATCGTCTGTAATCAAATCGAGTACCATGCGATGATCGACCAGTCCCCGATCCTGAATTACATGCACGCGCACGGACTTTCTGTGATCGCACACGTGCCGCTCGCACAGGGGAAATTGGCCGAAAACGAAACATTGGCGCGGATCGGACGCCGCTACGGAGCCACTGCCGCGCAGATCGCGCTGGCTTGGCTGCTGGATCAACCAAACGTGGCGGTCATTCCGAAAGCCGCTCGGCCGGACAGCCAACGCGCGAACCTCGAAGCGGCAAAGCTACGGCTGGACGATGCGGATCGGGCGGCGATCGCGGCGCTGCCGAAGTCGCTTCGCTGCGTCAACCCTCCGTTCGCCCCGGCATGGGATTCTGTCGCCGGGTAGATTGCTATGGCTCGATATGGCTGAAAACAGCAGGCAGGACGCTGCCACAATCTTACCCTGCTATCTCCCCGCCGCTGCCACCTGGAAAAATTAGCGTCCTTCTGTGACCCGCGACACAGCGCCGGCCCCCCGAGGCAGGCATGTTCGCCGCCATGCAGATGGAGGCTACCATGCGATCTTATCTCAAGGCTGTTGGCATCATCCTGGGCTTGTTGGGCACATACATCGCCCTGTTGCCATTGGTGGCGTGACTGGTGCCCGCCCGGGCGCGGCAGCCGCGATAACGCGTCTCAGGCCAAAGCGTATTCCACTTCCGGCGTATAAACCGAAGCCTCTTTCCCCAACTGCGAGCTGAACAGCGTGAAGTGCTCCATCGGCACCGGGTCCGCTCGGAACAGGTTGTGAGTCTGCACGAACCCCGCCAGTTTCACCTCCGGCGCGTTGTCCAGCCGCGCCAGCGTGATGTGCGGCTGAAAGCGGCGGCGCTCCGGTTCCAGGCCACAGCGTTGCAGTGCCGTTTCGATCTTGTTTTGCAGATGCTCCAGTTGCGGGTTGCGTTCCACGCCCACCCACAGCGCGGTGCTCCGCCCGCCCTTGGAGAACGTGCCGACCCCGGCCAGCATCACCGAAAACCGTTTCGCACGCAGTCCCATCAACGCCGTGTCGATATCCTCGGCACGATGGCCGGGCGTCTCGCCGATGAACCGCAGCGTCATGTGGTAGTTTTCCGGCGGCACCCACCGCGCGCCCGGCAGACCGAAGCTGGCCAGCGCCGACAGCCGGTCCCGCAGCGTCCAGGGCAGATCGAGGGCAACAAAGAGTCTCATGCTGTCACCTCATGCGGGATGGGTCTCGGCCAGCAACTGTTTCACCATGGGCAGGAGTCGCGCAACCTCGACCTTCACGCCCTCGGGATTCGGATGCAGACCATCCGCCTGGATCAGATCGGGATGCATCGCCACATCCTCCAGAAAGAACGGATCATACAGCACGCCGGGACGTTTTCCGAGACGGTCGAACACCGCGCGAAACGCGGTTTGGTAATCCGGCCCCAGGTTCGGCGGGGCGAACATGCCGGTGAGCAGTACCGGGATATGCCGAGCGGCCAGGGTGTCCAGGATGGCGGTCAGATTCGCCTCCATGTCCTTGGGGTCCACGCCACGCAGGCCGTCGTTGGCACCCAGTTCAACGATCGCCGCGTCCGCCCCGCCATCGCCCAGCGTCCAGTCCAGTCTTGCGCGTCCGCCCGCGCTGGTGTCACCCGAAACAGCGCCATCGATAATCGTCACATCGTGCCCGCTCGCGGCCAACGCCTTTTGCAACCGGACCTCGAACCCGTCGTCGTGCGTGAGTCCGTAACCGGCGGTGAGGGAATCCCCCAATACCAGGAGCCGCGGTGGGGAAGCCCGGGGGGCCGAGAGCGTCGCTACGGTAACGGCTAACACCATTGCAATCCCATACCAGCCCTTACGCGAACGACCCGGATCACAATATACGGGGTCCATGGATGCCATACCGCTCTCTCCGCTCATCGAACCGATCACACCGCTCGTGCGGATCAGGGACCTGTATCTGACCGTGCCGTCCGCCGCCGGGCCGGTCAACATATTGCGTGGGGTCGATGTTGATATCGACAAGGGGGAGGTGGTGGGTCTGGTTGGTCCATCCGGGTCGGGTAAGACCAGTCTGCTGATGGTGCTGGCGGGTTTGGAACGCGCGACATCGGGTAGCGTTGCGCTGGACGGGCAGGAGATCACGCGCCTGAACGAGGACGCGCTGGCGAGACTGCGCCGGGAGAAAGTCGGCATCGTGTTCCAGTCCTTTCACCTGATTCCAACCATGACGGCGCTGGAAAACGTCTCGATCCCCCTGGAACTGGCGGGTGTCCGCGACGCCGATGTGCGTGCCCGGGCGGCTCTGGACGCGGTTGGCCTGAGCCATCGCCTGACCCATCTGCCCGGCCAATTGTCCGGCGGCGAGCAACAACGCACCGCCCTGGCGCGCGCCTTCGCGCCGGAGCCGGCCTTGCTGCTGGCCGACGAACCCACGGGCAATCTGGATCACGCAACCGGGGAGGCGGTGATCGATCTGCTGTTCGCGCTGCGGCAGCGCATGGGCACGACGCTGCTGTTGATCACGCATGACCGCGATCTGGCCGCTCGCTGCGACCGGCAGGTGCATATGGCAGACGGCCGGGTGAACGAGGTCGTGGGGGTATGATCCCGTCCGCATTATCGGGTTCGGGATCGATGCCATACCAGCGGCCACTGAGGCCGACTTTCGCCCCTCATCGTCATGGCCCGGCTTGTCCGAGCCGCCTGTTGCGGCACCGTCGAGTCACAGGTGGCCGGGACGAGCCGGGCTATGACGGATGTGGAATGGCAGCACGTCAACTTCAACGGCGGCTGGCGTCTCTGGCCACGCGGGATCTGGTTGGGTGCACATCAAAGCAAGGAAGCCGGAAGCATTTTACCACGGAGAACACCGAGAACCACGGAGGACCACGGAGCCGAAAAGCGTGGCGGGCCGTGCAACTCCATGTTGGTTCAGTTCCCTCAGTGATCGTGCTCCGATTTTCATCCGAACAGCGTCCAGACCGATTATCAACAAAATTCCCTGACATAGTCCAGTGTGGCTCAGCCCTGATCGATATCGGGCATACCAGGCTCGCAGGGCGTGAAGTATCGTCCTTTATCGTCTCCCTGGCCCTCCGTGATCCTCAGACTTTCTCCGTGGTAAAATTCTACTTTCTTGCTGGCCTGAGCGCCTGTCGCCCCGTGATCGCCACCGTCGATTGGCAACGGGCTGAGGCCGCCAGCGGCCCCGCCCCATGATCCTTGCCCTGACCATTGCCCGTCGCGAACTACGCGGCGGCGTCCGAGGCTTGTGGATCGTCCTGATGTGCCTCGCCCTCGGCGTCGGCGTCATCGCTGCCGTCGGCACGTTACGCTCCGCCGTCAATGCCGGTCTGGCGGCCGACGGCCGCGCCTTGTTGGGCGGCGACCTGGAGGTCGATGGCGGCTCGCAACCCCTTCCGGACCAACTGCGCGACTGGCTGCACGCCCGAGGCGCCGCCGAGTCCGATGTCGTCCAGATGCGCTCCATGCTGGTCGCCGCATCCGGTGAAAGGCAGTTGGTCGAGCTAAAAGCCGTGGATTCCCGCTGGCCTTTGGTCGGTAACGCCACCAGCGAACCATCGCAGCCATTGCCCGAGGCGCTCGGGCTAAAAGACGGCGCATACGGGATACTGGCCGAACAGGTCGTGCTTGACCGTCTCGGACTGCATCCCGGCGACAAAGCCCGGCTTGGCACCGCGACCGTCCGTGTGGCCGGCACGCTGACAGCCGAACCGGATCGCGTCGCCACCGCCTCGATCATGGGACCCCGCGTGCTGATCTCCGCCGAGGCGTTGCCCTCCAGCGGGTTGATCGCGCCTGGCGCCATGATCCGCTACGCGATCCGTGTCACCACACCCGACCCTTCGGCAACCATCCGCGACATCCGGACGGCGTTTCCCAACCAGGGCTGGCGCATCCGTGACCCGTCCGAGGCCGCCCCGGCAGTCGGCCGCTTCATCGACCAGACGGCGACCTTTCTGTCGCTGGTCGGCCTGACCTCGCTGCTCGTCGGCGGCATCGGCGTCGCCAATGGCGTGCGAGCCTGGCTCGATGCGAGGGCCAAAACGATCGCCATTCTCCGCTGCCTTGGCGCGTCTGCTGGTCTGGTCTTCGCCGTGTGCCTGATCCAGGTTTTGACACTCGCGGCCGCCGGGATCGCATTGGGGGTCGCGGCGGGTGCGATCGTCCCGCTACTGGGTGCCCGCTTTTTGGCCGGCATCCTGCCGGTGCCGCCTGTTCTCGGACTCTATCCAGGCCCGCTGCTGCTGGCCGCCACATACGGCCTTTTGATCGCGCTCTGTTTCGCCCTGTGGCCGTTGGGCCGGGCGGCGAGGATTCCGGGTGGTGCCCTGTTCCGCGACGGTTTGATGCCGGAGGCGACGCGGCCGTCCGCCGCCCTGATCGCGGTGAACGCCGGACTGGCGCTGGCTCTGATCGGTTTGACTGTCGCAACCGCCGCGGATCGGTCCTTCGCACTGTATTTCTGCATCGCCGCCGGACTGACACTGGTGCTGTTCCGAGCAGGCGGATCGATGGTGATGCGCCTCGCGCGGCTGGCGCCGGCTTCCCGGTTTCCCTCGATCCGCCTGGGCATCGGCAACCTGTACCGTCCCGGCACGTCCACGCCGTTGCTGTTGCTGTCGGCCGGTCTGGGACTGTCAACGCTGGCGGCGGTCGCGCTGATCCAGGGCAACATGCAGCATCAGATCCAGGAGCAACTGCCCGGCAACGCCCCCAGCTTCTTCTTCATCGACATCCAGAACGACCAACTTCCGCAATTCGAGGCCGTGGTGCGTGCCCAACCCGGCGTCGAGGACATGCATCAGGTGCCGTCCATGCGAGTCCGGATCGTCGCCATCAAAGGCGTGCCCGTCGATAAGGCCGAAACCACACCGGAAACCGCCTGGGCCCTGAAAGGCGACCGCGGCCTGACCTATGCCGCCACGCCACCCGAGGGTACCCGCCTCGTCGCCGGCACCTGGTGGCCACGCGATTACGACGGCCCGCCGCTCGTGTCGTTCGATGCCGCTCTGGCCAAAGGCTGGCACGTGGCACTCGGCGACATCATTCGGGTGAATGTGCTCGGGCGCGACATCGACCTGAAGATCGCCAATTTTCGAAATATCGCCTGGCAGTCGCTATCGATCAATTTCTTCATGGTCGCCAGCCCCGGTCTGCTGGCGCACGCACCTCACACCCACATCGCGACGGTTCGGATCGCGGATGCGGGGCAGGGGGCATTGCTGCGCGCCGTCACCGACGCACTGCCCAATGTCACCGGCATCAGAGTAGCGGACGTGCTGTCCGCCATCTCCGATTTGCTCGGTCAGGTCGCCGCCGCCCTGACCGTGACGGGCGCGCTGACCCTGCTCGCTGGCACCTTCGTCCTGATCGGGGCGGTTGCCGCCGGTCAGCGCCGGCGTGTCCGCGAAGCCGTCATCCTGCGGACCCTCGGCGCCACCCGCGCCCAAATCCGAGCCGCATGGCTGACGGAGTTCGGCCTGCTTGGCCTTGTCGCGGGCGTGATCGCCGCTGCGGTCGGGTCGGCTGCCAGCTATGGCGTGGCACATTACATTCTGCACACAGACTGGATTTTCCTGCCGCTCACGCTTATTTACACCCTTGCGGGAGCACTCGCACTTATGCTGCTGTTCGGGTATGCTGGAACAGCAGCGGCTCTGCGGGCTAGGCCGGCGTCACTCCTGAGGAACGAGTAGCGCAGCTGAATGGTTTCCGTCCGGCCCCGCTGACGGACCAAACGCAAACCGGCCTGGTTGGGTTTCTTCCCCCTGCTATCTAAGGGCAGAGCAATCGGGTATAATCAACGCGAGCTTGCGCTCGAAAGGAAACAAGGAACCATGGCTTACAGTCCGCAATTCGGGGCCTACCCACAGGCATCCGCCGCTACCACGGCTGTCTTCGACGCCGGGCTACGGGCTTACATGCTACGGGTTTACAACTGGATGGCGTCCGGCCTGCTGGTGACCGGAGCGGTCGCTTATGCGATCGCCAACACCAGCCTGATCAACGCCTTCTACCCGCTGGTGCCGACCCCGTTCGGCTTCCAGCATCACGCGACCGGCCTCGCGATGATCGCGATGTTCGCACCATTGGCGTTCGTGCTGGTGTTGTCTCTGGGCGTGAACAAGCTATCGACATCCGCCGCGCAGAGCCTGTTCTGGGTGTTCTGCGGCGCGATGGGAGCCAGCCTGGTCAGCATCTTCCTGGTGTACACCAGTGAGTCGATCGTGCGGGTGTTCTTCATCACCTCCGCGACGTTCGCCGCGACCAGCCTGTATGGCTATACCACCAAGGCCGACCTGTCCCGTATGGGCAGTTTCATGATGATGGGCCTGTTCGGGATCATCATCGCCAGCCTGGTGAACATGTTCTTCCAGAGCAGTGCGCTCCAATTCGCGCTCAGCATCGTGGGCGTCATCGTCTTCACCGGCCTGACTGCCTACGACACGCAGCGGATCAAGAGCAGCTACCTGCAGTATGCCTATGCCGAGGGCACCGACGGCGCCGCGAAGCGTAGCGTTTACGATGCCTTGGCGCTGTATCTGAACTTCATCAACCTGTTCATGATGCTGCTGCAGCTTCTGGGCAACCGGAACAACAACTAACCGGTCCCTCAACGGGCGGGATTCGAAGGGCGGGGATTGTCCCCGCCCTTTTTTGTGCCGTGTTCGTCGCGGGTGGTTATGCCAACCGCCGTTGATCACGACTCGTGCGCCTCATCGTCATGGCCCTCCCCCGATCAAGCGGGGGAGGGCCATGACGGCGTGCAACGGCAGGCCGTCAATGGCAACGGCCGCGGATATTACTTCTTCTTCGCCGCCACCGACGCGGCCTTCCGCACAGTCGCGGCGCTGGATGGCATGGGCGTGCAAATCTCCACCGACGCCGGCACCAAATTCTTGCCGGCCGCGAAATCCGGTAGTTCGGAAACGGCGGTCAGCGCCAGAACCTCGTTAAAGATCATCCCGTTGCGCGGACAGAAGTCGCCGCCAATGTCGGTGCCCTGGTGCGAAATCGCATTGGCGAGGTCGGTCACGAACCGGTCGTGTTCGGTTTGCGCCATCCGTCCATAGCGATGCTGGAAATAGGCGTTGATCGTGCGTTCGTTGGCTTGCAGGTCGCCCTGAAAGCGCCGGATGAAGGCATTGTAACGCTCATCGTCGTGGCAGCCGGTCGCCAGCACCATCAACTCGCTGCGCAAGGCCTGCACCTCGAACGCCGACTGGTCCGCGACAGACGTGCATTGACGCTCCGCCCGCACCGGTTGGGCGGACAGAATGGTCAGTGCGGTGATAGCACCCACGAGACGACGCATCGGATTCTCCTTGATCAACATCGGGCACTGAATAGCCTGCCCCGGCACATGCCGCCATCGGCAATCGACAATCGGCAACCGGCCAATGATCGGAAAAGGCCGAACTGTGATTATTTGCCTGACTGGATTGACATCATTGCCTCATAATAAATAAAGAGGAATAAGAAAATAAACCGAAATTGACGGCGTTGTGATCAAAAATGATATCATGTGCAATGATCCGCAAGGCCGCTGCCGAAACTGGCATCGCGTTTCGACGTCTAACGTGCGGGGTTTCTCAAACCGCGGAGAACGGTTTCACTCGTCATCCTAAATTCGGCGTTTGATCCTGTTTTGGGCGCCGGACGACCAAATGCTGACTTATGATAAAATTATTTTCGGGCGATTCTGTTTAAAGTAGCAGCCGGCGGTTAATCACCGCGGACTGCGCATACTGTTGTGTCACGCGTAAATGCAAACCGATGTTACAGCCGGTCGTTTCTCCGGAAAGCACTGCCCGACCCGCTGATCGCGGACAATGCCGGCAAAGCGGTTCGCGATAAGAGTGACTGTCAAGCTAAAAACAGCAATTTGCCACTTTCGGAACAATTCCAAAACAGGTAAGCCGATGCTGCGAAAACAACCGGGATCGTCCGGACAAATTTTTCAGGCGGGCCCAACGCACGTCTAATGATAAACAGGGAGGCCTTTGTTGTCTGATAATCGATCTATAGCGCCCGCTCCGGCCGGACGCTGGGTGCAACTGTGGCTGGGCGTGCTGTGCATGGCTTTGATCGCCAATCTGTAATATGCCTGGACCCTGTTCGTTGATCCCATGCATGTGACCCGGGGCTGGAGCTTCCCGGAGATTCAGTGGGCGTTCACCATCTTCATCGCGACCGAAACATGGCTAACGCCGGTGGCCGGCAGCATCGTGGATCGCCTGGGACCCAAGGCCGGCCCGCGGGTGATGATCGCCGCCGGAGGTTTGCTGGTGGGCACCGGATGGGTCGTCAACGCCTATGCAGACTCCCTGTCGCTGCTCTATTTCGGTGCCGCGGTATCCGGAACCGGGGCCGGTGCGATCTACGCCACTTGCGTCGGTAACGCGGTGAAGTGGTTCCCGGATCGGCGCGGCTTCGCGGTGGGTCTGACGGCCGCCGGGTTTGGCGCTGGCGCCGCCCTTACCGTGATCCCGATCCGCATGACCATCGCCGCGGCCGGCTATGACACCGCGTTCCTGTGGTTCGGACTCGGCCAGGGTCTCGTGTTGCTGGTGGTTGCCGGCGTTTTACGCGGGCCGGAGCGGCCGGCCGTGTTGGCCCGTCCGGCCAACCGCGAGCTGGCGCAAAGCGTGCGCAGTTTCACCGCGACCGAGATGCTAGGCTCGCCGGTGTTCTGGCTGCTGTATCTGATGTTCATCGGCGTGTCCGCGAGCGGGCTGATGGCGACGGCACAGCTTGGAACGATCGCCTGGGATTACGGCATTTCCGATAAGCCGATCCTGTTGGGCGGCACGGTACTGAGCGTAGCTCTCGTGTTCGATAACGTCATGAATGGCCTCGCGCGGCCGTTCTTCGGCGCGGTGTCGGATCGCATCGGGCGTGAAAAGACCATGGGGGTGGCGTTCGCGCTCGGTGCCGCCAGCTATGGGGCAGTGGTCCTGTTCGGACACTCGCCCTGGGCTTTCGTGGTGTGCTTCGGACTGATCTTTTTCACCTGGGGAGAGATTTTCTCGCTGTTCCCCTCGACCTGCACGGACACGTTCGGGCCGAAATACGCCACCACGAATGCCAGCCTGCTATACACCGCCAAAGGCACCGCGGCTTTCCTGGTGCCGCTGGCCAACGTGTTGACGACCGCCACCGGAAGCTGGCTGGCGGTCTTCGCGGTAGCCAGTGCGACCAATGTCGTGGTGGTGGTGTTGGCACTGTTCGTCCTGAAACCAATGCGGATTCGGCAGATGCAGAAGGGCGCGGACGCCGCCGTCCAGCCCGGCTGAGCATTCGCCGACTTAGCCGCGGCCACTGACGCCGGGGCGGCGATGTGCTACGCCGCGCCGGTTGCGGTGGGGGTTGGATGACAGGCGGAGAACGCTTCGCGCTCGGCAGCATGGTTGCTGGCTGCCTCGTGCTGGGATTGAAAGGTGCTGCCTGGTGGCTTACCGGCAGCGCCGCGTTGTATTCGGACGCGCTGGAAAGCACCGTCAACGTCGCGGCCAGCCTGATCGCCTGGGCGGCCCTTCGCTTCGCCGCGCGTCCTCCGGATGCCAATCATCCATACGGGCACGATAAGGTTGAATTCTTCGCCGCGGTGATCGAGGGGGTCTTGATCACCGTCGCCTCTCTGTTGATTTTCGATGAGGCGTGGCAGAGCTGGCCGCGGACACAGCCGCTTGAGGCACCATTTCAGGGGATCGCCCTGAATGGTGCAGCGACCGCGATCAACGCCGTCTGGTCGTGGGTCATGATCGCTGCCGGCCGCCGGCTGCGGTCACCGGCGCTGGCGGCGGATGGACGCCATCTGTTGGCGGACGTCGTCACCTCTTTCGGGATCGCGTCGGGCGTGTTCCTGGCGGTATTCACCGGCTATTGGATACTCGACCCGCTGCTGGCCGCCGCCACGGGCGTCTATGTCTTATGGTCGGGTATCCGGATGATCTCCACGTCCGTCAGCGGCCTGATGGACACCGCGCCGGAACCGGCGATCGTGGACCGGATCAAGGCACTGGTCGCCAGCAGCGCGGCAGGCGCCATAGAGGCGCATGATCTGCGGACCCGCCATGCCGGCCGGCTGACTTTCCTGGAATTCCACCTGGTTGTCCCGGGCAGCATGACGGTCGCCGTGGCGCATCAGATTTGCGACCGAATCGAGGATGCGTTGAAGGCCGAGATGGCTCACCTGATGATTACCATTCATGTCGAGCCGGAGGAAAAGGCCAAACAGGGCGGTGTCCGGGTGCTTTGAGCGGGAGGTCGATGCCGATCGACCATGAAACCCTGGTGTTGATCCGGGGTAACAACCTTGACTCGCCCGGTGCCGATGCGTAGAACCCCCGTCTTCCGCCAAACCTGACCGGGTCCTCGGCCCCGGGTTGGTTTGGCTTCTTAACGTTGTGATCGAAGAACGCATGGCCAATACCGCATCAGCGCGCAAGCGCATCCGCCAATCTGTCACCCGCACGGCGCGTAACAGCGCCCGCAAGTCGCGTATGCGGACCTTCGTCAAGAAGGTGGAAACCGCGATCGCCAGCGGTGACAAGACAGCAGCGGCCGTGGCGTTGCGGGAAGCGCAGCCGGAAATGCAGCGCGCCTCCGGTAAGGGCGTCATTCACGCCAATACCGTGGCGCGTAAGCTGTCCCGCCTGTCAGCCCGGATCAAGTCATTGCCGGCTGCCGCCGCCGTCTGATTGCGTAGGCCGGTCAATCCCCGCGGGGGTTGACCGGCGCCTTCGGGGCCATCAAAATCGCGACCCGTACGTAATTTCGTTACTATACTCCATTTTTTAATATCCCAGTACGATCTGTCTCGCTGTTAGCGAAGCCGGGTCGTGCGTTTGTGCGCGCGGCAATCAGGCGGGGCAATGTTGTTTCGTATATTTTGATTTCACTGAGCGCCGTGAATTTATGATTGCCTCAACCCTATGCTTTGATCCATATTTGCTGGGTCAGCCGGACAGCAGTGATGGCTGAATTCCAACCTTGTTAAGGGGTGGATAACCGCGTCCGGAAAGGGCCAAGACAGGGATATCTGGGGCAATGAAAAACTGTCGGTCTATACAAGAGATTTTGGCTTCGGCCAGTTACCGGGGAGGACGTTGCGCATGACCACGGCAGAGGCTGATATCGTGGACATGCCACAATTGTCCGTCCAGTGGACGCGGATCAGGGGGCGGTTGCAGGCAGAGGTCGGTGACGTCGAATATCGCACGTGGCTGCGGCAAATGAGTTTGGCAGGCCAGGATGGCGACGAAATCACAGTTACCTTGCCGACCCGCTTCCTGCGTGACTGGGTATCGACGCGCTACGGTGACCGCCTGAAAGCCTTATGGCAGGCCGAAAATCCCGATATTCGCCGCATCGACATCCGCGTCGGCGCGACGGTCACTCCGCCCGCTCCGTTGCCGGAAACCGTGTCCCCGCTTCGGTTCGCCCCGATGGCCAGCGCCGGCCCCTTGGCGCCCGGCCCCGTGGCCCCCAGCTCCTTTGCAGCAGCCCGGGAGAGCTTTGCCGATCCGGTCCCCGCGCCGATCCGTGCCGCGCCGGCGATGGTCGAGGACCGGGTGGAATCGCGCTCCGATCTGGCCGCGCCACTCGATCCGCGCTTTACGTTCGAGGGCTTTGTCGTTGGAAAACCTAACGAATTTGCCTATGCCTGCGCGCGCCGGGTCGCCGAACTGCCGTCCAGCCCGGGGTTCAATCCGCTGTTCCTGTACGGCGGCGTCGGACTGGGCAAGACCCATCTGATGCATGCGATTGCCTGGGAACTGACCAATCGGACCAGCAATCCGGTGTCGGTCGCGTACATGTCAGCCGAGAAGTTCATGTATCGCTTTATTGCCGCGATCCGCAGCCAATCGACCATGGAGTTCAAGGAAAACCTCCGCAGCGTCGATGTCCTGATGATCGACGACCTGCAATTCCTGATCGGCAAGGATAATACGCAGGAAGAATTTTTCCACACGTTCAATTATCTTGTGGAGCAGGGCAAGCAGATCGTCGTCTCCGCCGACAAGTCGCCGTCCGATCTGAACGGATTAGAACATCGTCTGCGCACCCGTTTGGGTTGCGGCATGGTGGCGGATCTGCACTCCACTACGTACGAACTGCGCATTTCTATTCTGGAGGCCAAAGCCTCTCGGGCCGGCGTTGCGGTGCCGCCGAAGGTACTGGAATTTCTCGCCCATAAGATTACATCAAATGTCCGTGAGTTGGAGGGTGCGTTAAACCGGTTGGTAGCGCACGCTAACTTGTTCGGACGTCCGGTTACTCTGGAGTCAACGCATGAAGTACTTCACGATATTTTGAAGTCGCATGATCGGCGCGTGACCATCGAGGAAATCCAGAAAAAAGTGGCAGAACATTTCAGCATCCGCCTCACCGACATGTCGTCCGCCCGTCGAGCCCGCGCTGTTGCTCGGCCGCGTCAGGTTGCAATGTATCTGGCGAAGCAACTCACCAGCCGCAGTCTGCCGGAGATTGGCAGAAAGTTCGGCAATCGCGATCACACTACGGTGATGCATGCGGTGTCGCGGGTGACCGAACTAATGGAACGCGACGGCACTTTTGCCGAGGACGTCGAGCTGTTGCGCCGGCTGCTGGAGTCTTAAGCGAAGGGCGGGCTCTGCCCGCACCCGCAAAGGGGCAAGCCCCTTTGATCCCATGGTTCCAAGGGGCGCCGCCCCTTGGTGGGGTTCGGGGCAAAGCCCCGCGCTTACTATGCCGCCAACAAAGCTTCAGCCGTCCCCGCCTTGATCAGGTCCGCCCCTTTTTCCGCGATCATGATCACTGCCGCATTCGTATTGCCAGACGGCACTGTCGGCATGATGGACGCATCCACCACGCGCAGTCCGGCGATCCCATGCACGCGCAGCCGGTCATCCACCACGGCCATCGGATCAGGTCCCATCTTGCAGGTGCCGATCACATGATAGGTCGTCTGGCCGTTCTCACGGGCAAATTGTAGCCACTCGGCATCGGTCTGAACCTTGTCGCCAGGGTTCATCTCATAGGCCCGATACTTGTCCAGCACGCGGTTGCCGATGATGCCGCGGCCGATCTTCATGCCCTCCACCAGGACGCGCTGATCGATCGGATCGGCCAGATAATTCGGCCGGATCGCCGGCGCCGCTGCCGGATCGTTCGACTTCGCGTGGATGGAACCTTTCGATTCCGGGCGGCATTGATACACCGTCAGGGTCATGCCCGGTTCGGTCTCCAGGTCGCGCTTTTGGGCGCTGCCATAGCTGGCATGGGCGAAGTGGAACTGAACGTCGGGCTCCTCCAGTTCGGGCCGTGTTCTGATGAAGCCGAACGCGATTCCGGCGGTGAAGGTCAGGATGCCCCGCCGCTGGGTGTAGTATTTGAACACCTCCTTCGCCAAGGCGAGGCCGCGGCTGCGCTCATTCAGCGTCACCGGCAGCTTGACCCGCCAGTTCATGCGCGGGGCGTAGTGGTCGCGGTAGTTTTCGCCGACGCCGGGCAGGGCGTGTACCACCGGAATGCCCAGCGGCGACAGGATGTCCGGATTGCCGATGCCCGACAACTCCAGGATATGCGGCGACTTCACCGCGCCGGCGCACAGGATGACTTCCCGGTTGGCATACGCGGTCTTGGCCATGCCGCCTTGCGTGTAGGCGACGCCGGTGGCGCGCTTGTCTTTCAGCAGCACCTTCGTCGTCAGCGCGTCCGTCTCGATCTTCAGGTTGGGTCGGTTGCGGATGGGGTCGAGATACCCGCGCGCGCACGACCAGCGTTCGCCACCCTTCTGAGTGACCTGGAAATATCCGAAACCCTCCTGGTGGCCGTTGTTGTAATCCTTGTTGCGTGGATAGCCCTGGTCCACGGCGGCATCGATGAAAGCGTCCAGCAGTTCGGCCCGCTCGCGCATATGTTCGACCTGCAACGGCCCGCCGCGACCGCGCGATTCATCGCCACCGGGGGCGAAGTTCTCGGCTTTGCGAAAATACGGCAACACCGAGTCATAGCCCCAGCCGCGGTTCCCGAACTGCGACCAGGTGTTATAATCCAACGGGTTGCCGCGCACGTACAGCATACCGTTAATCGCGCTGGAGCCGCCAAGTGTGCGGCCGCGCGGGATCGGGATGGTGCGGTTGTTGAGGTTGGGTTCCGGCTCGCTCTCAAAATTCCAGTTGTATTTCGGGTTGTTGAGCAACTTGGTGAAGCCGGCCGGGATTTTGATCCACATGGAACTGTCAGGCGGCCCGGCTTCCAGCAGCAGCACCGTCGAGCGTCGATCTTCCGACAGTCGGTTTGCCAGCACGCAGCCCGCCGATCCGGCGCCCACGATGATGTAGTCGAACTCGGCCATCGTCTCATCCCCCGTTTGTGACTCCGCTATAGCCTTCGCTCCGGCGGCTTGGAAGGCTTGCGGCTTTGACCTCAGCGGACGGTGTGGCAAGGATGCCGCGCGATGGGCGACTCGACACGATTCTCCTTTCTGTCCCTGCTCCGGCACGGGGCCGGCAAGGTCTGGGACAGGCAGTGGCGGGACGCGCACCCTAAGGCGTCGTACGGCGTGGTAATCGTGGGCGCCGGTGGGCACGGTTTGGCGACGGCCTATTATCTGGCCAGGGAGCACGGTATTCGCGATATCGCGGTGCTGGATAAGGGCTGGCTCGGTGGCGGCAACACGGGTCGCAACACCACCATCATCCGGTCGAACTACCTGCAGCCCGAGAGTGCGGCTTTATATGAGCACGCGCTGAAGCTGTGGGAATCCTTGTCGCAGACGCTGAACTACAACGTCATGTACTCGCCGCGTGGCGTGCTGATGCTGGCGCACACGCATCACGACGTGCAGGTGTTCAAGCGCCATGTGCATGCCAATCGGCTGCAAGGGATCGATAACGAGTGGCTGACCCCGGCGCAGGCCAAGGCGTTCTGCCCGCCGTTGGATGTCAGTCCTGATGTCCGCTACCCAATTCAGGGCGCGGCGTTGCAACGTCGCGGCGGCGTGGCCCGCCACGACGCCGTCGCCTGGGGCTATGCTCGGGCGGCCAGCGCGTTGGGCGTGGACATCATCCAGAATTGCGCGGTGACCGGGATTTCCCGTGGCGCCGACGGAGCGGTAACAGGGGTCGAAACAACAAAAGGCCCGATCGAGACGGGACGCGTTGGCGTCGTCACGGCGGGACACACCAGCGTGGTGATGGCGATGGCCGGCGTGCGGATGCCGCTGGAATCGTTCCCGTTGCAGGCGTTGGTCAGCGAACCGGTCAAGCCTGTGCTGCCGTGCGTGGTGATGTCGAACACCGTCCACGCCTACATCTCCCAGTCCGACAAGGGCGAACTGGTGATCGGCGGCGGCACGGATGTCTATGCGTCGTACAGTCAGGCTGGCGGGCTGCATGTGACGCGTGAAACGCTGGCGGCGATATGCGAACTGTTCCCGTCGTTCCGGCGCCTGAAAATGCTGCGCAACTGGGGCGGTATCGTCGATACGACGCCGGATCGCTCACCCATCATCGGGCTGACGCCGGTGCCAGGGTTATTCGTCAACTGCGGCTGGGGCACCGGCGGATTCAAGGCAACGCCAGGATCGGGACATATCTTCGCGGCCACCATTGCGCGCGGCGAACCGCATCCGATCGCCGCACCGTTCAGCCTGGACCGTTTCCTGTCCGGACGCATGATCAACGAGGAAGCGGCGGCGGCGGTGGCACACTGATGTTGTTGATCTCGTGTCCCTGGTGCGGCCCGCGGCCGGAGAACGAATTCCGTTACGGTGGTCAGGCTGGTCTGACCCGGCCCGCGGCGTCGGCGGATGACGCAACGTGGAGCGCGTATCTGTATCTTCGCAATAACCCGAAGGGCCGGCATCAGGAGCGGTGGCGCCACCAGCCGGGTTGCGGTCGGTTTTTCAACTGCGAGCGGGACACCGTGACCGACCGGATCTCTAATACGTCGAAGATCGGCCCGCGATGACGCAGCCATTTCGAACCGCCGCGGGGGGCCGGATAGATCGATCCGACCGGATTCAGTTTTCTTTCGACGGGCGGCCATTGACCGGCTACGCGGGCGACACTTTGGCCTCGGCGCTGCTGGCCAACGATGTTCATCTGGTCGGACGTTCGTTCAAATATCACCGTCCGCGTGGCATCCTGTCCGCCGGGTCGGAGGAGCCGAACGCGCTGGTCACCATCGATCGCGGGGCAGGGCGGATCACACCCAATCTGCGGGCCACCAGCGTCGAACTGTACGACGGCCTGACCGCACGCAGTCAAAACCGATTCCCATCGCTTCGTTTCGATTTTGGTGCACTGGCGGGATGGGCGGCGCCGCTGCTGCCACCGGGGTTTGTCTATAAATCTTTCATGTGGCCGCCGTCGTTTTGGAAGCGGCTTTATGAGCCGGCGATACGCGCCGCCGCCGGGCTGGGCCGGTCACCGGCCGAGGCCGATCCGGACCAATACCAGACCCGATACGCCCATTGCGATATCCTGATCATCGGCGGTGGAGCCGCGGGTCTCGCGGCTGCCCTGGGAGCCTCCGCCACCGGTGCCCGAGTGATCCTGTGCGACGAGCAGGCGGAATTGGGCGGCGGCCTGCTGGACGAACCCAACGCCACGATCGACGGATGGCCCGCGCCGGATTGGGTGCGGGAGGCCATTGGTACCCTGAACGGGTCGGTCACGCTGCTGCCACGCACCACCGCGTTCGGCTGGTATCCGGACAACATGATCGGATTGGCGGAGCGGGTGACCGATCATCTCGCCGATCCGGGATCGCATCGGCCACGGGAACGCCTGTGGCAAGTGCGCGCCGCACGCGTCGTGCTGGCGACCGGGGCGATCGAACGGCCTTTGGTTTTTCCCGGTAACGATCGTCCCGGCATCATGCTGGCGGGTGCCGCGCGCACGTATTTACACCGGTATGGCGTGACCGTCGGCAAGCGCGTCGTGATCGCCACTGCTGACGACAGTGCCTATCGGACGGCAACCGACCTGCATGCGGCGGGTGTCGCGGTCGCCGGCATCGTGGACCGGCGCTCCGCACCCGATAGCGAGGCCGTACAGGCCGCGCGTGCGCTGGGCATCCCCATCCATCGGGGGATGACGATCAGCGGCACAGAGGGGCGTTTGCGGGTTCATTCCGCCAGGCTTTCGGATGGCACCGGCCTTATTCCCTGCGATACGATCCTGATGTCGGGTGGCTGGACGCCATCGGTGCATCTGTTCAGCCAGTCGCGGCGCGCGCTGATTTTCGACTCTGCATCCGGCACCTGGCTGCCGACAGAAGACGCAGTCGGCGCCTGTGCCGGGGTGTTTGATCTCGGGACCTGTCTGCGCGACGGCGCCAGGGCCTTCGGTGGCGAAACACGGTCGTTCGCGGTCCTCGGCATACAAGCGATGACCGCAGGCGAACCGCCGGTCGCAGCGAAGCCGCATCGGGCCGCGTTCGTGGACTTCCAGAATGACGTCACCACGAAAGACCTGGCTATCGCGACGGACGAGGGGTTCGTTTCGGTCGAACACGTCAAGCGCTACACCACCACCGGCATGGCAACGGACCAGGGCAAGACATCCAATTTGAACGCTCTGACGGCCATCGCGGCACTGACCGGGCAGGGTGTCGAAGCCACCGGCCTGACGACGTTCCGCCCTCCCTATACGCCCGTCACTTTCGGCACCCTCGCCGGATCGGTGCGCGGCGATCTGTTCGCCCCGATCCGGGTGCCGCCGATCGCCACCCCGGGCGCGGTGCTGGAAAATGTCGGCACCTGGAAGCGGGCGCGGTGTTTTCCGCAGGCCAACGAAACAATCGCGGCGGCGGTCGCCCGCGAATGTCTCGCTGTGCGCAACGATGCCGGGATGCTGGACGCCAGCACGCTGGGCAAAATCGCGGTGGAGGGACCCGATGCGGCGGCGTTCCTCAGCCGGATCTACACCGGCGATTTCACCGATCTTGCGTCCGGACAATGCCGTTACGGCGTGCTGCTGGGAGAAGACGGTTTCATTCGCGACGACGGCATCATCGCCCGGCTCGCGCCGGATCGTTTCCATGTCACGACGACAACCGCGGGCGCCGCTTTCGTCCTTCACCACATGGAAGACTACCTGCAAACTGAGTTTGTCGGGATGCGGGTCTGGTTGACCTCGGTCACCGAACAATGGGCGGTCATCGCGGTGCAGGGCCCACGGGCGGCCGAGGTCCTGGCACCCTTCCTGCCCGACATCGATCCCGGCGCCATGCCGCCCATGAGCGTCCGCACCGGCCATATCGGCGACGTTGCCGTCGTTCTCCTCCGCGTCAGTTTCACCGGTGAGACCGGGTTCGAGATCAACCTGCCGCCGGACCACGCCCAGCGTGTGTGGGATACGCTGCGGCAGCGTGATGTGACCCCGTTCGGAACCGACGCGATGCATGTGCTGCGCGCGGAGAAGGGCTATATCATGATCGGGCAGGAAACCGATGGCACGGTCACTCCCGGCGATGTCGGCCTGGGATGGACGATCCGCGGTGCCGATTGCATCGGCAAGCGGTCGCTGTCGCTGCCGGACCTGAAGCGGGCGGATCGCAAACAGCTTGTCGGTTTGCTACCACTCGATCCGACGGTCGTTCTGGAGGAAGGGGCTCAGGTGACCGCTGCCCCTTCGGCCTGGGACGTTCTGTCTAATGCATCCGTGCGGACACGGGGTGCGTTGAGCGTCGGTCACGTCACCTCATCCTATCACAGCCCCGGCTTGAACCGCGGTTTCGCGCTGGCCTTGGTGGCAGGCGGCCGGTCCCGGATCGGACTGCAACTGTCTGTCGCGGCGGCGGGTGGCGATAGACCGGTGACGGTCACCGCTCCGGTCTTCCTGGAAAAGCCCAAGGATCGGTTGAAGGCGATCACGTTTTCGTCAGCACAGCCGCTTTTGCCGCTGGCGGAGCAGCAAGCGCCGGTCGCCCGCGCTTGTCCCGCCGTCGAATTGGTGACCCTGGCGCCGGTCACCCGCCTGTCGGTTCGCGCCGGTTCGGCCGCCGGCACCGCGATCGGGCTGGCGTTGGGTGTGCTGATGCCGACCGTGCCTTGCCGCTCCGTCATCACGCGAAACCGAGCGGCACTGTGGCTGGGACCGGATGAGTGGCTGATTGTGGCGCCGGACAGCGCGTCCGAACTGGCCGCCCTCGCTCGGCAAGCCGCTGGCGAACATCCAGTCAGCATCATCGACGTTTCGCAGCGATCGGGTGGGCTGGAGGTCGCCGGTCCGCGTGCCGCGTGGTGCCTGAATGCGTTCTGCGCGCTGGACCTGGACCTGCACGCGTTTCCGGTCGGAATGTGTACGCGGACGCTGCTGGGGGCTGCCGAGATCGTGTTGTGGCGCATCGCCCCCGAGGTGTTCCACCTTGATGTGGCGCGATCCCTGATGCCCTACGTGCGGGCGTGTCTGGAGGAGTCGCGTGTGGAATTCGTGGACGTTCAGGCCGAGTCGGGCCGTTCAAAATAGTGCTGTCTTAATCGGGACGGCTCCTGTATGAAGATTGAACGGCTGAACTTTTCAGCCGGGGCAAGATCCCTATTTCGCGCCGCACCGAATCCTTTGGATTGGGCGTCGCGCTGTTCTCTCCCCAATTGAAAAGTAAGGATATCCCGCATGTGCGCGGGATTTGGCCAATTGCGGAGACTTCACGTGGCTACTTCAGGTACAGTTAAGTGGTTCAACCCACAAAAAGGCTTTGGTTTTATTCAGCCGGCCGACGGCTCCAAGGACGTTTTCGTCCATATTTCGGCCGTTGAACGCGCTGGACTCAAGACCCTCAACGAAGGTCAGACGATCAGCTTCGACCTCGAGCGTGGCCAGCAGGGTAAGACCTCTGCCGTCAACCTCCAGGCGAGCTAACATTTCGGGCGGCGCCTCGTGCGCCGCCTTTAGTGCTTCTGGAAGGAGCTTCATTGGCCGAGTTCAAGTTCACTATTGGCGACAAAGTCGCACTGATGACGAACAGCTCGAACGTCAATGTTCGCCCCGGAATTTACACGATCGTCCGTAGAATGCCGGCCTCCTCCCAGGGCTGCCAGTATCGGGCAAAAAGCGCGCTGGATAATCACGAGCGTGTTGTTGACGAGGCGCAGCTTCGTCGGGCTTGAGGCTTAAGGTCTCGCCAGGGTTTCCAATCGCGATAGCCACGCTGCGAAGCGGTAATAGCGGGTAATATTTGGCATCTGGCCAGAAACCGGACACCGGTTGACGCCGGACAATTCCCGTCCGCGCCCGGATGGTCTAGCCTTCCTCGCAACGCCAACAAGCAAGCGAGGAAACGATGAACTTCCAAGGAAAAGTCGCCCTGATCACAGGTGCCGGCAACGGCATTGGCCGAGCCACCGCGCTCGGTTTTTCCTCACGCGGCGCCAAGGTCGTCATCGTGGACCGCGATCAGGCGGCCGGTGAGGCCACCGCCGGCATCCTCCGCCAACAGGGCGGCGAGGCGCATTTCGTCGCCGCCGACGTCACCCAATCCGCCGATGTTCAGAACTACGTGAAGTTGGCGCTGGAAAAATACGGCTCCATCGACTGCTTCTACAACAACGCCGGGATCGAGGGCAGTGTCGCCCCAACCCACGAATACGACGAGGACATGTTCGACCGCGTTATGGCGGTGAACGTCAAAGGCGTGTTCCTCGGCATGCGGCATGTGCTGCCGGTCATGATCAAACAAGGACGCGGTTCGGTGGTGAACACCGCCTCGGTGGCCGGTTTGGTCGCTTCGCCGGGTATGCCCGCGTATGTCGCCTCCAAGCATGCCGTCATCGGATTGACCAAAACGGCGGCCGGCGAGGTCGCAAGATCCGGTGTCCGGGTGAACTGCGTCTGCCCCGGACCCATTGATACGCGGATGATCCATTCGCTCGAATCGATGCTGAGCCCGGACGATCCGAACAGCGTCGGCACCCGTTACCAGGCCAACATCCCGATCGGCCGTTACGGCACGGCCGAGGAAGTCGCCAACCTGGTGATTTTTCTGTCGTCGGACCTCGCATCGAACATCACAGGTGCGCAATATGTCGTCGATGGCGGCCGCACCGCTACCGGCGGCGCCGTCACCGCCAATCTGGTGCGCTGAGATGTTGCTGCAAGGAAAATTGGCGCTGATCACCGGCGGCGGTTCGGGGATCGGCGAAGGGATCGCACGCGCAATGGCCGAAAATGGCGCCCGCGTGATCGTTGCCGATGTGAACGCCGACGGCGCAGCCCGCGTCGCGGCTGAAATCGGCGGCGAGCACCATGTCCTGGACGTATCCGACCGCGCCGCCTGCGATGCACTGGCGAAGAAGATCGGCCCGATCTCCATCCTCGTGAACAACGCCGGCATCATCCGGCGCGGCAAGCTGGAATCCGACACCGCACGCGCCGACTGGGACGCCACGATGGCGGTGAACCTGGATGGTCCATACAACATGGTCACCGCGTTCCTGGACCAGTTGAAGGCGACAAAAGGATCGGTGATCAATATTGGATCGATTCAGTCGTTCATTGCGCTGCCGAACTCCGCGGCGTACACCACGTCGAAGGGCGGCGTGCGAGCATTAACAAAAGCCCTGGCGATCGAATTGTCGCCGCAGGGCGTGCGGGTCAACGCCATCGGCCCTGGAATGATCGCCACGCCGTTGAACGCGAAAGCCCGCGAAAACCCCGACTACATGGCCAACTTCGCCCAACGCATTCCGCTCGGGCGTCTCGGCGAGCCAGCCGATATCGCCGGCCCGGCGGTGTTCCTGGCATCCGATCTGGCCCGTTACGTGACCGGCGTGACTCTGCCGGTCGATGGCGGATTCCTGGCGCTATGAAAACGATCCGTACCCCGGTTCTGGAGATCGCGTATCTGGAATCCGGTCCGGCCGACGGCCCGGCGGTGATCCTGCTGCACGGCTGGCCGTCGGATGTGCACGACTACGACGGCGTCGCGCCGCCACTGGCTGCCGCCGGATATCGCGTGCTGGTTCCCTGGTTGCGCGGATTCGGCGAAACCCGGTTCCTGTCCGCGACCACACCGCGCAGCGGACAGCAAGCGGCCCTGGGCGCCGATGTCCGGGATTTTATGGATGCGCTGTCGATTCCGAAGGCGATCCTGGTCGGCTATGACTGGGGTGGCCGAGCGGCGTGCGTTGTGTCGGCGCTGTGGCCAGAACGAGTAACCGGGCTGGTTTCCATCACAGGTTACGGTATCCAGGACATTGCGGCATCGGGAAAACCCGCGTCGGCGGAACAGGAACATCGTTACTGGTATCAGTGGTATTTCCATACCGAACGCGGACGTGCGGGGCTGACAATGAACCGGGCGGAGCTGACCCGGTTGCTGTGGCGGCTATGGTCGCCGAACTGGGCGTTCGACGACGCAACGTTGCAGGCAACCGTTGCCAGTTTCGACAATTCGGACTTCGTCGATGTGACCATCCAGTCCTATCGGCACCGTTATGGCAATGCCCCTGGTGACCCTGCCTACGACGCGATCGAATCCGCACTGGCAGCGTTACCGCCTATCTCCGTGCCAACGATCGTTCTGCATGGCGAGGAAGACGGTGTCGGTGCGCCAGCCAGTTCGATCCCGCGCGACCGGTTGTTCACCGGCGGAATGACCCGGCATTTGACCCCGCGTGCAGGGCACTTCCTGTCGCGGGAAAACCCGAACGACGTCGTGGCGGCGGTCGTGCAATTGACCACAGTGGCATAGACTCGGAGAAGGAGAAGCAATGATGGACATAATTCCGAGCGGCCAGACCCTGGGGGCGCGGGTCGAAGGCATCGATCTGGCGAACCCGCTGCCGGACAGCGATTTTCAAAATGTGCTGCGTGCACTCGGTCAGCATGGCGTCCTGTGTTTCCCGAAGCAAACGTTCGAAACGCCCGCATTCCGGGCGTTCGCCAGCCGGTTCGGTGACCTGGAAGTCAACGTCGCCAACCTGTATTTCGAGCCCGGTTTCCCGGAGATCATGATCCTGTCGAACCAGATCGGTTCGGATGGCAAGCCCGTCGGGCTGAACGATGCGGGCCAGGGCTGGCACACCGACATGTCGTACAGCAAGGACATCGCCCTGGCGAACGTGCTGCATGCGCAGGCGGTGCCGGTGCGCAACGGTAAATCCGTGGGTGAAACCCAGTTCCGCAACATGCATGCGGCCTACGATGAACTGCCCGACGCCATCAAACACAAGATCGAAGGCCGCACCGCGACGCATGACTTTGAGAAATTCTGGGAGGTGATGCGCCTGCGCCCCGGCTCTCGCCGCAATCCGCTGACCGAGGAACAAAAGCGTAAGAAGCCTCCGGTGTCGCAACCGCTGGTGCGCATCCATCCGATCACCGGCCGCAAAGTCCTCTACGCCAACCCCGGTTACACAATGTGGATCGACGGCATGGACCGCGCCGAGAGCGATACGATCGTCGAATATCTGTTTCGCCATCAGGAACGTGCTGATTTCCTCTATGCGCATCACTGGGCCGTCGGCGACGTGCTGATGTGGGACAATATCGGCACGGTTCACAATGCGATTGCAGACTACATGCCAAATGAACATCGTTACATGCGGAGAGCCCAGGTTATGGCGACACTCGATTACCCGGCGCTGGTGGCCTGAGATGTCCTCCACCTTTACCGGTAAGCGCATCGTCGTCACCGGCGGCGCGGGCGGCATTGGCATCGAAACGGTGCGTGGTTTTATGGACCACGGCGGCCACGTCATCATGGCCGACATCGACGAAGCGGCACTGGAGCGCGCGCAAGCGTTGCTGGGCCGTGTTCGCCTTGCCACCATCGCCTCCGCCCTCGATACGCCAGCCGAATGTGCGCGGGTTATCGAGGCCGCCGGCGCGCCCGTTTATGCGTTGGTGCATCTGGCCGGTTTGTTTGAACGCGACGAACTCGATCCTGATGACCACGGCGTGTGGAACCGCGCCATCGCGGCCAACCTGACGAACGCCTACGATATGGCCGTTGCGTTCTCCACTCGGTTCGACCGGCGGGAGCCGGCTCGGATTGTGCTGACCAGTTCTATCGCGTATCGGCGCGGTAGTGCGGATCGGGTGCCCTACGCGGCGGCCAAGGGCGGCATCGTCGGGCTGACGCGAGCCCTGTCCCGGAAACTGGCGCCGGATGTTCTGGTCAACGCCATCGCGCCCGGCCTAATCGAAACGAAAATGTCCGACCCGATCGTTGCGGAGCGCGGCGAAGCATACCGGCAGGAAATCCCGCTGAAACGTTTCGGCAAACCGTCGGAGGTGGCGTCGGTGATCCGGTTCCTGTGTTCGCCGGATGCATCGTATATCACCGGTCAGACGATCACGATCGATGGTGGAATCACGAACGCCTGAAAGCGGGCCGCCTGATTTACGCCGCGGATGGGGTTCGTACACGCACGCGCTCTTTGATCATCTCGCCTTTCTCGGCGATGGTCTTCGTGAGGTCGTATTCGGATTGCAGATTTAGCCAGAACTGCGCATCCATCCCGAAATGCCGTTCAAGCCGCAGGGCGGTGTCGGGTGTGACCGCACGCGGATCGATTGCGGCGATGATTCCGGTAATCCGGTTGGCCGGGACGTCCAGATCCCGAGCCAACGCACTCGCGCTCAGGCCAAGCGGCTTCATGAACTCCTCAAGCAGGACCTCGCCGGGATGGGTGGTCACTCGGGTCATTCCGCGTGATGTCAAAGCATCACCGCGCCTTGAACACCGGTTTTTCCTTCGCCATGAACGACCGGCAGGCGTTCTGAAAATCCTCGGTTTTGGTGAAATCGCTGGTCGCCGCCTCTTCCGCGCGCGTCACCGGCAGCTCACCGCGCAGCTTGCGGATCGCCGCCTTGTGGTAGCGCGCCGATAACGGGGCTCCCTCGGCGATACGCCGAGCCAGCGCCATGGCTTCCGATTCGACCAGACCATCGGGAACCACGCGGGATAACAGGCCCTTTTCGTAGGCTTCGCGGCCGTTGAAGATGCGGCCCTCGATCAGCATTTCGGACGCGACGCCGGTTCCCACCAGCGTGATGATCGGGTCGATCTCGGCATACGGATACCAGACGCCCAGGTTGCGCGCGGTTATGCCCATGCGCATGCTTTCGCCGCCAACCCGAAAATCGCACATTGTCGCGATTCCGGCACCGCCGCCGAGGCAGTAGCCCATGATCATCGCCACGACCGGATGCTGGCACAGCCGGATCGACTGCATGCTGTCGTCCAGCACCTGCGCGTATTCGGCCTCGCGTTCGACGGTGCCGCGTTCGGCTTCGAAGGCGCCGATATCCGCCCCGGCGCAGAACGCCTTCTCGCCGCCGCCGCGCAACACGACGCAGCGCAGATCGTCGTTGCCGGACAGGTCTTCCATGATCGCTTGCAGGCCGCGCCACATCGACAGGTCGAACGCATTGCGCCGCTCCGGCCGGTTGAACGTGACGATGGCGATGGTGCCGTCGCGGGACACTGTCAGTCTGGGGTCGAACATGGCAGGCGGGGTCTCCGTAAAGGCGGGTTTCTGTCACACCAGCCTGAAATCGTCCATCACCGATGGCTCAACGGGCGCCCGGCGCCCAGCCCGTCATCACCGCCATGCGCAGCGTTACCGCCACCCGATCCTGTTCAACCGGCAACCGGGTCAACGCGGCGGGAAACAATGCCCGCGATGGCGGAACCCGTGTGCGCTGGCGGATTGCATTGGTCTCGCCCGCCGCACGCAGGTCGGTCAACAGCGCGAACGGATTGGCGTATAACAGCCGGATATCCTCCACATCGGCGACCGGCAGCACGAAGCCCGCGCGTTGCAGCAGATGCGCGCAATCCCGCAATTCCGGGAATGGCGATACCCGGGGCGACGCGCCGCCGGAGACCTCCGCCTCCGCCTCGGTCAGCGCCGACCGCAGTTCCGCCAGCGTCCCCAGCGCCGGCAGGCTGGCCAACAGCAAACCATCCGGCCGTAGCGCCTGTCGCAGTTGCAGCAGCGCGCCCGGCAGGTCGTTGATCCAGTGCAGCGACAGGCTGGCAACGATCAGGTCGAAACTGGCCGGCCCGAACGGCAGAAATTCCTCGTCCGCCGCGACACACGGCCCCCCATTCACCGCCGCCATCGCCGGCGACAGATCGCAACTGATCACCCGCATCCCACGATCTCGCAGCATCGGAGCCACCACGCCGCGCCCGCCAACGTCCAACGCATCCACAAACCGCCGGCTGGTGTCGTCCAGCCGGTCCAGCAACCGTTCGGCCGCATCGCGCAGCACGTCCGCCATGGTGCCAACCGTGGACGCCGCCCGGTCACGGTGAAGGCGAACAGCGGTGCGATCAAATACGAGCATAGAGTCCATGAACCCGCATGTGCCCCGCCCGCGTGCCGTTGCCAAGCCATCCTTCGCCGCTGTACGGTCCATGCTGACCGGAGGATATTCCAGAATGAAACGTATCAGCCCCGCCACCCTGCGCGCCTGGATCACCGACGGCCAGGAACTCGCTCTGCTCGACGCTCGCGAGGAAGGCGAATTCGGCGCCTCTCACCTTTTTTGGGCGATCCCATGCGGCCTGGCTCGGAAGGAAATCCGAGCACGCGCATTACTGCCCCGGGTGGCCACGCGAGTGTGCTGTATCGATGACGGAACCGGTCTGGCCGAGACGTTGGCGGCGTGGCTGGAAACCATCGGCTGCACCGATGTGTCGGTCCTGGATGGCGGCACCAAGGCCTGGGAAGCGGCGGGATACGTGCTGTTCAGCGGCGTCAACGTCCCGTCAAAAGCGTTTGGCGAGTGGGTGGAGCACCACTACGGCACCGAAAGCGTGGATGCCCCCGACCTGAAAGCCTGGATCGACTCGGGCCGCGACATGGTCGTGCTGGATAGCCGCACGCTGGAGGAATTCACCCGCATGTCGATCCCCACCGGGATCAGCGTGCCAGGCGGCGAGCTGGCCTATCGCATCGGCGATATGGTGCCCGATCCGAACACTCTGGTGGTCGTCAACTGCGCCGGCCGCACCCGCAGCATCATGGGCGCCGAAAGCCTGCGCCGCGCCGGCATCCCCAACAAGGTCGTGGCGCTGCGCAACGGCACCATGGGCTGGGAACTCGCCGGCCTGAAATGCGACCGCGGCCGCACCGAGAAATTCCAGCCCGGCACGCCCAAAACCGCCGCCCTGGCGCTGCAACGTGCCCGGGCCTTCGCCGACGAATCCGGCGTCGGCGTGATCGGGCCGTTGGACCTGACGCGGTTCGAGGATGACCCCGACCGCACCCTGTATGTGCTGGATGTGCGCGATCCGGTGGAATTCCGCGCCGGCCATCGCCCCGGCAGCCGCAACGCCCCCGGCGGCCAGCTTGTGCAGGGGACCGACACCTGGGTCGGCGTGCGCAATGCCCGAATCGTCCTGGTCGATGACACCGGCGTCCGAGCCAGGATGGCCGCCGCATGGCTGCGGCAGATGGGCCATCGCGATGTGTTCGTGGTCGAGGGCGGGTTGGAGGCGGTGCGCGAAACCGGCACCGCCGCTGTGCCGGTGCCCGAATTGGCGGCGCCGGTGAACCTGATCGACGTGCCTCGGCTGGTGCAGTTGCTGGACAGTGCGGCGCATACGCTGGTGCTCGATCTGGGGCGCAGTATCGATTACCGCGACGGCCATATTCCGGGCGCGATTTGGGGTGTCCGCAGCAGGCTGGGCGGTTTGCAGGCGCCGCTTGCCGCCGCCGGGCATGTCGTTATCACCTCGCCGGATGGAATGCTGGCGCGTTTGGCGGTGCCGGAGGTGCAGGGGCTGACCAAGGCAACGGTGCATGTGCTCGATGGCGGCACCGACGCATGGCACGCGTTCGGCCGGCCGCTGGTCAAGGACCGGACGACCCCGCCGGATGACGCCTGCATCGACTTCTATCTGCGGGCGTATGACCGGAATTCGGGCGTCGAGGCCGCGATGCGCGCCTACCTGTCCTGGGAAATCGATCTGGTGCATGAGATTGAGCGTGACGGCACGGTCGTATTCGGCATCCCCGGGGAAACCCACGCTGCCGCCTGATTTTGCTCGGTTTGGGCGGCTGGTGCTGGATCTGCTGCTGCCGCCCCGGTGCGCCGCCTGCGACAATCCGGTCGCGGTGCAGGGGCAGTTATGCGCTTCGTGCTTCGGCGGCACGAATTTTATCAGTGCGCCGTTCTGTTCGCGCTGCGGCGTGCCGTTCGCGTCGGTTGAGCAAGGTGGGGCGGCGGCGCTGTGTCCGGGGTGCCGGGACCGGCCGCCGGTGTTCCGTCAGGCCAGGGCGGCGTTGCGCTACGACCAGCAGGGGCGGCGGCTGATCCTGCCGCTGAAGCATGGCGACCGGGTCGAGTTGGCCTCGATCCTGGCGCCGATGATGGTGCGGGCAGGGGCGACATTGCTACAGGGCGCGGACGTGCTGATCCCGGTGCCATTGCACCGGCGGCGGTTGTTTCACCGCAAATACAATCAGGCGGCGTTGCTGGCGTTCGCGGTTGGCGGGCTGGTCGGACGCACCGTGCTGCCGGATGCGCTGGAGCGGACACGCCGAACCGCTCCGCTGGACGAGAAATCACCGGAAGAACGGACGCGAGAGGTTGCCGGCTCGTTTCGGGTGCGGGCGACGCGGGCGGGCGGGATTGTTGGCCGGACGGTGCTGTTGATCGATGATGTAATGACGTCCGGGGCGACG
This sequence comes from uncultured Rhodopila sp., assembly GCA_903932145.1. GTDB lineage: Bacteria > Pseudomonadota > Alphaproteobacteria > Acetobacterales > Acetobacteraceae > Rhodopila. The sequence goes on along the minus strand of CAIZFE010000080.1, from coordinate 16,804 downwards.
GCGAGCGCTTGCGCGGCCGTGTTGCTGGAGGCGGGGGCAGCGGCGGTGGACGTGCTGGTGGCGGCGCGGGTTCCGGATCCTCGGCTGCGGTAGAGAATCATCCTTGCCGGGCTCCGGCGGCGGGTAAAACCAAATGTGAGACATCGTAGTTTCCTTGGCCGTTTGATAGAGGGACATACAACCACCATCCGGTGTCTAATGAGCCGCCGTTTCCTCTCGCACGGTTGCCGAAGCCGCGAAACGGGTCCAAAAACCAAAATATACAACACAAAAACCTATAGATTTCATCTACGGAAATTCAAATTTTTAGCAAAATGGTCCGGTCGCACCGCACGCAGCTTACGGATAGCCATTGTGCGGCTTTTGGCCTGCGAATACCGATGACCCAAGAGTTCTGGATTTACCGGAAGGTATTGTCAGGCGCGGCCGTGCTCACGTTCGCGAGCGGGTCGATTGGCTACTGGCCTCCGAGGCGTTCGGACAGCAAGTCGAATGTCTTGATCACCTGGCGCAATGCTTCACCAGCATCTTGCGACAGAATAATGGCGTCCGTGATGCGCTGCTCAACCGCGTCCGTTGCCAACGGCTGCGGGGCGGTTGAGGTATTCGAACGAGGACGTTTTACGAGCGCTAATCCGAACGCGCGTGCCGCTTCCATCTCCGTAACGCTCCACGGCTCGGACTGCCCGCGAACAGTCTCAATCCAAGCCTCGAATGAGCCACGCGGCGTCAGCCGAGCGCCAGAAGGGCCGATGCTAACTGGCTTCGACGGGTCCCCCGCCCAGACGAAGGTTTGCTCAATTTCCGGCCGGAACCACATCAGCACATCGCCAGGTTCCCGCGAAACCGGCACCGCCAGCAGCCCGCAAATCGGCGACGGCGCGCTCTCCAGGTAGCCATCGAGTTTGTGTGTCGCGAGAACGCCTTCCACCGTCCTGGTTTGGAGGAAATCGATCAGTATTTTAAGCGTCGCTTCATCAGGTACCTGGCCAAATGTTGCAGTATGACCGTCAACATGCACCGCAACGCCGATCGTCGGCACAAAATGCATAAGCCAGGAGCCCATGCCTTTAAGTGTATCGAATAAGGCGCCGCCGAGGCCCAGGTGGGACAATGCCTGAACGCTCCAGGCATGGAGGCGGACAGTTTCAGCTAAATTGTCCTGGAGCTCTTTCGCCTCGATCTGCACGGTCAACAGGTCGCCCAGAGCCTCACAGGCCACGCGGTGCGCATGGGAAACCCGGCGATCGGAATCATGGTGGCACGCGATCATGCCCCATAGACGTCCATCCCGCAGTATGGACAACGACATGGACGCGGAAACCCCCATGTTGCGAAGATATTCTACGTGGATTGGTGACGGCGCACGCAATACGCAGAGGCTCATGTCCAGCGGCGCGGCCGTGGTGGGGTTCAGAACCGGCACCAGGGCAGCATTCGCGTTATCGATGCCGACCAGGACACGCAGCGGCTTCAGTATGAACAGCTTTCTGGCCGGGGCCGGAATGTCGCTTGCCGGGTAGTGCATCCCGAGGAAAGGCGGAAGGTCTTTCCGCCGATCCTCGGCAATCACCGTGCCCGTGTCATCCTCAAGAAAGCGATAGACCATGACGCGGTCGAAACCTGTGATCTCGCGAAGCTGCCGTGCTGCCTCGGCGCACGCGGCAACCACCGATGGCGCGGCATGGACGGCGTGCAGCATCTTGCGAAATGCCAATGGCAGGTTAAAGATGGGCGCAGCTTCCAATGGCTCAAGTTCCAGAATCAGCCCGACTTCAGTGCGATGGATCAGAGCTTCCATGCGTAGCCCGACGGTGGTCGTCAGTGGCGGCAAGTATGCGGGCTCAACCAGATCTTCCGTCATTGCCGATCGGACGGCATCCATTGCGTGCGCATCCACCAGCAGGGAAAGTTCCTTTCCTAGCATGTGTGCGGTGCCGAGACCGAGGTGACGGCGCATGTTGTCACTGGCCTGCCGGATGACGAGGTCCGGTTCGGACAACACCAGCAGGATGCCATGCGCCTGGATCGCACCGGGGGTATGAATAATCTCACTGTCACAATTGGACAGCGTTGCCTCGCCGAACACGGGCGGTGGCGTGTCTGTCATCGGCCAAGCCGTTCGGCGACGAGATCCGCCAGTTCGGGAAAAGCATAGGGTTTCATCATGACCGTTTCATTCGCGAGTAAGGGGTTCCCAGCAAATCCTGTTAAAAAAATGATTGGCAGTGCGGGCCACTCTGCTCGCAGACGAGCAGCTAGCGTCGGACCGTCGCAGCCCGGCATGGTCGCGTCCGTCACGACCAGATTAACCGAGCCAGACGCCCGTGCGAGAAGCAACCCGGAACTCCCATTTGTTGCCTCGATGACGTGGTAACGTAGATCGCGCAAGAACGTTGCTGTAACCGTCCGCACCTGCTCATCATCGTCCACGATCAACAGCGTTGCATCGCCGTGTCGGGCGGCATCGATCGTAGCGTCTTCCTTAGCGATGGCAGCGTGCTGCTCGTCGGCGCGCTTGAGCACAAGGGTCATCGTCGTGCCGCTGCCCAAGACGCTTTCGATATGGAGTTTGCCGCCAGCCTTCTCGGCCAAACGATCGACCATCGGCAATCCGAGGCCGGTTCCCTTGCCAGCTTCCTTGGTGGTGAAGAACGCCTCGGTCGCCCGCGCCAGCACCTCCGGTGACATTCCCACTCCGGTATCCTGCAACGCCAGCAAGATGTAATCCTGCGGCGGCAGCCAAACCGGCCTGTTCTTCGCACCGCCAGGCGCATTGAAGGCTGAAATCGTCAGTGTGCCGCCTTCGGGCATCGCGTCACGCGCGTTGACGGCCAGGTTCAGCAGCGCGATCTCGATCTCGTTCGGTTCGGCCCAAAATTTCCAGAGCCCTGCGGGGATGGGTTTGACCTCCAACCTGACTTTGCTTCCCACCCCTTGTCGGAGCAAATCACCGGCATTCGTCAGCACGTCCGCCAGATCAACCAGGACGGGCTCCATTTGCTCACGTCGTGCGAACGCCAGAAGTTTCTGCACAAGGCCTGCAGCGCGCTGCGAAGCCACGGTGCCGTTGCGGAGCAGACGTTGACCAGCTTCGTCGTGAACGCGTCGAACGAGCAGGTCAAAACTGCCTCGGATAGCGGTGAGAAGATTGTTGAAGTCATGCGCCACACTGCCTGTGAGTTCGCCGAGGGCCTCCAATTTTTGCGCCTGGAGCAGCGCCTCGCTCATTTCCTTATTCTTTCGCTCGTGCACCGCCAGTTCCCTGGTTGCAGCGCTCATAGCCTGCTTGTTCTCGGTAACGATCGCTTCCAGGCAAATGTTGGCGAGGCGAAGTTTCTCCTCGGCTGTACGGCCCACGGTCACGTCGCGTGCGACGGCAAGGATGCGCCGCCCGTGGCCATCAATCCCGGGAATGGGACTGACTGATACGTCCCACCACACGGGGAAGCCCTCAAAGTTGTTCATCATCCCGATGAACCGTGCGCTCTCGCCCATTGCCGCTTGGGCGATCGCCGCCCGGACGACGACAGCCGCATCAGTATCCCAAAGTTCGTGCCAAGCGGTGCCGAGCAGAGAATCCGGGTCCTTCACGCCGAGATGGCGGCAGGCGCTTCGGTTGACGAAAAGAAAGTGTCCCTCCTCGTCTAACACCACAACGCGGTCGAGGGTGAAATCCATGATGACACGCAAAGTCGCATGGTCTGCATCTAGCCTGGTGCGGCCGAGGCGATCCTCGAAAGGCATAGAGTATAGCTTCTTTCACGGTCAGACCGACTGAGAGCCGCATTATGGAACGCAGATTCCGTGATGCGCCCGCCGCACTCCGGACCGTCTCGCTTCAGTTAGGAAAATTAGATTTCACAAATTGCAGCCCGCCGTGCCGAAGACGCAGCGTGATAGTGCTCTGGACGCTGTTCTTCGCACCGCGAATTCCCGGGTATTCACATTGTTACAATATATGGAGCGGCACGATTCGTTTACCACCGTTGTTGACGAGACATGGGGCTATCATCGGTTGATGCCGAATACGTGATCGCAGACCGGCGCCCACAGTCACCGCGATTTTCCGCATGGATTTTTGTCCGCAACGACAAGCGACAAGCCTCGTCCCTTTGGTCGTCAACGGTGCCCGGTCAGTTTGATGCGCCGAGCCATGTTTCAAACGCGGCGAAAGTGGTCATGGCGGCGCGGGTCATAGCCGAAAGGCCATCCGGCTGCGCGCTGCATGCCTCGACAGCTTCACAGCAACCGCGCCAGCGTGCGGGCTGGTCGGGGTCGGAGGAGAAGAACGCACCCCCGCCCGTTTCGTGCGTCTGGCTAAGCATTGCATCGACCTTCGCCGACATCACCCGGCCGCCTAGCGCCGAGCCTTCGACGACCCACGCACAGCCAAGCGCCGACGCGGTGTCGAGAAGTGGCGGGAGCAGCGCATGCGCGCGGGGAGCGGCCTCAATCTCAAGCGGGCCAAATCCCAGCACGGCGAGGTCGGTGCAAAGCAGGCCTGCCCTTGACATATGAGCGCCCGCACAGCGCCAGGCGAGCAGCGGGTCAGCGCGCAATCGTCCCAGGCTTTGCTCGATCGGCTCATGGAGTCCGAGCAGGCAAACCAAAAGGCGCCGGTAAGCCGGCAGTTCCAGATCCCCCCGAAGAAGTGCCGCAAACGCGACATTCGAATGCAGACGTTCGTGCGCCGGCTTCGTTGCCTGTTGCAACGCCCGACGTGCGATAGCTTCCATTGGAAGTGTCATTCCAGATCCTGATTATGGTTCCGTGTCACTTTCGACGATGGCGGCTGCCGAGTGCGATATTGGCAAGCTTAGCTCAGTTTCCCGAATTTTGGCATTTGTCTCTGCGTCGCCATGCGCGACCGCGGCTTCTTACGTCCTGGACGCAAAGCAGGCATCCGCGGCCTATGGTTCGACCTCGCCACGCGCCCGCGAGCCAAACAGCACGACGCGGCGAGCGTGGACGTAATCCACGACCCTGTTCAGCAACTCTGACGGCTCCAGCGTCGTCTCGCGCATCAAATCGTATCCTGGTTGGTTCGGACTCGTGCTCACGCGCTGCCAGCCTATCGGATCGCCAGGATTGCACGAACCAGCCATTAAGCCGGGGTTTCCCTTCGGAGCTTGCTCGAACATCAAGCACCGGACGCCCGAGCGGTGCTGACACTTCGGGCTGATAAGATCCTCGGCCCGGTGCATCGCGAAACGCTATTCACCGGATTGTCCCCGGGACCGTGCGGAACGAGATCGGCCCGGTGCGCGCGCGAAAGCGCCCCCGGAATCAGAGGGTGGCACGCATGTCCGGCGATGGGACTCGGGGAGGAGCGGTGGCCAGTAACGGATCGAACGGGTCCCAAATGGGTGAGTCGCCGATCATGTACCCAAGCACTTGGCGAACCGTCTCAGGTGGCGGGAACTTCCAGTCAAAGCTCCAGGAGTCCGGTTTCTTGTCCCGCTCTTTCTGAAACGATATCTCGCGGTGTTGCCGTATCTTAAACAGTGTCGTGAAGCTGCCGCCGTAGGACTGGAGCGTGTCGGATATCTGATTCCAGAATGGGCCGGTGCAGAAACTGGGGATGACGGCGAGGTCCATGCAGATCGAGAGGATGGTGCGGCCGATCGGACGGCGACGGACCTCGGCGTCGAGTTCCTCAAGGGTGGGGATACGGAGATCGTCCGGATCGAACGGCCGGCGCTTGGGTCCGGGCGCGTCCCGCGCCTCCTCTTTTGACCCGGCCTGCGTTCCCTCTGACGGTTCCGCGCGGGGCTTGGCCGGCTTGCGCTCGCGCGCGTACACGTATGCAATCTCGCGGCCTTTTGCGGCGCGGGATAGCAGGTAACGCTCCAACGCCATCGCCCGCAGAATGCCGCGTTGCAGGCGGGCGAGGATGGCCGGCAGCATGTAGGTGCCGCAGACGGCGGCCAGAGCGGCGAATTCAACGTCGGCGACGCGTTCGGGGACGGTTTCAACGAGGCGGCGACCGTGACCGAGCAGGACACGGACGACATGCAGCAGGGCGGCGATTCGTTCTGGTATGGTGCGGCCGGGCCGGTCCAGTGCGGGATCGGGCGGGGCCGGCCGGGTCATGGTTGGCGTCATAGGCTCCATGGCGCATTTACTAACATTATCGTTAAATTATGTCAACCCCGGCGTGTCCATGGACCGCGCCCAAAATCACCGTGCCAAGTGGACACCATTGCCCCATCGTTCTGGCTCGACCTGTCTGGGCCAACTGTGAGTGACGTCCGGGGCGACAGCAGGCGCGTGCGCGTCCGTATTGCTGGAGGCAGGGGCAGCGGCGGTGGATGTCCTGGTGGCGGCGCGGGTTCCGGATCCTAGGCTAAGGTAGACTGGTGGATGCTCGCCACGTGTATTCTGTCCGATCTTCTGAATAGAGGTTCTTAGGGGGCGTCGCGAGGATTCTCCCGGCCAGGACTTTGCGGACGGGCGCTGCCCCAGTGCGCAAGCGCGGCTCCTTCCTGCCGTGCGGCAATTAGGACGAACGACCCAACATGGGTCGCTTGTTGTTAGTGCGGTTGTGAAGCTCTCTGCTATCAAATCAACCAGGCTTGATACACCCACGACGAGTACTGGAACGAGGACGCGCGTGCCGCCCCTACTGCAAGAATCAGATGAAGCCAGCCGACTTTCTTCAGTTGGTGTTCAGTTCCTGAGCCGCCTTAAAAAGATCTGGCCACTGGATCGAAACGCCGCTGCCGTTGCGCGGCCCGCGACCCCGCCCCCGTGCGAGGATCGACCATGCTCGGTCATCGAGACGGTCGTTAAGGAAAGCGAAATCCGCTTCCGTCTGCCATTGGATGCCGCTGGGATCGGCGTCTACGAATTCGACTACGAAGCGTGGACGCTCAAGGCAGACCGACGGACATCCGAGATAGTTGGGGGCGTGCTACCCGCTGAGGTCCCAGTTTCGATGAACGGCCCTGAATTAGCGGAATTCGCCCGTCGCGTTCACCCGGAAGACCAGGATGCTTACTGGAATGCTGCTCTTTCCATCCGGAGTGGTGCCTCCAACAACTTTGCCATCGAGTTTCGCTGGGAGCATCCGGATGGAAGTTGGCGGTGGCTAAAGGCTCGGGGCGCTGCGTTCAGCCACCGGCCGGGGACCAGATGGTTGTATAATATCGTAATGGATATAACCGCGACCGTTGAAATCGAAGAACGCCTGGAACGGTTAGTTCAGGAGCGCACCTGCGCCCTGACCGAGACCGCACGCGAACTTCTCGCCGAGATGGAGAGGCGCGAACTCGTACAGGCTACGTTGGCGCAAACCCAGAAGATGGAGGCGCTAGGCCAACTCACCAGTGGAATAGTCCACGATTGCAACAACATCCTGTTCATCCTTACCAATGTCCTTCGCCATATCACAAAAAAAACGACCGACAGTGAGATCCGACGATGGGCCGATACTGGCGAGAAGGCCGCCGCGCGGGCGACAGGACTATTCGAACACCTACTGGCATTTGCCCGCCGCGAGGCAGTAAAGCCGGTGCGGATCGACCTGAATTCCATTCTTGCGGAAACGAAGCAACTCGTCAGGCACTGCGTCGGCTCGCAGGTCAATCTAATCGTTAAAGAGGCGCCGGACCTGTGGCCTGTCGTGGCCGACAAAAATCGCCTGGAGGTGGCGCTATTGAATCTGGCGACAAATGCGCGCGACGCCATGCCGCGGGGCGGAACGTTGGCTATTTCGGCTCATAACCTGCCCGCGGACGCGCCGCGCGACGAAGCATGCCCGTCAGGGGACTGCGTGGTGATCTCGGTTGCCGATACCGGGACCGGCATGCCGCCCGATGTGGTGGCGCGCGCATTGGAACCGTTCTTCACGACCAAGGGCGTCGGCAAGGGAACCGGCTTGGGCCTCGCAATGGTGCACAGCTTTGCCAGCCAGTCGAACGGCGGGCTTGCTATTTGTACCGCGCCGGGCGAGGGCACGGCTATCGACATCTTTCTGCCGAGGAACGATGCTGCGGAACCGGACGACGCAGATGACGCCGTGCCAGATCCATCGGTGTACGGCCACCCTAAGATACTCGTGGTTGATGACGACGAGCTTGTCCGAGCGTTGACAAGCGGCCTCCTGGACGACATGGGTAATACTGTAGGCTAAATCAGCACCGTTCGTATCCTATCGTGGAGGTCAGTTCCGGGTTCAGGGAAAGACCATCAAGCACTATCTCCAGGCCACGGGTGGCGACGCGCTGTCCTATCGCTAAACACCATGACGTCCAGCCGCAGCAGCGTGTTGATTATTTGAACCGCCTTTTCCAAGCAGCTCATAATCTGGCTTTGCGCGGGCAGTTCAGTGAGAAAAGGCGACGCAACGAAGTTACGCCCAACCGGGGTGACGTGACCCTTGGCGAGCAGACCGGTGATTATACGACGCGCGGTTTCCCTGGGGAGGCCTGTTGCGGCGGCGACCGCACGTCGCGAGATCGATCCGGTGCCGGGGAATGGGATCGGCGAATCCGGCGTTGGCAGTTGATCCGCTGCCTCGATCTGGCTTGTCTCCTGAACGGTTGCCAATGAAATCCAAATATAAACGACAAGCTCATTATAGCTCATACCCGAGTGGTCCGCCAAAAGACGCAATTGTTCTAAGATGTCATTGATTGTTGCATATGACACGAGCCGTGCTTTTGAGGTGAAGTTCTCTTCTGCCAGGATCATCGCATCGAGTGCATTCCCCTCTACCAGTGTGCTGCGGGCCGATTGACCGGCGGCATGGACGAAGGGGCTGTCCAAGGCCGCGGAGCCTGATCGGCCAGGATCAAAAGCCTGAGAAACGTCAGCTTCGATTTTGCTAACGACAATAGCCGTAGCACGATCTTGCACCGTCACGATTCCCAGCCTCGATAACTGATTGGCCATTCGCACGGTGGCGTTGGTGTATTTTCGCGTCGGTCGCGATTCCAGGGGAAAGTACTCGGTAGTTAAAAGCTTTTCGCCAGATTTGTTATCTGTAACTGTAACCAATCGTCCATTAGCGGTCATTTTGTCAAACATGCGACGAACGGTTTCGCGCGGCAGACCTGTTGCTTCAGCGACGGCCCGCCGTGAAACAACTCCGAGATCCTCATATTCCAACGGTTCAAACGTTTCCAAGTGTGATCCGGGCTCTGGTTTGCGGATAGATCTCTGCACCGCGCCATTGGCTATCACCAGATAGACCGCAAGCTGATCATAATCCATCTTGTAGTGTTCGGCTAAAATCCTTTGTTGCGACATTAAGCAACTGATGACCGCATTCGCCGCTAAGCGCGCGATTTCGGGTGCGGCGCCTGGCCTGAGAGCCAAATAGCGGCGGATCGGTGCGGGTCCGGGCGGCAAATGGTACCTGCAAGGGGGATTGAGAGCGGTCAATACTCAAGCAGGCTCACCCTTACAAGATTACGCCTTGGATGACGAGTGATATGACCCATAATGGGCCGCCGACAATGGTTTAAGCCGGGTCGACTTATACCAACGGCCTCTAACCGTGACCCTTGCCGGGCGGCAACGCTGACTCGGTGGTGAACATTCACCCGCTTGCCCCGGGGTCGCCCGGAACGAGATCGGGCCGATACGCGCGCGAAAGCGCGCCCAAAAGCTGAGGGTGCAACGCATGTCCGAGGACGAAATCAGGGTGGAGCGGTGGCCAGCCTCGGGCCAGGCGGGTGCCTGATCGGCGCCTCGCCGATCAGGCACCCGAGGATGCGGCGAACCGTCTTTGGTCCCGGGAACTCCCAGGCACAGTCCCAGGACTCCGGATGCTGGTCCCGCTCTTTCTGAAAAGATACCACGCGATGTGCCCGCATCTTACACAGCGAAGTGAAACTGCCGCCGTAACCCTGTAGCGTCTCGAACACCTGGTTCCAAAATGGGCCGGTGCAGAACCCGGGAACGACGGCGAGGTCCATGCAGATCGTGGCGATGGTGCGGCCGAGTGGACGGCGGCGCACTTCAGCGTCGAGTTCTCCGAGTGTGGGAATGCGAAGATCGTCCGGATCGCACGGCCGGCGCTTGGGAGCGGGCGCCTCTTGCGCCTCCTCTTCCGCCCCCTCTGGCGGTTAGGCCGGTGACCTGGCCGGCGCACGCTCGCGCCATTCCACGAAGGCGATCTCGCGGCCCTTTTCGGCGCGGGCGAGCAAATAACGCTCTAAAGCCATGGCACGCAGGATGCCACGCTGCACGCGGGCGAGAATGGACGGCAGGTTGTAGGTACCGCAAACCGCGGCCAGGGGGGGGGCGAATTCAACGTTGGAGGCGCGGTCCGGAACGGTCTCGGCGAGGCGGCGGCCGTGCCCGAGCAGCACACGGACGACATGCAGCAGGGCGGCGAGGCGTTGCGGCAAAGTGACCACGGTGAGACCGGCCCGGTCCTGTGCGGGATCGGGCGGGGCAGGCCGGGATGTGGTTAGCGCCGTATGCTTCATGCCTGTTTTGATAACATTAACGTTAGTATATGTCAAGTCTGGCGTGTATGCCAAGATTCAGCCCGCTGCCATTCACGCGAAGTAGCGCCACGCCGCTGCGCCTCTCGCCCCCAAACTCTGCTGCCAGCGGCGCAGAAGCGAATCTACCTCAGCGGCCGGACATCCAATTGTTCTGGTAGTAGTTATGTGCTGGCGCTTGATACGCCGGCTGGGAATGCGCGATTGCGATGGAGTTCAGACTCAGGGCGGTCGAAGCGACACGGATCAGGGTCTTCACCGTGAAGAGGCGTCCTAACAGTGCGTGTGCCATGATATCCTCCGTCGCCAGCGTCTTTCCGATGCCGGGCAATCCTGCTCGGCTTTGATGGGTGGAAGATAGAAGCAGGCGTTGAAGATGATAATCGGGCCGGACGGCATGGGATTTATGCGCTGGCCGGGGAAATGAGCGGCGACCGATTAACCGAAATGTCGATTTTGCGCGGTCGCCTTTCCGGCAAGGCTCACCGCCGGGACAATCGTGCATGCCTCCCCTCACGCCACCGACGTCGTCAGGAAAAGTGGCAGTGACCAAGGCCACCCGATCATAATGCGCGTCCACGATCAGCGCCGCTTTCCCCGCGACTGGCCCGGCCCACCAGGATGCCTGACGCGCAATTGGGCGGACACGTTGACCCGACACTGGACGGCTCCGTCATTTCCCGTTCCAACGAAGGTTCTCGAGAATTGCCTTGCGGACCGTCCGGGTCCGGACACCAATCCGACTTTCATCATGTTTACAATTCAAAATTGTTGTTGACACCCTGGATATTTAAGCTATGTCGTTGCAACATATGTCATTTTAGAATGATGCCGGGGAGCAAGCACGCAAGAAGCCTGCCCCTGTTGTCCTGGCAAATTTGGCACATCTTTTTGCAACGTTACAAATACGCCTACTCTGGGGAATATCGTTCATGATGCTAAAATCACGATTGGCCGGCGCGGCCATGGCCGCTCTGCTGTCCACCGCTGCCATGGCGCAGTCCGGGCCGATCAAAATCGGCCTGTCCGGCCCGATGACCGGCGGGTCGGCTTCCATGGGCGTCAGCATGCGCGATGGCGCCAAGTTGGCCTTGGCCGAAGTCAACAAGGCCGGCGGCGTGCTGGGACGTCAGGTCCAATTCGTTGAACGCGACGACGAGGGCAAGAACGAACTCGGCGTGCAGATCGCCCAGGAACTGATCAACAAAGAGCAAGTGATCGCCACGGTCGGCTTCATCAACACCGGCGTGGCGCTGGCTGCCCAGCGCTTCTACGAGGAAGCGGAAATTCCGGTCATCAATAACGTCGCGACCGGCACGATCGTCACGCGCCAATTTCTGCCGCCGGAATACAAGTTCAATTATATTTTCCGCACCTCGGCGAATGACAGCATTCAGTCCGCCATGGTCGCCGAAGCGGTCAAGAAGGCCGGGTACACCAAGCCCGCCATCATCGCCGACAGCACCAACTATGGCCAGTTGGGCCGGGCTGACCTGGAAAAGGCACTGACCGAGCGCGGTTTGAAGACGGTTGCGGTTGAGAAATTCAATATCGGCGACACCGACATGACCGCGCAGGCGCTGCGTGCCAAGGACGCCGGCGCCGATGTCGTGCTGACCTACGCGATCGGCCCGGAACTGGCGCAGACCGTCAACGCCGTCGTCAAGCTGGGCTGGAAAGTGCCGGTGATGGGCTCGTGGACGCTGTCGATGGCCAGCTTCATCGACGCCGCCGGCGCCAACAGCGAAGGCGTTCTGATGCCGCAGACCTTCATCCAGGTGCCGTCCACGCCGAAGCGCAAGTCCTTCATCGAGGCGTATCAGGCTGCTTATAAGGTGGACCGTATCCCCTCACCGGTTTCGGCCGCGCAGGGTTACGACTCGATTTTGCTGCTGACCGCGGCGATCGAGCAGGCCAATTCCACCGACGGCACGAAGATCCGCGCGGCGCTGGAAAACCTGAACAACAAGATCGACGGCGTGGTCACCAATTATGACCATCCCTTCACCGCCACCGATCATGAGGCGATCACCTCCAACATTCCCGTGCTGGGCACGGTCAAGGGCGGACGCGTGGTGCCCGCCAACCCCGCCGACGTCGAGGGCGCCGACGCGCTGCGCCTGAAGCCGAAGGCGTAAACCGAAACGGACGACGCGATCGGTCGAAGTCCAACCGCGTGCATTCCGGACGGTAACCGCACTTTGCGGCGACGCCGATCCGGGATGCAGCGACATAACCCGCCTGTAACGGATACAGGTCGGTCCCGGATCGTTTTGGTGCTGGCTTTTTGGCCGGCGCCCGGTCAAATTCGGCGCCCGGTCAAACGCAGTAAGGCACCTCGGCAGGGCGCGTGGACGTCCCGCCGATCGCGGCACTTGGACTGATTCAGGGAAATTTACGTGCAAAACTTCTTGCAGATATTGGTGTCCGGCATCTCGGTCGGCATGATCTACGGCGTCATCGCGTTTGGCTATCAATTGACGTTCTCGACCTCCAAAACCCTGAATTTCGGTCAGGGCGAGGCGTTGACCCTGGGCGCGCTGGTCGGCCTGACCGCGGTCAGTGTGCTGATCGGGTTTTCGTTCGGCAATTTGTGGGCCTATCTGCTGGCGCTGCCGATCGTGTTCGTCTTCGGCATGATGCAGGGCACGGTCGTGGAATGGCTCGGTGTCCGCCAGGCGATCCGCACCAAGTCGGAAGCCGGTTGGATCATGGCCACCATCGCGTTGGGCATCATCTTTAAGAACATGGCCGAACACATCTGGGGAAAGGATCCGCTGAAATTCCCCTCGCCGGTCAGTGAGGTTCCGCTCAACTTCTGGGGCGTCAAGGTCCGCCTGATGGAGATCATCATCGTCCTCGGCGCCCTGGCGATGATGCTGGGGGTCGAACTGTTCAACCGGCGCTCGATCTACGGCAAGGCCGTGGTCGCCACTGCCAACGACCGGGACGCGGCGGGGCTGATGGGCATCAATACCTCGCAGGTGATCACGTTCTCTTACGCTCTGTCATCGCTCAGCGCGGCCCTTGCCGGTGTGCTGATCGCCCCGATCACGCTGACCGGCGCCAATATGGGTGCCGCACTCGGCCTGAAGGCATTCGCGGTCGCCATCATCGGCGGCCTATCGAGCGGGCTCGGCGTTGTGGTCGGCGGACTGATCCTGGGGATCACCGAGAGCCTGACCGGCTTCTATTTCGATACCGGCTACAAGGACGTGCCCGGCCTGATCTTGCTGTTGCTGGTGCTCTCGTTCAAACCCGCCGGGCTGTTCGGCAAGACCGCGATCAAGAAGGTCTGAGCCGATGAACAACACCTTGAAATTCCTAACGTCCGCCGTGGTTGTCGTCGCGTTGGCGATGGTGCCGTGGGTCGTAACGTCATCCTATTACCTGCCATTGATCACCACGATCGTCATCTATTCGATCGTCGCCCTCGGCCTCGATATCGTGTTCGGCTACACCGGTGAGGTCTCGATTGGCCATGCCGCACTGTTCGGTCTCGGCGCCTATGCCGCGGGCCTGGTATGGCGGCATTTAGGCCTCGGTTTCTGGCCGGCGCTGCCCACGGCGATGGTCGTCACGGCCCTGTTCGGCGCCCTGCTGGCGCTGCCCGCGTTGAAGGTGACGGGTCCTTACCTGTCGATGGTGACATTGGCATTCGGCACCATCGTCATGACCCTGATCAACGAGATGACCGATCTCGGCGCCTGGACCGGGCACTTCAATCTCACCAACGGCCCGCTGGGTATCGAGCTGCGGACCCCGATTTTCCTCGACGTCCGCGATTGGATCGAAATCTCTCTGAAGCGGATGAAAGAGGTCGAATATTACTATGTCTCGGCCATCGCGCTGCTCGGCACGATCCTGGTGATCAACCGGCTGATCGCCTCGCGCTACGGCCGAGCGTTTGAGGCGCTGCGCGACAGCCCGATCGCCTGCGATTGCATGGGTGTCAGCGTCTATAAGCACAAGGTTCTGGCGTTTGTTCTCAGCGCCGGTTTCGCCGGGCTGGCTGGCGCGTTGTACGCGTATTTCCGCCAGTACATCGCACCCGAGGCGTTCGGTTTCGGCACCTCGGTCGAGTTCCTGCTGGCAGTCGCGATGGGTGGGCGGAAGTCGCGGATCGGACCGATCCTGGGTGCGGCGATCGTCGTGTTCCTGCCGAACATCCTGTCCGACCTGACGTTGTTTCGGTACACCACCGCGTTGATTGCGCTGATCGCGGTTGTGGCCGGTGGTTTCGCCATGCGGCGAGATCGCGAACGGTGGAAGGCAATTGCGGTCCCGGTGGCGCTCTGCGTCGCGATGTTCGGGTTCTCCCTGGTACTGGAGCGCATCGTCGATTACAAACTGACCATCTACGGCCTGATGATCCTGTTCGTCGTTTATTACTTGCCCGACGGCATCATCGGCTATCTGAAGCAACTGGTCGGGACGGTCGCACCGCGTTTGGTGTCCCGCCACGCCACCGTAACGGGGCAAGCGGACCAGTCGAAAGTCTGGGGCCAGACCGGTCAGGGTTCGGTCGCGGTTGGCGCAACGCTGCTGGATGCCAAGCATGTACTGATGCAATTCGACGGGCTGAAGGCGCTCAACGAGGTCGATCTCGATATCAGGCGCGGCACGATCCACGGCCTGATCGGCCCGAACGGGTCGGGCAAAAGCACGATGATGAACGTGTTGACCGGGATCTATGTGCCGACCGGCGGCGACATTTCGTTTTTAGGCCGCAAAATCAACGGACTGACCAGCCCCGAGATCGCTGCCGCCGGAATCGCGCGAACGTTCCAGAACGTGCAGTTGTTCTCCGAACTCACCTGCGCTGAAAACGTAATGGTCGGGCTGCATCACGGTTATTCCAGCGGCGTGGCGGCGGTGGCGCTGGGCCTGCCCGCGTCGCGGCGGGAGGAAGACGAAGCACGCCAGCGGGCGATCAGCATCCTGGAGTTCGTCGGGCTTGAGAGCCTGGCGAATGAGGAGGCTCGCAACCTGCCGTACGGCAAGATGCGGCTGCTGGAAATCGGCCGCGCCCTGGCGCTGGATCCGCAATTGCTGCTGTTGGATGAGCCGGCGGCCGGTCTGACCGCGCCGGACATCAAGGATCTGATCGAGATCATTCGCAAGATCAAGGCGCACGGCATGACGGTGATCCTGATCGAACACCACATGGATGTCGTCATGTCCATTTGCGACACCGTCACCGTTTTGGATTTCGGCCAGAAAATCGCCGAGGGCCTGCCCGCCGACGTGCAGGCGAACCCGCGCGTGATCGAAGCCTACCTCGGCGGTTCCGCCGTTGCCGCGTAGGTGAGCATGATCGACCAACGATCATGGCCCGCACTGTTTGTTTGATCGCGTGATCACCGTTTGGGGCAAAGACACCCTTAAACGATCGCGCTGTTAGGATTACGATCATGCTCGAGATCAAGAATCTTGTCGCCGGCTATGGCAAAGTCAAAGTGCTGCACGCGGTCAGCATCGCTGTTCCGAAGGGTCAGTTGGTGACGCTGATCGGATCGAACGGGGCCGGCAAGACCACCATGCTGCGGGCGATTTCCGGCATGATCGCGCCGGAGTCGGGTCAGATCACGCTGAACGGGCAAAGCATCGCCGGTAAATCATCGCACGAGATTACCCGCCTTGGCCTGGCACATTCGCCGGAAGGCCGCCGGGTGTTCGGCACATTAAGCGTGGCCGACAATCTGTTGCTGGGCGCATTCCCGCGTCTGACCGGTCAGCGCCCGAAGGGTGACGTCAACGCCGACCTGCAGAGGATGTTCGACCTGTTTCCGCGCTTGCGTGAGCGGCGCGAGCAGCTTGCCGGCACATTATCGGGCGGTGAGCAGCAGATGCTGGCGATGGGCCGTGCGCTGATGTTGCAACCCGAGGTGCTGCTGCTGGACGAGCCGTCGATGGGGCTTTCGCCGAAGCTGGTGGAGGAGGTTTTCGCCACCATCCGGCGTTTGAAAGAGGCCAAGATCACCATGCTGCTGGTCGAGCAATTCGCCGCCGCCGCGCTCGAAATCGCCGATTATGGCTATGTGCTGGAAAACGGCCGGCTCGCCGGTTCCGGTGAGGCGTCGAAGCTAAAGAATGACCCGGCTGTGCGCGCGGCTTACCTGGGCGCGGCTCACTGAGTTCGGGCTTGTAGCGCGCGCGATGGGGGTGCGAAGCTGAACTTCTGTTGGTCTGCGCAGCGAGCGTGGGAGTGTCAGCTTTTCTGTGTGTGAGGCGTTTTCAGTCTCACCCACCATTGGGCAAGAAACAGTATCCGGCGCCTGGCCTACTCGGCAAGGGTCATCTTGCTGACTGAGCCATGTTCCTTGGTTCGACAAAGCACCCGT
>CAIZFE010000079.1 GCA_903932145.1 uncultured Rhodopila sp. | reverse complement strand
TGGTGCGCCCCAACGGACGGCGGCGTACCTCTGCGTCGAGTTCCTCGGGCCCGGGGATTCGGAGATCGTCCGGATCGAAGGCGGGGCGCCTGGGCGCCCTTTCGTCATCGCCGGGCTTGGCCCGGCCACCCGGGACTTCGCTTGCCGAATCGGCGTCTTTCGCTCTCTCCGACGGTTCCGCTGGCGGCTTCGCCGGCGGGCGCTCGCGCGGGTACACGAAACCGATCTCGCGGCCTTTTGCGGCGCGGGACAGCAGATAACGCTCTAACGCCATGGCGCGGAGGATGCCGCGCTGTAACCGAATGAGGATGGTCGGAAGCGTGTAGGTACCGCAGACCCCGGCCAGGGCGGCGAATTCCACGTTGGCGGCGCGATCCGGGACGGTCTCAACGAGGCGGCGGCCGTGACCGAGCAGGACACGGACGACATGCAGCAGGGCGGCGAGGCGTTCTGGTATCGTGATGGCCGGCATGGTACGGCCGGCCCGGTCCTGTGCGGGATCAGGCGGGTCTGGAAGGGCCGTGGTTGGTGCCGTATGCTCCATGTCGTCTTACTAACATTATAGTTAGTGTATGTCAACCTTGACGTGCATGCGCCCGCAGGATGATCGCCTGTGGAATTTTTGATCGGCCTGGCAGGTGGTGAAACGCGCGAAGGAAGCGTTTTCCAAAACAGATGAACACGGATAAGTAGGGATGAACGCGGATGCGCCGCGAATCTGATGGGAACCCTGTCCGAGGGCGCGCTTTGGCTCGTCGTTGGGCAGGCCGCTCGTTCACCCGATGGCGTTGCCCGGCACCCGAACGGCTCGCCCGCGTCAATCGTGATCCGGAATCAACCCCTTCAGACCGTCGAGCAGCGGACCCAGATGCTTGCGATACGGCCGCCAGCGGCCGACCGAGGTCGCGTACAACGGCTGCCGTACCTGCCAATGGCTGGCCGTCATCACCGCCCGCTCGGTTTTATGGAATGACAGACAGGCCGGATCCCATGGCAGACCGAGGTAATCGATCAACCGCCGAGCCTCGCCTTCGAGGTCCTCGACCATGTCTTCATAGAAAACCTCGTGGAAACGGCCGGGCAGAACCTGATGCCAGTGGTCCATCAGCCGTTCCGTTTCTCGTGCGTATTCCGCACACTCCTCAAGAGTGTCGGTCCACGCCATGCCGTGGTCGAAGAATTGATGCGTGTAACAAGACCAGAGGATATCGCGCAGGTCGCGGCGGCAGACGATGATCTTCGCATTCGGCAGCAGCGCGGCGATATGCCCCAGCCATCGGATGTTGCCGGGTAATTTGTTGATGATGCGGCTATAGTCTGGTCCCTCTTCGCGCAGGCGCCGGACAACCTCCGTTGTGGCGCTGCGTAGCGTGGTTGTGTCCCAGTAGTCCATCAAGCCCAGCAGCATGGCGCGGCTTTCCGGTGCGAACCCGTTCAGGAAATCGCCCCGTTCACCCAAACCCAGGACGCTCGGATGGCTGGCCGCGATCTGCTCCACCAGGCTTGTTCCGGATCGTGGCAACCCGACCACGAAGGCGGGGACATCGCTGTCGATGCCAAATCGCGCCATCCCGGCGACCGAGAGACGTGTAAAGCATGCGAGATTGAAATCGACGGCGCTGCCCAGTTCCCGTCCGCTTTTGCCTGGTTCGAACCCGGGGCGCGACGCCCGTAACAGCGCGTTGGCGTTTGCGAACGCCGCGAACGCCGCGTCATAGTCGCCGCGTTTGTCGCACGCGTTCGCTATCGTCATGGCGGCAGCCGCCCGTTCGGTCATCTTGGCGGTCGCATCGGCCTGGAGCCTCGCCACCGCGGACAGTGCGTTTGGCGACGCTTCCGCCTTCGCGATAGTGATCAGCCCCGTTAAGGCTTCCGCGTTGTCCGGGTCGATAGACAGTGCCGTCATGTAGTGCCGGGCCGCGTCATCGTGCTTGCCATTCATGGCTTGGGCGAAGGCATACATGACCCACCCGTCCACCAAGGTCTCGTCGGTTCTAAGAAGCGGCTCCAGTGTCGCTAACACCAACTCCAGGTTCTGAGCACGCATGTGGATCGACGCCAGCAGCAGTTGCAGTTTGCTGCTGCCCGGATTGAGCCGAATCGCTTGCTGGCAGACCAGCAGGCCCTCCTCGAAAAGCCGCTGCTCGGCCAGGGTTTTCGCCAGTCCTTCCAGGATACTCTCATCATACGGATACAGGCTGCCCGCCTTACGCCACAGCACCTCCGACTCCTGAAACCGCTGCTGCTCCGCCAGCACCGCCGCACTGCCGATCAACGCGCCGCGGCTTTCGGGCGCCAGTTCCAAAGCACGCTCCATCGCGGCGCTGGCACCGGGCAGATCGGACAAACACATCATGGCGTGCCCGAGATGGCACCACCCTTCGCTCAGGCCGGGGTACTGCTCGGTCGCCAACCGCGCCCAGGCCATCGCCGCGTTGTAATCCTTTAAAGCGAGATAGGTCTGCGCGAGATCGGCGGTCAGCTTGCCGTTGTCGGGCTGGATATCCCGCGCGGCTTTCAGGCAGGCGAGAGAGTCCGCCGGCTTGCCGCTGTTGAGGTACCAAATTCCCAGCAGATGATGCGCTTTCGGATTGCGCGGTTCCCGCACCAGGACGGCATCATAGATCTGCTTTGCGGGGTCCGGCCGGCCAGCACCGTGATGGACCATGGCCACGCTGAGCGCACGCTCCGGGTCCGTCAGCAAATGATCCCAGTCCTCGGGTTCCGGCGCCGGGACCAGCCCGAACAGGCCGAAAATCAGTCCGGTAATATGCCAGCGATAATGCTTCCAACGTCCGACCGAACTGGCGTAGAGCGGCTGCCTGACCTGCGCCATGCTGGCGGTCAGAATCGGCCGGTCAGTCTCATGGAATTCCAGGCACGCCGGATCCCAGTCCAGCCCCAGGAAGTCGATCAACCGGCGGCTTTGTCCCTCCAGGTCCGACACCAATGTCTCATAGCGGACGTCGAGCATCCGCAGTGGCAGTGCCTGCCGCCAATGTTCGGTCAGCCGAGCCGTTTCCTGCGCCTGCACGGCGCAATCGGCGAGATCGTAGCACCAGGCCATCTCGCTGCCGAAATGCTGGAAATACGCTGACAGGCAAATGTCCCGGGCGTCACGGTCGCAGAAGATGATCCGGGCCCTCGGGAACAGCACCGCGATCTGCCCCAGGAAGAAGACATTGTCCGGCAGTTTGTCGATGATCAGTTTTCGGCCCCCGGCCAGCGCACGGTACCGCCCGAGGCACGCTCGCGCCTCCTGCATTGCCTCGTCGCGTTCCCAGGTTTCCGGCGATTGTTTGTTGAGCCCGCGATTCAGTCGCTCGATCATGGTGCCGATGAACAAGCGTTCCCCCGCGCCGAACACGTCGGGATGACTGGCTGCGATTTGCTCCACCAGGCTGGTGCCGGAGCGCGGCATGCCGACGATAAACACGAGATCATCCGATCGGTCGCCGAAATCCGCCAGGCGAGCAAACAGGTCTGGATTGAACGTCGCTCTCAGCCAATCAACCGTGGCGCCCGGCGCCGCCGGTTGGAAGCCTCGGCCCATGCTCTCCCGGTCACGGTGAACCAACTGGTTGGCCAGGGCAAAGGCTTCGAACGCCTGATTGTGGGCGCCGGCCTTGTCCAAGGCGGACCCCAGTGCGAATCCAGCGGCGGCTCGATCAGGCGCCGGCGCCGTTTCGTCCGCCAGGATCGCGCGCAGGCGCCCCGCATCCTCGCTAGCGGCCACCAGGCGGCCGATCGCGGCCAAATCCCGCTGCGCCCTGATCGACGCCGGTTCGCGCGCCAAAACATCCCGAATTGCCGCTTCCGCGTCATCGAACCGGCCCAGATAAGCCAGGTTCTTACCCAGCAAAAGCCGGACATCGGTCATGCCGGGCTCAAGGTCCAGGGCGAGCCGGCACGCTTCCAGCGACTCCTCCGGGCGGTTTTGGCTATGATAGACACCCGCAAGACCGGCCCGGGCCGTGGCCGACCCCGGCTGCTTTGCGATGATCGTCAGATAGACGGCCTCCGCTTCATCGAAACGGGCATGGCCCATCCACGCGCCGGCAACCCGAACGGCCGTATCCATCGTACCCTGATCCAGCCGCATCGCTGCGTTAAACGCGTCCCGGGCTTCCTCGCGACGTCGCAGAGCGCACGCGCACGTACCCAGGAAGATGTGGGCGTCGATGTCAGACGGCTGCAAACGGATGGCGGTTCGCAGTGCGGTTTCGGCCCCGGTATGGTCTTTCAGATCCAACAGGGAACGACCGAGCAGCAGATGGGCCTGCTGTAGCTCGGGGTCGGATGCGATCGCCAGGGTGGCGGATGCGGCCGCGGCGGCGGGCTGCCCGGTGATCTGCTGGACCCGCGCGAGATTGGTCAATGCCTCGGCGAAATCCGGGATCTGACCGACGGCGCGTTCCAGAAGGCTCTGCGACTCCGCGTATTGACCGGCATCCTGCAACAGCAGACCGAGACAATTCAATGCGTCCGGATGATCCGGTTCAGCATGCAGGACCCGGCGGTAGCCCGCTTCGGCGCCGCCGGCATCGCCTGCCAGATGCAGCGCGATCGCGTCATCCAAAGCCTGCTCGGTATCGAAACGCGCTTCCATACGACACTGACCCTAACCGCTACGCAATGAATGAGCGCGGCAAAGACGGGCGGTCAAGCACCGTTTCAACGCCACGGTGGGAGAAACTCGAGGTATTGCTGTCTTCGCCAGAACGCTAACCCTGACTCTTCGGAGCCGGCCCAAAAAAAGGGCCGCGCCATGGAATGGCGCGGCCCCTTTCAATCGGCTGGCAGTTCGCTTGTCGAAGCGAACGATCAAGCCTGCTTGCGACGGCGCAACACGCCAATGCCGGCAAGGCCCGCGCCCAGAATCGCCATGGATGCCGGCTCCGGCACCGCAGCGGTCGTGTAGTCATACGTGATCGTGATGGACGGAGTGGCATACGTGCTGATGGAGGTCGTTACGTTGCCACCGGCGAAGGTTTCACTGTTCGTCGCCAGGCCCGTGACCTTGGCGGAGAATGAGCTGGAGCCAATGAATGCGCTCAGGCTTCCGACCACGGAGTAAGTGGACGTCAGATCACCGATGTAATCATACGTGTAGGTGCGGCCGGCCGAGATGGTTGTGCCGATGGTGGTGCCCAGTTGCGCCTTAACCAAAGCGCCAGCCCCGGGGAAACCGGCTGGGGCACCGGTGCCCCCCTTCGTCGCCAGGGTCAGGCCACTGGAAAAGCTCGCGATATCCCCGCTTGTGCCAGTATTGGTCAGCAAGACGTGGGTTTCGATGTGTGCGGCTTCGGTGATCGTTACCGATGTAAGGGTCTCGCCAGCGGTTGCATTAAACAGATCCAGCGTCGCGCTCAGTGCACCAGCACCCGAAAAATCGGTAAGGTTTCTGCCGAGATTCACGGTCTCGGTGCAAACCCCGGTCGTACAAGTCAGACCGGCATGAGCGGTTCCGGGGAGAGCGATCGCTACGAGACCGCCCATCGCCAGCGTGCTGGCCGTGGCGAGTAGATTGAATTTCATAATAGCACCGTCCTGGTGAAATGGTAGATACGCTTGGTAAAGCAAGCTGCGTGCCAACAAAAATTGACGCTTAAAATCAATACTTTATGGATCGGCCGACGCCCGCTGGGTCCCGAGGTGTAAAGTCAGCTTTACAGGCATCCGCAGCGTTCCCCGACCCGGCCACCTTAAGCCGTATGCACGGTCAAATCGGCCCTGCTGCCCAGCACATGCGCGATTGCATAGGTGAGGTCCGCCCGGTTCAGCGTGTAGAAGTGGAACTCATCCAGACCGTTCGCCTGTAGAAGTCGAACCTGTTCGGCCGCCACAACCATTCCGATCATGCGACGTGTTTCCGGATCGTTTTCCGTTCCCTCAAACAGCCGCCCCATCCAGCCCGGAACGCTCGCGCCGCACATGTCGGAAAACTTTACAGCCTGGGCAAAGTTCGAAACCGGCATGATTCCCGGCACGATCGGGGCCTTAATGCCAGCCGCCAGACACAGGTCGAGGAACCGCAGATAGGTCGTGGTATCGAAGAAATACTGGGTGATCGCCCGCGTCGCGCCGGCATCCAGCTTGCGCTTCAAATTCTCCAGATCCGCCATCGGGCTGGACGCGCTTGGATGCACCTCGGGATACGCCGCGACCGAGATCTCAAAATCCGCCACGTCGCGCAGACCGGCGACGAGGTCGGAGGCATAATGGTAGCCGCCCGGATGCGGCACATACGCCTGGCCCGGCGGCGGATCGCCGCGAAGGGCGACGATGTGGCGGACGCCGGCCTCCCAGTATCCCCGGGCAACCTCGTTCACTTCTTCCTTGGTGGCGCCGATGCAGGTCAGGTGTGCGGCGGCGACCAGCTTGGTTTCCTTGGCGATGCGGGCGACGGTGGCGTGGGTGCGGGCCTGCGTCGTTCCGCCGGCGCCGTAGGTCACCGACACGAAGCGCGGCGCCAGCGGGGCCAGACGCTCGATGCAGGTCCAAAGCTGCTGCTCCAGCGCCTCGGTCCGGGGTGGGAAAAACTCGAACGACAGCTTCGGCGCGGGGTGCTCGGCCGGTCGTGCGGGAAGGGCGGTGAAGCGGGGGCCGGTCAGCCAGCGCTGCAATGTGGCTTGAGTGTTGTCCATGCGCCTTGAATCTCCGGTTTCGATGCCAAAAGCAAGCCAACTTCGCGGCGCGCACGACAAGGGGATTCTTCTTTGGGGGATTCCCCGGGGCGATGGCCCGTGGTAAGCGCACAAACGCGGAGTTCACGTAAAACTCAGTGCCGGGGTGTTCCAATCCGGTTCGAACGCGCCATGTTATCCAGGTACAGGACGCGCGCGGCACCTGACGACCCGATTTTGTTTGACCTGACCGAGGAATCCGATGCGATCTTATCTTAGCCCCCGCGTCTCGTTCTTCGGGACCCAGCGTTTGCTGCTGCCTCTCGTGGCGGCCATCGC
Organism: uncultured Rhodopila sp.; assembly: GCA_903932145.1. Lineage (GTDB taxonomy): Bacteria > Pseudomonadota > Alphaproteobacteria > Acetobacterales > Acetobacteraceae > Rhodopila. The sequence continues at coordinate 6,268 of CAIZFE010000079.1, read as the reverse complement.
GCTCTGTACGTCCGGCTGCGCCACCCGTCCGCCCGCCGACGATCCCGACGCCATCGCCGACTTCGAACAGACCAACGATCCGCTGGAGCCCACCAACCGGGTATTCTATGCGATCAATAACGGCCTCGACACTGTGATCCTGCGGCCTCTGGCGTTGGGATATCGCGCCGTTGTGCCGGGTCAGGTACGCGAAGGTATCCATAACGTGCTGGCCAACCTCGGCACGCCGGTGGTGCTGGGCAACGACATCCTGTCGGGCAAGCCGCGCCGCGCCGGCGATACCACGATGCGCTTCCTGATCAACACGACGGCCGGCGTGCTGGGTATCTTCGACGTCGCCGCGAAGTGGGGCTATAAGGAGCACGACGCCGATTTCGGCATGACCATGGCCAACTGGGGCGTCCCCGAAGGCCCGTTCCTGTTCCTGCCCGTGCTGGGTCCCACTGACCCGCGCGATGCCGCCGGATTTGGCGTCGATATCGCCATGGACCCGTTCACCTGGGTCGGGCCGCCGAGCAGCACTGGCGTCACTGTGTTCAAATGGACACGGTACGGGCTGAACGCGGTTGACAGCCGCGAGCGGTTTCTCGACCCTATCGACCAGATCAAGAAGACCGCGCTGGATCCGTACGCGACGTTCCGCAGCCTGTTCCGGCAGCACCGTCACGCCCAGATCGAGGAATTGCGCAACGACCATCGGGCGACCGTGCCCGCGTGGTTCCCGCGGCAGCCCGCGACGCCGGCTGAACACTGACAGACCCCATGACCGGAGCCCGGAACCTTATGATCGATCGCCGGCACATTCTGACACTCACCGCGCTCGGCCTGATGGCGGCACCGCTGTCGGCGATGGCGCAAAGCACCGACAAGGCCGCGAGCTTCGTCAAGTCCACCGGTGACAAGCTGGTGGCCGTGGTCAATGGACCCGGATCGATCAGCAGCAAGCGGGCGGCGATGACCCAGATCATCAATGCCGACGTCGATGTAGATGGGATCGGCCGGTTCTGCCTGGGCCGCTACTGGAAGCTTGCAAGCCCCGAACAGCAGAAGCAATACCTGACGTTGTTTCACGAGGTTCTGGTCACAAACATCACCGCCAAACTCGGTGAGTACCAGGGCGTGAAATTCACCCTGGGGCGCAGCAAGCCGCAGGATGAGGAAGCGGTGGTGTCCACAACGGTGGAGCGGCCGAACAATGCGCCAACGGCGGTGGACTGGATTATCGCCAATCCGTCGGCCGATCCCAAGATTATCGACGTGGTGGCCGAGGGGACATCGCTGCGGCTGACCCAGCGGCAGGACTACGGGTCGTATTTGACCCACAATAACAACAATATCGATGCGCTGATCGCCGCGATGAAGAACCAAATTTCTCAGAGCGGGTAAGATTGGCCACGGGTAGATTGGCCTGGCGGTCGCATCGCTGTCCTTACCCCGGCGACCCGTACCTATGCGTTCGCCCTTGATCCATTGGTTTGTCCGGGCCCCGGAAGATCGGCGCGCCGCGGCTGGTTCGCCCGCGGCCGCGAGACATCACGGCCCACAATGGAGATATTAATTTTCTGTAATTCGAACGTTCATATCGGAGCGTTTGTCGCAGTGTAAAGTTTTCTGACACCGCTGCTGCATGGGTGTCTGTTCGGGTTCTATTTAACCGTATGGCTGGTTCAGTGATCCCAAAGCCGGCGTATGAACGCGGCAAACCCGCCGGAGCCCAACAGGCGCCCGGGCGGGTTTGCGAACCGAGATCGAGAAAGCCCGAAGCGTTCAGACCAGTTTGGCACCGCGGCGGCGACGGACATAGCCGAGGGCGGCCAGTCCAACCCCGATGACGCCGATGCTGGCGGGTTCGGGATCCTGCACGATCATCTCCGGGGCCAGATATGTCGGGAGGTTCCCGGTCACGGCGCCGCTGAGAAGGCTGCCGTCATCGTATATGTACTGATCGTTGATACCGCTGCCCACGCCGTCGTTCAACAGCCATACGACACTGCCCGGAATCGTGGGATCGGAGGCGTTAGTCACCAGATCGATCCAATAATTGCCTGTTGTCGAGGCGGCGAGCTGCGAAGCGGTAATGGCGAACGTCACCGCGATGGGGGTATCTCCACTATTAGCCAATGACGAATCCACCCCGGTATATACCAGAGATCCGGTTGAAATATCTGGTATCGACAGATCGGCGGCAACCGGCAAGATATAAACCGAGAAAGTTTGCGAGTCGCTCTGGGCTGACAACGCCATGGTAACCGTCAGATTGCCGCCGGCGGGCATGGTGAAGCCCGCGGGTAAAGCGAACGAAGCGGCGACGTTGGACGCAGCAGACCCATTGCCGCCGTCTCGAAGGTAATCCTGATCCGCGGCCGGTACGTCCAACGTATTATAATAGACGGCCGCTTTGGCGGCCGGGGCGGCGAGCAGGCTGAGCACAGCCAGTGCCAGAATACGGGTCTTCATGGTGATAGGCCTCCAAAGGCGATTTCGATCTCAACTTCAATCGGAAGCAAACGGCATGCCAATGAGATTTATGCTGATAAATCAATGGTAAAAAAAGCGCAACGCATACCCGGCCCGCGGAAGTGTAAAGAATCCTGACACTTTTTCTACCGACTTTGGAGGATCGGGGCGTTAGGTCCGGGCTCCGGGATGCTCTGCCCGGCCTGACACAAATGGAGAATCGCCACTTCAATTGGCCGTCCGGAAACGTATCACAAGCATAAGTTGTATTTTCCCCGCCTGCGTCCGGAATGAACTGAAACAGACACAGGGACAATGAGTCCCAATCCGGGCCGCTCGCGCCGGGCGCACGGGCCTCAAGTCATTGTATAGGGTCATGCCCTAACTATATGGTCCACTGCGTATCATTCCGGCGTCTTGACAGGTGCTTCCGGGATTGTGACGGTTCATGCACGATAACGTGATCATATATTTCAAAGCCATTTTGCGGCTTCGCTACGGTTTCCCTTGCTACACACTCCCGTAGGGTAATATATCGGCATTGTAGCTTAATTGGCAGAATGATCGAGTTTTGATACAGTGTCGATGTCGGGTTCGTGACATTTGATGATGTGGGGTGGCGGTATTGACCCGGAGAGGGGCGCGCGGACGACCGAGCGGTTGGATGACATGAAACAAAGACGCAGCAAACAAGGCGGCGCCACTGTCGCGACACAGCACAGGGCGGGAGGTAAATGATGCTGGATATCACCACCGATACCTACGCCGACGCGCGGCAAGACGCCGGAGGGGTACCTGTCAGCACTCTTCAGCCTGCCGAACCGAAAGCCGCCGATCCGGTCAGGCCATCCTTTCCGCCGCCGGCCCCGATCCTGACGCAGGAGGGGCCGCTTGGCATTCGCTACGACATCAACGAAGGCGCCCGCATTAAAGTGCCCGAACGCACCGTTGGAAAATGGCGGGTGCGGCTGCGCGACCTCGATACCGGCAATATTCTGTTCGAGTCGGAAAACCAGGGCGCCCTGGTTCAGTCGTCCAAACGCTTTTATGTCCGGTTCTCGCTGGAGGTCTGGGACGTGGACGACGCCGGCGCGGTCACCGAGGTGTTGTCGCATACCTATGACGCGGCCGGACGTGACGTGCTGATCCAGTTTCCCGTCGGCACGCTCGGCGACATCATGGCGTGGTTCTCGTATGCCGCGCGGTTCGGCCAGGTGCACGGATGCCGGCTGACCTGTGCGATGTCGGAACTGATCAGCCCGCTGCTGCGGCAGTCCTATCCCGACATCCGTTTCGTCACGCACGAGGAACTGGTCGAACACAAGCTGCATGAAGCCGCCTATGCGACCTATTGTCTGGGTCTGTTTTTCGACGACACCGCGTGCATCGCGCAACCGACCGATTTCCGTCACGTTGGATTGCACCGCACCGCCGGGTATATCCTGGGTGTGGACCCGGCCGAGGAAGCGCCCCGGCTGACGCTGCCGGACGAGTCCCGGCCCATCGCCGAACCGTATGTCTGCATCGCCGTGCAAAGTTCGACGCAGGCGAAATACTGGAATAACCCGACCGGCTGGCACGCGGTCATCGCCTTCCTGAAGGCGCGCGGCTACCGGGTGATCTGCATCGACCAGAAGGCGGTGCACGGCCATGGATTGGTTTTCAATCACATCCCGCATGGTGCCGAGGATGAAACCGGCGATCGGCCACTGGCTGAACGCGCCCGCTGGCTGCGGCATGCGGCGGCGTTTGTCGGCCTGAGCAGCGGTCTGGCCTGGCTCGCCTGGGCGGCCGGCACGCCGGTGGCGATGATCAGCGGCTTCACCCACCCGACCAACGAATTCGCGACGCCATTCCGGGTGATCAACTGGCACGCCTGCAACAGTTGCTGGAACGACGTGCGGGTGCGGTTCGATCACCACGACTTCCTGTGGTGCCCGCGGCATGCCGGTACGCCGCAGCAGTTTGAATGCACGCGGCTGATCACCGCCGAGCATGTGATCGCGACGTTAATGCGGATGCCAGGACTGCCTGATATCCCGCCGATCTCGCGCGTGCCCTAAGGCACCAGCGGATGACCTCTGAAATCGTCACCTCGGGCTATCAGATATCCGGCGGCAAGCTGGTATCGGGTGGCACCGTCGTGTCCGGCGGGTCCGCCTACACCTACACGGCCGGCGACACGATCACCGTGCAATCGGGCGGCGGCCTCGTCAGTACCACCGTAACCGGCGGGACCATCACAGTCTCCAACGGCGGTGTGACCTCCGGAGACACGGTCGGGTCCGGTGCGACTATAACCGACTTAATCGGCGCCGCGGGATCCGGCAACACGGTCACCAGCGGTGGCAAAATCGTTGTGTCGAGTGGAACCGAAACCGGCGACATCCTGACGTACAATGGCACCATGACCATCGCGTCGGGTGGCAGGGCAAACGCCACTCAGGTTTCAAGCGGCGGGAAACTATCCGCGACCGGGGCCGGGGCAACAGACAGCGGCTCCGTCATTTCCAATGGCGGCTATGCGACGTTTGCCGCTGTAACAGTGGCCTCGGGAACCACTGTCCTGGCGGGTGGATCGCAAAATCTGGCAAACAGCGCCAACGCGGTCAACATCCTCCTCAGCGGCGGCTCTCAAACCTGGGCAGGGAACAATGTAGTATCGGGGGTCACAGTCGTCGCGGGTGGCGTTGAAAGCGCCGTTCCTTCTGCCGGTTCGGCGGTTTTGACCAACGTCACGGTTTCGGCCGGCGGAGTTTTGCGCGTAGGCAACAAAACGACGGTGACCGGAGTATCGACGGTTCTGTCCGGCGGCATTCTGATCGTCAGTGCGGGCACCAGCACGTTCGTCAGCAATACGGTCGTGAGCAGCGGCGCGTACCTGATTGGACTGAGCTCAGGCACGAGTTTCAACACGACCGCCACCGCCACCTCCGGCGGGCTCAACGACACCATCAAATCCGGTGCCATCGTCCTCAACACCTTGTCATCCTTCGCGACGGCGAGCGGAAGCCTGACACTGACCTCCGGCAGCTATGTCAGCGGAGTGACGGTCAATAGCGGCGGGACGATCGCCGTTGGCGCGGGGGCGCTCGCGCTCAATACCGCTGTCGGCAATGCCGGGCTCCAGACAATCACATCCGGAGGCGGGGCTCAGAGTACCACCATTACCAGCGGCGGCAAAGAGACCGTGGCGGCGGGTGGGTTCACCGTCAACACCACGGTCAGCAGCAGCGGCTCGCAAAACGTATCCGGCGGCACTGTCAGTTTTACGACGATCCTCAGCGGCGGGTCGGTCACCGTCTCGTCCGGCGGGACAGCCGTCAGCACTACAGTGAGTGGCGGCACGCAGGTGCTCGGCAGCGGCGGCACTGCCAGCGTCACGATCATCAGCAGCGGCGGCCTGGAGACGGTCGGCGGCGGCGGCATCGCCAGCGGCGTTATCGTGAGTTCCGGCGGCACGCAAAATGTGTCCGGCGGTATCGCCAGCGGGACCACGATCTTAAGCGGCGGGTCGGTCTTGGTGTCTTCCGGCGGGTCGGTGGTCTCCAACACTGTCAGCAATGGCGGCAGCCAGACACTGGGAACCAACGGGTCGGCCACCTCCACCACGATCAGCAGCGGCGGCCGGGAGACGGTCGCGTCCGGCGGCACCGCCTCCAGCACGTTCATCAGCAGCGGCGGCAGCCAGACCGTCTCCGGCGGCGCGGCCTCCGGCAACATCATCTACAATTCCGGCGTCCAGACCGTCGTCTCCGGCGGCACCGCCACTTCCACCCAGATCAGCAGCGGCGGCCTGGAGACAGTCGGC
>CAIZFE010000078.1 GCA_903932145.1 uncultured Rhodopila sp. | reverse complement strand
CGGTTCGGCCTTGGCCACATAGTCGCCCTCGGCCAGCGTGCGCAGTTGGGCGGCCGAGACGCTGGAACGGTCGAATTCGAATGCATCCAGCGTCTTCATCCGCGGCAGCTTCGCCTCATGCAGCAGGCGGGTGATCGCCCGACTTTCGCGCTCCTCCATCTCGGCCGCCAGCAACGTCTCGAGATAGCCGGCATGGGATTGTCCCTCCCGGGTCGCGGCCTCGGCTAGGCGGGCGAACTGGCCACCGATCGTCGGCATGCGCAGCGCTTTGCAGTGCTGGCGAATGGCTTGCTCCTGAAAATCCTGCAGCATGCGGTCCCCACGCAGGGTGTGGAGATCAGCAGCGTGTCGTAATCAGCCACGCTTGGCATTGGCCGATCGTAGCGGGCCAGTGCGCCGACATCGATCGTATCGGGTCTGACTTTGTGCAAGCCCGCTTCAGTGAGCAGATACCGCACCGCCGCCACGTCACCGGCACCGAGCGATACCGTGGAGGCAACGGCGGTGCGTATGTCCAGCGACATCCGGAATTGACCCCCTGACGACATGAAGAACTGACCCCCACTCGGGTTGGTCCGCTGTCAGCGATGTTTCTTTGTTCGGCTGAAGCGGCCGTTTCTTCGTCCCGGCCTGATGCTTCCAAGGCGTCGCGCACAGTCGCGGTCAAGGCTGGCCTTCGGCCACCGCCAAGGGCGGCGCGAAGCGGCCTTGACGGCGACCAGCACGGCGCCACCCTGGGGCAGGTCGGGGTCAGCGTCATGCCGGAATGCTCTCCGGCGCGGTCTTTTGCAGCAACCCACTTCGCCGCTTTTCACGTAACCGATAGCTGTCGCCGCGGATCGTCAGCACGTGACTGTGGTGGAGCAGGCGATCAAGGATCGCGGTTGCGACCACCGCATCTCCAAACACCGAACCCCATTCTCCCACCGCGCGGTTGGACGTGACCAACATGGCTCCGCGTTCGTAACGTCGGCTGACCAGTTGGAAGAACAAGTGCGCCGCATTCGGTTCGAACGGCAGATAGCCCAATTCATCGACGATCAGCAGCTTGGGCTTGGCATAATGCGTCAGGCGCTCCTCCAACCGGCCGTCGGCGTGCGCTCTGGCAAGTTGGGCCACTAACGTCATCGCCGGTGTAAACAGCACAGTGTAGCCGGTGATGATCGCTTCGCGTCCGATCGCCACCGCAAGATGGGTCTTGCCCACCCCGGGCGGCCCCAGCAGCAGCACCGCCTCGCCGTTGGCAATGAACCGGCCGGTGGCAATCTCGCGCACCTGCGCCTTGTCGATCGACGGCTGCGCACCGAAGTCGAACCCGGTCAGATCGCGCACGAACGGGAAGCGGGCCAAGCCGAAGCTCATGTCGATGCGGCGCTGGTCACGCCGGGCGATCTCGCGCTCGCAAAACAGCGCCAGCGCGTCGCGGATCGTCAGTTCCCTGCGGCCGGCTTCGTCGATCAGGCTGTCGAGTTGGTCGCGCAAGGCGGTCAGCTTCAGACGGTTCAGCATGGCAATCAGATGATTGTGGTCACTCATCAGAAGCCTCCTCCGATGGCCGCTTCATATTCGGCCAGCGGCCGCAGCAATGCCGACGGCGCCTGTGGTGCGAGGGCGTCCGGCTCGGTCACCACGCCGATCGGCCGGGTCTTCGTCCCGGTGATCCCCGCCAGGTGCGTATCGTCCGTGACGCGCCCATGCCGCCCCTTCAGTTCGGCGTGCTCGGCGACCACGCGCCCGGCGTGCAGCACCCGTACCGAACCCGATCCAACGGTCACCCGCACCCGTTCACCGATCAGACGCCACGGCACCGAGTAGGCATTCCCATCCACTTCGATCGCGCAATCGGCGCCGACGCGGCGGAGCAGATCCCGTGCCGTCATGAACGGTGGAATGCCCGCCAGCGAACGCAGGGCCGCCGCCTCATCGCGGTCAAACCGCTGCCGCGGCGTCTCACCCGTCGTGCCATGAACCCGCAGATCCGCGATCTCGCGGGTCCAGGCATCGAGATGCGCCTCCATCTCCGACCAGGTGGCAAAGCGCCGGCCGGCAATCGCGTTCCGCTTGACGTAGCCAACGCCACGCTCGTCCTTACCTTTGGTGCGCGCCCGATACGGTGCGCAGGCCCGGATACGAAAACCCCAGTGTCGGGCAAATGCGTGCAGCCGGGGATGCAGCACCACCTCGCGGCTGCCCGGGTCATGATGCAGGATCAGCGCCTTGGCATTGTCGAGCAGAACTTCCCGCGGCACGCCGCCAAACGCGCGGAAGGTGCTCTCCAGCCCGTCGAACCAACTGTCCTGCCGCTCATGTCCATACGCACGCACATGCAGCCGACGCGAGTAGCCGAGGGTCGCGACAAAGAAAAAGACCTTGACCGCAACACCATCGATCTCGACCCGGCGTTCGCCAAAGTCGATCTGGAGTTGCTCGCCCGGATGGGTCTCGAACCGCATCGTCGCCCGCGCCGCGGCAACCAGTTCACGGCGCAACGGCGCCGTCGCTCGCTCAACCGTACGCAGGCTCACGACGAGGCCCTTCTCGGCCGCCAACTCTTGGCGAACCACATCGGCATTGCCGGCATGGCGACGAAACCGCTCGGTAATCCAGTCGGACAATCCGTCCAGCTTCTTCGACCGAGACGGAGAGGCACAGGCATGCCAATCGCCCTCGTTCAGCCAGCGGCGCACCGTGTTGCGCGCACACCCCAGTTCAGCCGCGATCCGCTTGGAACCCCAACCCAACGCCTTCAGCCGCAGCATCGCCGATACGTCCTCCGGCGCTTTCATTACATCCCTCCGCTGATCGTCCGTCAGCGAAAGAACTGCGTCGTCTGTCCTCATTCCAACCTCCTTCTCCAGTTGAAAGAGGGGTCAGTTCTCCATGTCGTCAGGGGGTCAGTTTGCCGTGTCGCCCGACAGCGTAGCGCATCATGGCCGAACTCCCGGCCCAGTCCGAGTACCTCCACCATGGCGCGGGTGCCGGTCTGCTTGTCATGCCGCGCCCGCAACCGATCCCAGAGCTCATCGTAGCAGACGGGCCAGCGGCCGGCCGCGCGCCATTGCGTCAGCGGCTTGGACCCGGCGAAGGTACCCGGCTTCTGCCCCAGCACATCGAGATAATGCTCGAGATCCAGCACGTGCTGACGACGGCTGTGGCGGCGTTCGTGGCGGACGATCAGACGTCCAGCATGCCAAACCTCAACGTGCAACGGATGCACCCGCGCTTCCACCCGCGTGCCCGCTCGCGCCGGCACGGAATAGAAGTTGGTCTTCACCGTCACGCAGCCTTGCTTATCCACGAGCGGGACCACGACGTCGGCCAAATCGAACCCTTCCGCCACACACGGCAGCAGATGCCCACCCTCCTCGGCCAGCGCGGTGCCGACGGACTGTGTGCGGCAATCCGGCACCCGCGCCTCGTCCGCACGGCAACCGCTCAGCAACAGCACGTTCAGCGCATCAAGGTCGGCGACGCAGAGGACAGGTACCAGGTGATTGCGCCGGAAGTAGCCGCCTTCGCCTTCCACGCCGCCCTTCTTATGCCCCTCGCTTGGCGTGCAAAATTCGCCGGCAAACCGCCAATGCGAGCGGAACGTCATGAACCGAACCGTCTCCTCGCACCGATAGCCACGCAGGATCTTGCGCACCGCACTGGCCAGGTTGTCATAGCGCAGCAGATGGAACACGCAGCCGAAGTAAGCGAAGGCGTGCTCGTGCGCCTCCACGAATGCCTGCTGGGTGGCGTGCAGATAGGCCCGGTGGAATGCCGCGCCGCTGGCCATCGAGCGCATCGCGAACACCTGGACCTTGGTCCGCTCGCCGCCGAGATCGACCCAGGCCTCGTACCAATCGACCTGCGCCTCCTGCGCCCAACTGTAGCTTTGCGGCACGAACGTTTCGCGCCGCAGCAGTCCCATTCGGTGTTTGCGCTCGCGGACGTGGTTACGCACCGTCGATTCAGCAACGACCGCGTCGGGGAATTCCGTCAGGATCCGGCGATAAATGCGACGCGCAGTGTGGCGCTGCTTGCGCGGGGCGCGGCGGTCCTCATCGAGCACCTTGTCGATGAAGGCCTCCAGCACGCCCAGCTTAGGCTTGCTCCGTTCGGGGGGGGGACTCCCCACCAATGGTCAAGCTGTTTTTGGCCGTGAAGGTCGTTGTTTGTGGGACCGATTTTTGATGTGGCGACCGCAACGGTTATCAGGCTTTGTCGAGCAACGGGTGGTAGCGCTCGGTATGGGGGCTCTGCCCCCAAACCCCCAGGATATTTGAAGCCCAGTGATGATAAGAGTAGAGTTATCAAGCGGCACAGGCGGGGACGCCGATGGCCGCGCCCAGTGATGCGGCCCGGCACTGATTTGGCGCCGGGCCTTCTCCCCCAATGATCAGGCCGTGGCTGGCGGTAGACGGTGATGTCCCCGCTGCTGATGTTCGATGCCGCGGGGTGTTTGATCATCTGGCACCTGCGGTTGCTTTCGCCGGATCGAAGATAGTGCCTTTTTCGAGCATGACACACGCAACACCGAGCAGCCGGTCAGCGACGGTTCGCAGTGCCCGGCCGTGGGAATGGCCACGCGCGCGAAGGGAGGCGTATCGTTTGCGACTTGTCGCGTCGTGCTGCGTGGCGACGCGTGCCCAATGATAGACGGCGTTTCGCAAACGATGCGAACACGCCTGGCGCATCTCCACACGTCATGACTTGCCGCTACGGATCGTGACTGGCGCGACCCCGGTTAAACCACGCAATGCTTAGAGCGCTTTCACGCTGACTGGAAATAACCATCGTGGCGAAAGTAGTTGGCGCACTATTGGGGACTGAAGCTGTCGCATAGGTCTCCCAGTGCTTTCCATAACGCCTCGGCCGTGCGGATCGCCTTCGCTCGCAGCAGTGCCTTGAGCTTGGAGAATGCCAGTTCGATCGGGTTTAAGTCGGG
>CAIZFE010000077.1 GCA_903932145.1 uncultured Rhodopila sp. | reverse complement strand
TGGGCAGCCAAAAGCTCGCTCCAGGCGGTCGCCATGCCATACAGATGTAGCGCATTGAGTTGGGCCAAACGGTCAATGCCAATGAGGTTAATGGAGGACATGGCTCACCTCGCGCAAATGGTGGTAGCGGCCACAATCGGCGAGCGGTTCGATCTGGAGCTTCAGCATGTCAGGCACGTTCAGCAGGATCGGCTGCCCTGGCGCCACCAGCCGGCGCATCTCGTTCAGAACCTCCGCATTCGGTTGGTGTCCGCCAAGCGGACCCGAATGCGGGACGACAGATGCAGTTACGACGGTGCCGTCCAGCACCAGCTCACAGGCCACTTCCAGCACGTCCAGGCCCACATCTCGGGCCATCATCAGCAGCTCGACGAAGGCCCGGTCCCCCTTGGGCTGTTTGAGAATGCGATCACGCACAAGTTGAATGGAGGCCGGCAAATCCCAGTTGTGGAACGGTAAGCCATTGCGTAACGCGCCCGGCTTTCGTTCCAATACCGGGGGCGAATGGACGCCCGAATTCCATAAACCACTCCGCATAGTGTTAAGTTCGTCAGGCTGCTAGAACTTAACGACCACATAGTGTTCTTCAATCGTCACCGGGATTGTTTCCGCGATGTAGGACCCATTAACAACACTTCCGCCCTCGGCGACTTCCACAGGATAGTTGCGGACGGAGATCTTGGAGGGGTCGCAGAAGCTTCGGCCGGTCCGAACATCGAATTCCCATCCATGCCAAGGGCATCGTAGAATCTCACCTTTGCGAGAGTATCGATAGTCACCCGGTTCGTCTGATTCAATCAAGCCGGTTAGGATGCCTTCGCACATGGGTCCGCCCTGATGTGGGCACCGATTGAATAGGCCAAAAAATTCCCCCTCAAGGTTAAAAACCGCAATCTGGCGCCCGCGAATGGTTACCAATTTGCGTTGACCCGGTGGAATCTCGGCAACTGTCGCTACAATATGCTTACTCATAATTCAGATTTTTCCTGTCCAACCCATCCTGCATCATCGACGCTATTCGCGTCCGCGCTTCATCAAAATCATCGTGCGGTACCTTGGATTGCGCCTATAGATTCGACGCACATCAATTCCTGCGTGGACAAGGCCGCCCACCGCAACGCTGGTAGGGCATTTTCAGATGATTCCGCTAACTCGGAGACGATCGAATTCCGCGTCGCTTAAACCCAGTCGTCCCTGATAAATTTCACCGTTGTGCGCTCCCAGTTCCACGCCAAGCCAGTTAACCTTTCCGGGTGTATCGCTGAGACGGGGAACCAAATTGGGAACCGCGAGATCACCCGCGCGGTCGTCATGCAAATGCAAGATATTGCCCCGGGCTTCGTAATGCGGGTCTTCGAAAATTTCATCGATCGAATAGACCGGCCCGCACGGAACCTGCGATCGTTCGCAAGCCGCCATCAGATCAGCCCTGTCGAGAGTCGCGGTCCACGCGCCGACAGTTTCATCAACACTGGCTCGGTCGCGTTCACGCGCGGCAAGCGTGCCCCAGCTTGCGTCGTCACCCAGATCAGAACGGCCCATGGCCCCCGCGAGCCTCCCAAAGATCTTGTCGTTGGTGCAGGCGATTGCGATCCAACGGCCGTCCTTGGTGGGATAATGGCTGTGCGGCACAACATTCACCGTGCCGGGACCCATGCGCTGGCGGACAAAGCCGTTGTACGCAAATGCCGGTGCCAATTCGTCCAGGATGCGAAAGATTGGCTCATACAGGCCGATATCAACAACCTGACCGCGACCTGTTTTCTCCCGTGCCTGTAGAGCGAGTAGGGTGCCAAGGGCGCCGTAGAGGCCGGCCATATAGTCAGGGATCGTTGCGGACCCTGGCGTGACAGGCGGCCGGTCCGGATAACCAGCCAGAAACGACAGGCCACCAAAGGCGTTACCGATGCGCCCAAAACCGGGGCGGTCCTTATACGGACCGGTCTGACCGAAGCCCGAAATACGCACCATGATCAGGCGCGAATTGATCTCGCTCAGAACATCATAGCCCAGGCCCCATTTCTCCAGCGTACCCGGCTGAAAATTCTCAACCAACACGTCGGATTGTGCGACCAAACGCTTCAGTAGCGCCGCGCCATCGGGTTTACGCAAATCCAAGGTGATACAGCGTTTGTTGCGAGACTCCGAAAGCCACGGCAGGGAATCACCGCACTCCGTCATGGTTCCGAAGTGCCGAGTCGCATCTCCAATATTCGGCAATTCGATCTTGACCACATCAGCGCCGAATTCGCCGAGCTGGGTCGCGCAGAACGGTCCCGCCAGAAAGGTGGAGATGTCCAGAACCTTGCAGCCCTCCATCGCTTGCACGTCGATCATCGGACGGACTCCAGGACGCGGCGAGCGCGTTGCACGATGGGATAGTCGATAAACTGACCGTCGAGTTGGATCGAGGCTAAGCCTTCCGATTCGGCCTTCTCAAAAGCCGCAACCACGTGCTGAGCCCAGGCGATGGTGGCATCGCCAGGACTGAAGGCAGCATTGGTAGGGGCGATCTGATCTGGATGTATGCACATTTTGCCCTGAAAGCCCAGCTCGGCGGCATGCCGCGCCGAGGCAATAAACCCCTCAGTATCGCGCAGATTCGCCCATACGGTATCCATTGGTGGTTCCATCCCCGCAGCACGGGATTCCATCACGCACGCTGCCCGATATGGCAGCAATTCGATTTCGGAACGAGACCAAAACATGCCCATGTCCAGCGTGAAATCCCCCGCCCCGAAAGCCATGCGCCGCGTCCGGGTGCCGGACCGGCAGATCCTGACAAGGTTGCTAATCCCTAGTGCCGTTTCAATGATCGGGATCAGATCGATACGCCGGGTCAGTCCGTGTTCGCGCTCCAGATTGGTCAGCAACCAATCGGCTGCCTGCAATTCGTGTGGATGCTCGACCTTTGGCAGAATGATGCCATCCAGGCCGGCCCGGACGACGGCCACCATATCCGCGTAACACCATTCCGTGGTCATGGCGTTGACGCGGACATACAGCTTACCAGACCTCGGCTTGGTCAATGCATCGATGACGATTGGCCGTGTTGAGGCTTTCTCGCTGACGGCAACGGCGTCTTCCAGATCCAGGATGACGCCGTCGGCGCCCAGCGTCAGTGCCTTCTCGACCCGGCGGGCGTGGTTGCCGGGTGCGAACAACAGGCTTCTCATTGCGCTGCCTTCCTCTTTTGGTGCCAATCTGTTGCGCGGGGAATATCCAGCCCGAGGTTCTCCCGCAAGGTGTTGCCCCGATACTCCCTTTGGAACAAACCACGCCGTTGCAATTCCGGCACTACCAGCCGGACTGCGTCCTCATAGGAGCCCGGCATATGCGTTGCGGCCAAAACGAAACCATCACATGCGGGGGCGACGAACCATTCCTCCATCTGATCGGCAACAGATTTTGGCGTGCCGCAGAACACCATGTGCTCCGCGATGGTGCCGCGACCGGAGACTTCGACGAAATCACGGACAGTTGGGTTTTTCTTGCCCGAAAACTGCACCACCCGCTCTCGGAATCCATGCCAGGAGAAGCCGGCCAGCTCTTCGTCGCTAAACGGCTCATCGTAACCCTTCGCGCCGAAATCATAGTTCAGCACTTCCGAAATCAGGACCAGCGCATCCACCGGCCTGGCTGACTCCTCGATAATGGCGCGCTTGGCCTGCGCCTCGTCCTCGGAGCCCCCAACGATGACATAGCAGGCCGGGGCGATATGCACTTGTGACGGGTCCCGCCCGGCAGCGGCGACGGCATTCTTGAAGGCGGCGTATTGCTGCTTACCGGCTTCCAGATTGTGGTAAATCACGAAAACCAGTTCCGCCCAATGCGCTGCGAATGCCTGGCCGCGCCCGGATTGGCCGGCCTGGATCAGTACCGGATGGCCTTGCGGCGATCGGGGCACGCTGAATGGGCCGCGCGATTTGAAGTTCGCACCAACATGATCCAAACGATGTACCTTGGCCGGATCGGCGAATTGTCCAGCCTTATCCAGGATCAACGCATCGTCTTCCCAGGTGTTCCAGTGGCCCATGACGACCTCCATGAACTCGTCGGCGCGGTCATAACGGGCGTCGTGTTCCATGTGAGATGCCTGTCCGAAATTCAAGGCCTCGGCACTGTTCAGCGAGGTCACGATATTCCAGGCAACCCGGCCTTTCAGCATCAGGTCCATGGTCGCAAACACCCGGGCGACATGGTAGGGCTCGTAATAGGTCGTCGAATACGTCGTTCCCAGGCCCAGCTTTTGCGTCGCCATGCCCATTGCCATCAGGATCGTCGATGGGTCCATCTTGACCGCCCGCACGCCGGCGCCGATCGCCTCGGCGTGGTGACCCGTGTATAGATCGGGCAGAGCCAAACGATCATCGAAAAACGCAAGCTGGATTTTGCCATCCTCCAGAGTGCGAGCGATTCTTTGGTAATATTCAGGCGTGGTGAAATCCAACATTGTCGAGGGATGCCGCCACGATCCCGGCAGATTGGAACAGTTCTGCGCCTGTAAAAAGGCGACCAGGGTCATCATGCGGTTCATCGGGCCGTCTCGCTTTCAGATCGGTAAATCGACATCCAGCAGCGGGGCGTGCTGCTGGCAGCCATAGACATCAGTGTCGCCAAAATCGCCGGCCGGCACCAGGCGGGGAAAAGTCGCCTTGAATGCAAAGGCGGCATCATAGGGGGTGAACAGGACATGCTCCGCCGGCACATTGTACAATCGCGCGAACAAGGACGGGCAAAGCACACCGGTTGCCTTCACGCGATTGAACATGTCGGCGGTATCGAACACCACGTCGATCGTCAGTTCGAACGGTCCGGCGTTCTTGCTCTTGCAGACTTTGGCTACGTCTTTGATCAGCGCCATGTCATAATGTCTCGTACTGAATGGGGAACGGTTCTGTTGGATCGTCCAATTCCGCAACGTGGTAGACGCTGAAGCGATACACCGGTCCAACCTCGATATCCGACGGGGAGAACGGGAACGCCATATTCCCCTCTCGGCACAGCCGGCCCGGAAAATCGGTATGCAGCATGTTGGTCCGCGCCATGCCAAGGACCGCGCTGGCCATCTCCTGGCTGTGCTGCGAAACGACTTCCAGGACAAAACCAAGTTCGTGTGGGATCGCGCCACGCAAGGGTTCGCGGGCGCCCATGACCCCATCCGTGCCATAGACACGAATGCCAAGCTGATAAGTATCCGGCGACGCACCGAACGCCAGCGCCTTGGTGGCAACCTCGGCCCGCACACTGGCGATGAAGTTATCTAATCGGCCGATCAGCAACGGATCACGTGTTCCGCACACGCAAATCGACCGGTAGCCGGCCAGTTCGACCCCCTCCAGTTTCACCGTATATTGGCTCGCTGGAGTCCAGCGCATGCCGGAAATCCGCACCGCCCTGTCCGACACTGCATCGAAACGACAGTCGGAGGTGTCCAGCATGCCGCCAGGTTCAACATGATGAACAGGACTACTGTTTTCGTGCAACGAATGGTTGGCGATTGACAGCGGCGTGCAACGGCGCGCCGGATTGGTTGGCTCGCAGTCCATATGATCTTCGCGGACTGTAACCAACAAGCAGTCATGCCCCTTCGGGATCGACGGCGTCGCCCCGCATTCCAGCATCTTCCCCGCGTACCACGCCGGCGCTGGCGGCAACCCCGCCCTGATGGCCGCTGCCGCCCATGACGCCGGATCGCTGGCACGGCCGGCCAGCACCACACCGGCCCCGGCATCGAGGGCCTCGATAAACGGTTCCGGCCCCATCATGCCGACGAGCCGTGTGGACCGGTCGATGATTGCGTCCGTTAACGCCGGTTGCCGAACGAGGGGATGCACGCGGCCGGCGGCGACCCGGCGCTTGACGCTGGCCTTGTCCTGTTCGGCCTGGATCAGCGCCATCTTAAAATGCAGGCCGTCTTCGGCCGCGATCTCGCGGGCCATGCCGGCGACAAGATCCAAATGCGGCGCGCCGCCCGCCCCGCCGCTGGTACCGATGACCAACGGAATATTGGCATGCACCGCAGCATTCAGCATTAGGCGCAGGTCGCGGCGGATCGCGATGGGGGAGCAAAATGGCTTGCCGGAACCCAGATAGTGCGGTCCTGGATCAACGCTGCCGCCATCCACGCCGATGACGTGCGGCTGGCGATCCATGCCGGCTTTCAGCGATGCCTCGGGGAAGCCATAGCCAAGGATCGCGCTGGTGGATAGCAAGCGGATTTCGCTCGTCATTGGACCGGGCTCGCGACCAGCGCGGATGTGGACGGGATCATCGTTTGCTTCCTCCTGATCAAGGAATGCACCCGATACCGCCGGTTCGGCAAGCGTCGGACGCCAGGAATGTTCCTTGCCGGTCACCGCGACGGCGTTTGGGTCCGCAGCCACTCCGCCGCCGCGTAATCCGCCCCTGATGGCAATGACGCGCGCGGGTTGTCGATCCACGCCAGGATGTCGGCGATTGGCGCGGCGCGGTCTTTGTCCCTCAGCAACAGATGATAGCCGTTCGGGTAAAACGCCCTCTTCGGGCCTGCCGGCAGCGCCCGCCAGGTAGCGGCCGTGGCACGCGGGGGCACCAGTTCATCGTGGCCGCCATATAAAAACAGCGACGGAGCCCGAAATCGGGCGGATGCCGCCAGCGCCTGATCCATCAGATCGACCAGACCCTCGACCGCATCCACCCGTGTGCCATGCAGTGTCAAAGGGTCGCTTGATAAACGGATCAGAGCCTGTCGGTTATCGCTGGCGGTAACCTTGACCAGTCCGCCGCCGGTTACGATCAGCCCGGGCACCGTATGATCGGCAATCCACAGCGTCGCCCGCAGGAAGATATTCATTTCCGTGCGGCCCCAAACGGCCGGAGCGATCAAAACGTAACCATCCACCTTCGGCGCGTCGGGACGCGTGGCGAGCACCATCAGCGCGGCGGCACCCATGCTTTCTGCCATCAAAATCAGTTTGGTTCGCGGATAGCGGGCCCGCAGCAGTCTGGCCATGACTCGGACATCGCCTGTCAGTCCGTCGGAGCCGGGCCAAAGGCCGCGTGTGCGGGTCGCACCGAAGCCCCGCAGGTCCGGGGCAAGGACGGCGATTCCCGCGGCGGCGAAATCGGGGGCGGGATACTCCCACGCGTCGCGGCTGTCATTCATCCCATGCAGCGCCAGCACGACGGCCGCAGGGGCACCCTCGGGCAGCCAGACCCGATACGGCAGCCGCGTGCCGTCCGGCATGACGAAGAAATCGGCGGTCTCCGTGGGCTTTTCCATCGCCGGACCAGGCGGCGCGAGGGCGGATACGCAGCCGGCCAGCGTCAAAACGACGGCCAGAATGAAGGTCGCAAGACGGTTCACGGGAGCATGGTTGAAAGCATCCGCCGCATCGCTATCATGACCCCGCTTTCCCGACCAGACAGAGGACCCAAATGCCAGGTGGCAAGAGCCTTTTAGCCGAACCGGCTACTCCTACCGAGACAATCCATGTGGATTCCCGCACCGTTGCCTGCGACGGCGGTGACGGCGCTTTGGGCCATCCCAGGGTGTTTCTCTCCATTCCCGGAACAGAGGTGATGTGCCCCTATTGCTCCCGCCTTTATGTCCTTAACGCAGGAGCCGGCCACGCCAGCGGACATTGAAATCGGCCCCGACAACCTGCCGGAGGTCGAGACCAAGAAGCTGCATCTGATTCTGATCGACGGATCGGGGTTCATTTTCCGCGCGTTCCATGCGCTGCCGCCGATGACGAGGCCGGATGGAACGCCGGTGAATGCGGTGTTCGGTTTCACCAACATGCTGGCGAAGCTGCTCAAGGAGCATGTCGGCACCCATATCGCGGTGATTTTCGACGCTGGCAGGCTAACCTTCCGCAATCGGTTGTACGAAGCCTACAAAGCGCATCGCCCGCCCGCACCGGAAGAACTGATCCCCCAGTTCGCGCTGGTACGAGAAGCGACGGAAGCCTTCGGTGTCGCCGGTATCGAGTTGGCGGACTGGGAGGCGGACGATCTGATCGCCGCCTATACCCTGGCCACAACCAATGCCGGAGGCCAGGTCACCATTGTATCCTCCGATAAGGACCTGATGCAGTTGATCCGGCCCGGTGTCGATATGCTGGACCCGATCAAGCAGAAGACCATCGGTCCGGCCGAGGTGATGGAAAAATTCGGCGTCACTCCGGACAAGATGGTCGAGGTCCAGGCGCTGATCGGCGATTCAACCGACAACGTTCCCGGCGTCCCGGGGATTGGCCCCAAGGGCGCGGCGCAACTGATCAACGAATTTGGTGATGTCGAGGCAGTTCTGGCCGCGGCCCCCGGTATGAAACCATCGAAACGCCGGGATATGCTGATCGAGCATGCCGACAAGGCCCGCATTTCCCGC
This sequence comes from uncultured Rhodopila sp., assembly GCA_903932145.1. Classification (GTDB taxonomy): domain Bacteria; phylum Pseudomonadota; class Alphaproteobacteria; order Acetobacterales; family Acetobacteraceae; genus Rhodopila. The sequence continues at coordinate 13,208 of CAIZFE010000077.1, read as the reverse complement.
GAACTGGTGCGGTTACGTCTGGATACGCCATTACCCTTGCCAATCGAGGCGCTGGCCCAGCGTGACGCGATCCGCCCGGCATTGGTGGATTGGCTGACCAAACAGGGCTTCCGCAGCACCATTTCTCGCCTGGGTCTGGATAGCCCCGCACCAGCCAAGCCGTCGGCCGACGCCCCTCCGAAACCGCCGGCCCAGCCCGATTTGGGGCTTGCGCCGCCCCCGACTGAGTTTGGTTTCGGGCCGTATGAGACGGTGACGACGGCGGACGCTTTGCGGATGTGGGTCGCCGCGGCGACCACGGCGGGCCGCGTCGCGATGGATACCGAAACCGACGGCCTGGACACCATGCGGGCTCGGTTGGTCGGGTTCTCCATGGCCACTGGCGCCGGCCGCGCCTGCTACGTGCCGTTGGCTCATGAGGTGCTGGGCGAACAAATCAAGCTCGATGTGGCGATCGAAATTTTGGGTCCGATGCTGACCGACCCGTCGGTGCTGAAGATTTTCCAAAACGCCAAGTTCGACATGATGGTCGTGTCGCGCGCCGGGTTCCCGATGCCGTCACCGGTCGATGACACCATGCTGATCTCCTACGTCCAGGAGGCTGGCATGCATGGGCATGGGTTGGACGAACTGTCGCAGCTCCATCTCGGGCACACACCGATCAGCTATGATGAAGTGACCGGGACCGGCCGCAACCGTCTGCCATTCGCGCAGGTGCAGATTGAGCGTGCGACCCCTTACGCCGCCGAAGATGCTGATGTCGCCCTGCGTCTGTGGGATACGCTCAAACCCCGCCTGCGGCTGAGCGGCGGACTCGCCCTGTATGAACAGGTCGAACGACGCCTGGTGCCGATCTTGCTGGAGATGGAGCGGGCCGGGGTCAAAGTCGATGCCGATGACCTGCGCCGTATGTCAGTGGATTTCGAGGTCCGTATGGCAGTGATGGAGCAAGACTGCCATCGCCTCGCCGGGCATTCATTCAATGTCGGCAGTCCCAAGCAGTTGGGCGAAGTGCTGTTCGACGAACAGAAACTGTCCGGCGGCAAGCGGATGAAGACCGGCGCCTGGGGAACGGATTCCTCCGTACTGCAAGGCCTGGCCGATCAGGGACATGAACTGCCCACCCGCATTCTGGAATGGCGGCAGCTTCAGAAGCTCAAATCCACTTACGCCGACGCGCTGCTGGAGGACATCAACCCCCAAACCGGGCGCGTTCATACCAGTTTCGCGATGGCCATCGCCTCCACCGGACGGCTGTCATCCACCGACCCGAACCTACAGAACATTCCGATCCGAACCGAAGAAGGCAGCCGGATTCGCCGGGCTTTCATCGCCGAACCGGGACATGTACTGGTCAGCGCGGACTATTCGCAGATTGAGTTGCGATTGTTGGCACACGTCGCCGACCTGCCGGTCCTGAAGGAAAGCTTTGCCAATGGCGAGGACATCCATGCGCGGACCGCCAGCGAGGTTTTCGGGGTGCCGATGGCCGGGATGGACCCGATGACACGCCGGCGGGCCAAAGCCATCAACTTCGGCATCATCTACGGCATCTCCGGCTTCGGATTGGCTCGCCAGCTCGGGATCTCACCCGGAGAAGCCAAGGGATACATCGACCGGTATTTTGAGCGTTACCCCGGAATCCGCACCTACATGGAACGGACCAAGGAAGAAGCCAGAATCACCGGCTACGTCGTATCGCCGTTCGGACGCCGCTGTTGGGTGCCCGGCATCGCCGACAAGAACGGCGCCCGGCGTGCCTATGCCGAACGCCAGGCGATCAACGCCCCGCTGCAAGGCGGCGCGGCCGACATTATCAAACGCGCGATGGTGCTGATCCCTGCGGCGCTACAGGCCGAGGGACTGAAATCGAGACTGCTGCTTCAGGTTCACGACGAACTTCTGTTCGAAGCGCCCGCGGAAGAGGGCGACAGGTTGGCGGAAACGGCACGGCGGGTGATGGAGGGCGCCGCAGTCATGTCGGTGCCGCTGGTGGTGGAAACCGGCGTCGGACGCACATGGGCGGAGGCGCATTAAACTGAGACGAGGCAGCCGGCAGCCGGTCAAACCGTCATCGCTTCGACCAGGTTTAACCGAGCCATGACGACCGGAGAATAAAACCGGCGGTCTTCTCTGCACATCACCGTCTTTCGTTAGGTTTCAGCGGGTCGTTGACCAGTTCATCCCACAAGGCTAATCACTCGCCACCGTTCGGAGCCACCGTCAGCCTCGACAAGGGCACCGACAACACTGGAGCGAGGCGTGAGAGACGTACGCGAAGCGCTGATGATCGCGCGGAACTCTGAAGGCAAGCTGGTCCGGCGCCCGCTGTCGCCGCATATACAGGTCTATCGCTGGCCGATCAGCATGGCGCTGTCCATCCTGCACCGAGCAAGCGGGGTGGCGCTTGGGGTCGGAACGTTGCTGCTGACATGGTGGCTGGTCGCCGCTGTTAGTTCCGACGACGTTTTCGAACAGGCACAATGGTTCATGGGGTCGCCGATCGGCCTCCTGCTGCTGTTCGGCTGGTCCGTGGCTTTGATCTTCCATTTCTTCAGCGGCATCCGCCATCTGGTGTGGGATGCCGGGATCGGGTTCGACGCACCGACCTACTCCACCTCCGGCTGGGGCGTTCTCATCGCGACCGGCGTATGCACGGTTCTGGTTTGGGTCGTCGGTCTGATGACCTGGTAAGGGACTAATATGTTAGGAACACCTCATATCGATATCCTGCGGTCGCCGCTTGGGCGCGCCCGTGGGCTTGGATCGGCGAGAGCCGGCTCTCACCATTGGTGGGTGCAGCGCCTGACCGCGGTAGCGCTGGTTCCGTTGACGATTTGGTTCATCTTTTCGGTGATCCATCTGTCCGGTGCCACCCATCAGGTCGTGATCGACTGGCTGTCAACGCCGCTGACCCTCGGCCTGATGGTCGCTTTGATCATCGCCACATTTCATCATCTGCAACTGGGTTTGCAGGTCGTGATCGAAGACTACGTTCACCAAGAGGCAGCCAAAACCGGCGCTGTGCTGCTTATGAAGGCAGCCTGTGTGATGCTGGCCCTGGTCTGTCTCGTCTCGGTGCTGAAGATCGGGCTCTAGGCCCTAAGGAAAACACGATGAATGCGATCACGATGCCCTCGTCACGCGCCTATAACGTGGTGGACCACACCTATGACGTCGTGGTCGTCGGCGCCGGCGGCTCCGGCCTGCGGGCGACGTTCGGTATGGGCGCCTCCGGACTGAAGACCGCCTGTATCACCAAGGTCTTTCCCACCCGCAGTCACACCGTGGCAGCCCAGGGCGGCATCGGCGCCGCGCTCGGTAACATGGGCGAGGACGACTGGCGCTGGCATATGTACGACACCGTCAAGGGGTCCGATTGGCTGGGCGACCAGGATGCCATCGAATACATGTGCCGCGAGGCCATCCCGGCAGTCTACGAACTCGAACACTACGGTGTGCCGTTCAGCCGCACGGAAGATGGGCGCATCTATCAGCGTCCGTTTGGCGGCCACATGAAGGAATACGGCAAGGAACCGGCGATGCGCGCCTGCGCTGCCGCCGACCGCACGGGCCATGCCATCCTGCACACGCTGTATCAGCAAAGCCTGAAGCATGACGTGGAGTTCTTCATCGAGTATTTCGCGCTCGATCTCATCATGGACCAGGACGGCGTGTGCCGCGGTGTGATGGCGTGGAACCTGGAAGACGGCACGATCCACCGCTTCCGGGCGCAGACCGTGGTCTTGGCGACCGGCGGATATGGCAGAGCGTATTTGTCTTGCACCTCGGCGCATACCTGCACCGGTGACGGCACCGGCATGGTGCTGCGGGCCGGCCTGCCGGCTCAGGACATGGAATTCGTGCAATTCCATCCCACCGGGATTTTCCCCGCCGGCTGCCTGATCACCGAGGGTGCCCGCGGTGAAGGCGGCTACCTGACCAACTCCGAGGGCGAACGCTTCATGGAGCGGTACGCCCCTTCCGCCAAGGATCTGGCCAGCCGCGACGTCGTTTCGCGTTCTATGACAATGGAAATCAACGCCGGGCGTGGCTGTGGTCCGGGGAAAGACCACATCATGCTGCATTTGGAGCATCTGGGCGCCGATCTGCTCCATGAACGACTGCCCGGCATTTCGGAAACCGCGAAGGTGTTCGCCGGCGTCGATGTCACTAAGGAGCCGATCCCTGTGCTGCCGACCGTGCATTACAACATGGGCGGTATCCCAACGAATGTGCATACGGAAGTCTTACGCCCGACCAAGGACAATCCCGACGCGGTTATCCCCGGCCTGATGGCGGTCGGTGAGGCTGCGTGTGTGTCGGTGCATGGTGCCAACCGGCTGGGCACGAACTCCCTGCTCGATCTTGTGGTGTTCGGCCGGGCCGCCGCTCATCGGGCGGCAGAGATGCTGAAGCCGGGTGCCAGACAAGCACCGTTGCCGTCGAAGGCCGGCGAAGCGTCGCTCGACCGGTTCGACCGGACGCGGCACGCCAGCGGCGGCACCAAGGTCGCGGAACTGCGGCTTGAGATGCAACGGACCATGCAAGGGCATGCGGCGGTGTTCCGCACCGCCAAGAGCATGACCGAGGGCGTCGAGAAGATGAAGAAAGTCTGGAGCGGCATGACCGACATGTCCGTCGCCGATCGCAGCCTGGTGTGGAACAGCGACCTGATGGAGGCGCTGGAGCTGCACAACCTGATGGGCAGCGCGATGACGACGATGGTTGGGGCGGAAGCCCGCCTGGAAAGCCGTGGCGCGCATGCACACGACGATTATCCGGATCGCGACGATCAGAACTGGATGAAACACACGCTCGCATGGTGTGACGACAATGGCGACGTCAAGCTGGATTACCGCCCGGTGAAAATGCAGACGATGACCAATGAAGTCTCGGTCTTCCCGCCGAAGAAGCGGGTTTACTAGAGGCGCCTTGCGCCGACTGTCCGAGTATCGCACCGAATGCCGTCGCGGCTGCATTTCTTGAGGATAAGAAGAGTATGGTTGCTTTCAATCTTCCGTTGAACAGCCGCGTCGGCCAGGGCAAGACCTACAAGGCGCCCGCCGGCACGAAGCGTGTCGGCGAGTTCAAGATCTATCGCTGGAGCCCGGACGACGGGAAGAATCCGCGGACCGATACGTACGAAGTCGACCTCGACGCGTGCGGCCCGATGGTCCTGGACGCGCTGATCAAGATCAAGAATGAGATCGACCCGTCGCTGACCTTCCGTCGCTCTTGCCGTGAGGGAATTTGTGGCTCTTGCGCTATGAACATCGACGGTGGCAACACGCTGGCCTGTCTAAAGCCGATCGAGGACGTAAAGGGCGCGGTCAAAATCAGCCCGTTGCCGCATATGCCGGTGGTGAAGGATCTGATCCCCGACCTGTCCCAGGCCTACGCGCAATATCGTTCGGTGAAGCCATGGATGCAGGCCGATACCCCCGCTCCACCCGATGGCGAACGCCGTCAGAGCAAGGAAGAACGCGCCAAACTGGACGGCATGTGGGAATGCATTCTGTGCTTTTGCTGCTCCACCTCTTGCCCGAGCTACTGGTGGAACGGGGATCGGTACTTGGGACCGGCCGTGCTCTTGGCTGCCTATCGCTGGATCGCCGATTCGCGTGACGAGGCAACCGGCCAACGGTTGGATGAGTTAGAAGACCCGTTCAAGCTGTATCGCTGCCATACGATCATGAACTGTACAGATTCGTGCCCGAAGGGACTTAACCCGGCGAAGGCGATTGGCGCGATCAAACAATTGATCGTCGAACGGCAGGGTTGAACCTAAATCCGGCGGTTGTGTGATTTCCCAATCCGGCCGAAGCAGTGGAATTTTCCGGAATAAGAACGCGAGAGCAGAGTATTATTGGTTACCTTTTGGGTGGCATCCTTTGGCTGAGGGTCGTTTAGCGATAGCGGACACTGTTGGTTCTGGCCGGGCATCTCCGCTACGCCCACATTGCGCTGCGGTGAACTCGCCGCTGGTGGGCATGCGCAAAGTTTGCAGCGAGGATGCGGTGCGCCGCGGGCTGGCGAAGATCGGCGAGGCCAAAGGTCTACCCAGGCTACAGAACCATCTCGAATACTGCACTACGCCCCTGCTGGACGAGCCTGGGATACTCGACATGGACAGCAAGGGGAAAACTTTATACGGCCGCGATGCAACATTCGGATTGGGCGGACGCCGGCCAGGGGTGGCAGGGTAAGGAAACCAGCCTGCGGCTGAACGGCTGGGGCCGGCATCGCCGGATCATTCTGCTGCGCCGCAAGTTGGCCCATGCTGCTGCTGTCTGCCCTCGCTCGCAAAACCCAACACGCCGGACAGGTGACGCTGACAATCAGCAGCACCCACGGCCTGCGCGACGAGGCCCGTCACGCCTATGTTCGCATCTCCGGCTTCCTGGCTGACTGACGCAAAAATGCGGAGCAGTTGGAACCCACCTGGAAAATTGGATCGCATCCTCAGTGAGGCCCTCCGCCACTTCCTGCACGGACGACAGCTTCAGCCGCCGTTGCGGTTTAGCTCAGCCTGACTGCCACCAAGGGTTGTGGGACCACTCAAATCAAGGCGGACACGGCAGTCCAACTGCCGAATTTAGGTTCATCGCTTTGCGTTCAGCAGGTCGACTTTTTGAGCGCTCCGGGCAAACGAGCGTTCCTATCGTCTGCCGTTCGATCCTGAAGCACGATCAAGTTAGCCGACCGCAGTGTATCCAAGGTCGGGGCCTTCGAGCCGAACAGCCCGTCCGGGCCTTTCGGTGGGTGATCTGGTTCGGGCGAACGCCGAACTGCTGGACCATTTCGGCCAGCGCCTTTTCACCCTTACTCAGGGACCGACGAATGCCCCGCCATTCACATCTAGGATGTGCCCCTCAGATAACTTGCAGCCGAAGTACATAGAAACGCTATCGCGGCTAGGCCAATTCTTTCGCCCGGCCGATCCGGCCCATCGGCAAGATGAGTCCGAGGTTAAAAGCTTGGGTCATTGGGGTCTCGACTGAACAGGGGGCCACCGCATTTATTAACACCCCCGCCCCACGGCGTTCTGTGCAAGACACTTAACCAATGTGTGCATTGCGCCCTTGGAAGGTGCGTGATCAAGCGGCGTGGTCACGGATGTTCCACCGGTCTTACCTGCCACCGAACCTACCATGACGATGTGTCCGCCTCCGCGATCGGCCATGTGGTCAAACGCCGCCGCAGCCAACTACAGCGGCACTCGCACATTGACGTCAATCACCCGATGAAACCGCTCATGCCAAACGGTATCCTCGTGCTAGGACAGGTCCACCAAAATTCCCGCATATTGCGCCAGGGTGTGGATCTGTTCCCTGGCAAATAAGGAGGCGATAAAGGTATCTCTTCGCTCAAATCGCCCTATGTCAGGGAACACCCGACACCCCGCGCCTCGACGGCATCCTGGGTTTCGTCCGTGGGCGATCTGTCGCAGATCGTAACGCGTGCGCCCAATTCAGCCAGCACCAACGCGGTTATTCGGCCAATGCCACAATTCAACAGGAAGGGGTATCGCGATCATGGGTTTGTCCTCGATTTGATTATCCCGATGTTCCTGCCTGGATGAATTTTTGTCCATCGCTGCCGGATTTGATCGTTCCGATTGACCTGAAGCGGCCCGGTCCATAGCTTCCGGCCCATGTCCGATACACTGCGCAACATCCTGTCCGAAATCCCGAAGGCATGGCCGTTCGAGGAAGCACGCAAAGTCGCCCTGCGCCTGGCCGCATCCGGCGAGGACCATGCCTTGTTCGAGACTGGCTATGGCCCCTCAGGCCTGCCACACATCGGCACGTTTGGCGAAGTCGCGCGCACTACCTGGGTCCGTCGAGCGTTCACCGAGCTGACCGGATTGCCATCAAAGCTGCTGGCTTTCAGCGACGACCTGGACGGATTGCGCAAGGTTCCGGAGAATATCCCGAACCGAGATATGCTCACCCCCTATCTCGGGAGGCCGCTGACACGGGTACCAGACCCGTTCGGCACCCACGATAGCTTTGGGGCGCACAACAACGCCCGGCTGCGAGCGTTCCTGGATTCCTTCGGCTTTGAGTATGAATTTGCGTCCTCAACCGACTACTACAAGGCCGGCCGCTTCGACGCCGCGCTGCTACGCATTTTGGAATGCTACAAACCGATCATGGTAGCGACGTTGCCGACGCTGCGCGCGGAGCGGCAGGCAACCTACTCGCCGATTCTGCCGATCCATCCGCACACCGGCATCATCATGCAGGTGCCTATGGAGCATATCGATGCCGCCGCCGGGACCGTGACCTGGAAGGACCCTGACACCGGCGAGATTTTCGAAACATCGGTCAAGGGCGGACACTGCAAGCTACAATGGAAGGCCGACTGGGCGATGCGCTGGTATGCGCTCTCAGTCGATTATGAGATGTCAGGCAAAGATCTAATCGATTCCGTGAAGTTGTCCGGCCGCCTGTGCCGCATCCTTGGCGGACAACCTCCGGAAGGGATGACTTACGAATTGTTCCTGGACCAAGACGGCCAGAAGATCAGCAAATCCCGCGGCAACGGCCTTTCGGTCCAGGAATGGCTGACCTACGCTCCCAAAGAATCGTTATCGCAATTTATGTATAATCAGCCGCAGCGGGCCAAGCGTCTCTATTTCGACGTCATCCCGCGCGCTGTGGACGAATATGTCGCCAACCTGGATAAGCTGCGCGTCCGATCGGAACCGGCCAATCCGGCTTGGCATATCCACGGTGGCAATTTGCCCGCCTATGCAGGCAGTCCAATATCATTCGCGATGCTGCTCAATCTCGTCAGCGTCGTGAACGCGGAGCAGTCAGATATGCTGTGGGGATTCATTCAACGTTACGTACCGGGGGCGAGTCCCGATACCCAACCGCTGCTTGCGCATCTGGTCGATCACGCGGTGTCCTATTACCGTGATTTTGTTCGCCCGGAAAAGCACTACCGTCAGCCGACAGACATGGAGCGCCTCGCCCTCGAAGATCTCGCCGCTACGCTGGGTACGCTTTCGGACGGCACCGGCGAAACCATTCAGAACGCAGTGTTCGAGGTCGGCAAGCGGCATCCTTTCCCCGACCTCCGCAGCTTCTTCGCCTGCCTGTATCAGGTATTGCTCGGTCAACAGGAGGGTCCCCGGTTTGGTGGTTTTGTGGCACTTTACGGCGTGCATGAGACAATCGAACTCATTCACTCAGCCTTGGCTCGCCAAGCTAACACGATTGTGGCCTGAGACATGGCGGGCGGTTCTGGGCGCCATTTGAAAAGTTGGGTCCGCCACCTGCCGGCGATCCTCGGCGTCGCATTGCTGATCGGGGCGATCTATGTCGTTCAGCGCGAATTTCGTCACCTCAAGCTACAGGATATTGAGGAGGCGCTATCGGCCATCCCACCCTATGCACTGGTGTTTTCATTCGTCTGGACGATCCTCTCCTATTTTATCCTGACCTTTTACGACCGGCTGGGTACCATCTATGCTGGACACAAAGTGACCTACGGGCGGGTGGCCTTCGCCTCATTCTGTGCTTACGCGCTTTCCCATAATCTCGGCTTTGCGGCTGTCTCTGGTGCTGCCGTCCGTTATCGCCTGTACGCTCATTGGGGCCTGACACCTCTCCAAATCGGTAAGACCGTAGCGTTTTGCAGCCTGACCTTTGCTCTGGGTGGAATGGTGCTGGGTGGCGCGATCCTTTTCCTGGAACCCAGGGCGATTCCGTTTTTCGGGCCACACCTGCCGAAGATCGCTCTTTACGCGGTCGGCGTCCTCTTGTGGGTCGTCGTGCTGGCCTATGTGACGCTGTCCAAAGTCTTCGGCCGCATGAAGATCCTGGGTCACGACATAGAGTTGCCGGGGTGGCGCATGGCAATCGTCCAGGTTCTTCTCGCCACCGTCGATGTCGCCGTCACCGCCACGATCTTCTATGCATTGCTGCCGCATGCACCGGGTCTGACGTGGCTGATCTTTCTCGGCGTTTACGTTGCCTCCTACACGGCCGGTCTTGCTGCCAACTTGCCCGGTGGCATTGGGGTGTTTGATACCGCGATGCTGTTCGGCCTGGAGTCGTATATGAGCGCGCCGCACATCTTCGGCGCCATTCTGGTCTTTCGCTTGTACTACTATGTCATTCCGCTATTCCTGGCGGGTTCGCTGTTCGCTGGCAACGAGATCCTGTTGCGTGGTGGCGGCATTCTCAACCGTTTTGGTCGCCTTGCGCCGGTGCAAGCGATCGGACGTTGGAGTGAGCCTGACTTTGCTGTGACGGCCGCCACTGGCGCTGTAGGTTTATGCGGCGTTTTAATGCTTTGCCTCGGGGTCCTGGCCCCGCAAGCTGATTTTTCCTGGATCGATCCCGATTATGGCGAAATCGCCAGTCAGGCAGGCCAGTTCGTACCCTCTCTGATTGGAGCCGGCCTCGTGATGATGGCGTTGGGTCTGTCTCACCGCGTAAACCTCGCCTGGGGCCTGACGATAGGTTTTCTGGTGTTAGGCGCCGCCTTCACAGCAACTCAGGACAACCGACTTTGGGTGGCTGGTATCCTGGTTCTGACGACATTGGTGCTGGCGCCGTTTCAGGCATGCTTTTACCGCCATGCCCATCTTACCTCCGGGCCACTTGCACCGGGCAGTGTCCTTACGCTGGTCGTATTGGGATTGTGCCTGTTTTCCCTGGCAGCAAGCCGATCACACACACATCTACTACAGAACAACGCTTTTTGGGCGGTGATCATATCGCCTGACTTACCAAATACGTTGCGATTGACGGTAGGTTTTTCCATGCTGCTTGGTCTGATTGCCATGTGGTTTCTATTACGGCCCGGCCGCGTACAATTTCTCCCATGGGACAGTGATACCCACCGATTGCTCCTGGGTTTGGGCGGGACGACGGCGCAAGCGGCTGACGGCGTTATTTTGGGAGAGTCCGACCGCGCTGCGATTCCATTTCGGCGCTGTGGCCGGGTTTTGCTCGGTCTTGGCGACCCGGTGGGAGACGAGACGGATCGCGTGTCAGCCATCTGGCGTTTGCGCGATCTGGCACTGCAAGAAGGAATGGATGCCGCAGTCTGGCACGCCGGGCCAGAGTTTCTCCAGATATATGGCGACCTTGGCCTGACGGCTCTGCCGCTGGGAGCGGACGGCTTGCCAATTCCGGAATCTCAGGGAGATACGCCATCAGCCTGCCAATACCTGGTATGCAAGGCGGAGCGGGATCTCAATCTGCTACTACCTATCCTGCCGAGGCTTGCCCTGGAGATTCGTGCGTCTGAATTGGTCGCTGGTTAAAGCAAGAGCGGCTCTTTGGACCGGGCGCGGGAGGAGTAGACCGCCGATGCGAAAGATGCCCGACGCCGGAGACGGCGCCCCAGTTCGAACCGTCAATCGAAAAAATCGCCCAATCCCGTCACATATGAAAGTGACGGCTCTGTATGACAGCCGATTTTCGATCACCGAGCGAGGAACTTTTTCGCCATTGACCGATTTTCTGCCGATTCGCTATGGGCGAATGCTCGTCCTGCCGATATAGTCCAACGCCTGTTGAGACGACTGATGTTTGGTATGCAATGCTCGCGGAAGTTGCTATAGCTTTCTAGGTTCTGCATTTCCTGACTGGAGCAAACCGGTGATCCTGGCCGCGAGGCATTGGTCACTATGAACAACGCGTATGATAATAGGGGCGATTTTCTCTTGAACATGACCAACCGCGGCCGCGGACGCCCGAGCCGGCGCCGCGGCTTCGACGACGACTTTAGCTTTGATCGTGCTCCGCCAGGCGACATGCCGCGGGCCGCACCGTCTTGGCCTTCTTCCGCGGGTTTTGGCCCGGAACATGACGCGACCGTCAAGTGGTTCAATCCTGAAAAGGGATTCGGCTTCGTGGCGTTGTCCGACGGTTCCGGTGATGCTTTTTTGCACGCCAACACCCTTAATCAGTCCGGTCATAATGCTGTTAGCCCAGGGGCGTCCCTGCGTGTACGCATCGGCCAAGGCCAAAAGGGCCGGCAGGTGTCGGAGGTGCTTTCCGTTGACGAAAGTACGGCGACTGCGACCGCCGGCCGCGCAGTAGGCCCGAGCGCTGGCGTGGTGCCCCGTAATCCTGCGGGTGGCGGTTACACCGACCACAGTGCTGGTGGGGGATTCGGTGGTGATCGAGGCTCCGCACCGCGTCGTGGCGCACCAAGCGGCCCGGCCGTTGAAATGCAGGGTACCGTTAAGTGGTACAATGCAACGAAGGGCTTCGGCTTTGTCGCGCCATCCGAAGGCGGCAAGGACGTTTTCGTTCATGCATCAGCTTTGCAACGCGCCGGAGTGACGCAATTGGCCGAAGGTCAGACAATTTGGATGGACGTCGTTCAGGGTGCTAAGGGGCCGGAAGCGTCTTCCATTCGTGTCGGCTAAGTCAGGTGGTAGCAGCTGACTGACAAGAAAAACCTGAATGCGGTTCAATCGCATTCAGGTTTTTTCTGATTTATTGGGAGCGGTATCAGATAGCAGCGTAGCGGCGGGCGAGGCTTGGTTTGCTTCATTTCATAGGACGTCCAAGCGCTGTTGCCGGGGTCGGTCTGAACCATGGACGGACGAGATGGTTGCATGATTAGGATTGTTGCATGGGCATGTCTTTGATATACCGCTCAGGTCGGTTATAAACTGCACCGATCGACGCCGGGTCGTTGACAACGCAGAGCCAGGGGCAAGTTTGGGCACCGAATGACCGCGCGTATTTTGATCGTGGATGATGTGCCTGCGAACACGCGCTTGCTCGAAGCCAAGCTTGAGGCCGAGTACTATCAGGTTACGTCTGCTCGGGATGGGTTTGAAGCCCTGACCATCGCGGGCGATTGGCAACCGGATCTCATCCTGCTCGATGTCATGATGCCCGGCATGGACGGCTATGAATGTTGCCGAAGGCTCAAGGACAACGCATTGACGTTACACATCCCGGTTGTGATGGTGACAGCTCTGGGTGAACCTGGCGAACGTCTGCGCGGTCTTGATGCCGGAGCGGATGACTTCCTGACAAAGCCGGTGGACTACGACACTCTGATGGCACGTGTCCGCAGTCTAGTCCGAGATTCCGTCTTTAAGGGGGCGCAAATATCTGAAATATTTAAGTAAAATGCCAAAACTCCCCGCGCTACTGGCTACATTTCACTCCCAGGAGATCGAATGCCTTCTTCTGGATCGGAGTGGGTTCGGTCAGCAC
>CAIZFE010000076.1 GCA_903932145.1 uncultured Rhodopila sp. | reverse complement strand
TTCTAACCCGGCACGCCGAAAGACGTGGATGGCGGGCCTTCGCCCGCCATGACGGGAGGGGTAACCGCCGCCCGCGATGGCGCGGACAAGCGGCGTCATGACGGCTATAAAACGAATAGAGGAGGCACTACGCACGCAGGTTCTGACCGGTCATTTTGTTGGCCATGACGATCCGGACCTCGCCAATGCGTTCAGCACATTTCTGACCTCAGACGATGCCGCCGCATTGGACATCTGGTTCGGACAGGACCGAACAGGTGCGCTGCGGTGTGCCCTGGATCGCGACATCGCAGCCATCGACGTCATGCTGTCCGAACAACTCGATGCGCTTCTGCATCACCCGCGCGTGACGAACCTGGAAGGTCACTGGCGCGGCCTTTGCTGGCTCGTCAACAACGCGGACCTCAGCGCGCGCCTGAAAATCAAAGTCCTCAATATCGGGTGGGCGGAGATTTGCCGCGACCTCGATCTGGCCAGCGAGTTCGACCAAAGCCTGCTCTTTCGAAAAATCTACGAGGAAGAATTCGGCTCGCCAGGCGGCGAACCCTACGGGCTGCTAATCGTCGATCACGATGTGCGCCATCGTGCCGATGCCAGCTCCCGCACCGATGACGTCAGTGCGTTGGCCGCTCTGGCCAGCGTCGCGGCGGCGGCCTTCTCGCCGATGATCCTGGGCGCGTCGCCAGCATTGCTCGAGGTGGACAGTTTCCACGATCTCGGCAACGTCATCGACATCAGCGCACCGTTGCGCAATGCGGACCATGCCCGCTGGCGAGGCCTCGGCACGCGATCAGACATGCGCTTTATCGGCATTGCGCTTCCCCGCATGCTCGCCCGCCTCCCCTGGCAGGACGACGGCACACGCAACGACGGGTTCCGCTATGCCGAATACGCACCCGCGGCCGACCACCGCGTGTGGTCGAGCGCTGCGTATGCGTTCGGCGCCGTCGTCGCCAGGGCGTTCGCCGCCTTCGGCTGGCCGGCCGATGTCCGCGGTGTCGAAACGGACCGGATTGGTGGCGGTCTGGTCGAAGACGTCCCGATCGAACCGTTCGAAACCGATCGCGATCAGGTTTGGACTCGCATCCCGTTGGAAATCGTCTGGAACGATCGCCAGGAACGGGAATTGCTCGCCGCCGGTTTGATCCCGCTGGCGGCGGTGCCGAACTGCGAGGAACTGGTGTTCGGCGCGGTGCGCAGCCTGCTGACACCACCCCGCTATACATCCAGCGCCGCCAACGCGAACGCTCGGATTTCCTCGCAAATCAACTCGATCCTGTGTGCGTCGCGCTTCGCCCATCACTTGAAGATGATGGGCCGGCATATGGTGGGATCATTTCGGACAGCCGACGAAATCGAGCGTCAGTTACAAAGCTGGCTGACCCGCTACGTGAACGGCAATCTGTCGGCCGGTGGCGAAAGCCGAGCGCGGCATCCGTTGGTGGCGGGACAGGTGGAGGTGCGGGAACATATCGGCAAACCCGGTAGTTTCGGATGTGTCGTGCGCCTGCAGCCGCACTATCAGCTCGATGACGTGGCGGCGACGTTCCAACTCGTCACCGATATCGGCGGCGAACGATGATTTTCAACAATGGAGTGGCCGCATGAGCGATCCGGGAACCGCCGCGTTGCTGCGCGAAGGCAAGTTGACCGATGCGATCAGGTCCGCTCAGGCGACGGTGCGGACATCGCCAACGAATTTGGATGCCCGCGTTTTGCTGGCTGAATTATTGATCGTCAGCGGCAATCTGGAACGAGCCGACGTGATCATCGACGCGGCATCGGCGATCGATTCCACCACGGTTCTGGTCGCCGCGGAATTCCGCCAGCTTATTCGCGCCGAAACCGCGCGCCGCCAACTTTTCGCGGATGGCCGGGTTCCCGAGTTCCTGTCCGGCCCGACCGACGCCCAACGGCATCAACTGGCCGGGCTTGTCGCACTCAGGGCGGGTGACCATTCGGAAGCCGCGCGTCAGGCTGCACTCGCCGAAACCACCCGTCCGCGCGTGCCAGGTCATCATGGCGAGGTGCCGTTCGACGACTTCCGCGATGCCGACGATCTGCTTGCGGGCAGCTTCGAAGTCCTGACGACGACCGGAAAATATTTCTGGATTCCAACCGAACGCGTGGTGTCGGCGGAGTTTCACGCCCCCACCCGCATGCGCGATCTGATCTGGCGCCGCGTGTCGATGTCGGTGGCGGACGGGCCGGACGGGGACGTTTACATGCCGGCGACCTACGTGCCTGACGAGCCAATGACGGATGCCCTGCGGCTGGGACGCGAAACCGACTGGCGCGAAGCTGAATCGGGGCTGGTGCGGGGTGTGGGACAACGGATATTCCTGGCCGGCGATGACGGCATCGACTGCATGGCGCTGACCACATTACGGTTCGGCGCATGAGTGGTCGCCGTGGTTTGGACCAAAGGCCGGGCACGCTTCGGTTTCAGGCGCCGTTGCTCGATCGGCTGATCGATCTGTCGCCGGATCAGACTCGCGACGCTGTCCTGTCGTCCGGCGACTCCCTGGTGGCTCTACGAAACGGCGTGCGGCGCGACCTGGAGGCCCTGCTGAACGCTCGGCGCCGCTGGCGGTCCTGGCCGGCCTCGCTGACAGAACTCGCGGTTTCGCCGATCGGCTTTGGCATTCCCGACTTCAGCGCCGGCGCCTTCAATGATCCCGGACAACGCGAGGAACTGCGGATCGAGATCGAAGACACGATCCGCCGGTTCGAGCCCAGATTCATTTCCGTCAATGTTGCATTGGGAGATTCGGACGCATCCCTGGACGCGGCACTGCGATTGCGCATCGATGCCGTTCTGCACGCCGAACCGGCGCCGGAACCTGTCACATTTGATACGTTCTTCGATCCGTCGATTGATGAAGTGATCGTGGTGGCGCGCGATGCGGGCTGAACACCGGGGCGGCGCAAGGCGACGCTCAACAGTAAAATCGTTGTCATGGCCCGGCTTGTCCGAACCACCAATCACGGCAACGTCGAGTCATGGGTGGCCCGGACAAGCCGGGCCATGACGATGGGAGAACGGTCACAGGCCGAATGCCAACAGATTGATATCACGCTCGTTTTCGAGATGTGTTGGTATTCTGGGGACAAGCCGGTCCATGACGGGGCCCGGCGGCCATCACCGGCGGACCTTCCGCATGTCTGACGCCCTGCTTCCCTATTACGATCGCGAACTCAACGCGATCAAGCGGCTGGCAGGCGAGTTCGCCGAGGCACACCCGAAGATCGCTGGCCGCCTGCGCGTGTCGGCGGATGGCGTTGACGACCCGCATGTCCTGCGGCTGCTGGAAGGCGTGGCATTCCTGGCCGCGCGGGTGCAGCACCGGCTGGACGATGAATTTCCTGAACTGACCGACGCACTGCTCGGTCTGCTGTATCCGCATTATCTCGCACCCGTGCCGTCCTGCATGGTCGCGCAACTGTCCTGTCAGCCGGATCTGCTGACCCCGGCGCACCTGCCTGCCGGCCTGACGGTCGATACGGAGCCAGTCAAAGGCGAGACCCTGCGCTATCGCACCACCGCGCCGGTGACGCTGTGGCCGGTGACGGTCGAAGCGGTGCGGCTGTCGGGACAGCCGCTGGTCGCGCCGCCCAATCCGGATGCCGCCGGGGCCGCTTCGGTCCTGCGCATCACACTCACCTGCATGGTCCCGGAGGTCACGTTTTCCCAACTGGGCATCGACCGGCTGCGGTTCTTTCTGCGCGGACCTGCCAATCAGACGTTGCCGCTGTATGAGCTTCTCGGCGCCCATGCGGTTTCAGTGGCTTACGCTGACTCCGCGGTGGACACCGCCCCGGTAATCGCTCCGCCCAGTGCCATCCAACCCGGCGGCTTCGGTCCCGACGAAGCCCTGCTGCCCTGGTCCGCTCGCGGTTTTTCCGGCTTCCGCCTGATGACCGAATACTTCGCCTTCCCGGAAAAATTCCTGTTCATCGATGTCTGCCAGTTGGACCGCAAAACCCTGCTGTCCTGCGGCAACCGGCTGGAGATTTTTGTCTATCTCGACCGCCCGGCCCCTGAACTGGAGCGGATGATCGGGCAACATTCGCTCGCGCTGGGCTGCACGCCGCTGGTCAATCTGTTCCCGCAACGCTGTGAACCGATCCCGCTGACACACACCGACATCGAGTATCGCGTGGAACCCGATGCCCGCCGGCCGCGCGCGACGGAGGTATGGGGCATCCAGCGGGTTCGCGAGACACTGCCGGACGGGAGTCAACGCCCCTGGTACCCGTTCCACCGCCTGACCGAGAGCGCGACCGACCCGGGCACCGCCGGCGGCTTTTATCACGTTGCCCGCCGGGACGCGGCCTCCGGCGTGCCGGGCACCGAGGTTTTCCTGGCACCGCACGACCCCGGCTTCGACCAGGAGCGCCCGGGCGACACCGTGCTGTCGGTGGACGCGCTGTGCCTGAACCGGGACCTGCCGGCGGACCTGCCGTTCGGCGGCGGCCATCCAGTCTTGCGCCTGGTAGAGGGCAACGCGGCGGTGTCCGCCATCTCAGCCGTCTCGGCCGCAACGACCACCTTGCGGGCGCCGCTGCGCGACCGATCATTCTGGCGGTTGATTTCCCACCTGTCGCTCGGCCACCTGTCGGTGACCGGCGGTCAGGACGGTGCCGCGGTCCTGAAAGAGGTCCTGCGGCTCTATGATTTCCGCGATACCGCCGAAACCAGGGCCGCGATCGATGCCCTGACGGCGATCTCCACCGAGGCCGGCGTGGCGCGCGCGCCCGATCCGCCGCAAATCGGCCAACAGCCGCGCCGCCGCACACCGCCGATGTTCTGCCGGGGCCTGGATATCAACCTGGAGATCGAACCCCGCGCCTGGCAGGTCGGCGGGCTGTTCCTGCTGGCGTCGGTACTGGAGCGCTTCTTTGCCCTGAACGCCACGATCAACAGTTTCACACGCACAAAAGTCGTGCTGCGCGGCCGATCCGGCACTGCGGCATCCTGGCCGGCCCGCAGCGGCACGCGCGCCCTGGGATGAACGATCTCCGCCCGCCGGTCCGTCGTGCGTCTGTCCTGGCCCGCTTGCTGCGCGAGCCACGCCGGTTTCGTTTCGACGCCATGGTGCGTGTGCTCATGCGGGCCGCGCAGACGGACGATCCCGGGGCCGCTATCCGTTTCCGCACGCCGCCCGGTCTGGCGTTTCCGTCGGCCGACGTGCAGGACGTTCGTCATGGCGGCAAGCGGCACGATGCGATCATCGGATTAATGGGGTTGACCGGGCCGTCCGGTGTCTTACCGCGCTATTACTCGGAAATCGTGTCTCAGACGCTACGAGGTGGATCGACCGCGCTGCATCAGTTCCTCGATATGCTGGGGGAGCGCTTCGTCGCCTTCTTCGCGCTGGCGGCGATCAAATATCGCCCGGCACGGGAAGCCGATGTGGCCTTGCTCCGCCCTCCTCCCCCGACACAAGACACGATTTCCCGGGTTCTGCTGTCGCTGACCGGCTACGGCACACCGGCCATGGCCACACGACTCGCGGCCGAAGCCGACCCGCTGCTGCACTATGCCGGCCTGTTCGCCATGCGCCCCCGTTCCGCCGAACGCCTCGGCGCCATGCTGTCCGACTGGCTTGGCATGAACGTGGACATCATTGAGTTTGCCGGCGCCTGGCTGCGCCTGCCGGAAGACCAGCAAACCCGGATCGGCGCGAAAGGCAGCTTCCGCGAACTGGGCATCAACGCCGCCGCCGGCGCGCGCGCCTGGAGCCCCGAGGCTCGGATGCTGCTGCGCATCGGACCACTCAAACGGGACGCATTTCAGCAGATGCTGCCCAATGGCGACACGCTTCAGCGACTGGTTTCTTTGGTGCGTGCGTTTGTCGGGCCGGAGCTTGGTTTCGCGGTCAACCCCGTGCTCGCCGCGCCCGATGTGCCCCGGTCGGACGCAGCCGGCGCCCTGCGCCTGTCCGCGTCGGCACCGATCCCGTTCGGGCTGGGATGGAACACATGGCTGCCGGTCGCCGACGGCAGTTTCCTGCCGCGCACCGACGCGGCGGATGCCGTGTTCGATGCCGACATAATCGAAGCACGGCAAAACCAGCAGCGGAGGACAGCTTTATGAGCGGGTGGAACGGCGGGTACGTGACGGATATCAGCTACACAGCCGGGTGGTACCCGACGCAATCACCGATGATGATGGCGTTGGCCTGCCAGTTATGCAGCGTCGCCGTCCCGATGCCCCGGCCCGAGGACCCGATCAGACTGCTGGAACTCGGCTGCGGTCAGGGTTTTGGCGCGATGGTGCAGGCGGCCAGCAATCCCAACTGGCAGGTGACAGCGGTTGATTTCAACCCGGCGCATATCGCCGCCGCCCGGGAATGGGCGGCGGAGGCCGGCCTGACCAACATCACTTTCATCGAAGCCGATCTGGCAACATTAGCGGAAGATCCCGCCAGCCGGGACATTCCCGAAGCCGATTTCGTCACCCTGCACGGCGTCTGGAGCTGGGTGCCAAAATCCGTGCAGGACGGCATCGTCCGTCTGCTGCGCGACAAGGTCCGATCGGGCGGCACCGTCCACATCAGCTACAACGCCCTGCCCGCGTGGGGACCGGCGATGGGCATGCAGCGTCTGCTGCGAGAGGCCGGCCGTCGCCTCGCGTGGCGCAGCGACCGGCAGGGGGACCAAGGCCTCGCCGTCGTGCAGGCGCTGCTGGCGGCGGATGCCAGGCAGTTGCAACGATCGCCGTTCGCCAAAGCTTTGCTGAACGGGCTGCATGCGGCGCCGTCGTCGTACCTCGCGCATGAATACATGAACGAGCACTGGCAGCCCTGCTTCATGGCCGATGTCGCCGCCGCGCTGTCGGATGCGAAGCTGGAGTGGGTGGGGTCGTCGCAGTTAACCGAAAATTTTCCGACGCTGACCCTGACAGATGCCCAGCGCGCGGTGGCGGACCGGTTCGAAGACCCTGTGATGCGCGAATTGGTGAAGGACATGTGCCTGGACCGATCCCTGCGTCACGACGTATTCGTTCGCGGGGCCAGGCGCGTGGATAACGCCACGCGCGACGCGGCACTGATGGACGTCACGATCGGCCTGAATATCCATCCCGACGAATTACCGGCGACGGTGGATGTGCCGGCCGGACAGGCCGAGTTCAATGCCGCGTTTTACCGGCCGATTGTGCAGGCGGCCAGCGTGGCTCCGGCCCGAACCGGCGATCTGCTGAATTTGCCGGAGGTCGAGGGCCGCCGGGATAATCCGGCGGAACTGCTGGGTATGCTGATCGGCGTGAACCTCGCCTTTCCGGTGTTGCGGCCGGGTGCCGATCCGCACCCGGCGGCGATGCGGTTCAATCTTGTGTCGGCACGACGGCTGGCGCGATCGGAAAGCCTCAACCGGCTGGTGGGCGCGGCAAGCGGGCGGACAGGCGCTGGGGTACAGGCCAGTGTGCTTGACCTGCTGGTTCTGGATTGGCTGCGCGATGGTCAGACCGATATCGAGGACCTGTTACGGTTGATCTCACCCGCGCCGGTCGATGCGCACACGGTTCGGGACGCCCTTAATCACAGTCTGCACCGGCGGATGCCGATCTTGCATCGGGCGGGGGTTTACTGAAATAAACCGCTTGCTAATGTCAGAGGGACGCCGGGGGCGCCTGTGTCTCGATTCAAGGAGCGGAATACCCGGGACCGTAATGATGATTGTGATATGATTTCGAAACAATAAATAGCCGTGTGGAAGCGATATGGCAGGTCGAGTGTCGGCATCACCGCAATGGTCCGGCGTTCCGATTGAAGCGATCATTGATCGTGAACTGGGGTGTAATCTTGAATTACGCTCCGGCTACGCGGCCTATGGTTTCATGCTCTGGCCATTTCAGGCCACCGGTGATGTTCGACGCCTGCTGGTTGGCATTCTGAATTACGCCGGCAGACAATATCGAAACGGTGGCGTGCCGAACGCGGAACTGGTGCGCTTGCATGACGGGAGAGCCAACTTCCTGTTCGACCTACACCTTGAGCGGACGGTGTTGGTCTGGGGGATCAGCCAGAGCGTGGCCGCAGGGAGTCGGGACAATACCTATCACGCCGGCTTTCCCCGAGCCGGAGATGGGTTCGATAAAGGGCACGCCTGGGCTCACGCACAGGGCGGACATGAGGGAGGCCCAAATTATTTTCGTCAGGCGCGGCGGCTGAACCAGGGGCGGTCAAACAATGGCCGTCTCTGGCGGGCGATCGAGACATACCTCGCTGCGAATGCCGGGCGATTTGCATTCATCCGACTGATATACGTTGCGGCCAATCGGACCGATCGACCGGATGAGATCGAGTACGGTATCATGCCTGCCAGCGGCCAGTTCCGTGCAGTCATATTTCCTAATACTTAGAGTTGTCGATCGGCCTACTCTTGCACTTCATGAAATCGGGTCTGGACTTTCTATCCATTTCAGGACGATCATCACCCATGGGACTGCCAGCCGCACGCCTGACCGACATGCATGTTTGTCCGATGGTAACCGGCGTCGTACCGCATGTTGGTGGCCCGATTACCGGCCCCGGTTGTCCAACCGTGCTCATCCAAAGCCTGCCGGCTGCCCGAGTGGGGGACATGCTGACCTGTGTCGGACCGCCCGATACCATCGCCATGGGGTCCGTTACTGTCTTGATCGGCGGCCAGCCGGCGGCGCGGATCAGTGATTTGTGCGGCCACGGCGGTGTTATCGTGCTGGGTTGCTTCACCGTATTGGTTGGTTGAGCCGCAAGGTCCGGTCAGTGGCTGCCTTGGTTCAGCAGAAGCTGCACTACTTTATGTTCTCCACGACGAACAATATCCACAGCCACCGTTTGTCCGCCCGGGTTATCGGCTGCCATGCGGGACAGCACCGACACATCATTGGCAGCGACACCCTTGATCTTCAGAATCACATCCCGTTCGCGGATGCCCGCCTTCTCGGCCGCGCCACCCGCCAGGACACCGGTGACCGCCATTCCCTCGGGACTGTCCAGCCCGTACCTGCCGGCGCTCTCAGGTGTAATGGATTCGCACACTAAACCGGCGGCGCCACTGGTCGATGTGACGGGATACACGTTTGGCAAGCTGTTGCCGGACAAACTGTTACCGGTGGGGGGCTTTTCCGCTTCCTGAACGGGCCGGACCTGATCCGGCGGCTGCTTTGGACGCGGCTGTTCCTGCGCGATTTTCGGGCGGGCCTGTTCGGCTTCTCGCTTTTGCCGAGCGAGGTCCAGGGTTTGATTTTGCCGGTCCTGTTCCAGCTTCTGGCGAGCTTGTTCCCGAAGCAACTGAAGTCGCGCCTGTTCCTGCTGCTTCAGGCGGGCCTGTTCCTGCTGCTCCTGTTGAAGCCGCGCGTCACGCTCTTGTTGCAAGCGTGCTTGTTCCTGTTGCTGCTGGAGCCGAACATTCTGTTCTTGCTGAAGGCGGGTCTGTTCCTGTTGCTGCTGGAGCCGCGTATCCTGCTCTTGCTGAAGGCGGGTCTGTTCCTGTTGCTGCGCAAGCCGCGTCTGCTGTTCCTGTTGCTGCCTCGCCTGGTCCTGCTGTTGTTGCAGGCGGGCCTGCTCCTGCTGCTGTTGTTGCAAACGCGCCTGTTGCTCTTGCTGGCCTTGCGCTTGGTCCGGCTTTGCGGGACCAGGTGCTGGCTTCGACGCCGGACTGAACAGGCCCAGCCACCCCGCGACGCCACCGGCCAGCAGCACGGTTGTTATAATAGCGAAAATGGCCGCCTTGCGGGTGGAAGCAACGGGTGAACCGGCGCCGGCAGGCCACGCTGGACCCGGTGACAACCCGGCCGCGCCCGGCACGACGGCGGGCCGCTCTGTCAGTATCGCCTGAAGCGCCGCGTTGAATTCGGCGGCGCTGTTAAAGCGATCCTCCCGGTTTCGCGCCATTGCCCGCGTCACGATCGCATCGAGCGCCGATGATACCACCGTCGAAACCCTGGACGGCAAAAGTGGCGAACCATAGAGCACTTTGTGCATGATGGTCGCCAAATTACCTTCATACGGGCGCTCACCGGTGAGGATATGATACAGTACCACACCGGTCGAATAGATATCCGTTCGCCAATCTATTTTCTCGCCCAGGAACTGCTCCGGCGACATATAGGCCGGAGTGCCAATCACCATCCCGGCCTGGGTCATTTCACTGTCTTCCAGGCGAGCGATCCCGAAATCGGTGATTTTCACCTGATGGTCTGACGTGAACATGATGTTCGCGGGCTTCACATCCCTATGTACTACCCCGCGGTCATGACTGTATTGCAGCGCATCCAGCACGGAACCGATAATCCGGCAGATGTCGGCCAACGCGAACCGCTCGTTGCGATCGAATAAGTCCTTCAGGGTTGGTCCGTTGACAAACTCCATCACCAGATAGGCGTAATCGTCGGTTTCGCCGTAATCATAGACGCCGACGATGTTGGGATGATTTAATTGTCCGGCGGCGCGGGCGCCTCGTTTGAAACGGGTGAACGCTTCATCGGCCTCACTGCCATCGACCGAGGACAGAGGCATCAATTTGACGGCCACCCGTCGGGCGATATCGGAATCCCAGCCGTCGTACACCGTGCTCAAAGGTGTACGTGCCAATACAGCCCTCAACTCATACTTGCCGATACGGTCGATGGTTGTGCGCATTGTCATCCAGGAATGCAGACGGAGGTCGCTTTGAGCATTAACGTGGCATGTTTTTTCGCCGCTGTCATCAATGGCGAGTACACGCAAAACTGAGTAAGGCATGTGTGATTCGGTAGGTATTACATTACTTATTCAAAATTTATAACGGCCGTTTCCACCCAACCGGCACATCTTGCCGATGGACGTGACGACATCCAGAATAATCTTCAGAACTAACGACAACGTGACGACGATGTGCGATGGATTGCGGTCAGCTTGCGGTCTTCAGTTCGGCCACCTTCACGCGCCTGGTATAGGCTGAAATCATTACCGAAAGATGAATCCAAGCCACCGCGTTACGTCAGGCGGCGGCTTTGTCCAAGCCAATTCTCGCGACAGCTGTACCGCCACAGGTGTCCCGATGATCCCCCGATCAAGTCGGGGGAGGGCCACGACGATTGGGGCTTTCCCGCAACGAGATGTGAGACTTCATCAGGGACAAGCCGGGCCAAGGCGCCGGGGGACTTCGCGGCGCGTCCGCGTTCATCCCGCTTGTCCGTGTTTATCTGCCTTGAAGAATACTCCCATCCAACGCTTCATCGCCTGCCGGGTCCATCAAAAAAAGGTGATCGTCCCGCGGAGCATGCGCGTCGGTGTTGACATAATATAACTATAATGTTAGCAAAATCGACATGGAGCAGATCGCATCAACCATGACCCGGCCTGCCACGCCCGATCCCGCACAGGACCGGGCCGGCCGCTCGCTGCCGGAACGCCTCGCCGCCCTGCTGCATGTCGTCCGCGTCCTGCTCGGCCATGGCCGCCGCCTCACCGAGATCGTCCCGGCCTCCGCCGCCAATGTGGAATTCGCCACCCTGGCGGCCGTCTGGGGCACTTACACCCTGCCGACGATCCTCATCCGACTGCAGCGCGGTATCCTGCGGGCGATGGCGTTGGAGCGGTATCTGCTGTCCCGAGCCGCAAAAGGCCGCGAGATCGGACTCGTGTATCCGCGCGAGCGCCCGCCGGCGAAGCCGCCAGCCGAACCAGAACAGGGGGCGAAAGACGCCGAGTCAGCAAGCAAAGACCCGGGCGGCCGGGCCAAGCCAGGCCATGACGAGAGTGGGTGCACGCCCAAACGCCCTGCGTTCGATCCTGACGATCTGCGCATCCCCACTCCCGAGGAACTCGACGCCGAAGTCCGCTGTCGGCCGCTCGGACGGACTATCCTCTCGATCTGCATGGACCTTGCGGTCATCCCAAGCTTCTGCACCGGACCTTTCTGGAACCAGATTTTCGACACGTTGAATAATTACGGCGGCAGCTTCACGACCTTGTTTAAAATACGGGAACACCGCGAGACGTCGTTTCAGAAAGAGCGGGACAAGAAGCCGGACACCTGGAGCTTTACCTGGAGGCATCCGCCACCGGAGACGGTTCGCCAGGTATTGGGATACATGATCGGCGAGTTGCCCATCTTGGATCCGTTCGATCCGCTGCTGGCCACCGCTCCTCCCTGATTCGCATTTCTCGAAACCGCGTCGCACCTCGGATTCCGGGGGGCGCATGCGCGCGCCGAGCATCATCGGGATCGGGCACTATAGCGGTGATCGGCAGACCGTTTCGCGGTTTCACCCGATTGCGCCGCGCCCTTGCGCCGCTCCTCTTGACCCATCACCGCCTGCCCGGACAGTCTCGTCACACCAAGGGGAGGCCAAACCATGCCAACACGCACCGGCGCGCAGTATCTGGCCGCGCTTAAGGCCCGCCAAACCGAGGTCTGGCTGCGCGGGGAACGCGTGACCGACGTGACAATCCACCCCGGTCTCGCCGGTGGCGCGAAAGCCATCGCGTCGCTGTACGACCTGCAATCCGACCCCGCCCATCGTGAGTCCATGACCTTCACGGACCCGGATACCGGTGACACGCTGGGTCTGTCCTTCATCATTCCACGCACCCACGAGGATCTGGTGCGGCGGCGAGAGATGATGCTGAAATGGGCGCGCACCACTTGTGGCATGATGGGCCGCTCGCCGGATTTCATGAACGTCACGTTCGCCTGCTGGGCCGGGTCCGCCGATTACTTCGGCCGGGGCAGGCCAGAGTTCGCGGACAACATGCGGCGTTATTACCGCTATATTGCCGAGAACGATCTCGTCCTGACGCATTCACTGATCAACCTGCAACGCAGCCGCAACGTCAGCGGCACCTTCAACCTCCAGGAAGGCACCGCGCTCCAGGTGATCCGCGAGACTTCGGCCGGTATCATCGTCAAAGGTGCCCGGGTCCTCGCCACGCTGGGTCCCCTCGCCGATGAAATCGCGGTGTATTCGCCGCGTCTGGCGCAGCACGTCGATCAGCACAGTCCGTTCGCGCTCAGCTTCGCGTTGCCGTGCGACACGAAAGGCCTGCGGTTCCTGTGCCGGGACAGCTTCGACCAGGAAAAATCCCATTTCGATCACCCGTTGGGGTCACGTTTCGAGGAAATGGACAGCGTCGTCTTTTTCGATGACGTGCTTGTTCCATGGGACCGTGTCTTCATCTACGGCGACGTGGGCCTGTTGAACGGCACCGCATCGATCACCCATTCCTCCGCCCACACCGCGCATCAAGGCTGCGCGAAAAACCTGGCGAAATGCGAACTCGTCCTCGGCGTCGCCTTGCTGATGACGGAAACGCTCGGTAATAGCCATCTGCCGCACGCCGAGGACCGCATCGGCGAACTCGTGATGTATACCGAACTGATGCGCGCCTGCATGCGCGCCGCCGAGGCCGATGCCGAACTGGACGAATGGGGCATCATGTGCCCTGCCCCGCTGCCGGCCGAAACGACCCGGAATTTGTTCATGACCGCCTATCCCAGGATGGTGGAAATCCTGCAATTGCTGGGATCGTCGAGCCTGATGATCCTGCCAACCGAAGCCGATATGGACGGCCCTCTGGCCGGTCACATCGAGCAGTACCTGGCGACCGACAGCAGCACCGCACGCGACCGGGTGAAGCTGTTCCACCTGGCCTGGGATATCTCGTGCAGCTCGTTCGGTAACCGGCAGGTGCTGTACGAACGCTTCTTCGCCAGCGACCCACTGACGCGGGCACGTGCCCTGACCGCCATGTTCCCGAAGCAACAGGTCACGGATCGCGTGCGGTCGTTTCTGGCCAGGGACTGAAGTCGTTGATCCGGGTGGATATGTTGCCAACGCGAGCGAGAGGGGCCAGGAAAGGCGTGTGCCCGGAGCGCGGCGAAACCATTCTCTATGGAGACTTAATTTGATGCCTATGTGGCTTGGCCGGGCCATGACGGCAGTCGAATAGACGTATGTCAGTTTCGAAGCGGACTAGTACAAGCAGAGCACAGTCAAAAGACGTGGGAGGCAGGAATTCGCCTGCCATGGAGAGGAGAGCGTCCGGCGTAAAATCCCCCTCCCGCGAAGGAGGGGGATTTTGGGCTTATTCAGCAGCCTGTTGCCTCTGTTGCTGGCCGCCAATACCCTTTTCCACGGCGGCACCGAAGTCCGGATGCACTTTGTACCAATGCTTCAGCATTCGCTGCTGAATTTCATGGCGCTTGGCATCGTCTGGCATCCCCATGTTCGGTTCGGTCATGCTGCCGACGATATTCGCCACCAGATGCGCCTTGCCCGTATCGTCCAGCACTTTCTCCCAAAACGCCCGGGGCTGCCCGTAAAGGTCCCCATCGTCGCCCGGGTAGGTCGTGTACCGCTGACCATCACCATCAATCCGGATCGGAGGTTCCATCACCGCCTTATCTTCGAACGGCCCGCCAAACGAGTTCGGTTCATAATCCACCGACCCGCCGCCGTTGCTGCCTGTCACCATCGTGCCGTCCCGGTGATAGGTGTGAACCTTGGCGGCCTTCGCCTGATTGACCGGAATATGGTCGTAGTTGATTCCGATGCGATAGCGATGCGCGTCGGCATACGACAGGATCCGGTTCTGCAAGACCTTATCCGGACTGAAGCCAATGCCCGGCACGATATTGGACGGCTCAAACGCGGCTTGCTCCACTTCCGCAAAATAGTTTTCCACGTTGCGGTTCAGTTCCATCTCGCCGACCTCGATCAGCGGATAGTCGCCATGCGGCCAGACCTTGGTCAGGTCGAAGGGATTCCACTTATACGTTTCGGCATCTTTCTCCGGCATCACCTGAATCGATACGGTCCATTTCGGGAAATCGCCCTTCCTTATCGCATCGATCAGATCGCGCGCGGAGTAATCAGGGTCATCGCCCGTCATCTTCGCGGCGGTGGCATCGTCGAACGTCTTGTTGCCCTGCCTGGTTTTCACATGGAACTTGACCCAGAACCGCTCCCCCTTCGCGTTCCATAAACTATAGGTATGACTGCCGTAGCCGTTCATAAACCGAGCGGAGATGGGGGTGCCGCGATCACTGTAGAGGAACATGACCTGATGAATCGCCTCGGGTGACAGCCCCCAATAGTCCCAGCGGCGCCAATGCGGCTTCAGATGCGTGCCCGGATCGCGCTTCTGGGTGCGAATAAAGTCGGAGAACTTCAGCGGATCGCGAATGAAGAAGATCGGTGTATTGTTGCCAACCAGATCCCAGTTGCCGTCCTCGGTATAGAACTTCATCGCGAAACCGCGGGGATCGCGCGCGGTATCGGCCGATCCGCTTTCTCCACCCACCGTGGAAAAACGAGCGAACATCTCGGTTTTCTTGCCGACACCGCTGAAGACCTTGGCGCATGAATACCTGGTAATATCGTTTGTTATCGTTAGCGTCCCATAGGCGCCGTATCCCTTTGCATGCACCACCCGCTCGGGTACCCGCTCCCGGTTAAAATGAGCCATCTTCTCAATAAGATGGTAGTCCTGCGCCAGTACCGGGCCGCGTGGACCGGCTGTTAACGAATGCTGGTTGTCCTCGACCGGACGGCCGAAAGCGGTGGTCATCGTCGGGTTTTGTTTGGCATCTGCCATGTTTATTCACCTTTCCCGGTTGATTCTGGGTCCAAATGGTCGCGGCGAGCGGCGTCACTGTTGGCGAGTACGCCACCGCACAGGGTAGGCACCTCCTTTTGGTTTTGCCCGCTCCGGCGTCCGGAAGCACCAGAGGGCGATGGCGCGGTATGTGGAGTGCCATAGCCACGCCACAAGGCAGGCAACCGCGCCGCCCGCGGAGAGCCGTTACCACCCACACAATCTTTACGATGGACCTGACAGGCGCCTCAAAAAGACCGCGTCAGAAATGAACCTTTCCTGTTAACAGCCCGGCGCCGTGCGTTCCGTCCGCGCTTGTTCACATCATCGTTGCGAGTTCGTGCCGCAAGCGGCCGACCCGCACCCTGCCGGCTTTGGCCAGGGTTTCGAAGCCGAGGGCGATGTTCTCAAATCCCTCCTCGCGGGCCTTGCGCGCCATGGCGGGATAGCGATCGGCGTCTTCTTCCATGATCGCAGTCCGAAGGTGATAGGCCGTACCTTTGGTGCCCGGCGGCTCGAGCGCTTCCAGATGGGCATCGGCAGTCGCACATCGACGATTGGAGAGACTCCGAAACAAAGCCGCGGCCTCCGGGTTGCCGTCCGCCTCTGCTCGTTCAGCGTACGCTCGGTATCGCCGGCTCGCGAGGATTTCGGTTGCAAAGGCAACGCGCAGATTCGCCTGCGTTTCGCTGGCTTCCAGTATCGCCATGAGATCTTCCCCCGTCCGCGTGTATCGGCGGCCTTCTTTTCGCGGCCGTTCGCGCCACAGCCTGCTCCTCACCTCGAACCACGATAACGGCAACGCAGACGTGTGCACGTCACGCTTCAGCGATTGCCTCGCGCACCCTGACATGGTCCTGTCAGCACCATCGCGACTCGTGGCGTCGGCTCAATCGGGAGACTGGATCGTGACCAAACCGCTGGAAGGCCTGCTTGTCGTCTCTTTGGAGCAAGCCGTCGCCGCCCCGTACTGCGCCGCCCGCCTCGCCGATGCCGGCGCCAGGGTGATCAAAATAGAGCGAGCAGAGGGCGATTTCGCCCGCGGCTACGACAGCGCCGTCCAGGGGCTATCCAGCTATTTCGTCTGGCTGAATCGCGGCAAGGAAAGCCTGGTCGCGGACATCAAGCAACCCGAGGACGCGGCGCTGCTGCACCGGCTGCTGGCCAAGGCGGACGTGTTTATCCAGAACCTCGCCCCCGGCGCCGCCGCCCGTTCGGGATTCGGGTCGGAGGCGTCGCGGGCCGCGCACCCGGGCCTGATCACGGTCGATATTTCGGGCTATGGAGACACCGGCGAATACGCAACGATGAAGGCCTATGATCTGCTGGTGCAGGCGGAATCCGGTCTGGCGATGGTCACCGGCCATCCGGCCGGACCGGGCCGCGTCGGTGTCTCGATCGCCGATGTCGGCTGCGGCATGAACGCTTACACCGGCGTGCTCGAAGCCCTGATCGAACGCGCCCAAACCGGTCGCGGCAAAGGGCTGAAGATCAGCCTGTTCGATGCGGTCGCCGACTGGATGAATGTGCCGCTGCTCTATTTCGAAGGCACCGGCAACTCGCCGCAACGGATGGGGTTGGCGCACCCGTCGATCTGTCCCTATGGCGCGTTCGCGACGAAGGATGGCGCGCTGGTGTTGATCTCCATCCAGAATGAGCGCGAATGGGCGTCATTCTGCGCCTTGTTCCTGGATGCACCGGACCTGCCAAAGCAACCGGGTTTCGAAACCAACACCATCCGTGTGGCCCACCGAACGACCGTCGATGAACGGGTCGGGCAGACATTCGCAGCCCTGACGCGCGATGAAGCAGCGGCAAAACTACGCGTTTCCAACACAGCCTACGGTTTCGTCAACGACCTGGCGGCGCTGAGCCGGCATCCGGCCTTACGCCGAACCAAGGTGGCGATACCCAACGGCGGGGTGGCCGAGATCGTTGCCCCGGCGGTCATCCGCGTGGGCGAAACGCTGAACCTGGGGCCGGTTCCGGCGATCGGCCAGAACAGCGACGCAATCCGGGCAGAGTTCGGGACCTGATATCACATTACAAGCACGACCTGAGTGCCACAGCCGTCCGTTCCATATCCGCCATGGAATTGTATCCATGGAAACTGATCCGCACCCGTTCCTGCCCGTTCCACGCATACACGCCCTGAGCATGCAACGCATCGACCACCTCCCGCGCCCGTGGCGATGGGATACACACACTGGCCCCATGCCGAGCCGGGTCAGCCGGTGTCATGACCGGGATCTGTGACGCAGCGAGGTCCTCCAACAGCGCCACGGTCAGCGTCTGCACATGCGTCCGCACATCCCGCATGTCGAACCGGGATAGATACGACAACGCGCTGTTCAGCACATAGATCGGACAATGCGCCGGGTTGCCGCGGGTAAACCGCATCGCATCCGGTTTCAGCGCCGGCAGCGTATCGTAACCGCGCGAACCGGTGGCAAACGAATACCACCCGGCCGACAAAGGTGCCCACTCCGGCTGCCGCGCTCGGTTCCAATACGCGACCGTAACACCGGTGATGCCCAACATCCACTTATAGCAGGCGGAGAACGCAAAATCGGCAATCGACGCCTCGATCGGCAGATACCCGGAGGCCTGGGTGAAATCGACCAGCAGCAGTGCGCCGACGCTGTCGGCCAAAGCCCGCATGGCCTGCAGATCGACACGCTCTCCGGTCAGATACGACACGTAGCTGACGGCGATGATCCGGGTGCTGCCATCGACACACGCCGCCAATCGATCCGGTTCGGTACCGCGCCCCTGTCGCAACGCGACGACCGGCTTCCGGCGCAGCGCGATGGGTCCGACGACCGAAGGATATTCGTTGGCATCGATGGCGATCGAATCGCCCTCCCGCCAGTCGATGCTCTCCGCGACGATGGCCACACCCTCGGCGACGTTGCTGACAAACCCGATATCGCCATTCGTTACGCCCCACAACCGAGCCATGTGGGTGCGCGCGTTTTCGATCTCGTCTTCCTGGGCGGTGCGGCCGGGTAAACCGCTGCTTTTGTCGGCGACATAGCGCAGCAAGGCTTCGTCATGGCTGCGCAGGGCGGCCGTTTCTCCACCGGCACAGACATGCGCGATGCCGGGGGGAAGGCGAAAGTCGGCCGGGTCGAAAAGTGGGTTCATAGGTCACCGCTGCAAAGGGTCCGGAACCAACGGCGCTGGATCGGACGTAGGCTGATACCGGCTATCTACGCCACAGCAGCGCCATAGCCCAGGGGTTGAAACATTGGCCCGGCCGACAACAATCGATTGATGTCGCCTATTTCCCTTGACGCCCCGCACCCATGACCAAATAAACCGTCATGGACAAAACCATCACCCTGGCCGAAGCCAAAGCCCATGTTTCCGCCCTGATCACAGAAGCGGAGGCAGGCGCCGAAATCACTGTCACGCGCCACGGCCGCCCCGTCGCGCGCATCGTTGGAACCCCTCGGGAGATCGTCCGAACGCCCGGCGATTGGGGCTGGCATGGCACCTACGACCAATCGGTCTTCGCGCCAATGACCGATGAAGAAGTTTGGCCGGCGTAGTTCTGCTCGTGACCGGGACATGACGATCATCACCGATGATGCCATGTTCCGTCACTACGGGGTCACAACGATCTGGTAGCGCGGTTTAATCGTCGTGCGAAACCACAGACCCCGCCGTCGTGCCGCCATCGATCACGATCGTCTGCCCGGTCGTGAAACTGCCCGCCGCCGACGCCAGGAACACGGCCGCCCCGGCGATTTCGTCCGGCTCGCCGATCCGTTGCAGCGGTGTGTCTTTGGTCCGCTTGCGATACAGTTCCGGATTCTCCCACAGCGCGCGGGCGAAATCGGTCCGCACCAGGCCGGGCGCAATCGCATTCGCCCGAATATTCTTCGGCCCCCATTCCACCGCGATATTCCGCGCCAACTGCATGTCCGCCGCCTTGGAGATCCCGTACGTCCCGAGTTGCCCCGATCCCCGCAGCCCGCCAATCGAGGAAATAATGATCACCGCGCCGCCACCGCGCTTGACCATATGCGGAATTGCCATGTTCGCCAGCCACCAGTTGCTACGGACATTCACCCCCATCACCCGGTCAAACGCCTCGTCAGTCATACCCGCTGCCGGCCCGAGATACGGGTTCACGCCCGCGTTGCCGACCAGAATATCGATGCCGCCGCAACGTTCGACCGTTTGATCGACCAGATTTTGCAATTCTTCTTTCCGCCCGACATGGCACGGGATCACGATCGCCTTGCCGCCCGCCGCGGTGATCCCCGCCGCCACAGCCTCGCACGCATCCGCCTTGCGGCTGGAAATCACGACCGTCGCCCCGTGCTCCGCCATCCGCGTGGCGATCGCCAGGCCAATGCCCTTGGTTGAACCGGTGACAATGGCAACCTTGCCGGTCAGATCGAACAGCGACGACATCGTGGATTTCCCCCTCATGCTTGCCGCATGGCTACCGGCGAGTATGCTGTCCCCAACGAGAACGTCAATCGGGTGGAAATCATGCAAACCAAGCGCACCGGCGTGTACAGCCGTGAACAACTGACTCGGCTGCTCCATCCGGAAAGCATCGCCGTGATCGGCGCCTCCACCCGAACGGGGTCATTCGGCGAGCGGGTGCTGTTCAACATGCAGCACTACGCCGGTCGCGCGTACCCCGTGAACGCTCGGTATCAAACGATTGGCGACCACACCTGCTATCCGAATGTCCGCGACCTGCCGGAAGTCCCCGATTGCGCGGTGATCACCGCGGCGCGCGAGGCGGTGGAGGAGATCGTTCTCGACTGCGCCAGCGCCGGAGTCGGCGGTGCTATCATCTTCGCCTCGGGCTACGCGGAAACCGCGAAAGAAGACCGCATCGCGCAACAGGAACGGCTGGTGGCGATCGCGCGCGAAACCGGTCTGCGCATCATCGGCCCGAACTGCATCGGCGTCGTCAACGCGATGCTCGACAGCCGCGTCACGTTCATGGACATCACGCCCATCCCGAAACCGCAACGCCATGCCGTCGGCATCATCAGCCAATCCGGAGCGCTCGGTATGGCGCTGGCGCAAGGCGTGGTGCGCGGCCATTCGGTCAGTCACGTGCTGACATCGGGCAATTCCTGCGACGTCGATATGGCGGATTTCGTCAACTATCTGGCCACCGATCCGGCCTGCGATTCCATCGCCTGCGTGTTCGAGGGCATGGCGACTCCCGAACGCCTGTTGCTGGCTGCGGAAAACGCCTGGGCTGCCAATAAGCCCCTGGTTATCTTCAAGATGGCCACCGGCGAGCAAGGCGCTCAAGCGGCGATGTCCCACACCGGATCACTGGCCGGATCGCACGAATCCTATCGGGCCATGTTCAAGAGTGCCGGCGCGGTTGTGGTGGACGATTTCGAATCTCTGCTGGAAACCGCCGCGTTCTTCGCCAAGGCGCCGCCGCCGAAAGCGCGCGGCGCTGCCATCGTGGCGGCATCCGGCGGCGCCGCGATCATGGCCACCGATCGGGCGGAACAGCACGGTGTCCCGATGCCGCAACCGGCCCCCGACGTGCGCGCCATCCTGGAATCGCGCATTCCGGAGTTCGGTTCATCTCGCAATCCCTGCGACGTCACCGCGCAGATCCTCAGCGACCCGGAGTCTCTTGGTGTCTGTGCCGGCGCGCTGCTGAGCGATCCGCAATACGGCGTTCTGGTCTCACCACTGACCTACGGCTACGCGCCTGCCGCGAAACGATCATTGGTGTACAATGAACTGGCCAAGCAACATGGCAAAATGGCTTGCGTCGTTTGGCAGACCGAATGGCAGGACGGTCCGGGCGTCGTCGAAGCGAACGAATGCGACCGCGTCGCGCTATTCCGCTCGATGAGCGCCTGCTTCTCGGCGTTGTCCGCCTGGCAGTGGCGCGCTGACAAGCTCGCCTCCGGGCCACAGCACGTCATAACCACGCCGCCCGAAACAATAGCGCAGGCATCGGCGCTGATCGCCGCCGCCAGCGGAAAGACCCTGACCGAACGTGAGGCCAAAGCCGTTCTGGCGCTGTATGGGGTTCCGGTCGTCGGGGAATCACTGGCCCAAACCGCCGACGACGCCGTGAACGCTGCCGCCGCACTCGGGTACCCCGTGGTTCTGAAAGTCGAATCCCCCGACCTGCCTCACAAGACCGAGGCTGGCGTGATTCGTCTGAATCTGCGCTCCGCCGACGAAGTCCGAGCGGGCTACGACGCCGTGATGGCGAATGCCGGCAAGGTCCAACCGCCGCCGCATATCAATGGCGTTCTGGTGCAGCCGATGGTTCCCCAAGGGATCGAGATGGTCGTCGGAGCCCGTAATGATCCGTTGTTCGGGCCACTGATCGTCGTGGGTCTTGGTGGCATCCTGGTCGAGGTCCTGAAGGACACCGCCATGGCCCCTGCCCCGGTCACCCCATTCCAGGCGGAGGCCCTTCTGCGGCAACTGAAAGGCGTGAAGCTGCTGGAAGGGTTCCGAGGCATGCCGGCGGTGGATATCGCGCGACTGGCGCGGATTATCAGCGACGTGTCCCGGTTCGCAGCCGATCATCGCGATACGGTGGCGGAACTGGACATCAATCCGCTGATCTGCGCGGGCGATCGGATCACAGCGGTCGATGCGCTGATCGTTACCGCTTAGGCGCCGTCCAGTAATAGCCGTAGGGGGCGGATTTACCCTTTCGACATGGCCGGGCTTGGCTCCATAGGCACCAGGATAAGGTGTGGGGTAGGGAGGTTTTTGCCCAGTCGTCATGGCCGGGCTTGGCCCCGCCATGACGGAGAGGGGAAACCCCCGTCTCCGGCACAAATTTTCTCCCCCATTCGCTTATCCTGACACGTATGGAGCCAAGCCCGGCCATGACGGAGAGTTAAAATCCATCTCGTCAAGAGAGTGAAGGAATGCGACCAATCAATACTTCCGCATCAACGCCACAATACGCCCCTGCACCTTGACCCGGTCAGCCGGAAAAATCCGCGTCTCGTGCCGCACATTGCAGGGCTCCAGCGCGATCGAGGCCCCGCGCCGGCGCAGGCGCTTCAGCGTCACCTCGGCGTCGTCGATCAACGCCACGACGATCTGCCCGTTCTCGGCCGTATCGCCCTTCAGAATGATCACCGTGTCGGAATCCAGAATCCCCGCCTCGACCATCGAATCAC
The DNA here is from genome assembly GCA_903932145.1 of uncultured Rhodopila sp. Lineage (GTDB taxonomy): Bacteria > Pseudomonadota > Alphaproteobacteria > Acetobacterales > Acetobacteraceae > Rhodopila. The sequence continues at coordinate 89,770 of CAIZFE010000076.1, read as the reverse complement.
CGGCCACCTCCAGCCCGTAGTGCTCGCCCGGCCCCAGCAGAGCCATCGGCACTTCGATGTGGCTGCTGGTGTCACGCAACGCTTCGATCGGCAGACCGGCGGCGATCCGTCCATACATTGGCAACTGAATCGCACCCGCGTCATTGGCGGTCCGAACACCCGCCAAACGCTGCGTGAAGTCGCCGCGAATAACGTTCGGAGAAAACCCCTGCGGACCATCCGGCTCCACCGCCGCACTGACCGGCGCTTCGCGTTGCTGCATGTTGTCCGGCAAGCGCAGAACGTCCAGCGCCCGCGCCCGATGATGACGCCGAGCGAGGTAGCCGCGTTCTTCCAGCGCTGAAATCAACCGATGAATACCGGACTTCGATTTCAGGTTCAGCGCGTCCTTCATCTCCTCAAAACTCGGGGAGAAGCCCGTCTGCTTCAGGTGCTTGTCGATATACACCAGGAGTTCGTATTGCTTGCGAGTCAACATAGTGGAGTTCCTCGAATGGCTGTCGGAACAAACCGGCAACCGCTCGCTCCGTTCTATGTTGGTTCCAATACCGGCGTCAAGCGAAACTGTGGACAATTTTGAATACCACAGCATGCAAGCGGATTGTCTTGAACCGGCCGCGTCACAAGCCCAGCGAATCGAGGCGAATAATCCCCACCTCGGCCCCTTCCGGCAGTGCCGGCGCGTGCGGCGCGCGCAGGATCAGCGCGTCGGCGTGGGCCAACCGCCGCAGCATCGCCGAATCCTGCACCTGAAACGGCGTCACCACGGTTCTGCCAGCCGAATCAACGCTCACCACCGCCCTCAGATGATCCGCGCGCTTGTCGTTCGCCTTGACCGCCGCCCCCAATACAGCCGTCGAAACCGGAGGCGGCGCGGCGGGCAGGCCCGACAATCGGGACAGCGCCGGCAGCAAAAACAAGATCGCGCACACCATCGCGGACACCGGATTACCCGGCAATCCAAGAACAGGCGTTGCACCCAACTGTCCAAACAACAAAGGTTTGCCCGGCCGCATCGCGATCTGCCAGAAATCCAAGGTCATACCGCGCGCCTGTAGCGCCGAAATGACCAGATCGTGATCCCCCACCGAGGCACCGCCCGTCGTGACCAGCATATCCATCCCGGCGACCGAATCCGCGACGGCCCCAATGACATCATGGTCGTCGCGCGCGATCGGCAGGATCATCGGCTCCCCGCCGGCCGCCCGCACCAGCGCCGCCAGCGCATGGGAATTCGAACTGACGATGCCGCCGGACGGAATCGGTTCCCCCGGCATGGCGATCTCATCGCCTGTGGCCAGGACGGCGACCCGAGGGCAGCGATGCACGGCCACCCAGGGATGATTGGCGGCGGCGGCGAGCCCGACATCGCGCGCCGTCATGCGCCGTCCGGCCTGAATAACGACATCCCCCGCCGCGAAGTCCTGACCCGCGCGGCGGATGTGCCGGCCGGCCACGACAGCCTCATTGACCCGTACGGTTTCGCCATCCCGCGTGGCGTCTTCCTGCAACAGGATCGCATCCGCGCCGTCCGGCACCACGCTACCGGTGAACAGGCGCACCGCCTGCCCGACCGCCACCCGGCCGGCGAACGGATGGCCCGCGGGCGCCGAACCGACCACCGCCAGCACGGCATCCAGACCACCGTCAGCCGAACGCAGAGCATACCCGTCCATCGCCGACATATCGGCCGGCGGTTGCGTCAAACGAGCAACCACATCCTGCGCCGTTACCCGGTTCCACGCCTCGGCCAGCGCAACGATTTCCGCCGGCCCCGGCCGTAACGAGTCCAAAATGCGCCCGCGGGCTTCCTCAACGCTGATCATCCGACGCTCCGCACAAGTATCTTCACCGCAATCTGCGGCGAACCGGTAATGTCACTCAAGTCGTCGCCCGCTCGACGATGCGAAACGGCACCTGCACCCGGTCTTCGTCCCGCCGTCCCTCACCCGCCAGCCGCCGCAGCAGAAAGGCTGCCGCGGTGCGCCCGGTACCAACGCCTTCCAGGCTCACGGTTGTGATCGGCGGTTCGTTGAGCTCGCTGAGTTCAAGATTGCCGAAACCGCAAATGGCGAGGTGTTCGGGCACCGGCACACCCTGTACCCGAGCCTCGGTCACTGCCCCGAAGGCCAACATATCGGAGCTGCAAAACACCGCGCAGGGTTCGTTCAGAAACGGCATCAAAGCCCGCATCCCCTCGCGTCCCGCCCCGATCGTGCTGGGTGCCGGCATCACCTGTTCCAGCACAAGCTCGCCGCCCATCCTGGTGACAGCGTCCCGGAAGCCCCGGGCACGTGCCAGCGCGCGCGAGTCCTGCGCGGCCAGCATGGCAAACCGGTTATGTCCCTTGGTGCGGAGGAACGTCGCCACCTCGGCGCCCACCTGCGCATGATCGAAGCCGATCAACATGTCGATCGGCCGGCTGGACACGTCCCAGATCTCGACCACCGGAATATGGGCCTCAATCAGCATTTCCAGCGCGCCCGGACTGTAGCCGGATCCGGTAATCAGCAAAGCGTCGGGGCGCCGCCCGAGCAAGGCACGGAACAGCGATTCGTCGTCGTTGTTCTCGTAGCCGCTGATCGACAGAATGACCTGATAACCCGCCTGGCGCATGGAATCCGAGAACGCCTGCACCAGGCCGGCGAACATCGGATGCGCGATGGTCGGCACGATCGCCGCGACCAGACGCGACTTCCGCGACGACAGGCCGCCGGCAATCAAATTCGGCACATATCCCAGCCGGTCAATCGCGGCACGTACCTTGGCGGTGGTTTCCGGTGAAACCCGATCCGGCGTATTGATGACACGGGAAACGGTCATCGGCGCGACACCAGCGGCAATTGCCACGTCGGTAATCTTCACGGGGCTGCGGACGAACGCGGGGCCGGTGGCGTTATCGCTCGCCAGTTCTGACACTATGGTTTCCTCGGTTATCGCGTCGGGTCCTATAGCCTAGCGCGATGGCGCCGTGCCGGCCAGGGAGAATGACCCAACGCCCATGCGCGGGTTGCGCCATCCCGCTCATCAGGCAGCGGGTCTGGAGCAAGGCGGTGGAATGGGGCAACATCACGGGAAGCAACCAGCGAGAGGAAACCAACATGCTGAAATCCGGCGTATCCATGTTCTTCACCGACTATTCGATGGCGCCCGGCGAGCTTGGCCAGGCCCTGGAATCACGCGGTTTCGAGTCCGTCTGGGCTCCGGAACACTCCCACATTCCGCTGACGCGCAAATCACCGTTTCCGGCCGGCGGCGATCTGCCGAAGAAATACTACGACACCATGGACCCGTTCATTTCGCTGACCGCGGCAGCGATGGCGACCAGGACGCTGATGGTGGGAACCGGTGTTTGTCTGGTGGCGCAGCGCGACCCGATCCAGACCGCGAAACTGGTGGCGTCGATCGATCAGGTGTCCGGCGGGCGGTTCCTGTTTGGGATCGGCAACGGCTGGAACCAGGACGAACTGGAAGACCACGGCATCAAGTTCGGCGACCGTCACAAGGCCGCGCGCGAACGCGTGGAAGCCATGAAAGAAATCTGGACCAAATCCAAGGCCGAGTATCATGGCGAGTTCGTCAACTTCGATCCGATGATGACATGGCCGAAACCGGTGCAAAAGCCGCACCCTCCTGTCATCGTCGGTGGCGCGTTCCCCTATTCCGCTCGGCGTGCCATCCGGTATGGCAACGGTTGGATTCCCCAGGCGGCACGCGGCGGCTACAAGGAAATCGCCGACCTGATCCCGGAATTTCGGAAAATGGCGACCGAGGCCGGCCGCAACCCGGATGAGATCGCGATCACGGTGTGGTTTCCGAAGCGGGAACTCGACCTGATGAAGCGCTACGCCGACCTGGGCGTGGAACGGGTCGTATTCAACGTGGAGTCCGAGAAAGCCGTCAAGGCGATGCCGGTGATCGATGAAATCGCCGAGTTCATGCACAAGGCGAACGCGTAATCCGCTCCGGGCTGGCACCCTCTGTCGGGGGTGCCAGCCAATGCGCCAGCGTTTCAGGCGGGAGACGTGACCGGCGCGGCATGCAAGTTGATTTGATGAGTGAGCAGCGCATCCTCATCCCACCTGCCAGCGTAGTTCGGAAGAACACATTGATGCTTCCCGGCTGTGCCAGAAAGGAAATCAACATGGTAAGGATACGTTTATTCCAGGCGGTTTGTTCGGTTGCGATACTGGCCGCTGCGCCGGCGTTCGCGCAGGGTGGTGAAACCCCGGACAGTGCCCGTGCCGCCCAAGGTATGGCGACACCGAGCGACAACGGCAGCGCCGGCAATCAGACCATGAGCGGCACCCATCATACGCGGGCCCGGTCTTCAATGCGTGCTAAAAACGACACCTCACAGGATGCGGATGTCGATCAGTTGAACGACAAGAGCTATCAGGCCGCGCAGAGCGGACAGGCCTTCAGCGCCGGAAGTGCGGGAACGCAGTCCGGTGGAATGTCGACGTCCAACGGGGCCGAGCAGACCAACCCGCCGCCAGCCGGACAAAACCCCGGCAACGGCGGCAAAATGTAGGCGTCAGGACCGTTTGCGCGGCGTTGCCTCAGGCGACGCCGCGTCTGGCGGGAAAGCGCCGACGCACGGCGGGCAACAGTAAAGCGCCAACACCCAGCAGGGTCAGCGAGGCGGGTTCGACAGCGTAAACCTCTCCGCCGGTGATCAGGCGATAGGAACCGGACGCAAAGCCGGTGCAACCGTAAACGCACACTTCGTACGACCCGGAGAGCGTCGAGCCGCTGACAGAGCCTGCGATCAACGTATCGAAACCGTACGAGTGATAGCCCAGCGCCGATGTCAGATCCAGAACCAGGGCCCAATGCGGGTCGCTGGCGATGCTGGTGAAATTAAACGCCGAAGCGGGCGGCGAGTTGGGCAAGAGCGTACCACTTGCGTAACTGAACCCCGGTAACAGGCTCCCTTGCGTCGGGGCTGACAGTCCGTCGGTTGTCACGATGTTAACCGTTGCGAGATAGCTGTATGGCGTGAAGGTGAAGCTTCCTGTCGCCGAACCGCCATCGCTGAACGTCACGCCCTCCAGAATGTCGGCCGCGGCGTGAGCCGGCGCAGCCGCGGCAACCAAACCGCTCAATGCCAGCATCGCCGTTGATAAACGCAAACATAACCGAAACATTGATGACTTCCCTGATCGAATTGATGCGTTTATCGCATTTACGGTTTCGGATCAACAACCATAGGTGGAAATAATCGGTAACCTACCGGGCGTGCCAGGTGGCACGCTCGGCCGCAACCATTGGCGTCCGGGCGTCAGGCGGTTAGGGTTTTCTCCGGCCACACAACCGGAGGAAACCCATCATGAAAGCCGCGGTCTTTCACGCAGCGCACCAGCCTCTCACCATCGAGGACGTCGAGATCGAGAAGCCGAAACGGCGGGAGGTGCTGCTGCGCACCGCGTATGCCGGGTTGTGCCACTCCGATCTGCATTTCATGGAGGGGCTGTATCCCTACCCCACCCCGGCCGTGCTGGGCCATGAAGGCGCCGCGGTCGTGGAAGCCGTCGGCGAGGACGTTACCTACGTCAAGCCGGGCGACCATGTGATCACCTGCCTGTCGGTGTTCTGCGGTGAGTGCGCCCAGTGCACGACCGGCCACACCAACCTGTGTGACAACACCGAGGTCAAGCTGCTGCCCGGCGCGGCACGGCGGCTGAAATGGAAAGGCCAGGTACTGAACCAGGCGTTCAACCTGTCAGCGTTCGCGGAACTGATGCTGGTACACGAACATGCGGTGGTAAAAATCAACAAGGACATTCCGCTGGACCGCGCCGCCCTGGTCGGCTGCGGTGTCATGACCGGCGTCGGGGCAGTGTTCAACGCCGCGAAGGTGGAGCCCGGCAGCACCGTCGCGGTCATCGGCTGCGGCGGGATCGGGCTGTCGGCGGTGAACGGCGCCGCTCTGGCTGGCGCCGCCAGGATTATCGCTATCGATACCAATCCGTCGAAGCTGGAAAAGGCCCGCGAAATGGGCGCGACCGATACCATCAATGCGTCGAATATCGATGTGGTGGCGGCCGTGAAGGACATGACCGACGGCCAGGGCGTGCCTTACTCGTTCGAGGCGATCGGCATGAAGAAAACCGCCGAACAATCGTTCGAGATGCTGCGTCCGGGCGGCGTGGCGACGATCATCGGCATGGTCCCGTTCGGCACCAAGATCGAACTACACGGCGCGGACTTCCTGCGTGACCGGAAGATCCAGGGCACCAGCATGGGCGGCAACCGGTTCCGCGTGGATATGCCCCGATTGCTGGAGCTGTGGCGGCAGGGGCGGCTGAAACTGGATCATCTGATTTCCGGCCATATCAAGCTGGAGGAGATCAATCAGGGATTCGACATGCTAAAAACCGGCACACCCGTGCGGAACTTGATCAACTTCGGCGTGGTTTGACGGAGGCGTGGTGCGTCCGAGGGGCGCATCCCGCAATGACTGTCCATCCGTCATGGCCCGGCTCTTGTCCGGTCCGTGACGGTGGAGAAACGGTACCCCCCGCGCAGCCCCCAAGGAATTTTCTGGCATCCTGCTCCTCACCCGTCCTAGGCTTGCTCCACACCGCCCGGCAGAGGCGGTTCGGAGGGGCGGACCATGGACCTCGAAACCACCGTCATGCGTAAAGTCGCCTGGCGTTTGATTCCTTTCCTCAGCTTCGCCTACCTGATCAACGCGCTCGACCGCTTCAACATCTCCATCGCCGCGCTGACCATGAACAAGGCGCTCGGTTTATCGGCGACGACGTACGGCCTCGCCGCCGGGGCGTTCTTCTGGAGCTACGTGCTGTTCCAGCTTCCCGCCAGTACCATCCTAACCCGGCTCGGCGCCCGCCGTTGGCTGGGCATCACCATGGTAGTGTGGGGCGTCTGCTCCGCCGGCACTGCCTTCGTCACCGACGCCACCAGCTTCGTTGCCATGCGCTTCCTGCTCGGTGTTGCCGAGTCCGGCTTCTTCCCCGGCGTCGCGTGGTTCATGACGCGCTGGTTTCCGTCGCGCCACCGTGGCCGGGCGATGGGCATTTTCTATGCGTTCGGGGCCAGCGCCAGCGTGATCGGAGGCCCGCTGTCGGGCAATCTTCTGCTGCTGAACGGGTGGCACGGATACGCCGGCTGGCAATGGGTGTTCCTGATCGAGGGCGTTCCCGCCTGCCTGTTGGCGGCACTCTGTCCGATCCTGATGCGCGACCGGCCGGAGGATGCGGCATGGCTGGACCGCGATCAGCAGATATGGTTGCGCGGACAACTGGACGCCGAGACGAACACGTCGTCGAGTCATTCACTGACGTTGATGCAGTCGCTGGCCAGTCCGACCATGATGATGCTGATCCTGGGATATCTGTTGATCGGCTTCGGCGTGTATTCAAAGAACTTCTTCTTGCCGCTGATGATCAAGACGATGGGCTACAGTGATCAGACGGTCGGCTACCTGTCGTCGTTACCAAATCTGTGCGGCGTGTTTGGCATGATCTTGTTCTCCCGCCATTCCGACCGCACCGGGGAACGAGTCTGGCATGTCGCCCTGCCCTGCCTGCTGGCCTGCGCCGGCTTGCTGGGCGCCGGCCTGACCCTGGCGGTGAACCCGATCCTGGCCATGAGTTGCTTCTGTCTGGCCGGCTTCGGCATATCCGCGTCGTTGCCATGCTTCTGGAACCTGCCCACCGCCTGGCTCGGACCGGCCGCCGCGGCGGGAGGGATCGCGGTGATCAATTCGATCGGCAATATCTCGGGCTACGTGGCGCCGCAGATGGTCGGCGTGCTGCGGGATGCGACGGGCAGTTATGAGATACCGATGCTCGCCGCGAGCCTGTTCATGCTGGCCGCCGCGGCCTGCATCCTGGTCTCCCCGCGCACCGCCGGCCGTCCGATCCTGGCGAGGGTTCGCGCGCGGCGTTGATGGACTGCCATTGCACTTCCGTCATGGCCCGGCTTGTCCGGGCCACCGGTCGCGGCACCGTCAGGGCACGTTGACCCGGAGGAGCCGCATAGGCATCAACATAAGCGACGGGCGGAGAAGCCGAGTCCCCGGACGCGGTTTTTTGCTCTTCGTCATGACCGGACGTGGCCCGGTCACCCACGACTTCCTGTGCCACGCCAAGCAAAGCCCCGGGTGACCTGGCCAAGCCCGGGCGACGTGGCGGCGGAGCGCGATACCGCGCGAGGGCTGTTGGAAAATGCGCTTCCAAAGAAGCCACTGCTGCCTTGCACGGTAAGCTTCGGGAAACGTCGTCACGGTCTGACGATCACCGATGCAGCGTCCAGTCCCGACAATGCTCTGGTTGGGCCGCACGCACGCGCAAGCGCCCCCGGAATCCGAGGGTGCGATGCAAACCTTGACGGATAACAGTCAGGGAGGAGCGGTGGCCAGCAGCGGATCGAACGGGTCCGAAATCACCGCCTCGCCGATCATGTACCCCAGCACCTGACGAACCGTCTCCGGTGGCGGGAACTTCCAGGCAAAGCTCCAGGTGTCAGGTTTCTTGTCCCGCTCTTTCTGAAACGATGTCTCGCGATATTCCCGAATTTTAAACAGTGTCGTGAAACTGCCGCCGTAATTATTCAGCGTGTCGAATATCTGGTTCCAGAATGGGCCGGTGCAGAAACTCGGAATGACCGCGAGATCCATGCAGATCGAGAGAATGGTCCGTCCGAGCGGCCGGCGGCGCACCTCGCCATCGAGTTCCTCCGGAGTGGGGATGCGGAGATCGTCCGGATCGAAAGCGGGGCGTTTGGGCGCCTTTTCGTCATCGCCTGGCTCGTCCCGGTCGCCAGGGCCGTCGCTTGCCGGCTCTCCAGAAGCCGGCTCCCCAACGGACGGTTCCGCTGCCGGCTTGGCCGGCCTGCGCTCCCGCGCATACACGAATCCGATCTCGCGGCCCTTTGCGGCGCGGGCGAGCAGATAACGCTCCAACGCCATCGCGCGCAGGATACCGCGCTGTAGCCGGGCAAGAATGGTCGCCAGAGTATAAGTGCCGCAAACCCCGGCCAGGGCAGCGAATTCCACGTTCGCAGCGCGCTCCGGCACGGTTTCAACAAGCCGGCGGCCGTGACCGAGCAGGACTCGGACCACATTCAACAGGGCGGCAAGACGTTGCGGTATGGTGGCGGCGGCCACGGGTTCGCCGGTCCGATCCGGTGTGGGATCGGGCGAGACAGGCCGGGTCAAGGTGGACGCCGTGTGCTCCATGTTTCTTGGACTAACACAATAGTTAGACAATGTCAACCCTGACGTGCGTGCCCCGCGCGCCCACCGATCCAGGGCAATTGCATTTCAAATGCTGGTCCGGCGACGGCACCTTATGAAGCGGCCGAAGCAGGCATTTTTTGAAGGCGGATGAGCGCGCCTCCACCCAACCGGAACGCTTTTGCCGGCAAATCGAGACCGGACAACTGATTCGGTCTTATCTCGCTACGGAGCGGGCAACCGCACCTCGGTGGATACGGCCCCGGCGCGCGCGGTGTCGGTAAGGCCCCTGGGAGACCTACCGGTCAAAGAGTCAATGATATCAAGGATGGCAAATGATAAAATTCAGGGCGACCGGCTGCGTAGCCAAGGTTCGAATGCCTGCGATCAGTCCGGCGCACGAACGGCCAGCAGTGCCCCATCATCATTTGCCATCGTTGATATCATTGATTCTTCATTACTTGATTGCTTGTTGATCGCGACACAACGCTCCTGGGTGGAGCACGCCTCGCGGCAAGTGGCCCCCGGGACACGATCCCCGGCAGGATTGAACTCCCAAATGCGATAGCCCTGCCCCCGATCCCGCCACCATTGACCCGACGCGGCACCTGTCCCACCGTTCCGGCCACATCACAGGGGAAATCCGTCACATGGCCAGCGACTACACCGTAGGCGATCTCGTCGCCGAATTCCTGTCCGCCTGCGGTGTCAGCACCGTATTCGGCATCGCGTCCGTGCATAACATTCCGATGCTGGACGCGATCGGCCGCCGCAACAGCATCCGCTTCATGATGGCGCGCGGCGAGCTCGGCGGGGCCCACATGGCCGACGGCTATGCCCGGGTCTCGCAAGGCCTGGGCGTGATTTTTTCCTCCACCGGCCCCGGCGCCGCCAACACCATCGGCGGCTTGATCGAGGCCCGGTTCGCCGGCTCGCCCGTGCTGCACATCACCGGCCAGACTTCGACCAAATTTGTCGATCGCGGCATGGGCGCGGTGCATGACCCGGTCGATCAGCTCGGGATGATGGCGTCGGTCTGCAAAGGCGCCTTCCGGATTCGCTCCGCCCAGAACGCCCTCGGCGTGCTGACGCAGGCGGCCGTTTTGGCCATGACCGCGCCGATGGGACCGGTCAGCGTCGAGGTGCCGATCGACCTGCAACGCGCCAAACTCGACCGGCCGGCCACGCTGGATAATTTCGTGCTGCCGCTGGCGCCGCCGCGGGTGCCGACAGACAGCGAACTGGACGAACTCGCCGCCCGCGTGATGGCATCGAAACGGCCGATGTTGTGGCTGGGCAACGGCGCGAAAAACGCCGGCAGTGCGGCCGTAAAATTGCTCGATATGGGTTTCGGCATGGTGTCCAGCTTCAACGGACGCGGCACGGTGCCGGAGGATCACCCGCGGAACCTGGGTGGACTGACAGGCAGCGGCATGCCGAACATTACCGATTTCTACAAGAACGTGGATCTGTGCCTGGTGGTCGGCTGCCGCCTGCGCGGCCATGAAACGAACGACTTCCAGGTGCAATTGCCGGCCAATATCATCCAGATCGATTCCGATCCGGTGGCCAACGGCCGGACCTACGCGAATCAGTATTTCGTTTGCGGCGATGCCGAAGCCACGCTGAATGGACTGGTCAGCCGCATCGAGGGCCGGTTTAAGGCCGTCGGCGGCTATATGGTGGAATTCGCCAGACTCAAACGCGCCTCGCAGCGCGCGTTTATCGAGACACTCGGGGTTTACGGCACGTTCAGTGCGCAACTGCGCGCAGTGATGCCGAGCGACGCGATTTGGGCACGCGATGTAACCCAGAACAACACGACCTGGGGCAATCGCATATTCCCGCTGAATGCACCCAACCTGAATGTTTACCCGGTCGGCGCCGGCATCGGTCAGGGGCTTTGCCTGGGGATCGGCGCCGCGGCGGCGGCGGGGGATCGCAAGACGGTTGTCATGACAGGCGACGGCGGCTTCTTCCTGAATGTCGGGGAACTGTGGACCGCCGTTCAGGAAGATCTCGATATGACCGTGATCGTGATGAACGATCGCGGTTATGGCGTGATCAAGCGCATCCAGGACGCAACCGCCCAGGGCCGCCGTTTCTACGCCGATCTCGAAAGTCCCGATCTCGAAAAACTGGCCGGAATATCGGAGATTCCATACTTTCGCTGCTCGTCCGCCGATACGTTTGGCGATACAGTCGCCAAGGCATTGGCGATCAAGGGGCTAACGATGGTGGAAGTCGATATGACGGCGGTGGGCGAATTCCCGCCCTACTATCCGTTCAACATCAAGCCGGCCGGCTGATGTTTCACGCGGGTTTAGGCCTCGGCTCCTTGCTGCTGCTGGCGTTTCTGTGCAGCGAGGACCGGCGCCGCATCCCATGGCGCACGGTGATCGCCGGAGTCGGTTTGCAGCTTGCGTTCGCGGTGCTGCTGATCGGCATCCCCAGGGCAGACCGAGCGATGGTCTGGCTGAACGATGCGGCGAATGCGCTGCATGCGGCGACGCTGACGGGCACTCAGTTCGTGTTCGGCTATCTCGGCGGTGGCCCGCTTGCGTTCGCCGAAACGCAGCCGGGCGCCAGTTTTATTCTCGCGTTCCAGGCGCTGCCTTTGGTGCTGACAATCAGCGCTTTGGCGTCGCTGCTGTTCTATTGGGGCGTGCTGCAACGGATCACCGCCGGGTTCGCCTTGTTACTGCGGCGATCCATGGGGATCTCCGGGCCTTTGGCGCTGGGCGCGGCGGTGCATGTATTCGTCGGCATGGTGGAGGCACCGTTACTGGTCCGCCCGTATTTGATGCGCATGCAGCGCGGCGAGTTGTTTGCGCTGATGACCTGCGGCATGGCGGGAGTCGCGGGAACGGTGATGATCATCTACGCCTCGTTTCTGTCGCCGTTCGTTCCCAACGCATTGGCCAACATCCTGATCGCGTCTGTCATCAGCACACCGGCCGGGCTGGCCGTGGCGGCGCTGATGGTGCCGTTCGAAGCCTCCGACCGGCCCGAGGGGCGGCTGGACATCGAGGACCCGCCCCACAGCAGCCTCGACGCAATCGTGAAAGGCACGATGGATGGAGTGCCGATCCTCGCCTCGATCATCGCGGTGCTACTGGTGACGGTCGCGCTGGTGACGCTGGCGAACATGGCGCTGGGTTTGTTGCCGGCCTGGGACGGCGCCGCGGTGACTTTGCAACGCCTGTTCGCCCTGCCCTTCCGCCCGGTCATGTGGCTGATCGGCGTGCCGTGGGCCGAAACCGGCACCGCATCGATGCTGATGGCGACAAAGACCGTGCTGAACGAGTTCGTAGCCTACCTGAATTTCTCGCAACTGCCGCCGGACACGTTCTCGCCCCGCAGCCGGATGATCCTGACCTATGCGTTATGCGGCTTCGCCAATTTCGGCAGTCTCGGCATCATGATCGGAGGCCTCGGTGCCATGGTCCCTGCTCGGCGGGCCGAAATTGTGGCGCTGGGACCGCGAACCATCCTGTCCGGGACACTGGCGACCTGCATGAGTGGAGCGGTGGCCGGCGCCTTTATCGGCTGAACGGCCGGCTTCCGCCCCGATCGTCCCGGGTGCCTTGACGGTGCCGCGACAGGTGGGCCAGGAATTATACTGGAAAACCTTCTCCTGACGGAACAAGTCACGATGAATGAAACACCGCACACACCCCTGAATCCGCCACGGATCGAAACCGGCCGTGGCTTGCTGATCGCCGGTCTTGGCTGCCACTTCACATTCGCGGACCTGAGCGAGCTGCCCGCGCTATGGCGACGGTTTGACCCGCATATCGGGACCGTTCCGGGTCAGGTTGGTCACGTCGCCTATGGCGTCTGCTTCAACCCCGACGACGCCGGCGGCTTCGATTATATCGCTGGCGTCGAGGTCGCCGACTTCGCCGCCCTGCCCGCCGAATTTGCCAGGATACCGCTCGCCGAACAGCGCTACGCGGTTTTCACCCACACCGACCATATCTCCACGGTACGCGGCACATTCATGGCCATCTTCAACGATTGGCTGCCCGCATCGGACTACCAGAACGCGCCGGCCGCACCGTTCGAGCGTTATGACGAACGGTTCGATGCTCGGACGGGCACAGGCGGGTTCGAGATCTGGATACCGATCAAGGATAAGGCGAACCAGGAATGATAAACCGCCAGCGGATGTGAACCAGGTCACAGACGAAAGGCGATGTCCGCGTCAAAGTGCTCTCCGCCGCTCGTTGCCTCTCGGGTTGACGCGGTGGCGTTTCCTCCCCTGATGCCAAACTGACCCGGCCGCTGATGCGGCCGGTTTTTTTTGCTGAACCGTCAGGGCACCCTCAAAAACGAAAAGCCGGGGAATGCCCCGGCCCTTGCGTCACTCCCATTGGAGACTAGTTAGCCGCCGCCGCCCATTTCACTCGGTCCGTTATTGGCTTCTCCGCCTTGGGCAGAACCCTGCGACTGGTTTTGGTATTGCGCGGCCTGAGCCATCGGAACGATGGCGGCGGTCAGGCTGAGCGCCGCAAACGCGGCAAGAACGAGGTTTCTCATGAAAGATCTCCATCTCTCGTCTGACGGGATGTCCGTTCAGAACAACGCCAAGATGCTCCAGCCGTCGTAGGTTCGGCTTCGCCCGACGATAAATTCGAATTTATGGTCCACGAGGCGGTTCGGCCGGCTCGCGGATCATGTATCCGGCGCCCGGTATGGTCAGCAGCAGCCTGGAGCCGAACCCTTCGTCGATCTTCTGCCGTAGCCGGTGAATATGCATGTCGATGATGTTGCCACGTGGCTCGAAGTCATAGGTCCAGGCAGCCTCCAGCAGCATGGAGCGGGTGACCACCTGGCCGGCGTGGCGCACCAGATAGTCCAGCAGAACAAACTCCCGCTGTTGCAGGCGGATGTCCTTGCCGGCCCGCGACGCTCGGCGCGCCATCGTATCAACCGTCAGATCGCCGACCTGAAGCACCGAAGACCGCCGCACCCGATCCGTTCGGCGCACCATGGCCTCCAGCCGAGCCAACACCTCGGCAAACGCATAGGGTTTGGCCAGATAGTCGTCGCAACCGGCCTGCATGCCTTCGATCCGGTCAGCGGTGGCGCCGATGGCGCTCAACACCAGGATCGGCGTCAGTGTGTCATGCTGCCGCAAACGCCGGATCAGCGTCAGGCCATCCAGGACAGGCAGCCGCCGATCGACGATCAGCGCGTCGTAAATGCCCTCCGATGCCAGGGCCAGCCCCAACTCGCCATCGGCGGCACGATCGACGACATGGCCACTCTCGGTCAGGCCACGCGCCAGATAGGATCCGGCTCGGTCGTCATCCTCCACTAAAAGCAGGCGCACCTGATCTCCATTACAGAATGTTCATCCTCGGGCGAAGGCGGCTTGGTGCCTGAAGGACCACATAGGGATGCGGGAGGATGTTCCCCAGAGGATGTAAGTTATGACCCATGTGCTGGTGGTTGAAGACGACCGGCAGACGGCGGCTGAAATCACCGCCGCGCTGAATGACCACGGTTTCGCCGTTGATCACGCCGCGACCGGCCGAGAAGGCCTGTTGAAGGCGGCGGCCGAAACCTACGACGCGATTGTGCTGGATCGCATGTTGCCGAACGGCATCGACGGCCTGGGCGTGCTGTCAACCTTGCGCGCGGCGGGCATGGACGCCCCGGTGTTAATCCTCAGCGCGCTGTCCGCGGTGGATGAACGCGTGCGCGGTTTGCGCGCCGGTGGCGATGACTATCTCACCAAGCCGTTCGATTTTCTCGAACTGACCGCGCGGTTGGATGTCCTGCTGCGCCGTCAGTCCGCGCCGCAGCCCCGCGAGACGATGCTGCGCGCCGGCAAGTTGGAAATGGATCTGCTGACACATACGGTTCGTCACGCCGGTCGGTTGATCGAGTTGCTGCCCCGCGAGTTTCTGCTGCTCGAATTCCTGATGCGGCATGTCGATCAGGTTGTGACCCGTACGATGCTGTTTGAGGAGGTCTGGAACTATCGCTCCGTCGAACCGACCAACGTGATCGACATGCACATCAGTAAATTACGACGAAAGCTCGATTCCGAGGGTTCAGAAACAATGATCCATACGGTACGCGGCGCGGGATACAGACTCCATGCGCCTGAGTGACCTTCCGCGCAGGACCAGCTTCCGGCTGGCATTAAGGTTTTTCTTGCTGTTTGGCACCGCATCGGTCGCGCTGTGCGGGTTTTTGTATTGGGAAACCAGGAATTACGTCATCGGGCGTGTCGATGACTGGCTGGTGCATGAGCAATCCATCTTCAGTCCCATGGATCGCGACAATCTGTTGCAGCGGTTATCCGCGCATTTGATGTCCGATCCGACGCTGGAACGCCCCGTCACCCTGTTCAATCCGTCAGGCCGCCGGCTGGCCGGCAGTCAGTTGAGTGTGCCGTCATCGATATGGGCGTCTATGCCGTTCGATACCGCATTCAGGTTTGTCGTTCCGGAGAGCGGACACCCCATGCTGTTCCGCGGCATGGCGCAGAGGCGGCCGTCAGGGGACATTTTATTCGTCGCACGCGACATGGAAGCAGCGCACGAATTTTCCGAAGTCCTGATCAGGGCCTTTATCGCCGGGGGGATTATCACCATCCTGCTGGGTTTGGCGGGCGCCGTGGCCGTGGGCGCTGACTCGATGCGCCGCATCGATGCCGTCACGGGTGCGGTTCAGCGGATCGTCAACGGCGATCTGACCGAACGGCTGCCGGTGGACGGGCGCATGGACGACCTCGACCGGTTGGCCGAGGTCATCAACGGCATGATCGGCGAGTTGGAGCGCCTGATGCACGAGGTGAAAGGCGTTTGCGACAACATCGCGCATGACCTGCGCACGCCGCTGACCCGGTTGTTGGCCGGGCTCGAACGGGCGCGTCGGCGGGCAGCCTCGGCCGAGGAGTATGGTGCGGCAGTCGATGAGGCGATTCTGGACACCCGGGATCTGCTGCAAACGTTCGCCGCGCTTTTACGCATCTCCGAGGTCGAGAACGGTGCGCGCAGGGCCGGATTCACCGACGCCGATCTGTCGGCGGTGCTGGCCGATGCGGTCGAATTATATGACCCAATGGCCGAGGCGAAGCACGTGCGGCTTCGGTTTGTGCCCGTGGACATTCCTCTGTTGATGCGGGGCGACCCGAACCTGTTATTCGAGGCCGTGGGCAATCTGATCGATAATGCGCTGAAATTCACGCCAACCGGCGGAACCGTAACCGTCGGTGGTTTCGACCGGGATGGCGCGATCGGCTTTGAGATCGCGGACACCGGACCAGGTATTCCGCTGCGGGAGCGCGATGCCGTGCTGCGGCGGTTCTATCGATCCGAGGCCTGCCGCCAAACGCCGGGCAACGGTCTTGGGTTGGCGCTGGTCGCGGCGGTTGTTCGCTTGCATGGGATGGTTCTGGCGATCGAAGACGCGACGCCAGGGTGCCGGGTGACGATCTCGCAACGCAAGCCGGAGGACGGGTTTCGGCATGGCGGGGCGAAGCGAACCCCGTCAGGTTCGGACTTTGAGATAAAGGCCGAACCAATCAAGGGGATCGCCTGATCCAAACACCCTGAAGCTTACCGTTCGTTGGTCACTGTCGGGCCGGTGGTCTGCATTTTCGTCTTGGCCGAAAGCTGGCCGTCGCCACTGGTGTAGGTTTGGGTTTTCTTGAACGTATCGCTCTCGCCGGTCGCCTGACCGGCGCCATCGACGGTTATCCCGGCATGGGCCGTCTCGACGGTGCCGGCTGGCCCGTTGGTCACCCGGTTTGGCTGCGGTGCCGGAGTCTGCGCCAACGCTCCTCCGGTCATCAACAACAGCGCGACTGCGCTGGCAACGCGGTAGTTTCGCATGTGCGGATCTCCGCGGTCGTAGCCGACCGCATTGCGATGGTGGGAAAGTGCAAGACCGAACCTCAAATCCACCACGTACCGCCTGTCGGTAGCCTTGTCCGACAGGCGTTCCCGCCCGGACGTTTCAGACTATCGCTGGTTCGTCTGTTCGGTGGTTGTCGTGGTGGTCGACGCGGTCGGATGCGCCATGGTCGTCGTGGTCTGCTCGCTGGTCGTGGTGCGGGTGGTCGTCGGCGTATTGCCGCAGGCCGCCAGCATCAACATGCAGGCGATCATCGCCAAACCGGCGCGGGATTTCGTTACAGACATCTGCTGCCTCCCAAGGGATGGGTGTGACACGGATAGACGTGGAGAGCGTGCCCGATTAACGGACGGTGGTGGTTTCCGATGTCTTCTTGGTGGTCGCCAGATCGCCGGACGGCGTGATCGTGGTTCCCGCCGAATAGGTCTTGGTCTTGTCAGTCACGACGCCATTGCTGTCCACGGTACGCTGCGAACTGCTGTCGATCGAACTGCCAACGACGGGCGACGGCATCGACGTCGTGGTTTGTGTCGATGTGGTGGAGGTGGTTTGAGCACAGGCGGCGCCGGTCATGATTCCAAAGGCCGCCGCTGCGACGAGACAATATTTGATCATGTCATGTTTCTCCTTGGAACCGAGTTTACAAGCGACATCCGCTTACGTTCCGATTGTTATTTAGAGAGCCGTCGTCCCGTTAGCAGGTTCGGATAATACTCAGACCATTGCGATCAGGCGACGAGGCCGCCTGAGGCTTGCCCTCAGGCGGCGCTGGGAACGATGATGCCCGGGTGATTGGATGTCGTCCGGCGCTAACGCTCACAGACGATCTCGCGCTACGGTTGCCCGCCCGGCTCCGTCGGGGGCGTTCTGGTCAACGCATACCGTCGCGGTGGCGGGCACCAACGGCACCCACCACCAGTCGTCAACCTCGCGGCAGCGCGCGGGTCAGACCGAGCCGGTTACGTATGCGGTCAGGCTTTCGACGACGGTGTCCTGGTGCATGATCCGCGCCTTGACCACATCGCCGATGCTGATCAACCCGATCAACGTATCGTGATCGACCACCGGGAGATGTCGGAACCGCCCGGCGGTCATCATCTGCATTGCCTGTTCGACGGTCGTGTCAGGATGCGCCACCTGCACCGCCCGCGTCATCAGTTGTCCGGCGGTCATCTCCAGGGTGCGGGCGGCGTTGGCCGCGAGGCAGCGAACGATATCGCGTTCACTGACAATACCGAGCATTTGCTCGGCGTCATCCATCACCAGAACCGCGCCAATCCGCCGTTCCGACAGTAGATTCGCTATGTCGGATACGCGCGCATTCGGATCCACCGTCGAAACCTGGTAGCCCTTGTGCTTTAGGATCGCTGCGACCGTTGACATCGTGCTGCTCCTTCCTGTTGGGGCGGGCAGTCAAATCCAAACAGGCAATTTGATGGAAAGTCACCTGGCCCGGTGGTCCGCCCGCATCCTTCTGAGAGCGCAGCATGCGCCATCCAATTGGCCGGATGCAAATAGTAGCAGTGCAGTGCAGCAAATATCGTCCGGCGTTACCGGACCCCGGCTTGCGTCACCATAGACTACTCCCCGCCATGAGACCCGCGACCAACAGGACCACGAAGACCACGATGGCTATGAAAAACAGAATCCGGGCGATGTCAGCCGAGGCTGCGGCGACTCCGCCGAAGCCGAAAATCGCGGCCACGATTGAAACGACAAGAAAAAACAAAGCCAATCGTAGCATGACCGGTTCCCGATTCCAGTTAGGAAGGCAGCATCAGAGGCAGACTAGCTGTGAAATCGCAAAGACCGTCAATCAAACGTCGTTGAACGTCGGTCATTCTGCCGCCACGAGGTGCGGCATCGTCGGCGACAATTGCGTCTTGACGAGGTCCGCGAAGCGGCCCGGCCGCGCCAGCAGGGCATCGAAGCTGCCCTGCTCGACGATACGACCGTCGTCGAACACCAGGATCTCATCCGCATCGCGCACGGTCGAAAGCCGGTGGGCAATGATGAAGGTCGTCCGCCCGGCCATCAGGGTCTTCAGCGCCGTGCTGACGCGCGCCTCGGTCGCCGCATCGAGCGCACTGGTCGCCTCATCCAGGATCAGGATCGGCGGGTTCTTCAGCAACGCTCGGGCAATCGCGAGACGCTGGCGCTGGCCACCGGACAGAGTGGTGCCGCGCTCGCCGATCATCGTGTCGTAACCGTGCTGCTGACGAATGATGAACTCATGCGCGTCGGCCATGCGGCAGGCTTCTTCGATCTCGTCATCCGTCGCCTCCGGCCGGCCGATCAGCAAATTGTCGCGGATCGAGCGGTTGAACAGCAAGCTTTCCTGGAACACCACGCCAACCGCGGAGCGCAGGCTGTCCAGCGTCACGTCACGCAGGTCATGGCCGTCGATGGTGATGCGTCCGGACGTCGGGTCCCACATCCGTTGCAGCAGCGCCATCGCGGTGGATTTGCCGGCGCCGGTGTGACCGACCAACGCAACGCACATCCCCGGGTGGGCCTTGAAGCTGACATTGGCGAGGACCGCGGTACCCGGCAGCGGCGTGTCGCTCATCGGATAGGCAAACGACACATCCTCAAACCGCACTTCGCCCCGCGGCGCCCACAGCGTATGCGCATTGTCTTTCTCGGGCACCGAACTGCGGGAGTCGAGAATGGCGAAATAATCCTCCAGCGCCGGCAGCTTGAAGAACAGCGACGCGACGAACGACGCGGCGGTTTCCAGGCGGCCGATCAGCAGCATCGCGAAGCCCATGAAACTGACGATCTCACCGACGCTGGCCATGCCGTTCATGTGCAGCCAGGTGCCGACGATCACGATCGTGATGATCGCCAATGTGCTGGACGCTCGGGTCATCACGTTGACCAACGCCCACCAGTTCAGCACCGGGAACTGATGCCGGATCACCTGATTGGCGATGTCGTTGAACAGACGCCCCTCGGCCGACAGGCGGGTAAAGGATTGCACCACCATGACGTTCGACAGCGCGTCCTGCGCGGTACCGGCCAGAGCGGAATTGAAGCCCTCCACCCGCTTCTGAGCGGTTTCCGTTTTACGCACCACGATGGCGGTCATCGTCAGGAACACCGCGACCAGGGCAATCAATACCAGACCGAGGTGCCAATTCAGGAACAGCGTCATCGGCAGCAGCACGGCGGCGGACAGGATGGTGGAAAGCTGGTCGCGGAAGAACACCAGCCAGGTGCCGAACAAGCCATCCGTGCCGGACAGCATCGCCTTGATCAGACGGCCGGAATGGGTTTCTCCATGGAAGGACAACGGCAACGCCAGAACATGCCGAAAGTAGCGGTCCATGGATTTGATACGATGCCGGTGCGCGAGACGTTCGGTCCGCACCGCCACCGCGATGTTGCTGATAATGCCGCCGATACCGACGGCAACCCAGATGCCCAGCACGATCGCCGCCTGATGCCACATCTGCTCATGCGGCAGCTTGTCCGACTGAGACAGCAGGTTCACCACCCGGCCGAACAGCACCGGATCGAGAAACTGCAAACCGGCCACCATCAGATTGGCGAATGCCAGGAAACCCGCGATCCGGATATCCCGGCCCAGCAGGCCCAAAACCCGGCCATAGACTCTGAAAAAGCGCATTCGGCTGTCCCCTCGGGAGACTGGAACCGTCTCCGTCTGTGTCGGGGGACACGATGCAAGGCGTCTGTGGCATGAAAGGGGCAGCCGGAGCGAAATCCGATGACCTCACCAGAGCGTGATAAATCAGGCCGGCTTTTTCGGTTTTGCGCGACTACGGCGCTTGGGTGCCGGGGTGGGTTTGACCTCGCCCTGATCAGCGAGACGGTCCGGGAATTCGCCTAAATTTGCCTGCAACTCAGCCTCCTCAATGCCGGTCTCGCGCGGCGATTCGGGGACCGTGGCGGGATTAGGCAGCAAGCCGCTGCCGGCGCTGTCTTCCATGCCGATCAGTTCGCGGGCACGCTCCCAGTAGTCCAGATCGCGACCATGCGGCCGGCCTTCGGATTCCCACAAATGGTAGGCGCGCTCGCGAATGCGATGATCACGGTCGGGATCGGATGCCAAGGGGTTGGTGTCGGTCGTTCGGACGTGCGTGCGTGCCATGGGACCTCTTGATAGCGACAATGCCGGCGGTTAACGCCCGAGATCATGGCACCGTTGCGCCGGTTCGCGGAAGGCCGAAGTGTGCGGCATTATGCGACCGGCATCACAAGGCGGAATTGAGCGGATCGACCTCCGCGGCGTATCGCTTAGCGCCGTACGGCTGGCATGGGAGGCGTTGCCAATCGATCGGACAGGTCCTGTAGTTTCTGATCTGACCGGGCGACGTTGTTGCCAATTGTAATCATACGATCGTCTATTTTGTCAATGCGGTCTTCTATTTTGTCAATGCGTTTGTCAATGCGACCTTCTACTTTATCAATGCGAGCTTCTATTTTGACAGCGGTCGATGTCAGGTCATCATGCCCCCAACGGTAGGATTCGATGACCATCCCGGCCAACACAACAAATCCCGTCGCAAAGGCGCATAACGTACGAAAGTAATCCGTGTGGGATCGCGCTTCAGCCCGCGCCAGGTCGGACTTCACCTCAAGCAGCCCGTGATGAACCGCTTCCTGAACCGCCCGTACTATCTGGGCGGTGATTGCCAAATCCTGGTTGGAAAGGGCCGGTCCGCCTTCCGATGCCGGATCTACTGACACATCTTGCGTGGCCGAACGATTCGTCACTCGCGTCCTCCAGAGACCGCGCCGAAAAGACCTTCTTTGGCTGCTATCCACTCCCACATATCTTTGGAGTGCCAGCCGGCGTAGGTCGTGACCCGGAGAACCATAGCCCTGCTGCCGAGAACGCCCCCGGTTACTCCCATCTTCTCTGAAGCTTGCCGGGTCGTCAGCCCGGGCGCCTACACCAGAAATTGTCCGGGAGACATTTCATAAAAATCGCCTTCCGCGAACTTATCTTTGATCGCTTTCTCTAACTTTTGGTCTGCCTCTGGTGCGATAACAGCGAAAACAGTCATATTGATCTCGTATCGATAGACCTTACCCCAAAAAAGTTAACAAATCGTTAACCAGCGCCTTACCGACCCAATTTGGGCAGCACAGGTGGATCATTAAAGGTCGCCCGGCGAAACTCCCATTAAGCCCAAAACCGCCAGCAAGAACGCCGCTGCGAAGTGCGCTCACGACAGTTCCCCCGATTGACGCCAAATTCGGATCGGCCAGCGTCGGGGCGGGTACCATCCGCCCCTTCGCCGCCCCCTGATTTACCCCCGATATTCCGGCGTCGTCTGCAGCAGCGGGAACGCACTGTGCGCATGCGGTTGCGCCACCTGCGGCGCGTTGCGGAACAGGTAGCCGGGATGCAATTCGCCCAGGCTACGCGCACCGGCCAGGGCCATGGCGACGCCCATTTCGTGCTCCATCAGTTCCAGCATTTTGTAAACGCCGGCATCGCCATCCGCCGCCAGCGCGTAGCAATACATCCGCCCCATCGCCACCGCGTCGGCACCCAGTGCGATCGCCTTCACGATGTCAGTGCCGCGGCAAATGCTGCCGTCAACGATGACCTTGGCGCGCCCGCGCACCGCCGCCATCACCTCCGGCAAAATGTCCATCGAACCCCGGCCGTGATCGAGTTGCCGTCCGCCATGGTTGGAGACATAGACGCCATCGACGCCATGCTCACAGCACAGCGCGGCGTCCTCGCCGGTGCCGATGCCTTTCAGAATCAGCGGGATGCTGTGGGTGTCCTTGAACGCCTTGACGTTGTCCCAGGTGAAACCGGCCTGATAGCTCTGACCGGTCGCCACGGCCCGCCACGGCTTGACGAACCGCCCGGTAATGTCCCGCTCCCGGCGAGAATACGCCGCCGTATCGACGGTGATGGCGAACGCATCGTAACCGGCATCAACCGCGCGCCGGACGACGTCGTTGACCCACGCCGTATCGCCGCGAACATACAACTGAAAAATCTTCGGCCCGGTTGCCGCCGCCGCGGCTTCCTCCAGACCCGGATGCGTGACGGAGCTGACCATGATCGGCACGCCGAACGCCGACGCCGCCCGCCCGGCCGTCGCCGCACCGCCGGGATGAAACGATTCCAGCGACCCCACCGGCGCCAGCATCAGCGGCATGCGCAGCTTCTGGCCGAACAGCGTGGTACCAAGCTCGATCTTCGAGACATCGACGCAGACCCGGGGCCGCAACGCCAGGGAATCGATGGCCAGACGGTTGCGGCGCAACGTGGTTTCGGTTTCCGTCGCGCCCACCAGATAGCCCCAGATATGATCGGACAGCTTGGCGCGGGCGGCTGGCAGGAACTCGTGCAGGCACTGGAAATCGCCGGTCGGCTCGAAAAGATGTTTGGCTTCGGCTTGGTCCATGGTTTCCCCCATACGCTGATTTTCAGCCCGCATCAGGCATCGCGACGCCCGATCGTGCAAGAGCGGATCAGGCCGGCAGCGATGCTTTTCCCGCATCGCCCCTGTGCGCCGGGGACTTTTCCGGCAGTCTCGTCTCCGGCATTCCGAGCCAAAGCAGCACCACCGACGCGGTCGCGACTCCCGCCAGGATCAGGAAGGTAACCGGGTCGCCGAAGCGGCTGGCGATGAAACCGGCAACCACCGTGCTGAACGTCGCGCCAAGGCCGGAGGCCAGACCGAGCGCCCCGATCGCGAGGTTGAGGTAGCCGGTGCGGCGGGTGAGATCGGCGGCGATCAGCGGCAGCATGAGGCCGAACACCGCCGCGCTGATACCATCGAGCGCCTGGAACACCGCCAGCGGCAGCGCGGCCGGCAGCAGCGCGAACAGCAACGCCCGCAGCGGAACGGCGGCAAAACCCACGATCAGCACCGGCCTGCGTCCGATCCGTTGCGTCAACCGGCCGGCCCATGGCGCGAGTATCGCGGCGATGACCTGCGGCACGATGATCGTCGCGGACACCAGAAATCCCGAGACGTCATGGCGCCGGGTCAACCCGTTCAGGGCCAGCGGTAACAGCGCCGCGTTCGCCAGTTGGAACAGCACCACGGCGACAGCGAACACATGCAGGGATTGTTCGGTGAAAATCTGCCAGGGCCAATGCTCGCGCGCTTTCGGGTGCTTCAGCGCGGGATGGTCCGCCGCTGGATCGATCACGTCCGACGCTCGGATCATCAACACCGCTGCGATGGCCGGCACCACAAGCGTCGCCGTGACCAAAAACACCGCCCGCTGCGAGACATAAAAGGACGCTGCCCCCAGCAGCGCCGCCGACGCCGCATTGCCCAGTGCGGCGTAGCGGGCGTTGAGACCCAGCCGCTCGCCAAAGCCAGCCTGTCCACAGACCGTTAGCGTCAGCGCCGCGATGGCGGGGGTCATCACGCAACTGGCCCAGGCGTGGCCGATTTCAGCGCCCAGAACGACCGGCTGCACCGGTGACACGCACAGGGACATCGCCGCCACGCCCATGACCAACAGCGCGCCGATCGCGGCGAAGCGCTTGCGCTGGACCTGATCAACCACCATCCCGCCGGGCAATTGTCCCAGCAACGCCGCGAAGGTGCCGACGCTGAGCGCCAGGCCCAACTGAGTGACCGTCCATCCCTGCTGAGTCAGCCAGACAGCGATAAACGGCCCGAAACCGGCCTGAACAGCAGCGGTGAAGAAATTCAGGCCGTTCAGTCCCAGCCGGCTCCGGGTCGCCGGACTTCCTCGCTGGACGACGGCCCGCAGCCGGCCGGGAGAGATGCGGCTTAATCCGCGCCGCAACTCTCAAACCCGCGGCGCAGTTGCGGGCGGTTCAGGTTGCGGCCGATGAACACCAAACGGCTGGTCCTCGGATCGCCCTCTTTCGCCACACCGATAAAATCGCCGTCGGCGATCATATGCACGGCCTGAAACGCGAACCGCCGATCCTCGCCCACGTAATGCAGGATGCCCTTGGTGCGCAGCAGATCGGCCCCCTTGTCCTGCAGCAACACACCGATCCATGCGTTGAATTTCTCCGGGTCGATCGGTTTTTCGACCTCGAAGCTCATGGAGGCGACATCCTCGTTGTGCGTGTGGTCGTCGTCGCCATCCAGGAAGTCCGGATGCATCTCCAATATCCGCGACAGATCGAACGCGCCGCGATCCAGCACCTGCTCGATCGGCAGCGCGGCCCGTTGAGTCCGGTGGATGATCGCGAACCGATTGATGCCGCGAATGGTCGCCTCGACCGCATCGAGTTCTTCCGGCGTCACCAGATCGGTCTTGTTCAGCACGATCACATCGGCGAAGGCGATCTGGTCGGCGGCTTCGTGGCTGTCGGCCAAACGCGCCGGCAGGTGCTTGGCATCGACGACCGTGACGATCGCGTCCAGGCGGGTCCGTGCCTTAACGTTATCATCGACAAAGAAGGTCTGCGCGACCGGCGCCGGATTCGCCAGTCCGGTTGTCTCGATAATGATGCCGTCGAACTTGTCGCGCCGCTTCATCAAGCCGCCGACGATGCGGATCAGGTCGCCGCGCACGGTGCAGCAGATGCAGCCGTTGTTCATCTCGAACACTTCCTCGTCGCTGTCCACGACAAGGTCGTTATCGACGCCCAGTTCCCCGAACTCATTGATGACTACGGCGTATTTCTTGCCGTGGTTTTCGGTCAGGATACGGTTCAGCAAGGTGGTCTTGCCGGCGCCCAGGTACCCGGTCAGCACCGTCACCGGCACCTGCGTTATCGTTTCAGCCATCATCGGCTCCTTATGTTCGGTCTAACGGTTCCGCCGCGGAAGCGGACAACACGCTGTTCGGGTGAGCAATATAGGTGTGGCCCACCCCGTCAACCATGGCGTGTCAGCACATGGTCGCGCAGGGCAGCCAATCGCGCGGCAATAGGCACGACATCAAACTGCTGGACGCGTTGCCAACCCGCCTCGGCCAGCGCGGCCCGCCTGGTGTCGTCATGTGCCAGCAACCGGATCGCGGCGGCGATCTCGCCGGGATCGTCCGGGTTGACATAGATTGCCGCGTCGCCGGCCACCTCGGGCAGCCCGCCCCGGGGCGAGCAGATCAGCGCGGCCCCGCTTGCCAATGCCTCCAGCGCCACGAGACCGAACGGTTCTGGCCAGCGGCTTGGCACCACCACGATCGCCGCCCGGGCCATGGCTTGCAGGACTTCCGGGTGGTCGCGATACCCCAACATGCGCACGTTGGCGCCTTCGGCCGCGGCGCGCACCATCTGGACGAACCCGGTGTCGGGACTGTCGAAGCTGAACCGGTCGGCGCCGATGATCTGGGCCCCCCACCCCGGAAGATGCGGCAACGCCGCGGCGCAGGCGGAGACGAACGCGTCGGGCGCCTTGTTTTCGACGACCCGTCCGGCGAACAGGATCACCCGCTCCCGCCGCCCGCGCGGCGGCAACTCATCCAGGTCCAGGCAGTTGGGCAGCACCACCGGATCGACGGCCGGGTTGGTCACGCCGTCCAGCACCCGCTGGCGCAGGTATTCTGACGGCGTGATGACACCCGCCAGGCGGCGCAGCATACGTGTACGTTCGGCGGCGGAGCTGGCTTCGCGCATTTCCTGCGGGTCATTATGCAGGAACGCCACCACCGGGATGCCGGGCAACCGGGCGGCCAGGCCGAGAGCGATTTCGGGGCGATTGTGAACCTCGATCAAGGCCGGCGGATGCTGCCGCAGCCGATCCGCCACCGCGCCGGCGTAGCGCATGTTGGTGCTACCGAGCGACCACATGGACGGGGTGATGGTCTGGTATTCGATACCCGGAAAGATCGCTCCATCCTGCTTTCCGCCCACAACGATAGTGTCATAGCCCGGAGTCTGCGTCAGGCGGCGGACCAGCAAACCGATCGCGCCCGTCCGCCCGGGGCCGAAACCTTCGCGGGGCGGGAGGACGACGGCGACGTGTGGGAGGGCACTGGGCATTGGCCGCGTCTATACCGGGGGGCGTCGCCGGGCGCTATCAGGATGGTGCGGACGGAAGGATGTTCAGAGGCGTCTCCGCCGGACGCGCGCCAATCGTCGGCGGGTCAGGCAACAAATCGCTTCCACCTTGCGTCGTTTTCGTTACCAAAGAGCCACATATTCGATGTTTTGCAATGACAGCATCGATGATGTTTCTCGGTCGGTTTGTGATTTATCAAACATTTCGACTTATTGGGCATTTTGTGGGTGTTTTCAAATGTGAGTCCTATATGTGAGGTCGGAAGCAATGGCCGAGAGGGGCCGGAAAATCTCGATTAATACCAATCCGCTTTGAGACTGACGTACGTCTATTCCGCTGCCGTCATGGCCCGACCTTGTCCGCGCCACCTGTGACCTGACGGTGCCGCGACAGGTGGCCCGGACAAGCCGGGCCACGACGATGGGGGCGAGAGTCGGCATCAACGCGGACTGGTATACCAAGGCGTTCACCGCTGGGGCGGGTTCGAAGGTCTGATCGCTATACCGCAGTTGTTTGATTTTAGGACCCGGAACACGCCATGCGTTTCAACCGAACGATCG
Organism: uncultured Rhodopila sp.; assembly: GCA_903932145.1. Lineage (GTDB taxonomy): Bacteria > Pseudomonadota > Alphaproteobacteria > Acetobacterales > Acetobacteraceae > Rhodopila. The sequence goes on along the minus strand of CAIZFE010000076.1, from coordinate 62,192 downwards.
CCGCAAAACTCGCAGTGGCCTACATGCTGTTTCTGGCGCCGATCGGATATCTCGGATACAAAATGATATCCGACACGGAAATAAATATCGCCTTCGCCGAAAAGGAAATCGTCGGCGTCCACTATATCGCGGACGTACGCCGGGTTCAGGACGCGGTGGCCCGAGGCAGCGACATGGCGTCATTGTCCGAACGAATCAGCGCCAACGAACGCACGTTCGGTGCGCAGCTGAAGACGGCGGAAGCGACCGAATCGCTCATCCAGGCGTTGAATGGTACCGATCGCGCCGCCGCGGCGCAGGCCGCAACCGAACTGGTGAGCAAGGCAGCCGACGGTTCGAATTTGACCCTCGATCCCGATCTCGACAGTTTCTACACTCAGGATACGCTGACGGTAAAAGTGCCAACCGCGGTCGCAAGCGTCACGTCACTGGCGCTTGCCGTCAGGGATACCGCTGGACACGAGATATCGCTCGCCGACCGGGTGAGCATCGGCGTGCTAACCGGCGCCCTCCAGCCGGCACTGGGTGGTTTGGCCTCTGACATAGGCAATTCCGTACGAGGTAACCCTGACAATACCGTTGAAGGTGCGTTAACCCCGTTGGTGGCGAGGGTCACCGAGGTTGCGAGGACGGTTCTGGCGACTTTGGCCGACGACCATACCCACGTCGCCGATGCGCAATCGATCGTCCTTCCGTTGCTTGACGCGATAACCTCGGCGGGGGATGCCGACGCGCGCGAGTTGGAACACCTTCTGAACGCCCGTATCGACGGCTTTCGTTGGGCGGAGATGACCAGCGCCGGGGTCGCGTTGGCGCTGTTCACCCTGGCGGTTTTCTATGTATTGACCGTCGTCCAGCTTGGCGCCGTCAAGGCGTTGCGCGCATTGACGGCCACCATGCGAACCCTCGCTGCCTATGATCTGACGGTCGAGATCGGTGGTACCGATCGAGGGGACGAGGTCGGCAGCATGGCTCAGGCCGTTCTGGTGTTCAAAGAGCAAATGCTCGAACGGCGACGGCTCGACGAAGAAGCCGCGGTCGCGCGCGCCGCCTCGGCCGAGCGCCAGCGGTTGCTGAACGAGGAGCGCGCAGCCAGGTCTGAAGCGGAAGCGTCTTTGGCCATAGCCTACGAACGGGAGCGGGCCGAACGGGAAAAAGAAGTCCAGAACGCTCGGTTCGGGGCTGCCCTCAGTAACATGTCGCAGGCGCTGTTCATGTTCGATCCGGATAATAACCTGATCGTCGTGAACGGTCGCGCCACCGAAATGTTTGGCGCTCCGGCAACAAGCATCATCACCGGAATGCATATCGAACACGTTCGGACCGTGATGGCAACGCAATCCAAACTCCAATGGACGGACACAGAAACAATCCACCGCGCCGTCTTTCTGCTGAAGGCCGAAGGTAAGCGCGCATCCGTTATTAGGGAATTGGCGGATGGCCGCTCATTGGCGGTGACATTCGTCCCCACCGATGCCGACGGCTGGCTGCTGACGATGGAGGACGTCTCCGAGCGGATGTTGGCTGAAGCGAAGATCGCCTATATGGCGCATCATGACGGGCTGACCAGCCTGCCAAACCGCATTTTGTTTCAAATCAGACTAAATGAAGCCTTCGGCCGCAGTCTGCGAGGGGACGCATGTGCCGTCCTGTATCTCAACCTCGACCACTTCAAGATCATAAACGATACGCTCGGTCATTCGGTTGGGGACGCCCTGCTGCAGGCGGTCACCGAACGTCTGCGCCGGGAGGTGCGCGAGACGGATACACTGGCGCGCCTGGGTGGCGACGAATTTGCCGTTGTGCAGTCGAGCGTCGATCAACCGCAGGACGCGAAAGCCCTGGCCGCGCGGCTGATCGAGGTTCTGGGCGCGCCTTACACTTTGAACGGGCATCCGGTGCTGATCGGCGCCAGCATCGGCATCGCCATCGTGCCGGAGGACGGCGAGGATCCTGACCAGATCCTGAAGAACGCGGCCATCGCGCTGCATCGCGCCAAATCCGATGGCCGTGGCCGCTACCGGTTTTTCGAGCCGGGAATGGATGCGCTGATGCAGGCGCGCCGGGCGTTGGAAATCGACCTGCGCAAAGCGCTTGCCGAGGGCGAGTTCGTAATGTTCTACCAGCCGCTGATCGACCTCAAGACCTGCAAGGTTTCGGGATTTGAGGCGCTGATGCGCTGGCAACATCCGGAGCGGGGATTGATTCCGCCCAACAGTTTCATTCCTGTCACTGAAGAAATGGGTCTGATTGTGCCGTTGGGAGAATGGGCGCTGCGCCAGTCCTGCTTTGATGCCGTAACCTGGCCCGACAAGATGAAAGTCGCTGTGAACGTCTCGGTGATCCAGTTCACCAGCGGCACGTTGGTGGAAGACGTCGCGGCCGCCCTGGAAGCGTCGGGCCTGGAACCCTGGCGGCTGGAGCTTGAAATCACCGAAACGGTGATGCTCGACGACACGGATTCGATCCTTGTGATCCTGCACCAACTGCGGGATCTTGGCGTCGGCATCGCCATGGACGACTTCGGGACCGGGTATTCATCGCTAAGCTATCTGCGGCGGTTTCCGTTCAGCAAGGTCAAGATCGATCGTTGCTTCGTCGATAGCCTGGGCCAGGGTGGCGACTGCGATGCGATCGTCACGGCCGTCACCGATCTGTGCGAGACGCTCGGGATGATCACCCTCGCCGAGGGGGTCGAAACCGAACAGCAACTGCGGCAACTGCGGGTGGGCAGTTGCCGGGAAGCGCAGGGCTATCTGTTCAGCCCGGCGCGGCCCGCGTCTGAGGTGATGTCGATGTGCAGGCGGCTGAACGAGGCGGCGTTGTCCTATAGCGTTGGGTGATTGATGCAGTCCTGGCTGCGCGGCTAGCCTCGCCCCGTCATGGTTCGGCTTGTCCGGGCCATGACGAGGCGAGGGGTCCTTAATCAATCGCCGAAGAAGATTTCGCCAGTTGCCGCAACATGAATTTCTGAATCTTCCCTGTCGAAGTCTTCGGAATCTCGCGGAAAATGAACGTCTTCGGGACCTTGAACCGCGCCATATGCTGGCGGCAGAAATCGCGCAATTCGTCGGCGGTGACAGTGGCCCCGAACTTGAGTTCGATGAACGCGCACGGCGTTTCACCCCATTTTTCATCCGGCTGCGCGACCACGGCCGCACTCAGCACCGCGGGATGGCGGTACAGGGTTTCCTCGACTTCGATCGACGAAATGTTCTCGCCGCCACTGATGATCACATCCTTCGACCGGTCGCGGATTTTCGCATAACCGTCCGGCTGCATCACCGCCAGATCGCCGGTATGGAACCAGCCGCCGGCAAACGCCTGCTCGGTCGCCGATGGGTTCTTCAAATACCCCTTCATGGTGATGTTGCCGCGGAACATGATCTCGCCCATTGTTTCGCCATCCCAAGGGACGGACTGCATGGTCTCGGGATCGAGCACGTCCATCGCTTCCTGCAACGGAGTCCGCACGCCCTGACGGCCGTTGCGTTCGGCGCGTTTGTCGATCGGCATGTGCGCCCATTGCTCTTGCTTGGAGCACACGCCCGCGGGTCCATAGACCTCGGTCAGGCCATAAACATGGGTCAGTTCGATACCGATTTCCTCGGCCCCTTCGATAATCGCGGCCGGAGGCGCCGCGCCGGCCACCTGTCCGGCGATGCGGTGAGATATGCCGGTGCGGAGTTCCGCCGGCGCATTGATCAGCATCGAATAGACGATCGGGGCGCCACACATATGCGTCACTTCGTTGTCGCGAATCGCGTCGAGCATCGCCTTTGCCTCGACCCGGCGCAGGCAGACGTTGACCCCTGCCCGCTCCGCCATCGTCCAGGGGAAACACCAACCGTTGCAGTGGAACATCGGCAGCGTCCAGAGATACACCGCATGGTGCGGCATGCCCCAACTCAGGACGTTGTTGACGGCGTTCAGATGCGCGCCGCGATGGTGGGTGACGACACCCTTCGGATCGCCGGTGGTGCCGGAGGTGTAGTTCAGCGCAATGGCATCCCACTCGTCGCCTGGGTTCTGCCAGGCGTACTCGGGGTCGCCTTCGGCAAGGAACGCCTCGTATTCGATTTCACCCACCAGCTTGCCGCCTACCCAGGCCGGATCGTCGATGTCGATGACCAGCGGTTTGACATCCATCAGGGTCAGCGCGGCCTCGACAACGGGTGAGAATTCGCGGTCGGTGATCAGTGCCTTGGCGCCGCCATGCTGTAACTGGAAGGCGATGGCCTCGGCATCCAGGCGGGTGTTCATCGTGTTCAGCACCGCGCCGCACATCGGCACACCGAACGCGGCCTCGTACATCGGCGGCGTGTTCGGCGCCATGACGGCGACCGTGTCGTTCTTGCCGATACCGCGGCGGGACAAGGCCGAGGCCAGTTGCCGGCAACGGTCGTAGGTCTGCTTCCAGGTCCAGCGATCGGCGCCATGCACGACGGACAGCTTGTTCGGATAGACGTATGCCGCGCGTTCGATGAACGTCAGCGGCGTCAGTGCGGCGTAATTTGCCTGGTTCTTCGGCAGTTCGTCGAATGGGCTGGTCATGACGGCTTCTCCCTGCTCCGGCGATACCGGCTTCTCAGGGGTGGACATACTGCGGTGTTGGGTCGGAGGCAACGCGCGCTCTTCAGTCATGGTCCGGCGTGTCCGGGCCACCTATGCCCTGACGGCGCCGCGACAGGTGCCCCGGACAAGCCGGGCCAGACAGGACAGGCCAACTACAGCCGCTTACGCAGCAACTCCACGCGTCGCGTTGCTTCGGCAATCTCGACTGGGGTCTTTTCCAGTCCCAGGCGGCGGCCAGGCGGGTCGAGAACAAATAGCGCCTGGATCACGATCAAGTACCCATACGTCCAGGGCCATTCGTTCGGTGCCGAATACAGCCCAACCCAAAGATTGAGCGCCATCAGCAACCCCAGCACGGCGAACAACCGGGTGACCACGCCCAGCATCAGGGACACCCCGATCAGCACCTCCAGCAGGTACACCAGCGGCCCGAACACGCTAATATGCGGGACCACGAATTGGTCGACCGCCGCAGCCTGTAGCGGAATGGACGAATGCGCCACCATCTGCTTCATCCAAAACACCAGACCGTCGTAGTTCGGCGGGATCTTCCATAGCGATTGCTGCCACCACATCGTCCCCATGATCAGGCGCAACACCGCAACACCAACCGTTCGAACCGTGCGCTGCGCCGGGTCGCGCTGCCACGCGGAGAACGCGATACCAACGCTGGCCAACAACAGCACCCAGTACACTGCCGTTGGCCAGATCGAATTGGTCAGGAACACCAGCAAGTCGCTGACCGGGTTCGGTTCTGGCTTCAAATGGTCGTTCTCCATGCTCTGGCCGTCGCGGCGATCAGGTTCAGCGCGTCACGGGCGCCGTTAGCCTCACCTTTTTCGAAATCGCCATCGACCTGAGCCATTTGGTTTGTCACATGGGCAAAGCAGACCACTGGCCGGCCGCGAGCCGCAGCGAACGCATACAGCGCAGCCGCCTCCATTTCCACCGCCAGCACGCCGAGTTGACGGGCTGCCTCGATCGCCGCCTCGGTTTCGCGAAACGGAGCGTCGGTCGTCCAGGTCGCACCCTGCCGAACCGGCGGCTGGTGCGTCGCGAGGCCGGCGGCGATCTGGTTAACCAATAACGGATCGGCGTCTGCAAACATCCCGGCCGGCAAATAATGCAAGCTGGTGCCTTCATCCCTCAGCGCTCGGTCGATCAGGATGAAATACGGCGGCGCCCCCGCCGGGGTAATTTGCCCGGACGACGTGATGCTGATGAGCAACTGGCAGCCCGACGCGAACATCTGTTCGGCGACCAGGACGGCGAACGAAGCGCCGACCGCGCAGCCGACAACGCCGACCCGTTCGCCCTGATGCTCCACGTCCCACATGTCGGTGTGGTAGCAGGCCCAGAATGGATCGCGTTTGGCGGTGCCGTCCGCCTGCAACGCCCGGACGATGTCTCCGTCGGGATCGAGCACGCAGATCGCCGGCACGTTCCCGGCGGGCACGTTCTTTTGCCGGCGCGCCTCCCGCAGCATGTTTTCCGGCTGGAAGACGGACGGCGCCGCGTGGTTCTTGTCTCGCAGTAACGGCGTGGTTGCCGGTGGGCGCCCGGTTTCAGTGCCCATAGACCAAATTCGGCAACCACATGGTCAGCGCCGGTACGTATGTGATGATACCGAGCACGATCAGCAGCAGGATCAGGAACGGCAGGATGCCGCGGATGACTTCGCCGATTGGCGCGTCCGAGATTGTCGAAAGCACATACAGGTTCAACCCGACCGGCGGATGGATCAGTGCGATCTCCATGTTGTGCGTGAAGATGATGGAAAAATGCACCGGATCGACGCCCAACGGTATCAACGCCGGAGCCAGGATCGGAATCACCAGCAGCAAGGCGGCGACGACCTCCAGGAAGCAGCCCAGAATCAGCAGCAACACGTTCATCGTGAGCAGGAACATCCAGGTCGGCATGTTGTGCGCCAACACCCACTCGACCAGCTTCGCCGGAGCACCGGATTCCGTCATCCAGTGGCCGAATGCCAACGCGCTGGCGACGATCAGCATGATCGTTCCTGCACTGCGCAGCGCATCGGCGATCACCGATAACGTCTGGGTCCAGCGGAATCCGCGATAAAAGATCAGGCTGACCAGCAGCGCCACGACAGCGGCGAGCGCGGCCGCCTCGGTGACCGTGACGATACCGCCGTAGATACCGACCAGGACGATGATTGGAACCGCCAGAGCGGGAAGCGCCCGGAACGTCACCATCAGCCGTTCGTTGTACGGCAGCGACGGTTCGCGCGGGAAGTTGCGGCGGCGGGCGTCGTACCAGACCCAGGCAAAGAACGCACCGGCCTGTAGCAGACCGGGCAGGATACCAGCCAGGAACAGGCGCGGCACGGATTGTTCCGCCACGATGCCGTACAGGATCAGCGCCAGGCTGGGGGGAATGACGATGCCGATGGTGCCTGAAGCCCCAATGACGCCCAGGGCGAAGCTACGCGGGTAGCCACGCTCGATCATCGCCGGCAGCAGGATCGTGCCCATCGCCAGCGCGGTCGCAACGGATGATCCGCAGATCGCCGCGAACAAGGTGCAGGCGACGACGGTCACAAGACCCAGCGAGCCCCTGATACCGCCCATCCAGGCGGCCGAGACATCGACCAGCGCCTTCGCCACGCCGCCCTGACGCATAAACGCCGCCGCCATGACGAACAACGGCAGCGACATCAGCGTGGAGGAATTCAAATGGTCGATGATGACCTGCGCCACGCCGATCATCGGCTGGCCCGACACCGCGTACAGCGTCGCGGCGCAGGCACCCAGCACCAGGAAAATCGGCATGCCGGCAGCCAAAAGGCCGAAGAACATCACCATAAAGCCGACGGTGTACATGGATCAGCGTTCCGTCAGCGTGGTGAGATTGACCGGCAGTTCGTGGTCCGGGATGTGATGCCCCACGACCATCGTTTTCGGATCAAAGTGGAATACGAACCGATATAGCCGGATCAGATAACGAACCGTCATCAGCACCCCACCCGCCGGCAGGGCGCTGTAATAGATCCACATCGGGAATTGCAGCCCGCTGGAACTCCGCTCGTCCAGCATCAGGGAGGTATCGACGATCTCCCAGCCATACCAAACCATGCCGCCACAGAAAATCAGCGCCACGACGCAGTTGAACGCCTCCAGTATCCGTTGCCCGCCAGGGGGCACGAGACGCAGCACCAGATCGGGCCGCACATGCCCGTCAGAGCGGACAAGCTGACTGGAAACAATCATCACGCCCCAAACGACCAGATAGACGATCACTTCCTCGGCCCAGGAAATTGCCAGGGCGGGGAAAAAATAGCGTCCCAGGACCTGAGCGAGACCGACTACCATGGCGAGGGCGCCAAGCAGGCCGACCAAAGTGCGCTCAATCGTGTCCCACATCGTGTCGGGGCGTGCGACGGCCATGGTCAGACGGCCCCGTTCGCGGAGTCCTCGGACAACCGGATGACTTCGGGCGACAACTTGGCGGCCTGGGCCAGCGTCCCGACATCCGCCTGCATGGCTTTGCGCGCGGCGTCCAGAACCTCTTTCGAGGGATCGGTGAAGATAACGCCGACGCCTTCCATCAACTTGCGGGCCCGCTTTTGCGCCGCATCCGCGTTGTCGCGGTAGGTGGCGATATTGGCCGCCCAAATTTCCATCAACTGCGTCTGCAATGCGGGCGTCAGCTTCGCCCAAAAGGTCTCACTGATCATCGGCATGTACTGACCGACGTATTGACTGTCCTGATAGGAGTATTTGACCCCGGCTTCCCACAACTTGGCGGTGGAAACGCTTTCGTTGGTGGAGACGAACCCGTCAAACGTGCCTTGCGACAGCGCCAACGGCACGTTCGGCCACGCGGTGATGTTCGGAATTCCACCGAAGAAGTTGATCCGCCAACTGATGCCGGCGCCGCCGGGGCTGCGAATCTTCAGACCTTTGATGTCGTCCGAGGTGTTGAGCGGCTTCTTGGTCGTGTACCAATTCTGCGAGCCAAGCTCGATCCAGGGACCGATAATTTTCACCCGCAGCTTGGCCTCGATCTGCTTGGCGATCAGCGCTCCGGCTTTGCCATCCGCGGCGCGCCGTGTTGCCTCCAGCGGCTTGCCATAAAACACCGGGAGTTGACAAAAGTCACAATCCGAGACAATGCCGGTCTGCGTCCAGCCACCGGGCGCGGCCATATCGACCTGACCTTGCAGCAGCGCCTTGCCGACATTCAGATCGGGATAAAGCTGGCCGGAGGCGAAGATCTCACTGGTGATCTGGCCGCCGGTCGCGGCTTCCAGCTTGGCCAGGAAATCGGCGATGGACACGTTGCGAACGTGGGACGGCGCCGTGTCGAGCGAGACGCGAATCTTTAGCGCAGCCTCACCCCGCGCATGGCGCAGGATGCCAAACGTTCCAGCAACAGCAACGGCCGAACGGCCAAGCGTTCGGCGGGACAGGCCTTGCGGCATCAGAGTACCTTTCTATGGACGCCCCTTACCGGGCGGTGTCGTCTGATGGCGGGTCGGTACGATGGCGTCAAGGGGTTTGGCGGAAAGGCCAGTGTGCCGGTTCGGAATAAATAGCCATCTCGTACCAGATAATGTTTACGCCGCGACGGGGTTCGCGGAAATGGCCGCAAGGGCTAATACAAATGACAACCTTAACGTGCGCCAAATCGACCACTGCATAGGAAAATGCCAGCCCGCCGTCGCCAAGCAAGCTTCAATTGTAGATCGTTTCAAACGAAAATGGGGAGCCTCGCGGCTCCCCATCCACACCGGTCTTGCCGGAAGAATTACTCCGCCGCGTGCATCAACTCCAACGCACCCTCGTAAACTTCCATATTCTTACCATAAGAAATCGCCGCCGCCTGGGCGCCGGACACCAGGTGCATCCAGCGGTAAGGCTCCCGAGTCGCGTGAAACTCTTCCACGATCGCCTGATGATGCTTGAACGCATGCATCTCGGTGAAACTGTCGTGGCAGACGATTTCACCCAGACGTTTAATCAGCGCATCGGCGTCGTAACCGAGTTTCACATACTGGTACGCGAGGTTGATGGTGTTTTTCACCTCCGGCACCGCGCGCATACGCCCAAGGTTGGTGACCGTGGACCAGTCGGTCGGCGGTTGCGTGTAAATGCTGTAGGCGAGCGCATCCAGCAGATCCTCCTGCGTCCGGTGCGGCAACGCCGCGACCGCCGCGTCATCCATCTGCGGCTGCGATTCCATCCGGTACTGGGTGGATTTGACCTCCGGTCCGGTATGCCAGGTCAGCAGGATCATCAACTTGTTCCAACGGCTGAGCCCGTCCAGCCGCAACAGCCAGCGGCGCAGATTGACGCTGGTATGCAGATGCACATCCATCGGGTTGCCGGTCAGCGAGCGCAGGAACAGTCCGGCGGCGCCAATGGACAAAGCTTCGCCGGCACCTTCCAGCGACAAACCATCGGCCAGCGCCTCGGCCAGCAGGACCGGGATGGTGTTGTAGTCCTCGACGCCGTAAATCGCTTCGCCCAGAGGCCCGATGACCGCGCCTTCGTCCTGGCTGGCTTTGACCGGAATGATACGGTCCATCAAGCCGTGCTTTTGGATCAATTCCTCCACGGCCGGCATCGCGCGAGGCGCCGGCAGCCGCGCGGTGTAACGAACCGATCCGCGCATCAGGTGTTTCAGGTGGTCGGTACCAATCACCTCATGCATTGCCCGCCATGTGTAGGCTGGGTAAATAAAATAATGATCGTCCAGGGCGTTCTTGGGAATCGCAATCGACATCAACAGGTCGAAACATTCCATGCGGGGCATGTTGTCCCACATCCATTGATAGAGATGATCGGCCTTGTTCGACTCGCCGCGGTCGCAGGCCTTCAGGAAAGCCGCTTTCGCGGCTTCGAGTCCTTTGGCGTTCGATACTTTGCCGGTGCCGTCGGCGGCCAGGTGCTCCAGTTGAGTTTCGCTGCCGCCGGTCACATCGAGGGGCGCGAATTCCATCAGCCTGAAGGGGCCGGTGACGGGGTCATGCACATGTTTGTTGGCCAGCGCCACCTGCTGCACGATCGGAAAAAACCGGTCGTCGCCCTGCATGCGCTCATGCAATTTCGTCACCGCGTAAATGCCGGCGATCGGATGCAGCGGTCCGCCATGATGACCCGGGGGCAAATCGCAGGACCGCGTGACGGCCAGGGCGGAGGCGGTCAGCATCGTCTTCACCGGCACCCCGGCGCGCAGTTTTTCCATGGTTTTATCGATGATTTCGGCGCGCGGTGTCTCTTCGATGAACCGCACCAAAGGCTCAATGGACTCGTCGTATGTGACAGCTCTGGACATGGGCATACTCCTGTTTTGGCAGACTCACGCTAGGTCGGCGGACAAGATGTTTGTACCGTTTCGTTATCGGTCACCCCGTATTTTGGACGCACGTCTCCGCTCTTGAAAGCGACGCTGCGCCGGCGAGGTGATCGTGTCAAATCGCAGATAAGCTTGAGTGTGGTTCGGTCCATCCTATGGGACAAGTCACAATAAAGGCCCGGCGGTTCCGCCGCCGGGCCTCGTATCGTTATGCGCGGGATCTACGGCCTACTGGCTGGCCTGCGCCGTGCCATCATCGTCATCGATCGATGACGGCAGATACACCGCGATGCAGCCCCGCGTCGGGCAAGGATTGGTCGAGTCGGTCCCGGCCGCGCTGCCGGGCGGCACGAACCCGATCGGCACGAAGACATGATGCGAACGGCTGTCCGCCGCAACCGAATGTGCCGTCGTCGATGTTGATACACCGCTATCCCAGGCATTTGTCTTGGCGTCTACGGTGCCGAGGATCGGCGTCACCTTCCCGGCCGTAAGAGTGCTCCTGGCCGCCAGATAGTAATGGGCTGTCCCCTTGTCGTACCAGACCTCGTCGTTGCCGCCGGCCTGGGTGATGTTCGCGAGAATGTCACCATTACTCAGATCGATCACGATCGACTGGGTAGTGGCAACCGTGGCCGGCGGCACGGTGAACGACGAGCCACAGCCGATCATCGCCTGATGATTCGGACCGAGTGTCAGGCCGGCCGGGGAGCAGTTCAGCACCGGATAGGTCGCCTTCACGCTCATCGAACTGGGGTCGATCACGGACACCCCGCCTTCTGTCGCATCGCTCGGAACAATCTGCGGTACGGATACATAAAAAAGGCCCGTCTGCGGCGACCACTGGGATTGCTCGATGCCGGTTTGCGTCGCATCCGGCGTTCCGTTCGAACCGTCGAATACGATTTTACCAATGACCACATGGGTATCGGTATTGATCATCGTAACGAACGGCGGTACGTCGGCATTGTTCGCGACGGCGAGAATATGGTCGGCCGAGTCCCAAGCCATTTCGTCGCAGCGAAACTTACCACCGGTCGAGATCGTATCGACAATCTGATGACTGGCTAAGTCGATAACCTTCACCGTGCTGTCGCCGTCACCTGCCCAGACCTGTTGATTATTGACGATCGTCACCCCGTCCGGGCCGGAAATCGTGTTGTCGGCAGTGACCCCATCGGCCTTAAATTTCTGGCCGGCAAAGCCGGCAACACGCGAGATGAACGTATCATCGCTTGCGTCAAAAAAGTCGATTGATCCGTTTGTGCGGTCGGACAGCACGTAAAGGTCGAGTTTCGGATCGACGAAGCTGATGTCAAAGGTGCCCAGACCGTTGCCGCCGACATCGATCGTATCGACAAGTACCATGTGCTCGTCAGCACGCGCACCGCCAATGTATCCGGAAAGCAACATCATGGGCACCGCCGACAACGCAATACGTTTTATTTTGATCATCTCGGCATTCCTCACTGGTTTTGTGACTGGACGGATTTTCTTTTAGGGCAACGCAAGTATTTTCGATGTCCCGCATCAAATGGTCGGCGTCTGTGGCTGTACTACAATTCAAATTAAAGATAGTTCATTTACAGGAAATGATTTCAATATTACGATCGGCACTGCGGAAAGGGCCATATTTTCTGGCCATCGGACAAGTTCTGAAAAAATTCAATATATTTTCGGAACACACGGCCGAATTCGCGGCAATAAATCGGATTTCATTTTCAAAATGCAATTTAAAAGCCGGCCACATTGACGTTGATGTGCGGTATTTCAATTACGAGCCATGGCCCGACACCGAGATTAGCGGCAAAATGGTCCCAACCAGCTTCATGCGGATGCAGATAGGTACCATAGCGATAAAGCGCGCCGCGGACAGGATCACGCTTCCAGCGGACTAACCGCATCCTGACCGAAATACGCCCGCTCCAACCGGTGAGGCAGATCGGGTTCGGGCGTCGCGGCTTCCATCACCACCCATCTGACCTCGCGCTCCAGCTCGCACTAATAGCATGATTGGGTTCACATTGGCGGGTCGTCGCGCACATCTGCCTAGCGTCCAGTTAGCTTAGCGCCATCAAATCCGCCCGCAGCCGGTCGGGGTTGGAGTCCCCAAGCGCCCCCTCAATCGCCTGATGCGTCTGCCGCCAGATCGGCACCGCCGCCGCCAGAGCTGACCGGCCGGCCGGAGTCAAAACCAGCACGCGCCGTCGCTTATCCTTCTCCCCCGCCAACACATGAACAAACCCAAGCCGCTGCAACGGCTTCAGATTCGCCGTCAGCGTCGTTCGATCCATCGCCAGCAATGCCGCGACCTGAGCGATCCCCGCCGGCTGCGGCCGGTTCAGCGCCATCAGCAGCGAGAACTGCCCGCTGGTCAGCCCGGCCGGCCGCAGCGCCTCATCGAACCGCCGGGCCAGTGCCCGCGCTGCCCTCTGGACGTGCAGACACAGACAGGAATCCCGAACAGTTAACGTGGTGGTGAAAGAGAGGTCATCCAGCGGCGGCATGACCAATTATAGGTTGACATCAACCTATCTGTCCAGGAACCTGACGCCGGCAAAGGGAGGAAAAGCCATGACAGCTCGTGTTTTCGTCCTGCTCGGGACAAAGAAGGGTGCCTTTATCCTGGAAAGCGACGAACGCCGAACCGGGTGGTCACTGAAAGGCCCGTTCTGCGAGACGTGGCCGATGAACCACGTCATCGCCGACCCGGTATCCGGAACGATCTACGCCGGTGGCGGCAACGAATGGTTCGGTCCCGCGGTTTGGAAGTCCACCGATCTCGGCACCACCTGGACGCATTCCAGTGAAGGTCTGGCCTATCAGGCCGGAGAGGAGGCGATCAAATCGGTCTGGAGCCTCGCGCCGCGTAACGGCCGCCTGTATGCCGGCGTGCAACCGGCCGGGTTGTTCAGCAGCGATGATGGCGGGGCGTCCTGGTCCCATGTCGCCGGCCTGCGCGCGCACCCCACCGCGCCGAACTGGCAGCCGGGCGGGGCCGGTTTGATCCTGCACTCGATCGTTCCTCACCCGGATGACGCGGACCAGATCTGGATCGGGATTTCCTCAGCCGGCGTATTCTATACGGCAGACGGCGGACAGACCTGGGCGCCCCGCAACACCGGCACACGCTGCGACTACCTACCAGAAGCGGAACGCTATCCCGAATTTGGCCAATGCGTGCATTGCATCGTTATCGCGCCAAACCATCCAAGCCGGCTGTATCAGCAGAACCACTGCGGCATGTACCGCTCCGACGACGGTGGTCAGCATTGGGAGAGTATCGAATCCGGCCTGCCCTCCAGCTTCGGTTTTCCCGCCGTCACCCATCCGCGCGATCCATCGACGCTGTTCCTGGTGCCCCTGAATGGCGACATCGCCGGCCGTTACGTTCCCGACGGCAAGGCTGCCGTGTACCGCACCCGCGACGGCGGCACCGAATGGCAGGCGATGCGAACCGGCTTGCCGCAGCAGAATGCGTTCTTCGGCGTGCTGCGCCAGGCGATGGCGGCGGATCGGCTGGAGCCAGCCGGGATCTATGCCGGCACCAATACCGGCACGCTGTTCGCCAGCGCCGATGAGGGCGAGACCTGGACCGACATCGCCCACCACTTGCCGCCAATCCTGTCAGTGGAAACGCTGGTGCTGTAAATGGCCGCCGTGACGGTCCTGCTGCCCCCTGCCCTGTTGCGCCTGTTCCCCGGTTGCGACCCCGAACCGGCCGTGTCCGCCACAACAGTTGACGAAATGGTGGATGCGTTGGACGCGCGCTGGCCGGGGATGCGCGACCGCCTGTGCGATTCCACGCCGCGCGTTCGACGCCACATCAACATTTTCATCGACGGTGAACGCGCGACGCTGGAGACGCGGATTGCCCCCGGCGCCGAGGTGTTTGTGATGACAGCGATCAGCGGCGGTTGATCTTAACGCGCCCGGGAAATGGGAAACGCCGGCGCCGCCGTGTCGGCGTTGCCCGGCCGGAACGCCTGCAGTTCGGCGGAAATCCGCTGGCAGGCCTCGACCGCGACCCCACCCAGGAAAGCGGCATCCTCTGGCGTCACGTTCTCTTTCAATCGCACCAGACACAGACTGGCCGCAACCGCTCCCGGCGCGTGGAAGATGGGCGCCGCGATGCCAACCAGGTCTTTGTCGATGTCGCTCGCCACGAGATAGCCGGTCTTGCGGATGGCCCGCATGGTGTCGCGGAACTCGGCCCAGTTCTCACCGAGCCCGGCCGCCGCGATCTCTTTTTGTTGGTTCAGCGCCAGATTGCGCAACTGGTAGGTCGACAGATGCGCCAGGATCACCCGCGATGGACAGCCCAGGAACAGGGAAAATGGCCGTCCGCGCTCCATACTCATAGTAATGTTGGGGTCGGTCTTATCCTGTAGCACGGTCAGCACGCGCAGGCCGTAGAACCCGCACAGTAACTGCGCGCCGTTGACCACCTCGCGAAGCTCCGCCATCACCGGCGGCACGATGTGCAGCAGCGGATCGGCCAACCGGATGCTACGGTCGAACTCGATGAATCGTGGCCCCAGGACATAGCCGGCCCCCGCCACCGGCACCAAAAAACCCGCGTCGCACAGCGCCCTGATATACCGGTAGATGGTGGCGCGACCGAGCGAGAGGTGTTCGACGAGCATGTCCACGGTCCAGACCGGGGTATCCGGCGTGAACAGGTCGAGGATGCCGAGGACGCGCGTGATACTGGTATCGCCCTGTGCGGTGCGGCCCGTTTCGGCGGGGCTGAGTTGATCCATTGGCTTGACCTTGCGACCGGGACGCATGGCGGGTCAGACCCGCGGAACGCTGAACGTAGCGTCATTCTCTCATTATGAGAAACATAAAAATATGCGTCAAATCGGGGGTTTCAATTCCGAAAACCTTGACGGGCCAAAAATCTCTCATTATGAGGATTTTCACTATTCCGGCGATTTGCAACGGCACGCCGAACGCGAATGCGCCTCCGACACGGGAGTGAAAATCAATGACCGACCTTCAGCAGTCAGCTCAATACGACGCCATCGTCATCGGTGCCGGTATGTCCGGCATGTATCAGTTGTATCGCCTGCGGGAGCTTGGCCTGCGGGTGAAAGTGCTGGAAGCCGGCACCGGCGTTGGCGGCACCTGGTACTGGAACCGCTATCCGGGCGCGCGCTTTGATTCCGAAAGCTATTCCTATCAGTTCTCGTTTTCGAAGGACTTGCTGAACGAATGGGATTGGTCGGAGCATTTTTCCGGCCAGCCGGAGACGTTGCGCTACCTGAATCACGTCGCTGACAAGTTCGACCTGC
Source organism: uncultured Rhodopila sp. (assembly GCA_903932145.1). Taxonomy (GTDB): domain Bacteria; phylum Pseudomonadota; class Alphaproteobacteria; order Acetobacterales; family Acetobacteraceae; genus Rhodopila. The sequence goes on along the minus strand of CAIZFE010000076.1, from coordinate 45,996 downwards.
GCAAGGACATCCAGTTCCGTAGCCGCGTGAAATCGGCGTATTACCAGGAAGCGACGAACACCTGGGACGTGACTCTGGAAGACGGCAGCATTTTTACCTCGCATTTCCTGATCACCGCGGTCGGCCCGCTTTCGGCGCCGACCATGCCGACCATCCCGGGCGTCGAAACCTTCCAGGGCCAGTCCTGCCACACCGCCCGCTGGCCGCATGAGCCGGTCAGCTTCGAGGGCAAGCGCGTAGCGGTGATCGGCACCGGTGCCACCGGCGTGCAGACGATCCAGGAAGTGTCCAAGACCGCCAAACACCTCACTGTGTTCCAGCGCACGCCGAACTGGTGCGCGCCGCTGCTGAATGCGAAAATCGGCACGGAGGAAATGGAGAAAATCCGAGCCGGCTACGACGCATTGTTCCAGCGCTGCATGGAAACGTTCTCGTGCTTCATCCACACCGCGGTTCCACGCGGCACGTTCGAGGTTACGCTGGAGGAACGTCAGGCATTCTGGGAGGAACTCTACGCCTCCCCCGGTTTTGGCATCTGGCTCGGTAACTTCAACGACATCCTGACCAACCGGGAAGCGAACGCGGAACTCAGCGCGTTCGTGGCGAACAAGATCCGCCAGCGGGTCAAGGATCAGACTGTTGCGGAGAAATTGATCCCGAAGAACCACGGCTTCGGCACGCGGCGCGTGCCCATGGAGACGAAGTATTATGAGTGCTACAACCAGGACAACGTCAAACTGGTTGATATCTCGGAAACGCCGATCGAGCGGATCACGCCGACCGGCATCAAGACCAGCGATGCCGAATACGCATTCGATATCATTATTTATGCGACCGGATTCGATGCGATCACCGGTAGTTTCGACCGGATCGATATTCGCGGCGTGGATGGCGCGCGGTTGAAAGATCGCTGGAAGCATGGGCCGGAAACCTACCTTGGCATGACCGTCGATGGGTTCCCGAACATGATGATGCTGGTCGGACCGCACATGGCGCTGGGCAACATTCCGCGCACGATAGAATTCAATGTGGAATGGGTGTCGGATCTGGTGAAATACGCGACCGATCACAATCTGCAACGCATCGAGCCGACCCCGGCCGACGTCCAGGCCTGGACCGACCACGTCAAGTCGCTCGGTGAGGGTAACCTGATGTTCGAGGTCAACTCCTGGATGACCGGCTGGAATTCAAACGTCGAGGGCAAGCAGGTCCGCATCATCAATCGCTACAGCGGGAGCGCCCCGGACTGGCGGGCCAAGTGCAATGAAGTCGCGGCGCGCGGGTATCAGGAGATGGCGGTCGGGTAGGGATAAGGCTTTGTTGGCAGGTTAGCCCTATTGGTGATGGACGGGGAGGATTTGCCTAATTCGTCATGACCGGGCCAAGCCCCGTGGGCATCAGGATAAGCGAGTTGGGGAGAAAATTCTTTCTCCGGCCGCGGCGTTATCTTTTCCGTCATGACCGGGCTTGGCCCTGTCACCCGGGACGTTGCCTGGCACGACACAGGAAGTCGTGGGTGGCCGGGCCAAGCCCGGCCATGACGAATGGGTAAATCCTCCCCACCAGACGTCTTATCCTGATGCCTATGGGGTCGATCCCGCCCCCTATCGGACAGACAAACCGTTACGCGCCCAGGCGCTTCCTCGCCAGCTCGGCCCCCTGCCCCAGGGCGACCAGTTTGGCCGCGGCGACATCGACCGGCATCGGCGCCAGGCCACAGTTCGTGCAGGGAAACAGCCGATCGGCCGGTACATAGGCCAGTGCCGCCTCGATGACCGCGGCGACCTGTTCGGGCGTTTCCACCACCTCCGTGGCGACATCGATCACGCCGACCAGCACGTCCTTGCCTTCCAGCAGTTTCAGCAGCCGTAGTGGCACGCGGGCGTTGCGGCACTCCAGCGACACCTGGTTGATCGAGCTGGCGGCCAGCACCGGGAAGGTCTGCTCGTATTGGCTCCATTCGGTGCCGAGCGAGTTTTTCCAGTCGATATTGGCCTGAATGCCGTAGCCGTAACAGATATGCACGGCCGTGGTGCATTGCAGCCCGGCCGCGGCGCGTTCCAGTGCCTGGATGCCCCAGGTGGCGACCTCATTCATATAGACGTTGAACGCGGGCTCATCGAACTGGATCGTATCGACGCCGTCGGCTTCCAGGGCGCGCGCTTCCTGGTTGAGCAGATCGGCGAATGCCATGGCCAGGGCAACCTTATCGCCGTAGTATTGATCGGCGATGGTATCAACCAGCGTCATCGGTCCGGGCAGCGTGAATTTCAGTTTATTCCCGGTGTGCGCGCGGGCCAACCGAGCCTCGGTTTCGTGGACGCGACCGGAGAGGCGCAGGGCGCCGGTGACGGTCGGCACCATCGCCTTATAGCGATCGTTGCGTATGCCCATTTCGACCTTATTGTCAAAATCGATGCCTTCCACGCGTTCCAGGAAGCCATGCACGAAATGCTGGCGCGATTGCTCGCCATCCGTGACGATGTCGATCCCGGCGTCTTCCTGGCGCTTCAACCACAACAGCGTGGCATCGCGTTTCGCGGCGGCCAGTGTCTCACCGGTTCCCTTCCAGGGCGCCCAGAGCTTGTTCGGTTCCGCCAGCCATTCCGGCTTCGGCAGGCTGCCGGCGATCGTGGTACGTAACATTCTCGGTTTCTCCCCAACGGCCTGGTCGCCCGTGATCGCGGGAAACGGCACGCTACGCCGCTGTCTCGCCTGTGCGTCGCCCGAATACAAGCGACCTATCGCGTCAAAGTGCCCGAAGGAAATCGATCATCGCGGCGTTCACCTCTTGTGGGCGTTCCTGCTGCGTCCAGTGACCGCAACCCGGCAACAGGATCGTCTGCTGTAGGTTTGGAACGAACATTTTCAGGTTCGCCACCAGTTCCTTCGCTCCAGGGAATGCCAGCACCAGATCGCGTTCCCCGGCCACATACAGGGCCGGAACAGTGACTTTGGCGCCGGCGAACGGCGCCGTCAGCTCCCAGTTGCGATCGATGTTGCGGTACCAGTTCAGACCGCCACGAAAGCCTGTCCGGGTGAATTCCGCAGCGTAGAACGCCAGATCGGCGTCGGTCAGCCATGCGGGCAGCGGCGCCAGACTGGCCTCCCGCGTGCGGGGCGCCATGCCGCCAGCCCGCGGCACCATGCTGAACCCGCCGCCCGCCACCGAGGTCTCGCCCGATATCCGCAGCAGGACGCCGCGCATGGAAGTCGGGACGTCGGCCTCCAGTTCCGCCTCCGCCACGCCCGGTGTCTGGAAGTGCAACTGGTAGAAAACCGCGTCGTCGGTCTGCGGCATGACGCTGGTGGGGCGCACCTTGCCGCGCGGCCGGTACGGCACGCTAAGCCCGATCACCGCCCGAAACCGATCCGGCCGCAGCAAAGCCGTATGCCAAGCGACGGGAGCCCCCCAGTCGTGGCCGGCAATGACGGCGGTTTCCTCACCCAGGGCATCCAGGACGCCGACCATGTCGCCGACCAGATGCAGCATCGTGTATTGGTCGATGGCCTCAGGCTGCTCGGTCTGGCCGTAACCGCGCATGTCCGGGGCAACAGCGTGGAAGCCGGCGGCGGCGAGCGCGTCGATCTGGTGCCGCCAGGAATACCAGGACTCCGGAAAGCCGTGGCAGAGCAGGACCAGCGGCCCGGTGCCCTTCTCCGCGATGTGCATGCGGATGCCGTTGGTTTCGATGAAGCGGTGCGTGATCTCGGACATTCCGGCGTCTCCTTCGTTTATGGCAGCGGTGGCCGCGTTTCGGTCCCGCGTACTCTTGGCAGCAGAATCATATCCCACGGGCTCGGCATCTCGCCCACCGGCACATGCACCAGGGCCGGAGCGTTCAACGCGAACGCTTTGCGCAGCGCGTCCTCCAGCGCGTCCGGCGTGGTGGCGCGGAACGCGGCCATGCCGAAGCTTTCGGCGAATTTGACGAAATCCGGGTTGGTCAGGTCGCTGGCGATCAGGCGGTTGCCATAGGCCTGCGCCTGGATGCGCCGCACGTTGCCGAACGCGCCGTCGTCGAACACCACCGCCACGACCGGCAATTTGTGATGCATCGCGGTCGCCAGTTCGGTCGCCTGGAACATGAACCCGCCGTCACCGCTCACCAGCACCACTTTCCGCCCGGGCGCCGCCGCCTGAGCCCCCAGTGCAGTACCGTAACCCCAACCGAGCGTGTCCTGATAACCGGGCGACAGGTAGGTGCGGGGGGCGTGGACCGGCAGCGCCAACCGGCTGGCGAACCCGACCTGTGTCACTTCCTCGACATAGATTCCGTCCATGGGCAATGCGGCGCGGATGGCGCGCAGGAAGGCCATCGGCGGCTCCTGGCGGGTCAGGCGATCAGCGAAGGCGGCGCGGACGGCGGGCAGGTCCGGATTGGGCTGCCATGCGGTGCCCTTTCCGCGCAGTTCCACCGCCAGTGCTCGCAACGTTACTGCCGCGTCACCGAGTAAACCGCAGGCGGGGCGGCGATAACGCGAGATTTCGTCGGGGTCGATGTCCAGACGAACGATTTTCAGCGCGTCGTCCACGCCCCAGTTGCTTTGTTGCCAGTATAGTCGCGTGCCGACGGCCAACACCGCGTCGGCGGTTTTCCATAACGCGTGGCCCTCGGTGAACGACACCGCGAGCGGATGGCTGGTCGGGATCGCTCCCCTGCCCCGGCGGAATGACGAAACCGGCGCGTGCAGCAATTCCGCAACCGCCTGGAGTTCCGGGCCGGCATCCAGGGCGCCGCCGCCTACAACGATCAGCGGGCGTTTGGCGTTCGCCAGGATGTCGGCGGCGGCGGCGATCGTAGCGGGGTCGGCGCAGGGCGCGGTTTGGACAAAGGGTGCGGTCAGGGTGACTTCGGCCGACTGCCCCCAGGTGTCGATGGCGCATTCCAGGGCGACCGGCCCGGTGCGGCCAGACAAGGCGACGGAAATGGCCGTGGCCACGCGGGCGGATGCTTCTTCCGGGGAGCGGATACGCTCACCCAGTTTGACGATGTGGCGCAGCAGGCCGATCTGGTCGTGGATTTCGTGCAGATGGCCGTGGCCCTGGTCGATCGCGAAGGACGGGATTTGCCCGGCCAGTGCGATCACCGGCGCGCCCATCGCGGAGGCCAGCAGCAACGCGGCCGAGGCGTTCAGAATGCCCGGCCCCGGCACTACGGCGAATGCCTGCGGTTTGCCGGTGACCAAAGCGGCACCGAGCGCCATGTAGGCGGCGGTTTGCTCGTGGCGCGGGTGGATGACGCGGATGCGGTCGGAGGCTTTGTGAGCGGCGTCGAACAGGTGGTCGTTATGCACGCCCGGTAGAGCGAACAGAGTGTCGATCCCATGCGCGATCAGGGATTCGATAACGGCCTCGGCCGTGGTCATGCGGGGCATGGGAACTCCGAAACAGGGTCAGCGAACTTAAAGCAGATTCAATACCGACGGCCTTCGTGGCGCAAGGACAGCAGTTCGTCGAGCGGCGTCTTACCAGTTGCATAACGAAGTGGGTCGATTTCTTTGATCACTCCCGCTTTCCGTCCTGTTGGACGATGGGGTCTGGAACCAGGCGTGCGATCGGACGAAGGTTCGGCATGATGATAGTTTCGTGCTGCTGACGCGCGTGGGGCTGATTGGTATCGCCGAACATCGTAGTTGCCGGCCAGGACATCCGTTGCGACTTTGACGCGATCACAATGACCCTAACCGGAGATTGCACATTCTCGGCTCGGCATGGTTATGTGCCAAGTGAAATAATGGAGGATCACGAATGACGAAAATGGCACCTGTCGTCGCACTTCTGCTTGCACTGTCGGGCTGCGTTTCCCAAGACGAAATGGAGGTCCGCGAATGCCAAAAAGCCTTCGACGTTCCTACGTGGGACCGTTGCATCGAACAGCATAACGCCAGAAACGAGGCACGGAAAGCGCAACAGGCAAGCGAGAACGACGCCGCGCCCGCAATGCTACTGCTCGGCGCTTCGGCTTTCGCTAATGGCTACACACAGAGCCGACCGGCACCGACAACATGCTTTCACACCGGCATGATAACACAATGCACGTCGCCTTAGCGGTTCAAGCTCGAATGTGTCAGTAAGCGGCGCCATCACAAACCGATAGCGCGAATCGTAGCCATAATAATATATTGTCGATTTCGCAATTGAAAGCCAAATGTGACCGACAACCTTCTGATCCCCATGGGCCTGATCAACTCGACACCGCCTGCCGCCGAGCCGCCGGCCAATCCTCCGACGCCTACCGACCAGATTTCCAAGGGGCTGATCAATTCGTCCCGGACCGCCAACGTGCTGCCTGCCAAACCTCTGATGGGCAAACCACTGATCAACGGCTAGCCGTCAAATACCCCGCCCGTCGAACGGCGGGGTTCTTCCGCCCATCGTTCCCGTGCCGCTTGGTTGGCGGCTTACGCAAGCCTCAGTGTTCTTCGATGGGCAACGCGCGGGTTTGCTCAAGGCGAGCGGCGATAAATGTATCGGCCGACTTGGAGCCGAACTCCGATCAGATTCTGCTTTCAGCGGAGCACGGATTTCAAGACGCTCGGGAGCACCGATAAGAAGACGTCTGGATGGTAAATCACCAGTATCACCAGTCCTACTCCGATAGACACGGCGATGACGACCTTCGGGTTCGTGATTTCGATTTTCATCAGATACTCGAGCATAAGAAGACACCGGCGCTCGGGATTGAGCGAAGGTATCTCCATGCTCTGGTAGCGGCGACCGAACCTAGAGGGCAGACTTAGGCGTATCCAACCAGTCCCGAAACGGTGGCTGATTTCGGCGAGGCCGCTAATATCATTCGCCGGTCGAACGGCCCTGCTAGGGTCGAACAACGATGCCACAAAATCACAATCTCACCGATTCGCCTAGCTAAATCTGAAACCACCGGGTTGTGAATCAGATTGTCGCGTCTCAGACGCGCTCGTCGTAATGATAGATTGGAACGATAGCCGATATCGGAAGAAATCACCCAAACGATCCTGCGCGACGTTTTTTTTGCTTTTCTGCATGACCACGCGCTGGACCGGACTTTTCCCCATGCACCATTCCTTTGTCTATGCAACCATTCTAACCGGCAGCAAATCTTCCGTCGTGCTCCGCCGCAGTTCCCGCCGCTCGGTCAGATCATAGCGCCGGCCGCGATGGATCGTGCTGCGGTTGTCCCACATCACCAGATCGCCGACCTGCCATCCGTGGTGATAGACGAATTCACGCTGCGTCGCGTGCTCCAGCAGATCGGACAGCAGCATGCGGCCTTCCGCCAACGAATATCCGACGATCTCCCGCGCATGCACGCCGACGAACAGCAACGGCCGGCCGGAGCCGGGATGGATCTGCGCCAACGGCCACCGCACCGGCGGGATCGTGGCCATCTGTTCGGCGGTGTAGTTCGTGTCGCCCAACAAAATACGCGAGTGCAGCGCGTAATGTTCCGCCTCCAGCCCCGCGATCTCGCCCCGAAGATCGTCCGGAAGCGCGTCATAGGCCGCCCGCAGATCGGCGAACTCGGTTTCGCCGCCTTTGGAAGGCAAGACGACCGCCGACAGCATGGAATATTGAGCCTTTGGTTGCTGGAACGAACTGTCGCTGTGCCAGAGCTGGTTGGCGATGTTGCTGACCACCTTTCGCGAATCCCGCTGCGCCAGCGATCCGTCCGGCGCGACGTTGGAGATGTCGATCAGCGCCTCGTAATCCAGCCGATGCGCGGCGCCGCCATGCAGCTTCCGCAGACCGAGATCCAGCGGGCCGAAGGATTCGGCGAACCGCACCTGCTCCGTCTGGCTGAGCGCCTGGTTGCGAAACACCAGCACGGCATATTCGTCCATCGCGCGTTCGATCGCGCTTACCTGCGACGGTTCCAGCGCCTGACGCAGATCGATATCACTGGCCTCAGCGGCAAACAGTGGATGAAGCGGGCGGAGTTCCAAAGACATAGTTTCCTCTTTCGTGATTTTACCGGCTACTCAGCATCTCTCCAAACCGCACCCAGGTCTTGCCATCGAAGCGGACAAGCTGAAGCTGGTGCAGCGGATCGTTCTCGGCCGGCGTCGTGCTCATCCTGATCCCCGGCAGCAGAACCTCGGACCCCACACCGTCCAGATGCAATGCCTGACGCATGATGTTCTCCCGCGACAGATCATCGCCGCATTGCCGCAGCGTGGCGACGATGGCTTTGCCAATAGTGTAGCCGCTTTCGAAGAAACTATCGCCGATGTCGCTGCCGGGCATGTATTTGGCGAAAAAGGCCCGATAGGCCGCCATGTCGGCATCGTCGCGCCACGTCGGGTCGTTGGGGTCTTTCAGGTAGGCGCTGCTGATGACGCCGACCGCCCGTTCCACGCCGGCCGGGACCAGGGTTCCGGTGATGGAACTGGCAACAAAACTCATGTAAATCTGGGGTTTCCAGCCGGTATCATACGCTTTGCGAATAATCTGCGCCGCGAATTTCGGCGTCGCCGCGATCAGCAGGAAGCGTGCGCCGCCGGCCTGCAGGCTGGCGACCTGTGAGTCCGCTGTCGGATCGGTGACCTCGTAAGACGCAACCGTCACGCTTCGGTCGAACGCATCGCCCAGCAGATCCTTGACCCCTTGCAGTTCATCCTTCCCGAGGTCGTCGTTCTGGTAGATCAGCGCGATTTTCGCATCCGGTGCGTCGTGCAGGATATGACGAACGAAGACCCGAGCTTCGCCGCGATAACTGGGCGGCCAGCCAACGGTCCAGGGATAGGTTTTCGGCTGATGCATCCGGTCCACACCGCTGACCACGAAAATCTGTGGCACCTTGCGGCTGTTCAGATACGGTTCGGTGGCCGCCAGCGATGGAGTCCCGACCGAACCGCCGATGAAGGCCACGCCGTCCTGTTCGACCAGCCGGCGCGTTTGCTCAACCGCGCGTGGCGGGCTGTAGCCGTCATCCAGCGAGTCGAACTCGATTTTGCGGCCGTTGATGCCGCCCTGATCGTTCAACATGGCGAAATATGCCGCCTCGGCCTTGGCGATGTTGCTGTAGGCGGAAACGGGGCCGCCATAGGGGGCGGTGTTACCGATCTTGATCGACGTGGCGGTGATGCCGGGTTCTTCCGCCCGCGCGCTGACGGCCAGCAATAGGCAGGCAACAGCCAGATAAGCCAGACTCCTGAGCAACGCGTATCCTCCCCGATATCCTTGGCGATACATTCGACCTTTACCGTCACCGAGTCACGCCGGCCGACACCGGTCGAGGGCGCCAATCTCATGGAGGAGGAGAAACCCTCAACGAGAATCCGGCACCCCTCTCCCGGTAGCCAACGCGACACTTTAAGCAAAGATCGCTTCGGTGAATCGAGGTGTGACAACAAGGGCGGCATCCTCGGCCCTGGATGCTAAATCGAGAGCCGCGGAATCGACTTTCCTCGCTGGACGCAAGGCGCCAAAACATGCTGCATTGCCCCCTGAAATTGGAGTGTTTGCATGCCCGCGATTGACGGTGACCGGCTACTGCGTGACCTCTACGCGGCGCGAGACATCGGACGTTACAAAACCGGCGTGCATCGTCCCACCTTCTCGCCCGAAGACGTGCAGGCTCGCCACTGGCTCGCCGGCCGAATGACCGAGGCCGGGCTGGACAGTTCGATCGACGGCATCGGCAACGTCTATGGCCGTGATCCCCGGCCGGGCCGCAAGTTGCTGATGGGCAGCCATATGGAGACCCAAAATCACGCCGGCTGGCTCGACGGCGTCATGGGCGTCATCTACGGGCTGGAAGTCGCTCGCACCCTCGGGCGCGGCATCGACGTCGCCACCTGGGCGGATGAGGAAGGCCATTTCGGCTCCTTCCCCGGCAGCCGGTCATTCTGCGGATTGCTGACCGAGCAAGAAATCGATGTGTGCGGCAACCGGGAAACGGGCGTGTCGTTGCGGGACGCGTTGCGCCAGGCCGGCTTCTCCGGCCGGCCGCGTCAGAAGATCGATACGGCGCGGTACCGGGGCTATCTGGAGGCGCATATCGAGCAGGGCGCCGACCTGGAGGATCACCATCTGCGCCTTGGGATCGTCACCGCGATTGTCGGCAGTCGGCGGTTCCGCATCCAGTTCAAGGGCCAGCAGAACCATGCGGGCACCACCCGGATGTCAGTGCGCAAGGATGCCGGCGTCGCCTTGGTGAAACTTGTGGCGGCGATCGAGGACCGGTTTCCGAAGATCGCCGGACCCCGGACGGTGTGGACGACGGGCGACATCAAGCTGGAACCGGGTGCGGCGAGCATCGTGCCGGGCGGCGCGGAACTGGTGTTCCAGTTCCGCGATACTGAACAGGCCACGCTGGAAGCGCTGGATGCCACGCTGACTGAACTGGTGGCGGAGGCGGCCAAAGGCCCCTGCGAGGTCAGCATCGTCTATCGCAGCGCTACTGATCCAAGCATCATGGACCCGGGATTTCGAAGCGCTCTCCAGGCCGCCGCGCAAACCCATGCGCCCGGCCTGTCCCAGCCGATGCCCTCCGGGGCAGGACATGACGCGCAAATCCTGGCTCAGGTGCTGCCGTCGGCGATGCTGTTCGTGCCCAGCATTGGGGGCATCAGCCATCACTATACGGAGAATACGCGGGACGAGGATATCGTGCTGGGGTGCCAGGTGTTTGCCGACGCGGCGGCGGCCATTCTCGCCAAGGCATGAGACAGGTCGGGCTATGCCCGAACCCGCAAAGGGTGCGACGCACCCTTTGATCCCATTCATAAATCTGGAAAAAAATCGCTTCAGGTAACCTTTTGTTCATCTTTTTGCGGCAATACTGCCCGGATGACCGAAACCGCGATCCCGTTGATCGAAAACCATCAGCCGGCGACCTTCCGAACCCGGGGGATCGCCGCCCCGTTCACGACGCCGCTGTTGGCCGGCGCCCGCATCCGGGAATCCAGCCGCACCGGTATCGAATTGGTGGTGCCGAACCCCTCCGGCGGACGCGGCGTCTATATCGTGCACTGGCCGGGAGTCGGTGCGCTGTGCAAGCCGACCGTGCATGACACCATGCTGTTCCGCCGCTGCTCCGCCCTGCGCGACATCGATACCGCCAGCATTCGGGCCGCCGCGCTGGACGTCGCGCTGGAAGGCCACGCCGGGCGCGACGCCGCCGCCGCGGCGGAGACTTCCATCGCGGCGGATCGGTCCCAGCGCCTGCTCTCCCATTTCCTGCTGCTGATGGGCGTGGTGGAACAGGTTGACCCGGACGGCATCAAGGCCACATCGCTGCTGGAACGAACGCCCGATCGCGACCGCCGAGCGAGCGCCGCCGTGCATCTTGTCGCGAAGGAGATCGGCCGTCCGGCGTCGTATCTGGCCGGCGGTCTCGCCGCGATGGGCGACGCCTTCTCCCCGATTGGCGTCGCCGCCGACGATCAGGCCGCGCGCATTCCCCGCCTGATCCTCCGCCTGCGGGAAACCTCCGCCGCGATGGCATCCTGGCTGTCCGACGGGCCAAACGACGAAATCGCCGGGCTTGGCCGGTTGGTGACGGCAGCGATGCAATCGGCCGGCGACACCGGAGCGGCGCTGCTCCAGGCGACCCGACTGCCATTCGCCGATCCGGTGGGACTATTGAAATCCTGGTGTTCGGCCCGCACCGAGGTCATCGCCCGGTCGGGGCGCTGCGATGCGCTGCTGGACGGATGGGAACGGGTCGCCTTGCTCTGGCTGGCGGCCGCCACCGACGCAACGCGGCGGGCCGCCTTGTTCGAAATGATCCCGGTGATACCGGTCCTTCCGCGCGAGGCGATGGACTGGGACGGCATCGCCATCCCGGCCGCCGCAATGGATCCGGTGTGCCGGGTGACCAGCCATGACAACACCTGGCGCAACGGCAGCGCGTCGTTCGGCCTGGTCGAGCGCAACGAAACGCTGCGCGCCATGAGCCTCTGATGACGGAATCCGCGCGAACCGGCGAGCCTGCGATACGCGCGCTGCGGCAGGAACTCGCGCAGGCCAGCGACCCTCAGGTCATGCGCATCGTGGCAACTGTCGATGCCTTGATGGCACGCGGCGCCGCCGACGATCTGATCGCCCCGCTGCGGCAACGTCTGGTCGAACTGCGGCCGCCCAGACCATTGCGCTTTGCCAGATTGCTGTTTCATCCGCTCGATCCGCTGATCGTACCGGCGCCAAAGTGGCGGCCTGACCATCTGACGATACCCCGCACGGCGGTGACGCCCATCGCGGCCCATGTGCTCCGGAGCATGGCTCAGGCGGGGGCCGCGATCGACGCCGGCGGGTCCGGCCATACCGATGCCGAGACCGACCTGATCGCCCGTCTCGGCCAATCGCTTTGGCCGGCGGCGGCCCTCATCCTGGCGGAACCGGACGTGCCGGACTCCTGGTCCGTAACCGAACTTGGAGACACCGCCTACCGCCAGCTCGCTGGCACGATCTCCGCCTTGCTCGCGCAGGCCCCGGCGCTGGATGCGATGTGCGCCGCAACCGCCAATGGCCTGTTGCCGCCCCGGGCCGAGGCCATCGGTGAGATTTTGGGCCGTATCCGGGCCGCGAACAGCAACGCCCTGCCGATGATGATCACGCTTCTGTTGACGCGTTTGCCGCAGGCGGCGGCAGTATTGGCAGCCTTGCAGACGGGACTGGACGCGCCGGCGGTGCAGGCCGCCTCAGATCAGGCAACGGATCTGCTATTGCAGAGGTTGGAGGTGGCAGGCGGGGTCGAGACCAGAATCGCCACGGGGTCACTGGCGGACTCCGCCGGCGCGGTGAAAGACATCGCCGCGCTGCTTGGATCGCTGGAAAAGGCCAACGCGCCGTCCTCACGTCGCGCCCAACTGCATGCGGTGCGCGATCGGCTGGATACCGGATGCCGGCAGCGGTTCGCGTCCGAACTCCAGGACGACCTGCTGCTGCCGTTAGGGCGGCTGGCCAGCCTGCCGGACGCGGCACAGATGTCCGCGTTGGAGACCGTGGCGCGGGGTCTGCGCGTGCTGGAATCCGAGGCACGCAAAATCGGCGGCGGCGTCACCTACGATCTGTTGCTGGGCAAGGCGGCTGCGGCGATTGAGAGCCCTGCCGTGCAGGAACGTCTGTCGGTGGCCGATCAGGCCCGGCTGGTGGAAATCCTCGCCGGGTCCGATGCGGCCCTCGCGCTGCTCGGCCCCGGGTCGCGTTGAGCGCGGTTGGCCGGCCTCACTGCCGAGCGCTTTGGTCCGCAACAGGCGATCAGCGTTCGGACGGGCAGAACCGCACAGTACCGGCCAGCGTTTCGTCCGGCGCCAGGACGTGCATCGCCTGATCCGGCGGCAGGTCAGGGCGGTTGAGCGCGTCCGGCACATGGCTCACCGGTTCAACGCAGAAGAAATCAGCCCAAACCGGCGTGAACACCTGGACATTGCGAAATACCGCGCTGGCCTCGATCCGCAGACTGGCGGGGCCGGCGAGGATATCGGCCGAACCGGACCATCCGGTGAAGCAGTTGTCCAACCGGGAGGCCAACACCGGCCGTGGCTCGTCGTGCCGCCACTCCGCCGGCAGTGCCGTGTGATGATGCGGCAGGGCATCGGCGCCGTTAGCCCACACGCCTGACGCGTGAAAGCAGAGCGCGGGTTCATGCGCTTTGGGGAAGAAAGGATGCAGACCGATCCCGGCCGGGGCCGGTGTTGCGTGGCGGTTGGTCAGGCCCATCGTCACCGTCAGGGCCGCTTCCGACAGGCTGTAGGCAACCGTGGCCTGAAAGGCGAACGGCCAGGACTCGTCTGGCTGATGATCCAGAGCCAGCGTCACGGATCGCGAGGTGGCTTCGGTGACCGGCCAGGCACGCTGCCAGCCGACGCCATGGATGGTATGCGGCTGATCGCCAAAATTACGCTTCAGGCTGTAGTCCGTGCCAAGCCAGTGAAACCGGGCATGCCCGAGGCGGTTGCCATACGGCAACAAGGGAAAGCATCCCATGCCGTGGCGATCGCCGAAGGTCGAGGCTTGCGGCAGGGCGCGCCGCAGCAGCGGGGTCGATCCCAGCATCCAGCCGGTGATGCCGGCACCATACTCGGGCGCGACGACAAGCGAGGACGCGCCCGACGACAAGGTCAGCATGTATGGACTCCGGTTCGCACCCAGCCTAACCCGTTGGACAACCGTTCGTCAGCCAACGTTTTACCAGGAGGAATCAGGCGTGGAGGAAGTCGATTGCGTCGTTGTGGGTGCCGGGGTCGTCGGCCTGGCGGTGGCACGCGCTTTGGCGATGGCCGGGCGAGAGGTCATCATCCTGGAAGCGGCCGAGGCGATCGGAACCGAAACCTCATCCCGCAACAGCGAGGTCATCCACGCCGGCATCTACTACCCCGCCAACAGCCTGATGGCTCGATTCTGCGTCGCCGGGCGGCGGAAGCTGTATGCGTATTGCATCGAGAAAGGCGTGCCACACATCAACTGCGGCAAGTTGATCGTAGCGACCAGCGCGCAGGAAGACGCCTTGCTGGCCGGGATCAAACAGCGGGCGGAAGCCAACGGCGTCGAGGGCATGCGGGTATTGACCGCCGCCGAGGCGGTGGCGATGGAGCCGAACCTGGTGTGCACCAGCGCGCTGTTCTCACCCGCCACCGGCATCATCGATTCGCACGGATACATGGTTGCGTTGCAAGGCGACGCCGAGAACGCCGGAGCCGTGCCGGTCTTCTACAGCCCCGTGCTCGGTGGACGCGTGGCCGGGCGCGGGATCGAGATCGATGTTGGTGGTGCCGATCCGATGACGCTGCGGTGCCGGTTACTGATCAACTCCGCCGGGTTGCATGCGCCTGGCCTGGCGGGGCGGATCGCCGGGATGCCGCCGGATCGGGTACCGGGAGCGTATTATGCGAAGGGCAACTATTTCACCCTGACCGGTAAATCACCGTTCTCGCGGTTGATCTATCCGGTGCCGGTGCCGGGCGGTCTGGGCGTGCATCTGACGGTCGATCTGGGCGGTCAGGCTCGGTTTGGACCTGATGTGGAGTGGATCGACTCGATCGATTACACTGTCGATCCGTCCCGATCGGACAGTTTCTACGCGGCGGTGCGGCGGTACTGGCCGGGATTGAAGGACGGCGGATTGCAACCAGGGTATTCCGGTATCCGTCCCAAGACAGTGCCGAAGGGCGCCGCGGGCCAGGATTTTGTCGTGCAGGGGCCGCAGACGCACGGGGTGCCCGGGTTGATCAACCTGTTCGGGATTGAAAGCCCGGGCCTGACCGCGTCCCTGGCGATCGCCGATCATGTGCTGGAGGTTTCGCGGACGGAGTCGTAGAAGGCCCGATCAGATACGGGGTCAGCAATTTACCGCTGCGGCAGTAACATCGCTTGTTCGGCGTTGGCCGTCGCGGTCACCCGGTAGATGGCGAACGCCCCGCTTGGACGGGTCGCGGTGCCGATCTGTTCCGCCGTCGCCCACAGCGCGGCATCGGGCGCGTCAGTACGGCGCGCATCCCGCACCAGCAGTCCGGACCCATGCATCATCGTCGCAACGGGCAGATCGGTTAGCTTCCACCGGTCATCCATTCCAACAATCGGCACCCCGCCCGGCATCCACCAGGCCAGTTCACTCGCAACCGCATACCCATCCACCGCGACGAATGCGGCATCTCTCGCCTTCCGAGACACCTGCTTCGCCACAGCATCCCACCCGGCCAGCCGCATCGCGATCGGATCGAGTTTCGGCGGTAACGGGATCAGTCCGGTCGTGGCCTGCACGTAGGCCAGCACGGTGATCGCGAACCCCAGTCCGGCGGCACCGGTCCACCACCGTTTCGGCACGGCCATGCCGCCCGCCGCTACCGCCAAGGCGGGATAAATAATCGCCGGCCAGTTGCCCTGCACCCGGTCGCCGACCGCATGTTGCACGAACACCAGCACCGGCGGCAGCGACAGCGCCACCAGCAGCGGCCAACCGGCATCGCGTCCGCGCCATGATCGGCGAACCGCCACAACAAGCCCGATCATACACAACGCCCACACCAGCGGAGTCGCCAACCCGATCTGCCCGCCCACCAACTCGGCGAGAAACCCCACCGCGCGGGCTGGCTTCCAGTCGCCAACGCGGCCGCCCTGTTTGGCGAACCCGGCCCAGCCATGCTCCGCATTCCACACCAGGACGGGCGAAAACAACGCCAGCCCGATCGCGCCAGCCGCCCAGGGTTGCCAGCGCCGCAGCCAAAACCGAACGGCAGGGACCAGCAGAACCCACAGCCCGACGCCGACCCACAGGAACAGCCCGGTGTATTTGCTGTCCAACGCCAGACCGCCGAACACGCCCGCCGCCAGCCACCAGCCCCCTTCCCCGCCAGCCGCCAGACGAGCCATCGCCCACAGTGTCGCGGTCCAAAAGAACAGCAGCGGCGAATCGGGAGTCATGATGACGGTGCCAACACCCAGCAGCAGCGACGCGTTCAACAGCACCGCCGCGACAACGCCCGCTTTCGTGCCGGGAAACAGGACGCGGCCGGTATCGAACAGCATCCACGACGCCAGTGCCGCCGCCAGCGGCCCCACCAGCCGGACACCCAGAGCGGTCTGCCCCGCGATCAGCGTCCCCGCCTTGATCCACAGCGCCACCATGGGCGGATGATCGAGGTATCCCGCCGCCAGGGCATGTGACCAGACCCAGTAATACGTCTCATCCGGAGCCAGCGGCGCGGTCGCCGCCACCACCAGTCGGATCAGCGTCACCGCCGCCAGCGCGGCGGACAGCCGGTTCACCGGGTGCGCCAGACGAGCGTCGCCGACACCGCATAGTTCCACACCACACCGATCATCGCACCGATGCCGCCCGCGACGGTCCAGTTGGTATGCTGTTCATACAGCATCTGCGCGATGCCGACATTGGCAACCGCGCCGAAGCCGCACACGATCATGAACAGCAGCAAACCGCGCCACAGCCGGGGACCTTTCAGGCGTTGGTCCCGATAGGTGACAGCATTGTTGAGCTGAAAATTGAACACCATCGCAACCACCGTCCCGAGTGCCTGCTCGGTTTCGAATCCCAACATGGTACTCTCTCGCAACAAACCGAGCACGGCGAGGTGGACGAGGATGCCGAGGGCTCCGACGAGCGCGAAGGAGAAGAAACGCAGCGGCAGAAATCCGCCCAACACCTTGTCGAGCAGCAGACCGGCGAACTGGACCATGACCAGAGCGTCCATTTTGCTTTCACCAGCGGCGCGCTCGCGGAACCGGGCCGGGACTTCCAGCACCCGCAACGGAGCCGGGCTGCTGAGGATCAGGTCGAGCAGGATTTTGAAGCCCTGGCCGTTCAGGCCGCGCGCGAGGTCCTCGAACAGTGAACGCGGCAGCATGAAGAAGCCGCTCATGGGGTCGGTCAGGCGAACCGGCATGAACGCCTGCGCCAGCCAGATGCCGCCATCGGACAGAACGTGGCGGAAGCGGCCGGACAGGCCGGCATTGTCGCCGCCCGCCACATGCCGGCTGGCGACGGCAATATCGTAGGCACCGGTACGTAAGGCTTTCAGCATGACGGGCAGGCGCGTTTCGTCATGTTGCAGGTCGCCGTCGATCACCGCCACGTAGTCGGCCGAGGAAGACAACGCCCCCTCGATCACCGCCGAGGCCAGGCCACGGCGGCCAATCCGGCGAATGCAGCGCACCCGGGAGTCCAACCGAGCGATGCGCCGCACCTCCTGCGTCGTGCCGTCGGGGCTGTTGTCATCCACATAGATGACCTCCCAGGCGACGCCGGTCAGTGCGGCGTCCAACGCCGCGATCATCGGCGCGACATTCGGGCGTTCGTTGAAGCACGGAACGATCACGCTCAGCACCGGGATGATCGACGGCGGAGGGACGACCGTATCGCTGGTTGAAGAAGAGTCGGGCATCGGTTTCCGATCGGTTGCATACGCCGGACCGGTTGAGTCCACGGGCGAGTCCGGCAACGGGGGAGATACAAGACCTACCGTGGCGGTCAAGGGGAATGCCGCAATAACAACCCAAGGTAGCTGAATCCAAGCAATTAAAGAATCTACTTGAAATAATGAGACTAACTCCGACATAATCTCAGCCTCGTTTCGGAGTCTCCCCAACCGCCATGGCCACGATCACATCCCGACTTGCCGGACTGGCCGTGATGGCGATGGCCGGGGCCACCGTTGCAAATGGACCGGCACAGGCGGGCACGCTGACCGACGCGACGATCTTCAGCCAGTTCGACGCCGTGATCTTCGGCAATTTCAGCAGCACCTCGGATGTCGAGGGGCGCACGGTGGTAGGCGGCAATCTGGTCGGCGGTGCCACCTTCAACAACAATCCGGCCGGCGTCGCCGCGTCCTCGTTCGCCGCTCTGTCGGTTTACGGAAACGCCACCGCTGGCGGAAACTTCAACATTAACAACGGCGGCGGGGTTGCCATCGGCGGCACGAACAACGTGTCGTTCAACCTCAACGGCGGTGGATCGGCCTATGTGGGCGGCAACAACAGCGGCAACCTGAGCGGTGCGACGGCTTCGATGACGGTCGGGGGCAGCAACAGCGGCAACCTGACCCTGAACAGTGGCGGCAGCGTCTATACCGGCGCCAACAGCGGGGGGATCAACGCCAGCGGCAGCACAGCGGTGCGGATCAACGGCAGCAACAGCGCCAACCTGAATCTGAACGGCGGCGGCACCGTCGCGCTGAATGGCAGCAATTTCGGCACAATCAGCCTGAGCGGCGGCTCCCTGACCTATACCGGCAACAGGGGCAACCTGAACCTGAACGGTGGCGCCACCGCGACCAAGGTCGGCAGCCTCAGCCTCACGGCGCCCGTCAGCACGCTCGGTTCGTTCGCGAGCACCTTCCAGACGCCATTAACAGCGTTGTCCACGCAATTGGATACGCTCACGGCGAACAGCACGGCGACGGCGTCGCGCAATGCCCTGATCTTCAATGCCGCGCCGAACAACGCGGGGGAGGCGGTCTTCGACATCAATACGTCGCTGTTCACGGCGAATTCGACCGTTACCGTCAATCTGGGCGGTGCGACGACTGTGATTATCAACGTGAACGTCGATAGCTGCGTGTCCACCAACTGCGCGTTCGCGCTGCCGAACAGCGTGAATTTCAACAATCCCACCGGCTACGCCGCCACCGTGCTGTGGAATTTTGTCAATGCGACCAGCCTGAATTTTCCAACTGAGTTCGGCGGGTCGGTGCTCGCCCCTCTGGCGTCGGTGACTAACAGCTCGCCTATCGACGGCACCCTGGTGGCGGCGAGCTACACCGGCAACGGTGAAATCCACAGCCACCCGTTCACCGGAACCTTGCCGGATGGCAGCAGCGCCGGATCGACGGTTAGCGCAACGGCGGCGCCGGAACCCGCCAGCCTGTTTTTGATCGGTTCGGGACTTGCCGGTCTGGCTGCCGTGCGGCGCAACCGCCGCCGGCACGGCGATAAGCCCGCAAAACCGCGCGCCTAAAGCGGAACGCCGGACAGGCTGCGGCTGGTGCGAATGGTCTGAAGAGTCTGGACCCGGCTGACGGTGGGCAAACCGGTCAGTTTTTGCGTGAGCTGATTCTCGTGCGCGGTGTCACGTGCCACCAGTTTCAGCAGGAAGTCGCCGCCGCCGCGGATCATATGACACTCCCGCACTTCGGCCCAACTGCCGGCGAGCTGCTCGAACGCGGACAGCACGGCTTCCTTCTGGCTCTCCAGTCCGACGACGGCGAAGAAGGTGATTTCCCAGCCCAGTTTCTGCGGATCGGTGTCGGCGTGGTAGCCACGGATGACGCCCGCCTCCTCCAACGCGCGCACCCGGCGCAGACAAGGTGGTGCCGAGATGCCCGCGTGCCTGGACAGGTCCACGTTGGTCATGCGGCCGTCCTCCTGCAGCGAGGAAAGGATGCGGCGATCAATCGCATCGAGCAGAATCGGTGTGTCGGAGTTGGGCGGCTTCATGGCTTATATTTTGAACAGACGTTTCCTGGCCGCGACGAGACGCACAATATTATTGCGTACCGGGGCGCCTGCAAGCCATCAATCACGCCTTTTGTCAAATACCCGCCGCTGGCCGCATATTTCGTAAGACGCTCGCGAATTTCGTCATCTCATCACTTCCCGGGCACCCCTTGCCGGGCCACGTTGATACACATGAATTCCCTGGTCCGAACATTTACCCGCGTGCTGGCTGGCGTCGGCGTGTTGATCCTGCTGTTGGCGGCATCCCTGGCCGGCGCGATCTGGCTGACGCTGCCCGGCCGGCAGCAGACCGTTCAGATCCCCGGGCTGTCGGGCGCGGTCGATATCACCTACGATGCCGACCGAGTGCCGCGCGTTCGCGCCGGATCGGAGCAGGACGCCGCCGCCGCGCTGGGCTTTCTGCATGCCAGCGACCGGATGTTCCAGATGGACTTGATGCGCCGAGCGGCCTCGGGCCGGCTGTCGGAGATCGCCGGGCCGGCGACACTGCCGATCGACCGCATGATGCGTACTTTGGGCCTGCGCCAGCACGCGGTCGCAGATTTGGCCGCATTGCCGGCCGACACACGGGCGGTGCTGGAAGCCTATGCGCGCGGCGTGAACGCCGCGATCGATCGCAAAGGCCGGTTCATCGCCCCGGAGTTTCTCGTCCTCGGCACGCCGGAAAAATGGGAGGCAACCGACAGCCTGCTCTGGGCGAAGACCATGGGGCTATGGCTGTCGATGAACTGGCGGCAGGAGTTGGCGCGGCAGGCACTCGCCGGAAAGGTGCCGGCCACGCTGTTGGATCAGCTTTGGCCGCGCCAGCCGGGCGTGACGGCGCCGGATGCGATGAATGAGCCACTGTCGCGGTTCGCGCTGGCTGCATCGCGGCTGAACGCGGTGCTGCCGGATTTCCCGGCGCCTTATACATTGCCATCCTCGGCGTCGAACGAATGGGCGGTCGATGGACGCCATACCGCGACGGGCGCGCCCTTGTTGGCCGGCGATCCGCATCTGGCGTTCGGCTTTCCCGGCATTTGGTACCTCGCGCGGATCGATATCGCCGGCGCGGCACCCTGGACCTTGGCCGGAGCGACCGCGCCGGGCGTCCCGTTCCTGGTGATCGGACACAACGGCAAGATCGGCTGGACGTTCACGACCACCGGCGCCGACGTGCAGGACATTTTTGTCGAAACCGCCGCCGGGCCGGGAGAATACCAGACCCCGGACGGCCCCAAACCATTCGTCGTGCGGGAGGAGCGGATCAAGGTGCGCGGCCAGGCCGATGTGGTGATAACCGTTCGCGAAACCCGCCATGGGCCGGTGATCAGCGATTTAGACCACCCGGACGGCCCGATCATGGCAGTGGCGATGGCCAATCTGCAACCCGGCGACACCGCCGCCGCCGGACTGTTGGCGCTCAACCGGGCGGCGACGGTGCAAGAGGCCGGGGCGGCAGATTCGACGATTTCGTCGCCGGTGCAGAACCTGCTGGTGGCGGATGCCAAAACCATCGGGCTGTTCATCACCGGCCGCGTGCCGATCCGCAAGGCCGGCGACGGGTCGGCGCCGGTGCCGGGTGACGGACGTTACGATTGGGTCGGCTGGGCCTCCGGCGAGCAGTTGCCGCACAGCATCTCCCCCGCCAGCGGCCGTCTGGTGAACGCGAACGAGCCTGTCTGGCCAGCCGATTTTCCTGTGTTCATGGGCCGCGACACGTTCGGTGACTGGCGGGCCAAACGCATTCGCGCGATGCTGGCGACGTCCGATCGGCACACCGCAGCCGGCTTTGCCGCGATGCAGGTGGATACCGTGGATGGCTTCGCCCGGCAGGTGTTGCCGACGCTGCTCGCAGTCAAAGGCGCTTCGGAACAGGCCATCGGATTGCTGCGCGAATGGGATGGATCGGCGGTGATGGACTCGCCCGCGCCGCTGATCTTCAATGCCTGGATGGACGCATTCTACGCGGCGGTCTTGCGCCATGCCGGCCTGACGTCGGGCGTCGGGGCGCCGATTTCGGACTTCGTGGCGTCGGTGCTGACTCCGGACGGTGCTCATTGGTGCGACGGGGATTGCGAACCAATGCTGCGCGACTCGCTGACGGAGGCGATGCAGGGTTTGAGCGCCCGATTCGGAAACGATCCGGCGGCATGGCGCTGGGGGGACGCGCATCAGGCCGTGTTCGCGCATCCCTTCCTGCGTTCGATTCCGGTACTCGGCTCGCTCACCACGATCAGCATCCCCAGCCCTGGCGATGACAACACCCTGGATCGCGGCGGCGCCAACGCAGCCTTCCAATCGGTGCATGGCGCCGCCTATCGGGGCGTCTATGATCTGGCCGACCTTGATCGCAGTCTTTTCATGATCACCCCCGGTCAATCGGGCAATCCGTTCAGCACGCATGCGAGAGATTTTGCCATACGATGGCGCGACGGTGCTACAATCATACTCGGGCCGGTGGCGGCCGACGTCACTGGAACGATTCGGTTGATCCCATGAGCTTTGGCACACCCTACCCCGATAGGTACTTCCTGACCGAGGGCGTCATGTCCCGCCGCTGCATCGCGTGGGTGTTCGACGCCTTCCTGATCGCGGTGCTGCTGTTCGCCTTGTGGTGGGTCCTGGTGATGTTCGGGTTCCTGACCTTCGGCCTCGGTTTCGGGGCCATGGCCATCCTGCCGTTCGTCCCGTTCTGCTACCATTTCCTGTCGCTGCTCGGTGCCTCCAGCGCGACACCCGGCCAGCAGATGATGGGGCTGACGGTGCGGCGCGACTATGATCTGGGCCCGCCGACCGGCCTGCAGGCGCTGATATCGGTGCTGCTGTTCTACCTGACGCTGGCCACGTCCGGCCTGTTGCTGGTGGTGGCCTTGTTCACCACGAGCCATCGCACCCTGCACGATCTGGTGAGCGGTTTGGTGGTGGTGCGGGTCAGGGCGTTGACGGCAGGCGCGGGAGCCGGGCTTCTGTGAGCTTATACAAGCCCCCTCGCCGGCCGCAGTTTTTCTACACGACAGCGCCGCTGCCCTGCCCGTATCTGGCGGGCCGCATCGAACGCAAGGTGGTGACCGAGATCGCCGGGCCGGGTGCCGAGGCGCTGCATGATCGTTTGTCCCGAGCCGGGTTCCGCCGCAGCCACAATATTGCCTACGCGCCGGTGTGTCCGTCGTGCCAGGCGTGCGTGCCGATCCGTGTTCCCGTCGATTCGTTTCTGCCGGACCGGACATTGCGAAAGATCGCCAAGGCGAATGCGGGTCTGGAGGGATACCGTGTCCCGGCCCGAGCGACTGCCGAGCAGTTTCAGTTGTTTCAACGCTACCAGAAGGTCCGCCACGGCGAAGGCGACATGGCGAGCATGAGTTTCTACGACTATCGCGCGATGGTCGAGGACACGCCGATCGAAACCTTCATCATCGAATTCCGCGACGACCAGGACCGGCTGCTGAGTGCGTGCCTGACGGACAAGTTGGGCGACGGACTATCAGCGGTTTACAGCTTCTTCGAACCCGGGTTGGAAAAGCGCTCGCTTGGGACACACGCGGTGCTGTGGCTGATCGATCGCGCGCGCGCGTTGGGCTTGCCGTATGTCTATCTGGGCTATTGGGTGCCGGAAAGCCGGAAGATGGCCTACAAAGCGCGGTTCCGCCCAAGCGAAGTGCTGATGAACGGGACCTGGCGGGTGCTGACGGAAGCCGAGATCGCCGGTTCTCATGCCGCGGAGATGGCGCTGGTGACGGAATCGGCCGGTTGACACGTGTGGCCGCCGTCCTGTGCGCGCCCTTTTGATTATAGGATACATCCATGCCGGACCCTGATTGGCTGGTATGGGCGCGCGAGATTCAGGCCGTCGCGCAAACCGGCCTGACATTCAGCCAGGACCCGTTCGACCGCGACCGTTACGCCGCCCTGCGCCGTCTGTCCGCTCGGATCATGGCGGAGCACACCAGCGCGGATCTTGGCCGCATCGAGCAGTTATTCGACGCCGAAACAGGATACGCGACCCCGAAAGTCGGCGTCCGGGCCGCGGTGTTCGATTCCGAGGGGCGCATTCTGATGGTGCGGGAAACCGTCGATGAGCACCGCTGGTCGCTGCCGGGCGGATGGGCCGATGTCAACCAAACCCCGGCCCAGTCCGCCGTGCGCGAGGTCTTCGAGGAATCCGGCTATCATGTTCGTGCGGTGAAACTGGCGGCGGTGTGGGACCGTGCTCGGCAGGTGCATCCTCCGCTGGCGTTCTCGATCGTGCGGATGTTCTTTATCTGCGCGTTGGAGGGCGGATCACCCACGACCAGTATCGAAACGAGCGAGGTCGGCTGGTTCGCCGAGGCCGATGTGCCCGGGGATTTGTCGATGCGCCGGACGTTACCGATTCACATCACCCGAATGTTCGCGCATTGGCGGGAACCGGGGTTGGCGACGGAATTCGACTGAGAGGGGAGGCGGAACCCGATCCGCCTCCCGCTCACCCGATCAGTGATTCAGCGCCTGCACGATTTCTTCCGTCATCTTCTTGGCGTCGCCGAACAGCATCATCGTGTTCGGCCGGAAGAACAGGACGTTGTCCACCCCGGCATAACCCGACGCCATCGAGCGTTTCACGAACAGGACCGTCCGCGCCTTTTCAACATCCAAAATCGGCATGCCGTAAATCGCCGAGGAAGGATCTGTCTTCGCGGCCGGGTTGGTCACGTCGTTAGCGCCGATGACGTACACAACGTCAGCGGTGGAGAACTCGTTGTTGATCTCTTCGAGCTCGAACACTTCGTCGTAAGGCACGTTGGCCTCGGCCAGCAGCACGTTCATATGGCCCGGCATACGGCCGGCGACCGGATGGATGGCGTACTTCACCTCCACCCCTTCCTTCTTCAGCGTATCCGCCATTTCCCGCAGCGCATGCTGAGCCTGTGCGACCGCCATGCCGTAACCCGGCACGATGATAACTTTCGACGCGTTCTTCATGATGAACGCCGCATCCTCGGCATTGCCGGCACGCACGCTCTGATCGCCGGTGGCTCCCGCCGCCGCCGCGCCGCCGCTTTCCGAACCGAAACCGCCCAGCAACACGTTGATGATGCTGCGGTTCATGCCCTTACACATGATGTAGGACAGGATCGCGCCCGACGCGCCAACCAGCGAACCGGTGATGATCAGTGCCAAATTCTGGATTGTGAAGCCGATGCCCGCTGCCGCCCAGCCGGAATAGGAGTTCAGCATCGACACCACGACCGGCATGTCGGCGCCGCCGATCGGGATGATGAGCAGGAAGCCGAGGCCCAGCGCCAGAACCGCGATCATCCAGAACAACACCTGATGACCGCCCGAAATCACGAACGAGACCACCAGGATCAGCAGCAAGATGCCGAGTCCGAGGTTCAGTTGATGTTGGAATTTGAACGTGATCGGCGCACCCTTCATCAGCGCCTGCAACTTGGCGAACGCGATCAGGCTGCCGGAAAATGTAATCGCGCCGATGGCCAGGCCGAGCGACATCTCGACCAGGCTTTCCGCGTGGATCGCGCCGGGGGTGCCGATGTTGAAGGCCTCGGGGGCGTTCAACGCCGCCGCCGCCACGAACACCGCGGCCAAGCCGACCAACGAGTGGAATGCCGCGACCAGTTGCGGCAGCGCCGTCATTTGGATGCGCTGCGCGACCGTGATCCCAATACCGCCGCCGATCAGAATGCCGCACAGGATCAGCCCATAACCCCAGCCGCTCATACCGTGCTGAAGCAAGGTCGCGACCACGGCGATGGTCATGCCGATCATGCCGAAGCGGTTACCCTCCCGGGAGGTAACCGGGGACGAAAGACCGCGCAGCGCCAGGATGAACAGGACGGCCGCGACCAGATAAGCGAGAGAAGTCAGACTGGCGGACATCTTATTGCTTCTTCTTGAACATCGAGAGCATGCGTTGCGTCACCATGAACCCTCCGAAAATATTCACCGAGGCCAGGGTGACGGCGATGAATCCGAAAAACATCGCCCAGCCGGAGGTGGCAAGACCGGTCGCCAACATGGCGCCGACGACGATCACCGAGGAAATCGCGTTCGTCACCGCCATCAGCGGCGAATGCAGCGCCGGGGTGACGTTCCACACGACGTAGTAGCCGACGAAGCAGGCCATCAGGAAAATGGCGAGCAGGAAGATGAAGGGGTTCACCTCCGGTGCCACGCTTGTGGACACGTTCATCGCTATCGTCCGGGCATGGTCGGCGAGTTCCAGCGCATTGCCAGCGAGGCGCGCGGCTTCGTCTGCCAGTTGATTGGGGTTCATCTGCGTTTGGTCTCCAGACGCTCAGGCAGCCTGTTGGGGCAGGAAATTCGGGTGAACGATGGCACCGCCGCGGGTCAGCATGACGCCCTTAACAATGTCGTCCGTCTCCGGCAGTTTCGGCGCCTTGCTGTCCTTGTCCCAGAACGTGGTCAGGAAGGTCAGCAGATTGCGGGCATACAGTGCCGAGGCGGCAACCGGAATGCGGCCGGGCCAGTTGGCGTAGCCAAGGACGGTAACGCCGTTCGCTGTCGTGGTGCTTTGGCCGGGGACGGTCGCCGCGCAGTTGCCACCGGCTTCGGCCGCGAGATCGATAATCACGCTGCCGGCGCGCATGCTATCGACCATCGGTTGGGTGACAATAACGGGCGCCTTGCGGCCCATCACCAGCGCCGTGCAGATGACGATGTCATTCTTGGCAATAGTCGTGGCCATCAGTTCGGCCTGCTTCTGGCGGAACGCATCGGTCATCTCGCGGGCGTAGGCACCGGTCTGAGTGGCGGTTTCCGCGTCCTCGACGCCCACATAGGTGGCACCGAGCGACTTGATTTCTTCCTTGGCGGCAGGACGCACGTCGGTCGCGGACACGATCGCACCCAGGCGCCGAGCAGTCGCGATGGCCTGCAAACCGGCAACCCCGGCGCCGATGACGAACACCCGGGCCGGCGGAACGGTGCCGGCGGCGGTCATCATCATCGGGAACCCGCGCTGGAACGTCGTCGCGGATTCCACGACCGCCCGGTAGCCGGCGAGGTTCGCCTGGCTGGACAGCACGTCCATCGACTGGGCGCGGGTGATGCGCGGCAGCAATTCCATTGCGGCGGCATCGATGCCGGCGGCGGCCAGGCTCGGTATCAGTTCGGGATCAGCGAACGCACCGGCGATGCACACCAACAACGCACCGCGCTGGATCAGCGCCCGCTCCTCGGGGTTTGGGGCTTGCACCGCGAAGACCACGCCGGCACCGGCCAGGGTGGAGGCCGGATCGGCGGCGATTTCCGCACCGGCAGCCGCGAATTCGGCGTCGGAGATCGCGGCAGTGACTCCTGCCCCGGTTTCAACCGCGACGGTCAAACCGAGCGCGATCAGCTTTTTGACCGTGTCGGGGGTCGCTGCGACGCGCGTTTCGGCGGCTCGCCGTTCTTTCAGCACCGCTAGGCGCATGCTTGTGATCCTTTACGTATGGGGAATCGAGAAACGCCGGGCATGCGCCTGTGTCCCCAGACTAATTGCAGCGCCTGATTGCACGGTGGACGCGACCTGTGCAAGGGGGGGGCGGATGGGGCACAAGTCTGATATCTTGCCCTAAAAAGGGTTTGGTTCCGATAATTTTTATGGTAACCATGCCGATGTTAGGTATTTGTTAACTATTGGGTGCCATGATGGGTTCTGTCGCAAGGGTCTCCGAAGGGGGCAAGATGAACATACCCGCTTATATACGGCGTGAAGTTGGCCTTGAGCACGGCGGTCCGGTCATGGTGTCCGTCGTCGGCGGCGAAATCCGTATACGTGTGCTGCGCAATGTCCTGACCGACCTACAGGACGAAGCCCGCGACGTATTTGCCGGCTCTGGCGAAACCGTGGATCGCTTCCTGGCCGAACGCCGTGAGGAAGCAGCCCGTGAAGGCGATTTGGCCGCATGATCCTGGATGCCTCCGCCTTGCTGGCGTTCCTGCTGTCCGAACCGGGCAAGGAACGCGTGGCGGATGCGCTGATCGAGGGTGCGACGATGACCACGGTCAACTTCGCCGAAGTTGCGACGAAATACGTTCTGCGCGGCGCCAAGGCTCAGGCGGAGTCGCTGTCCGATAGGCTGCCGGTGACTTTGATTGCCGTGGACGAAGATTTGGCGGTGCGGTCCGCCTTGATGGCAGATTTAACCCGGCCCTTTGGGTTGTCGATGGGGGACAGGATCTGCCTCGCGCTCGGCCAGCGCAGCGGACAGGTAATTCTGACGGCCGACCGCGATTGGTTGAATGTGGCGGACGCCGTTGGCGTTCAGGTGGAACTGGTGCGGTGAATGCGGATGCCAGGCCGGTGACCGCATGATTGGGGGCGGCGGTGATCAAAATTGAACTTGCCCGCAGCCTCGCCCCTAAAACGGCACAGAACCGATTACCGTCGTCCTGTGCATCAGCCGGCGCTGCGGCAGGTCGTAATCGCAGATCGCCAGATGCATCGCCGCAGCGTTGTCCCACATCAGCAAGTCGCCGACGCGCCATGTGTGCCGGTACAGGAACGCGTCCTTGATGCAGTGGTCGTGCAGTGCCTCGATCACCGCCCTGCCCTCGTCATCCGGCACCCCTTCGATGCCGATGCACTCGCCCTTGGTGACATACAGCGACCTGCGGCCGGTGAACGGATGCGTGCGGACGATCGGGTGGGCGATGTCGGGCGTTTCAGCCAACTGAGCCGCCGTTAGCTTCGGGCGCGGGCTGTTGGCGACGCGCATCCGTTCGGAATAGCGGTGGATCGCTTTGCGGCCGGTCAGCCAGGTTTTCATCGACCGCGGCAATGCCTCATAGGCGCGGATCGTGTTGGCGAAGAGCGTGCTGCCGAGCGTTGTTCCGTCCATTTCAGGGACCTCGATCGCATACAACAACGAGCAGCGGCTCGGGTGCTTCCGATAGGACACGTCGCTGTGCCAGGTGAAGCCGGCATCGGCCAGACCGATATTCTCGCCGGCGTCGTTTCGGATGTTGGTGACCAACAGGATTTCCGGATAATCCGACAGCAGGTATTTTTTGACGATGTGGATTTCCAGTTCGCCGAAGCGGCGGCTGAACGCCACGTGTTGCGCGTTGGACAGATGCTGATTGCGGAAGACGACGACGATGTTGTCGTGGAACGCATCCACGATTTCCCTGAACATCGCGTCGTCAATGGATTGCGACAGATCGACATCAATCTCGGCACCGAGCGCCGCGCCGCTGGGCAGAACCGAAATTGGCATTTGTTTCCTCCGCTTTCGGGAAGCTTCGCAAGTTACCGGCCGTCCGTCCAGGCGCTGTCTATCAGTGTGATGGTCTGTGTTTTGACATGGCCCGGTTCGGAGGCCAAAAATGCCGTCGGAGGCGCGCCATGAACCCGATCGAACGAACCTGGCCGAACGATGCCGCGGGCCGAGTGCCTTACTGGGTCTATTCCGATCCGGACGTCTATGCCTTGGAACTGGAGCGGGTCTGGTATGGCCCGCATTGGCTGTACTGCGCGCTGGAAGCCGAGATCCCCAAGGTTGGCGACTTCAAGACCACCACCCTGGGCGAACGCCCGGTCGTTGTGGTGCGCAGCGGAGCCGATGAGGTCAGCGTGGTGGAGAACCGCTGCGCCCACCGCGGCGTCAAATTCTGCCAGGAGCGCAAGGGGCATGTGAAAGACCTGCTCTGCCCCTACCACCAGTGGAACTACAGTCTGCGCGGTGACCTGCAGGGCGCGCCGTTCCGCCGGGGGGTCCGTGGCCAGGGCGGTATGCCTCCCGACTTCGATCCGAAAAATCACGGCCTTCGCAAACTGCGGGTGGAGGTTGTCAACGGCCTGGTCTGGGCGACTTTCTCGGACGATACGCCACCGTTCCGGGAATATCTGGGCGAGCGGTTCTGGCAACATTACACCCGTGTCTATGACGGGCGGAAACTCGAAGTGCTCGGTTACAACCGCCAGCACATCCCGGGAAACTGGAAGCTGATGCAGGAAAATATCAAGGACCCGTATCACGCGTCCCTGCTGCACGTGTTCTTCGTTACCTTCGGCCTGTTCCGCGCCGACCAGAAATCCGCCACCGAAGTGGATGAAACTGGCCGCCACGGCATCCTGCGCAGCCGTCGGGGAGAGCAGGAGGTCAACGATGTCACCGCCGACATGCGTAACTACAAAGGCGACATCAAGCTGGCCGATCCGCGCTTGTTGGACGTGGTGAAGGAGTTCCCCGGCGAGGACACGGTTGGCATGATCACCCTGTTCCCGAGCGCGATTCTGCAGCAGCAGGTGAACTCGCTGACGACGCGGCAGATCGTGCCGACAGGGCCGGACGGGTTCGACTTTCATTGGACCCACTGGTGCTATGCGGATGACACGGCAGAGATGCGGTTGCGGCGAACACGGCAGGCCAATTTGTTTGGCCCGGCGGGGTTGGTGTCGGCCGACGACAGCGAGATCATCGAGATGAACCAGCAAGGTTTTGCACATTCCGTCGAGGAGTCCGCACTGGTGACGATGGGCGGTCGCGACTTCGCAAGCGCCGACCACATGGCGACCGAGGTCGGTATTCGCGGCATGTATCGTTACTGGCGGGAGGTCATGGGGCTATGATCGACCGGGACGCGATCCGCGATTTCTATGACGATTACTACGCGGTGCTGGACGAGGTGCGGCTGAACGAATGGCCGGCGTTCTTCACCGAAGATTGCATCTACCGCGTGATCCCACGGGAGAATTACGAGGCTGGATATACACTTTCTACGATCTATGCGGACAGCCGGGGAATGCTGATCGATCGGGTGATGGGGCTGACGCGGACGCAGATGTATGCGCCGCGCACCTACCGGCGGTTTCCGGGGCCGTTGCGGATTGTCTCGCGCGATGGCGACGCGGTTCGCGTCCGGCACAATCTGCTGGTGGTGCAGACGCTGATCGACAAGCCAACCGAGATCGTGTTGTCCGCCGTCTGCCACGATGTCCTGGTGCCCGATGACCGGCTGCGTCTGAGCGAACGGGTCGTGGTCTTCGATTCCGAGATGATTCCGAACAGCCTCATCTATCCCGCGTAAAGGAACCCGCCATGTCAGCCGCCCTGAGCAACGACGCCGCCACCCAACTAAAGGCGCTGTACGCCGAAATGCAGCCGCAAAGCCTGTATCCGCTGTGGGAGGTGCTGAGCGCCTTGGTCACGCCGACACCGCGCTCCCCTGCTCAAGTGCACCGGTGGACCTATGCCGATGCGCGGGATTACCTGTTGCGCGCCGGCGACCTGATCACCGCGGCCCAGGCGGAACGCCGTGTGCTGATCATGGAGAACCCGGGCCTTCCAGGCACATCCTGCGCCACATCCAGTCTGTACGCCGGATTGCAGTTGATCCTGCCGGGCGAGATCGCTCCCTGCCACCGGCACGCTCAATGCGCTTTGCGGTTTGTGATGGAGGGCGAAGGCGCTTTCACCGCCGTCGATGGCGAGAAAGCGGTGATGCGGCCGTTCGATCTGGTGCTGACACCGGGCTGGCAGTGGCATGATCACGGCAATACCTCGGCCCAGCCGATGATCTGGCTGGACGGGTTGGATATCCCGACGGTGATGCACTTCGACGCCAGCTTCGCCGAACATTGGCCGGAATCGGCGCATCCGGAAACCGTGCCTCCCGGAGACACTACGTTGCGGTATGGTCGCAACATGCGGCCGATGCGAGGAACGGCGTCCGACCGGCGGCCTGGCGCGCAGCCATTGTTCCATTATCCGTATTCGGAATGGCGGGAGAGTCTGGAGAACCTGGCACAGTCCGGAGATCCCGATCCGCATTTCGGCCATGCCCTGGAGTTTACCAACCCTGCCCATGGCGGCGCGGTCATGCCAACGATCTCGGCGCATGTGCGGCTGTTGCCCGCAGGCTTCACCTCGCGGCCAAGGTTATCCACCGATGGCACGGTGTTCGTGGTCGTGGAGGGCAAAGGTGTCGCGCGGGTTGGGGGAAAGGAAATAACGCTGCAAGAGCGAGACACTTTGGTCGTCCCATCCTGGCGCGAACTGGTGTTTCAAGCCGATACGGAATTGGTGCTGTTCGGGTATTCTGACCGCGTGGCCCAGGAGAAGCTCGGTCTGTTCCGCGAACACCGTTCCTGAGGCGCACAAGACTGTGGCGTCCGCTTAAGTAACGGACGCCACGCTCGTCATCCTTTCATCAGCTCTTGTGGTTGGATACAGTGACCAGCATGCCGTCAGTATTGCCGTTGGCATCAAGGTAGAAGCCGACGATCTGGCCCTTGTCGTTGATCCCGTTGGCTACCGTCATCGCGGTCGGGCCCTTCACGCCGTTCGGATCGTCGATCACGGTGTAGGACTTGGACTGTTCATCGAACAGGAAGCCATGCATTGCTCCGGTACCGTCGGTGAACGATCCAACGACGTCATCGCTGCTGTTGATACCAAGAGCCTGCACCGACACCGCGCCTTTCGGACCCGTCAGCCATTCGAGCTTGTTGCCATCCTTGATGAACGATGTGTCCGCTCCGCCATTCGCGGCAAACCCGGCAATATCGCCCTTATTGTTGATCGCGGTCGTGGTCACGCTGGCAAATCCGGCAACGTTGACTGCATCGAAGCTGCCGTCCTTGGCGTCGTAGGTGAAGCCGTGGGCGTTGCCGTTAGCATCGTTGTAGAAGCCGACGGATACGTCCTTGTCGTTGACGCCAAGAAGCTGTTCGAACGTCGAACCACCCGCTGCCGCACCCTTGGCAAGCGGATCGACCACATTGGTGAACTGGCCGTCGTGGTCGATGAAGCCAAAGTTGTTGCCATTGCCATCAACCCAGAAGCCCACGGTGCGATCGTTGTTGTTGATACCGGTGACCTGGGTCTGCGCGGACCCCGGGAAGTTTTCGTTGGTGAAGTTGCCCTGGGCGTAGGGGGAGTTCACAGTATAGCCCTTGTTGGGATGGCCCGGCATGCCGCTGCCAAAGTATCCGGCAATCTTGCCACTGTTGTTGATGCCGAGATCCTGGTTGAAGGTCGGGTCGGCGGCGTCGTTGATGGTCTTGAAGGTGAGGTCCATTTGTCTTCTCCTGTTGTGTCGCGTTACTTTCCGGATGGTCATCCGGTCATGCCTCTAACTGAACCGGGTAAGTCCGATGCAGTTGGCGAGACGGACAATGCCCCGGCCGTCGAAGTCCCGAGGTGACAGCGGTCACGTTTCACGTCGATTGCCGGAATTTTTTGCCGCGGCGGTTTTTCGTTAATTCGTGTGCCCCTGGTCACGTCCGGCCCGGGCCTGCGATGGCACTTCTCTCCCGGGCGCAGCGAGCACGCTGCACAGATCAGGGAGAGCAAGGCGATGGACGAAGCAGCCGGTATTCTGGAAACAGTCGAAGAAGGCTTGCTGCCCACACCGGGCGGTGAGGTGGCGATCCAAATTCGTTTGATGGCGATCGCGGCAGCCGCGCGGTTTCATGGTGCCGAGCTTGAACGCACTGACCTTCGCGTTCCCGCCGGCGATCTGGCGTCCCCCGCCGCGCTGACCGAATGGCTGCGTGGTGGCGGCCTTTGGGCAAAAGCGGTACGCCTGCCTTGGAAGCAGTTGATCGGCATGGAACTGTCGTCTCCGGTCGTGTTGCTGTTGAACGATGGCAGCGCCGTCCTGATGGTCGCCAACGACAAAAAACGTGACCTCGTCTTCATCCGGCATTCCCGCCTGACGCCATCCGATCCCCATGTCGCGGTCGGCCGTGACGACCTCGCGAAGGTCTGGAGCGGTGAAGCCGTATTGATGCGCGCCAAGCGTACCGCCGCAGCCGTGGACGCTCCGTTCAGCCTGGGCTGGGTTGCCGAACTGGTGTGGATGGAGCGGCACGCGATGCGCGATGTCCTGCTGGCATCCCTGGTGTTGAGCATTCTGACGATCCTGCCGGCCCTAATGGTGATGACCGTCATCGATCAGGTTGTGACCCATCAAAGCCTGTCCACCCTGGTCCTGATGTCCATCCTGATCTGCGTGGCGCTGCTGTCCGAGACCCTGCTTGGTTACGCCCGCCGCCAATTGATCCTGGTCGTCGGCGCCCGCGTCGATGCCAAACTGAACCTGCATGTCTTCCAAAGACTGCTACGGCTGCCGCTGGACTACTTTGAGCGTCATCAGGCCGGCTACATATGGTCCATGACCGGCCTGCAGATCAGCAAAATTCGCGAGTTCCTGACCGGAAAGCTGCTGACGACGATGTTGGATCTGGTCACGCTGATCGTTCTTCTACCAATTCTTTTTGTCCTGCAGCCGACACTGTCGTGGATGGTTCTGATCGCGGCCGCCCTGATCGCCGGCATCATCGTTGCGTTCATGAAGCCCATGAGCCGGCGCGTGAAGCGGTTTATCGATGCTGAGACCGCGAAATCCAGTGTCATGGTCGAAACCCTGCACGGCATCCGCACGGTGAAATCTCTTGCACTGGAGCCGCAACAGAGAGAGCGTTGGGACGCCCGGGTCGCCGAGGCGACACAGGCAAAAATCGCCGCCGGCCGATTCTCCAATCTGCCACAGATGCTGATTACGCCAATTGAAGGCTTCATGCAGCGTGGCGTGTTGCTTGTGGGCGCTTACATCACGCTGGTCGATCCCGGGACGGTCGCGGTCGGTGGCCTGGTTGCGTTCATGATGCTCAGCGCCCGCGTTGCTCAACCGTTGGCCAGTCTAGCAAAGCTGATGGAGGACATTGGCGAGGTCCGCACCGCGACCGCTCTGGCAGCCTCTGTGCTGAACCAACGCCCGGAAACGGCTGATCCGGCGGCTGGCCTGCGCCCACGCTTTCACGGCGCGATTGCGTTCAACAAGGTGTCCTACAGCTACCCCGGAGCCTCCAACCCTGCGCTGGAGCGGCTGAGCTTCGGGGTCGGACCGGGAACGGTCCTGGGCATCGTTGGCCGCAGCGGCTCAGGCAAGTCCACCATCACCCGCCTGCTGCAAGGGATCACCCGCGACTATCAAGGGCACCTCAGCATCGACGGCATCGATCTGCGCGACATCAACCTGGCGCATCTGCGGCGCAACCTCGGCGTGGTGTTGCAGGAGAACTTCCTGTTCCGCGGGACCATTTCGGAAAATATCCTGGCTGGCCGCCCTGGTTTGACACTGTCCGATGCCGTCCATGCCGCAAGACTTGCCGGTGCGGCGGAGTTCATCGAGCGGCTGCCGAACGGCTATGAAACGATCATCGAGGAAGGTTCTCCCAACCTCTCCGGCGGTCAGCGCCAACGGCTGGCCATCGCCCGGGCGCTTGTGCACGATCCGCGCATCCTGATCCTGGACGAAGCGACCAGTGCTTTAGATCCCGAAAGTGAGGCACTGGTGAATGCCAATCTCGCGAAAATGGCCGCCGGGCGAACGATGGTGATCGTCTCCCACCGGTTGTCCTCGCTGACCGATTGCGACGCGATCCTGGTGATGGATCAGGGCCGCGTTCTGGACCTCGGGCCGCACCGTGAGCTGATCGGCCGCTGCCCGGTCTATCAGCAACTCTGGCACCAGCAAAACCGCCACATGCTTGCCGCCGCACAGTAACACCAACCCACGTTGAGGCCGAATCTTGCGTCTCACCGTCATGGCCCGGCTTGTTCGGGCCACCTATAGCGGCACCATCCAGTCACGGGTGGCCCGGACAAGCCGGGCCATGACGGATGTGGAATATCCGTGCGTAAAAGTGATCGCCGATTGGCTATAACACCATGGAAAGGATTTTTTGAAATGTCCGCCACTACACAGGCTTTGCTTGAGTTCCAGTCTCCCACAGCCGCCGTCATCGCGGAACGCATTCCCATGACCGGACGCCTGACGATTTGGGTGATCGCCGCCACTATTCTATCGGCGGTCGGCACCATGGGGTTTTACTCGGTCGATCGGGTTGTTACTGTTCCCGGCAAAGTCGTCGCAAAAATACCCAACATGGTGGTGCAACCGCTTGAGACCGCTATCGTGCGTAAGATCGACGTGCGTGAAGGCCAGTTGGTGCATGCCGGCGACCGCCTGGCGATGCTGGACCCAACATTCGTCGCCGCCGATGCGGAGTCTTTGGAATCCCAGGTTGCCAGCCTGCAAGCCGAGGTGGACCGGCTGGAAGCCGAGGCGCATGGCCGGCCTTATCTTGGTAACGGCAGCCCCGCCGGCCAACTGCAAGCCATGATTTATGCCCAGAAACATGCCGAACGGGCCGCCCGGTTGGAGAGTTATCGGCAGCGTATCGACAGCACCAAATCCAAGGTTGCTCAAACCGAAAGCGACATTGCAAGCTACACCGAAGAACTGCGCGCAGCGCAAACGAAAGAGAACATGCGCAAGCAGTTGGAGCAGATGCAAATCGGCAGTAAGCTGAACACCATTGATGCCGGGGCGCAACGGGCGGAGGTCAACCGGTCGTTACAGACAGCAATTGCCAATAATGCCGCGGCGAAAAGCGATCTGCAGGGGATGACCGCCGAACGCGACGGCTATATCCAGCAGGTGATGGGCGAGACCGCTCAGCAATTGACCGAACAAGGCCGGAAGCTGGCGGATGCGTTGGAGCAGCAGAATAAAGCTCGCCTGCGCCGCACCCTGGTCGATCTGCGGGCCGATCGTGACGCCGTGGTGTTGAGCGTCGCCAAAGTATCGGTCGGTTCGGTGGTGCAGTCCGGCGACGAATTGATCACCCTGGTGCCAACCAATGCGCCACTGGCGATCGAGGCCAGCATTCCGGCTCGCGATGCCGGTTTCGTCCAAACGGGCAACCATGCGGTCATCAAGTTCGACACCTTCCCATACACCACCTACGGCTTTGCGACCGGGTCGCTGGAAAACGTCAGTGCTGACAGCTTCTCCAGCCCGCAGAACGGACGCGACCGTCCTGGCCGGCCGGCGATGTCGCAGCCCGAGGCAGATGGCGGCGCGGCGTTCTTCAAAGCCGGTTTATCGATGGACGAAATGAAACTGCACAACCTGCCGGCAGGGTTCCGCATGACTCCGGGCATGCCGGTGACTGCGGACATCAAGGTCGGACGCCGTACGGTGCTGGCTTACATGCTGTCGCGGATCGTGCCGACGCTGACGGAGGGCATGCGGGAACCGTAAGGATATCGTCGAGCGGGGGGAGAGGTGGGCCTCCACCTCCCCCCGTTACTCATTAACCCGACTGCATCGACACCGAACCGGCCGCGATCAATGTCTCCACAGTCTGCACCGGATGCACCAACAAAGGCTCCGTTCTTCCCCGCAACGTCACCTCCACTTCCGGACAGTCCACTGAAGCAAGACCCGCCATCTGCCACACGTCATCGGATATCACAGCCTGGCACCTGAATTCCTTGCATCGTTCGTCAAGTCGCGCCGCCACGTTGGCAGCATCCCCGAGGGTGGTGAACGTCCGGGTCGATCCGAAGCCAATTTCACCCACCACGGCCTTCCCGCAATGTACGCCGATGCCGAAGCCTATGCCTTCGCCGGTTTCGGCGATCAATACGCGGTTCAACGCCGCAACGCCCTGTCCAATTGCGACGACCGCGGAAACTGCCTGGCGGCACGCCTCCGTTGGATCGCACCGCAAGCCGAACGTCGCCATCAGGCCGTCGCCAAGAAAGTGACTGACCCGGCCGCCGCTGCTTTCGACGGCCGCACCCGCCGCCGTCACGAAGCGGTCCACGATGAACACGGCGTCGAACGGCAAACGGGTTTCCGCCAGACGGGTCGAATTCCGCATATCGACCATCAGAACCACAATGAAACGTTCCTCACCGGGCATCGGCCATTCGCCTCGGCGCAGCGCCGCCACGGGCCAATTGGAGGGCAACAATGGTGCGACGCTTACATCGCCGGACGGCCGGGATTGGCATGCGAGGCGGACGCCGGGTTCGACCTTGACCCGCTTCAGCACCGCCAGCTCGCCCGATGCCGGTCCCGGGATCAGACCCGCGCCGGCCAGCACGCGAATGCGGCATGTGGAACAGCGGCCGCGGCCGCCGCAAATGCTGGCATGTGGAACGCGGGCGCTGCGGCTTGCGTCCAGCACGGTGAATCCGATCGGCACCCGAACGGATTGCCCGTTGGGGTAGCTCACCCGAATGGCCGCCCCTCGCCGCTCCTTCCAGAATCGGAACAACCGCGCCAGCAGCACCAACACCAACAGGGCGAGGGCGGTCAGCAGACTGTCGTCACGCCACGCGACCAATTGGTAATTCTGCATCGGGGTGCCAATCTGCCCCGGATTGAGGTTGGCGGCGCGCCACGCCGGATCCCGCGCCAGACTCAGCAACGTCCGGCCGCCTTGGAAAAAACCCAGCAATGCGAGGACCGGCAACAGAACGGCGCCGCATAACAGGGCGGGCATCCAACGGCTGAACATCGGTTTCAGGCGCAACCATTGATACAGGCCGATGCACCCATGAATCCAGGCCACGATCAGGACCGAAACCTGAAGCACCCCGAGCCAGGGAGCAGCGACCCAGAAAGAGTACAGTTCCTGGGCGTATCCTTTTTCAGTACCGAACACGGCCAGCGATATGCGCGTGACGAACAGATGGTT
This sequence comes from uncultured Rhodopila sp., assembly GCA_903932145.1. Taxonomy (GTDB): domain Bacteria; phylum Pseudomonadota; class Alphaproteobacteria; order Acetobacterales; family Acetobacteraceae; genus Rhodopila. Next base: position 7,600 of record CAIZFE010000076.1, on the reverse strand, counting down.
CATCAACAGGAAGGGGATGCTGAGACCGAGTACGAGTTGTACAATCTCAGTTACGGTCCAACCGAAGTGGCGGCGTTCATAAAACGCCCGGAGTCCAAGGACGTAATGAATTGTCAGGGCGCAATATAACGCCGCGGTGCCGATCAATCCTTGCCATATCCACTTCTGGATCATCATTCCAGCTTCCATCGCGGGAATGGAGACGTTGCCCAGTGAGTGATTCGTCAGATGGGTCGCGACATAGGTGAACAGGGTCAGGCCGGTGATCAGCCGCAGCGTCCGCACTCGGGACGGGTTGAAAGAGCGGGTCAATGCAACGACGGCAGTGCCCGGGCATCGGCGATGACCAGCCGGCCGGCGTCCTTTGTCAGCACCCCTTCTTCCTCCCACTGCCGGATTTGCCGGTTCACCTTTTCCCGCGAAGCACCGACCAGCGTACTGAGGTCTTTTTGCGACAGCCTGACTTCGATACGGGTACCCGAACGAACCGGTACGCCGTAATCAGCGGCCAACCTGGACAGCAGCCGAGCCAGCCGGGTCGGCAGATCGAGGACAGCCATATCCTCCAGCGCCGCGTTCGCCCGGCGCAGCCGGCGGGTCAGAAAGCTCATCAACCGCAGACACAGTTCGCTGTTGCCGCGCAAAAGATTCAGAAACTGGCCGCGCTCTATCAGCAGCAGCGCGCAGTCTTCCTGGGCGGTGACATCCGCACTGCATGGCTCGCCGTCAAGCAACGACATTTCCCCCAGAACCTCGCCGGCACCCAGAACGCTCAGCGTCACTTCCTTGCCATCTTCCGAAACGACACCGATGCGGACGCGGCCGGTCATGATCACGATCATGCCGCTGTTGGCATCACCGCGGCGCAGGATCACGTCGTTCCGCGCCGCCCGCCGCATGATGGCGCGCGCGAGAATCGCGTCGATATCCGAGGGTTGGAGCGATTGAAAAATCGGCGCCCGCACCAGGGCGGCCCGCCTCGCGTCATGATCTGGTACTTTCATGGAACAAATATCCCGCCGACCAGGGTTCAGTGAATTGATGGTTGAAGCCGCGGCGGAAGGGAAGCGCACGCCGTGCCTGATACCAAACATGTGTCCCCTGCCCGCTCTGCCGCTGGCGACCCAAGCGTCCGGATCACGGTGTGCCCGCCCTGCCCTTGACCCACCTACTAAGCCAGACTAAGGCATTGATGAATAACACCTTAGCTGGGATGCATCGGATACTCGGTACGATCAATCGGGGACGCCGCGTCAGGTTTGGGGAATCAGTTGGCGGCGGGCCTTGTCACCGAATAAGGACTCTTTCGCTCAGGACGCAGAGGGAACAGGTTCGTGACAAAACCAAAAATGGCGATCGTCGGCGCGGGCATGGGCGGCATGGCCGCCGCCGCAACGCTTCGGCAGGCCGGCATCGACGTCCAGGTCTATGAGCAGGCGCAGCGGTTCGGCCGAATCGGTGCCGGCATCCAGATGCTGCCGAACTCGATGAAGGTGCTGCGCGGCATCGGCGTCGAGGGCATTCTGCGCGAACGGGCGCACGCCCCTTACTCCCACCTCAACCGTGTCGGCGACACCGGAGAGATCAAGCGCGAACTGCCGATGCCGGAAGACCTGTATGGCGCGCCCTTCCTGTGCATGCATCGCGGTGATCTGCACGAAGCGCTGATGTCGGTGGTACCGAACGAGATCATCCACCTGAACAAGAAGCTGGTCGGGCTGGAGCAGAACGGCGGTTCGGTAACGCTGTCCTTCGCCGACGGCACGACCGCCACGGCGGATGCGGTGATCGGTGCCGACGGCGTGCATTCGCTGGTGCGCGACATCGTCATCGGCCCGGACAAGCCCATCCACCGCGGCCGCATCGCCTATCGCGCGGTGTTCGCCGCCGACCGGATGCCGAAACAAATCTCCGGCTCGCGCACCAAATGGTGGGGCGAGGACCGCCACATCGTCATCTACTACACCACCCGTGACCGCAGCGAAGTTTACCTTGTTACCAGTGTGCCCGAACCGGGCGACTGGATCACGCCGGAATCCTGGTCGGCTAAGGGCGATATTGTCGAACTGCGCGCCGCCTACGCGGGATTCCACGAGGAAGTCCGCATGGTGCTGGACGCCGCCACCGAATGCCATAAGTGGGCGATCCTGGAGCGCGATCCATTGCCAACATGGAGCAAGGGGCGCGTCGTGCTGATCGGCGATGCCTGCCATCCGATGACGCCCTATATGGCGCAAGGCGCCGCCACCTCGATCGAGGACGCAGCCGTCTTGGCGCGCTGTTTGAAGGACGTTGCGGTCGATGGCCTGGAAGCCGCGTTCCAGCGATTCGAGGCGCACCGGAAGCCAAGAACGTCGAAGATCCAGGCAATCTCCAGCGCCAACACCTGGATGAGCGACGGTAATGATGATCCAAGTTGGCTGTACGGTTACGATGCCTGGGGCGTGAACCTCGACGCGCCAGCCCCGACGCCATAATCCAACCAAGCGAGAGCAAGACGGTGACAAACACCGCGACCCGGGAATCCACGCTGATCGCTCGGCTGGAGGCTGTGCCGTCGTCGATCTGGCACATCCGCGCCCGCATCGTGATGGGCAGTGCCACGTTCTTCGACGCGTTCAATGCGCTGTCGATCGCCTTCGTGCTGCCCATCCTGGTGCGCGACTGGCATATCTCCGCCCCACAGATCGGCGTCATGATCGGCGCCAGCTACATGGGCCAGTTCGTCGGCGCGTTGGTCTTCAGTTGGGCGGCGGAACGCTGGGGCCGCGTGCCGTGCGCCGCCGCCGCCACCGCCATCTTCGCGGCCATGAGCCTGGCCTGCGCCGGAGCCCGGGACTTCGATGTGCTGCTGATCTGCCGCTTCATCCAGGGCATAGGTGTCGGCGGCGAAATGCCCGTCGCCGCGGTCTATATCAGCGAATTGTCCAAAGCGCGGGGGCGGGGCCGTTTCTTCCTGTTGTACGAAATGATCTTTCCCATTGGCCTGATGGTCACGGGCCAGGTCGGCGCGCTGCTGGTGCCGGTATGGGGCTGGAAGACGATGTTCCTGATCGGCGGCCTGCCCGGCCTGATCATCGCCGCGATGCTGCTGCGCCTGCCCGAGTCACCGCGCTGGCTGATCGGCAAGGGCCGCCTGTCCGACGCCGAACGCGTCATCGCCGGTATGGAGGCATCCGCACGCACGTCACCCGCGGTCGTCCGCGGCAATCCAACGCCCCGGCCACTGCCGGTCCGGGCGCGCGGCCAGTGGAGCGAGTTGCTGTCCCCCGCCTATCGCGGCCGCACGCTGATCGTCTGGGTGCTGTGGGCGAGCGCGTTCCTGATCGCCAACAGCCTGAACAACTGGATGCCGACGCTGTACACCACCGTCTATCACCTCGGACTGGCCGAGGCGTTACGTGCCGCGTCCATGACCAACGTCGCCCAGGTCGCACTGCTGCTGGTCGCGGCGTTGCTGATCGACCGCACCGGCCGGAAATACTGGATGATGGGCGCGTTCGGCACCGGCGCCGTGCTGCTGGGTATACTGGCGTTCGGCGGCACCGGGAATGTGTCGGTGGTGATCGTCCTGTCCACCCTGAGTTACGGACTGATCGGCTCGATCGCGGCGGTGGTCTATCTCTATACGCCGGAGATCTACCCGACCCGAATGCGGGCGATCGGCACGGGCGTCGCCACATCCTGGTTGCGCGCCGCCTCTGCCATCGGCCCCACCCTGATCGGGTTCATGATCGGCAAAGGTGGCGTCGATTCCGTTTTCCTGATGTTCGCCGGCGTCGCGGTGCTGGGTCTGATCGCCTCGACGCGGATGATCGAAACGCGAAACATGCGGCTGGAAGACATCGCTTCTTAGCCAGGGTTCGAACCTCGATGGAGCCTGTCCGCCCCTCCCGCGCCAAGGCTCTCGTTACCAAGGCCGGCTAGCGCCTCCCGCAACCGGGCCTGGGCCTGCTCTATCAGATCGTCGTTCTCGGCCGTCACGGTCAGCCGCAACCGGATTTCCTTCACACGAAAGCTCCTTGTTAGGGCGGCTCGGCCGCTACGCGGCTTGGTATCCGGCTCCGGACGGTGCGACGCAGACCGCGCCGCACTCACCGAAAAGATCATCGGCCTTGGCATCAAGGTGCACCGCATCCTCGGTCCCGGCCTGCTGGAAAGCGTGTACAACCAGTGCCTCTGTTGGGAACTCATCAACAGCGGTCTGGCCTATGAACGCGAAGTCCCGTTCGCCGTCGTCTATCAGGGCGTCCGCCTGGACAAGGGTTTCCTGGCCGACATCGTCGTCGAGCAATCGGTCCTGCTCGAAATCAAGGCAGTGGAACGTGTCCTGCCGGTGCACGAGGCGCAAACGCGATCCTACCTTAAGCTCAGCGATTGCCGCCTCGCCCTGCTGATGAATTTCAGCGCGCCAATGCTGAAAGACGGCATTCGCCGATTCATGAACTGACGCATACCCGGGCCGTCACAAACCAGACGCTTGCGGACTCACCGACACACCCCTATGTGGGGGCGCCAAGGTAGCGGAAAGGCTCACCCGCCCATGGCGTTCGATATTCCCCAGCAGACTCTGCCCATCCCCCCTCTCTCCACCCCGGCCCATGCAGGACTGATGTCCCGCGTGGAAGAAGCCCTCGCGTTCGACGATGTGCTCGTCGTGCCAGCGTATTCGCAGGTGCTTCCATCGGCCACCAGCACGGTCAGCCGGCTGACCCGCACCATCTCACTGAACATCCCGCTGATCTCGGCCGCGATGGACACCGTCACCGAGGCCCAGATGGCGATCATCATGGCGCAACTCGGCGGTATGGGCGTTATCCACAAGAACATGACGCCGGAGGAGCAGGCCGCCCAGGTCCGCAGCGTCAAGAAGTTCGAGTCGGGTATGGTGGTGAACCCGCTCACCATCCACCCCGACCAGACCTTGGCCGACGTCAAAGCCCTGATGACGACGCATCGCATCAGCGGCATCCCGGTGGTCGAGCGCGAGACCAACCGGCTGGTCGGCATCGTCACCAACCGTGACGTCCGATTCGCCACTGATCCCGGCCTTAAAGTCTATGAACTGATGACGCGGGAGGGTCTGGTCACCGTTACATCCGATGTCGGCGCCGAACGGGCGCGGCATTTGCTGCACAAGCACCGGATCGAGAAGCTGATCGTCGTCGATGAGCAGTTCCGCTGCATCGGCCTGATCACCGTCAAAGACATGGACAAGGCCGAATCGCACCCGCTCGCCAACAAAGATGAACTGGGCCGCCTCCGCGTTGCGGCGGCAACCGGTGTTGGAGCCGACGGCGAGGCCCGCGCCCGCGTGCTGCTCGCGGCGGAAACCGATATTATCGTCGTGGATACCGCACACGGCCATTCTGCTGGTGTGTTGCGGGCGGTGGAGGCGATCAAGAAAGCCTCCAACACCGCCCAGGTGATTGCCGGCAACGTGGCGACTCCGGAAGGAGCCAGGGCGTTGATCGAGGCAGGCGTTGATGCGGTGAAGATCGGCATCGGACCGGGCAGCATCTGCACCACGCGCATTGTCGCGGGTGTCGGTGTGCCGCAGTTCACCGCCGTGATGGAAACCGCCGCGGCTTGCCGCGAACATGGCGTCCCGGCCATCGCCGATGGCGGCATGCGCACCAGCGGCGACGTGGTGAAGGCCATTGCGGCGGGTGCCGATTGCTGCATGATCGGCAGCCTGCTCGCCGGCACCGACGAGGCTCCCGGTGAGGTGTTCCTGTATCAGGGCCGGTCGTACAAATCCTATCGCGGCATGGGCAGTCTGGGCGCCATGGCACGCGGGTCGGCGGACCGGTATTTCCAGCAGGACATCAAGGACCAGTTGAAACTGGTACCGGAGGGCGTCGAGGGCCGCGTCGGTTACAAGGGACCGGTCGGCAACGTGGTGCATCAGCTCGTCGGCGGCTTGAAGGCCGGCATGGGCTACACCGGCAGCGCTGACATCGCGTCGTTGCAGACCAACACGAAATTCCGCCGCGTCACCGGGGCGGGCCTGCGCGAAAGCCATGTCCACGACGTGGCGATCGATCGCGAGGCCCCCAACTATCGAGCGGACTAAGACGGTTTTTTCAGGAGGAAACGTAGCCATGGCCAACGTGCCAACGACCGAGATATTTGCCGGCTTGCGGGAAATCGATACCCCGACCATCACTAACGTGGTCGCGACCTATCCCAAGAACCCACTCTGTCTCGGGCTGTACAATCCGTGGACCGAGAACTGGTACACCGACACCTCGATCCGCTGCATTTATCCCTCGATGGCACCGACCGTCGGCTACGCCGTCACCTGCGTGTACGGCTTGCCCGACCCGAACTTCAGCGGGCGGTTGAGTTTCATGGACGTGATCGACGCGCTGGACGCGATGAAAAAGCCGACCATCCTGATCATTCAGCAGAAATGGCCGGCAGAGTTGATGTCGAAGGCCGGGCTGGCCGGTGAGATCATGGTCACCTCGATGAAAGCCGTCGGCTGCATCGGCATGCTGTCGAACGGCCCGTCCCGAGATGTCGATGCGATCCGTCGTCTGGATTTTCAAATGTTGCTCGGCGGCGTAACGGCCGGGCACGGCGAAATGGCGGTGCAGGCGGTGAACGTGCCCGTGTCGGTGGGCGGCATGGACGTGGCCCCCGGTGACTTGATCCACATGGACGAGAACGGCGCCGTCAAATTCCCCGCCGACAAAGCCGAACAGATCCTGGAAAACGCCCGCGCCATGCTGGCGGGTGAGGCCGACCATCTGGCTCGGTTGCGGGCGGCCACGACCGCGGCGGAAGTGCGGGCGGCGGGCGGTTCTTACGCGGCAAAACGCCCGGCGTAGGGTTTCTGACGGGGGTTCACCGCGAACGTTGGGCGTTGTGGGCCTTGTTGGGCTTTTCGCAGTGGCCGTTAGCGGCTTGTTAACGTTCTGTGTGTTAGATTCTGCGATGCCTGCATGGCTGTGGCGCATGGGGTGGTTTTGTCTTTTGAAGGCAGATGAACACGGATGAACGCTGATGAACCCGGATAGGGCTGTATTGGACGGCATTACGGATCGGATCATCGGATGCGCGTTTACGGTGGCCAACGGTTTGGGCATCGGATTTTCTGAGAAATGTTATGAAAACGCCCTGGCGCACGAAATGCTCAAGCAAGGCTTGGCCGTCTTGCAGCAGATCGGTGTCACAGTCTGGTTCGATACTGTCGTCATCGGAGAATACGTCGCCGACCTAATGGTCGAAAACGAGGTGATGGTCGAATTGAAAGTCGCCAAAGCGTTAGGCGACCAGCACGTCGCGCAATGCACGAACTATCTCCGCGCCGCCGACAAACGCTTGTGCCTGCTGATCAACTTCGGCAGACCACGCATAGAAATCCGCCGTGTGGCCGCAAATCCGTGATCGAGCCTGTCCGTAATTCTGTGTGCGAGGCATAACGAACGCCAAGGAGCGTATTATGCTGAGCAAATCGAAGAGAGTAGACCGTGACGTATCCAACCAGCCTTCGGTACCGAAGGGTTTGGTTGAGCATTTCCTGACGGGTCCGATGACGGGGGCCACGATCGATGCGGCTGTAGCGGCGTTTCAGAAGGCCTTGATTGAGGGG
>CAIZFE010000075.1 GCA_903932145.1 uncultured Rhodopila sp. | reverse complement strand
TGCCCTGACGGTGCCGCGATAGGTGGCCCGGACAAGCCGGGCCATGACGACCGTGGAATCTCAGTAAGTCAATGTCAACAGCCGTTGGTATGAGACGATCTCGTTCAGCGCTGGAACATCTCAAAAATATTGTCGTGTTGTATTCTGGGATATGGCCGCAAATCGGATCGCCGTTAACCCGGATACTGGACGGGTGAAAACCGATAGCCCGTTTTGATCATGGAAGGCATCTTTCCATCGGTCAGGCAAACAGGGTTGGACGGAAATCAATCGAATTGTCACCAAACGCGGGCAATCATTTCAGATTTGTCCTGTAATGCCGAAAGCGCCGCCGATCAGCCGCCACTTCACGAAAACGTGCGGCCGAATGGCGGCCAGGCTAAATGAGTTGCATTAGTTTATCGTGATGGAAGGTCAATTCAATGATAGTAGTCATCTGAAATTTGATTGGTAGTGCGCTGTTATGGATCGGAGGCGGCTCTGACAATGACGGTTGAACGGATCACGCCACGTGTCCCCGCAACAGTGGTGACGTTGCGCCGGCTTAAAATCGCGTTGCTGGCTGCTGTTGTCGTGCCGCTTCTTCTGCTCGCCGCCTTCGCCTACGACGAGCGTCGGCAATTGCTGCTCGCGGCTCAGGATGAAGCGCTGGCCAGCGTCGCCACGCTGCGAGAGCAGGCGCTGAAGACGATCGAGACTGACGAGCTTTTGCTGCGCCAGGTCGATCGCCGTATTCAGGGCATGAACTGGGATGAAATCCGAGCGTCGGCCGATGAACTGTCCAATGATATCGGGGCGATGCATGCGGGTTTGACACAGGTCCAGCTCATTCTGCTCACCGATGGCGAGGGGCGGGTTTGGGCCGGGACGCCGCCGCATCCAAAAGGTGGCTTCGCCTCGATCAGCCACCTCGATCTTTGGATGGCGCAGCGAGACGCCGATCAGGGTATCTATTTCAGCCGACCGTATGTCGGCCGTATAACCGGACGGGTGAATTTCGGTATCAGCCGCCGCCGCAGTGCGCCGAACGGCGCGTTCGACGGAACGATTCACGTCACCTGTGATTCCTCCTATTTCTCCAGCTTCTGGTCGGCGTTTATCGGCGCCAAGCAGGACGCCGCGATCAGCCTACTGCGCCTTGATGGCGAGGTATTGGCCCGGTTTCCTGAGCTGCACGGCGTGCCGGTGAGCCAAATTCCGAAATCAAGTGGCCTGTTAACCCATCTGGCGACGCAACCGCTCAAGGGCGTCTATCGGACAACATCCACGATCGATGGGATCGACCGGATTTATGCCTATGCGCGAGTCGGGGACCATCCGCTTGTGGTGGGATATGGGCTGAGCGTTCACGCCGTACTGGCGCCGTGGCGGTTGCATATCCTGCTGCTGGCCGGATTCGGTGCGATCGCCGCGGCGGCCGTGGCGGTGTCGGTTCTGGCCGCCATGCGTCAGGTCCATCGGGTCATGAGCGAGCAGGCGCGCAGCGCGGCGATCGAGGCTGTCGCCGAACAGGGGCGGCGGCTTGCATTATTGGGCCAGTTCGCGGCGGAAAGCGCGCACGACTTCGCCAACATCCTGCAGGCCATCAGCGCCGCGGCCACCCTGATGCGACGCGGGGCGACACATCCGGAGCGGGTCCGATCGCTTGCCGATCGGTTGGATGAGGACGTGGAGCGTGGCGCGTCGCTGACCCGGACCATGCTCGATCTGGTCCGTTCAGGTGGCGATATACCCACCCGTTCGGTGCCCGGCAGCGACGCGGCGGTGGATCTGGCCGAGGCGATGACACGGGTCGGCGACAGGCTGCGGCGTCTGCTGGGCAAATCCTACAAGCTGCGTTGGGAGATCGAACCGTCGGACGGCCCTGTGCGGCTGCGGGACGAGCGCTCCGAGCTGGAACTCGTGATCATGAACCTTGCGGTCAACGCGCGCGACGCCATGCCGAACGGTGGCGAGGTCCTGATCCAGGCGACCGCCGAAGAGGTTGGGCCGCCGGTTGCCGGCTGGCAATCGGGCCGAGGCGTGCCGGGATTGAAGCCGGGGCTGTATGTACGGCTGTCCGTGATCGATCGCGGCGTTGGCATGCCGCCGGATGTTCTCGCCCGGGCCGGGGAGACGTTCTTCACGACCAAGGTGAATGGAAGGGGAACCGGGCTTGGCCTGTCCAATGCGCGACGGTTCGCCGAACGCGCGGGCGGCCGTCTGACCATCGCCAGCGAGGTCGGGCGTGGGACAACGGTCACGCTCTGGCTGCCGGCGATCGCGAGTGAACCGGTTATGTCGCCCGCCGAACTGCAACCGGTTGGGTAAGCGGGCGCTTGTCTACAGCGCGGCTTTGATCCTGGCCCAATCCTCGATGGCGGCCTCGTGGCCGGGAATAAGCTGGATGGTGAATTGCGTATAGCCGCCGTCGCGCAGTGCGGCGATGCGTTCCAGCAGGTCGGGTTCGGTGCCGGTGAACGTGGTGCGGCGGATCATCTCGGCGGTAACGAAAGGCCGCTCGATGGCTTTCACCGCCATCAGATGGCCGCGATGGTTGGTCAGGTAGCGGGCGTTGTCCGGCTTGAAGTTTTTCGCCAGTTCCACGTAGCCGGCGATCGGTTCGGCCAGTTCGGGAGGAACGGGGGAGGTGTTGGGCAATCCCGACAACGCCTCATCGGCGGCACGATGCAACAGCACCGCGGCGCGCGGGCCGGCCTGCGCCATGGCACGATCGCCGTCCAGCGCCTCACCGGGTTGCAACACGCACCCAAGCGCGAAGGCCACGGCCGAGAGATCGACAATGTCGTTACCGGCGCGGTCCCAGCTTGCCTTCATCTCCTGCATGGCCGCGACCCCGTTCGGCACGTCACCGACGAAATTCAGCCAGCCGGCACCGAACCGGGCGGTGAGCGCTCGGCCGCGCGGGCCGTAGGCGGAGATGTGCAATTTCACCTCGTCGCGCAGGTTGATCAGCTTCAGTTCCGGGTTGAGGAAGGTGATCTTTTGCTTCTTGCCTTCGACCTCGAACTCCGGGGTCTCGCCGTCCAGCAGGGCCATGACGACGCGGATGTATTCTTCCATGTCGGACTGCTTCATGGCACCGAGGCCCATCGTCCGCCGGCCGGTGAAGCCGGTGCCGACGCCGAAATCGATGCGTCCGGGGGCGAGTTGGTTTAACGACGCGAACGCGTTGGCGGCGACGGGGGCGATGCGGTTGGTCGGGATCAGCACGCCGGTGCCGAGCCGGATGCGCGATGTTTGCACCGCGGCGGCGCCCATGGCGACGAAGCAGTCGGCGCACAGCATTTGCGTGTCGTAGAACCAGGCGTGCGAGAACCCCAGTTCCTCGGCCCGTTTGACGGTCTTCCAGCTATCCGCCGCGGTGGCGAGGGCAATACCGAAATCCATGACGAACTCCTCTGGAACGAACCGCTTGGGGGCTTATTGGATCACGCCGCAGGCGACGCGGACACCGACACTGCCGCCCCGGTTGGGCACGTCGGTGTAGGTATCGCCGCCAGCCTGAATGATCAGGCTGCGCTGCTTTAGCACCTCCACGTCCTTGATGCGCGGGGCGGTCAGGGTCTGGGTCGCGGTGCCGTCGGGTGCGACGACAATCAATGGCAGGTCGCCGAGATGGCCTTCGCCCTCCGGACCGAGATGCTTGTAAGTACGGTCAGGATCGAAATGATTGCCGGCGGCGCCGCCGGGGATACGGACGCCGTTGATGAAGATCGGGCTGCAATTGTCGTTTTCATGCACATGGAAGCCGTGCTGGCCGGGGGGCAGGCCGTGCAGATCCAGCTTGAATGTGGCGCCGGCTTCGGTGCTGGCGATGACGATCGTGCCGACCGCGTCGCCGGTTCCGCTCTGGGTCACCTTATTCATGACGACGGTCAGGTCATCGGCCCGTGCCGGCAGCGCCATGGCGATCGTCGCGAGCAGCGAAACACAGAGTGCGGTGCGGGTCGGGTACTTCATGGTTGGCCTTTGCTTGCCTTCAGTGCGACGCTGAGTCGCATGATTTGGCAGTCGATGGCAACCTGAACCGAACGGCCGCTGTCACGGGCCCGACTCGTTGAAAACCGTCTGCAACGACAACAAGGGAAACCGCCCATGTCCGACGCCGTCCACGCCAGTTTCACATTTTCCGGCATGCCTCTGCGCGGCGGCGGTCATCTGCCGGAGGTCACCTTGGCCTATGTCACGCGCGGCCGTCTGGCGGCGGATGGGCGCAACGCGATCCTGGTGACGCACGGCTACACCAGCGGACCACGGATGATCGAACCCGGTGTTGCCTCATCCGAAGGCGCCTGGAGCACACTGGTCGGACCCGGCGCACCGATCGACACCGATCGCTATTTCGTCGTGTGTTCCAACATGCTGGGCTCGAGTTACGGCTCGACCAACGCCGCGTCGATCAACCCCGCGACGGGGAAACCGTATGGATCAGCGTTCCCGGCGATCGCCGTGGCCGACATCGTCACCGCGCAGAAGCGATTGCTGGACCATCTGGGAGTCACCCATCTACGCGCCGTGGTCGGGCCGTCGTATGGCGGGTTTCAGGCTTTCCAATGGGCGGTGACGTTTCCGGATTTCATGGACGGAGTGGCGCCGGTGGTGACCTCGCCGTTGCCGCCGCAATCCGACCGGGTGGAGGGGCTGCTGCAATGGTTCGAGAAGGACCCGAACTGGAACGGCGGCGACTATTATGATCGGGGCGGCGTGCAGGGCACGCTGACGGACCTGCGGGTGGACACCCTGACCCGCTATGGTCTGCGGACCAGCCTGGCCGAACGGTTCGCGGACCCGGATGCCGAGTTGCGGCGGATCGCCTCCGGTTGGGCGGAGGTGTTCGACGCGAATTCGCTGTTCATCCTGGGGCAGGCGATGGCGACCTATGACATCACCCGCGATTACGGGCGGATCAGGGTGCCGGTACTCTATGTTCTGTCGCGCACCGACGCGCTGTTCCCGCCAAGCCTGGCGCCGGGCGTGATGGCGGATTTGCGCTCGGCAGGGGTGCAGGCCGAATACGTGGAAATCGACAGCGAGCATGGCCACTTGGCATCCGGCGCGGATGCCGACAAATGGGCGCCGGCGCTGCGCGCCTTTATCTTGAAACTGGAAGCTGCCGCATGAACCTCGTTGACGACGCGATCACCTCCCGCCGCTCTATCCGGCGGTTCCTGCCGACGCCGGTGCCGGCCGAGACAGTGGAGGCGATCCTGGATGCCGCGGCGCGGGCACCGAGTGGGACGAACATGCAGCCGTGGCGGGGCTATGCGCTGGCGGGGGCGGCGAAGGACGCGGTGGTCGATGCGGTGCAGGCCGCGTTTGATGCCGGCGAGCCGGGGCACGAGCAGGAGGTCCGGTACTATCCGGACAATTTCTTCGAACCCTACCTGTCCCGCCGCCGCGCGGTGGGCTGGGACATGTACGGGTTGCTGGGGATCGCCAAGGGTGAGGCGGTGAAGATGAAGGCGCAGCACCGCCGCAATTTTCAGTTTTTCGATGCGCCGGTCGGGCTGATGTTCACCATCGACCGGCGGTTGGCGACGGGGTCGTGGCTCGACTACGGCATGTTTCTCCAAAACGTCATGATCGCGGCGCGGGCGCGCGGCCTGGACACCTGCGCCCAGGCGGCGTGGACGCACTATCACCGGGCTATCCGTCCTGTCCTGGGATTGGCGGACGAGGAAACGATCGTCTGCGGCATGGCGCTGGGCTACGCGGACCCGGACGCACCGGAGAATGGCCTGGTGACCAACCGGACCCCGGCTCGGTCATTTATGCGATTCGACGGATTCGCTTGAACCTTGTCCCCAACCTGTGGAACATGGGGAGAACGTCTCGCAGAGGCAAATGTCTAGTGGGATGAGAGATGTTTAACCGCTAGAGTCACGGTTTGGTTTTCCGATCCGCCAGCGTGGTAATCGGGCCACAAACGCTCCATAGTGTGTGCGGATCGTTGGTTTGGCCCATATATAGTTTGCTTCGAATCCGGCTTCCTGTGGAGAAGGGTCTTTCGCGAATGAATACGCCAAGGGAGTCCGCCGTGCTCGATGCAGTCCAGATGCCAGGTCGCTATCAGGTTCGGGTTGACCGGAGTCGTGACTCTCTGCTGACGGATTTCGGGCGGGCCACTCTGACCGATCGGTATCTGATGCCGGGCGAGGATTTCCAGGACCTGTTCGCGCGCGTCGCCTCGCAATACGGCGACAACCAGGCGCATGCGCAGCGGCTGTATGACTACATGAGCAAGCTGTGGTTCATGCCCTCCACCCCCATCCTGTCGAATGGTGGCACCAATCGCGGGTTGCCGATCTCCTGCTTCCTGAATGAGGCGAATGACAGCCTGGACGGGATTCTGGGTCTGTGGACCGAGAACGTCTGGCTGGCGTCGAAGGGCGGCGGCATCGGATCGTACTGGGGCAATCTGCGCTCGATCGGTGAGAAGGTCGGCGCGGTCGGCAAGACCTCCGGCGTCATCCCGTTCATCCGCGTCATGGACAGTTTGACGCTGGCGATCTCCCAGGGTTCGCTGCGGCGTGGGTCGGCGGCGGTGTATCTGCCGGTCTGGCATCCCGAGATCGAGGAATTCATCGAAATCCGCCGCCCGACCGGTGGTGATCCGAACCGCAAGGCGCCCAACCTGCATCACGGCATCCAGATCCCCGACGCATTCATGCGCGCGGTGGAGAATGATGAGCAGTGGTCGCTGCTGTCGCCCAAGGACAAATCGGTGGTGCGGTCGATCTCGGCCCGCGCCCTGTGGGTGCGCATCCTGACCGCCCGGATTGAAACCGGCGAGCCGTACCTGGTGTTCTCCGATCACGTCAACAACGCTCGGCCGGAGCACCACAAGCTGGCGGGGCTGGAGGTGAAGACCTCTAACCTGTGCAGCGAGATCACCCTGCCAACCGGCGAGGATCACCTGGGCAACCAGCGCACCGCGGTGTGCTGCCTGTGCAGCCTGAACCTGGAGAACTGGTTCGAATGGGAAGACGCGCCGATGTTCATCGAGGACATCATGCGCTTCCTGGACAACGTGCTGCAGGATTTCATCGATCGCGCGCCGCCGGGCATGGAGAAGGCGAAATACGCCGCCATGCGCGAGCGGTCGGTCGGGCTGGGCGTGATGGGGTTCCACTCGTTTCTGCAGGCGCTGAATGTGCCGTGGGAGAGTGTGATCGCGAAGGTCTGGAACAAGAAGATCTTCAAGCATATCCGAGCACAGGCGAACGATGCTTCGGTGAAGCTGGCGCATGAGCGGGGGGCTTGCCCGGACGCCCACGAATACGGGTTTATGGAGCGGTTCTCGCACAAGCTGTCGGTCGCGCCGACGGCGTCGATTTCGATCATCGCGGGCAATTCCTCGCCGGGGATTGAGCCGATCGCGGCCAACGTGTTCCTGCAGAAGACGCTGTCGGGCAGTTTCTCGGTGCGCAACCGGCATCTGCAGAAGCTGCTGGCGTTGAAGGGTTATGATAATGACGAGGTCTGGTCGTCGATCACCACGACCAAAGGCAGCGTGCAGCACCTGGACTTCCTGGATGAGCAGGAGAAGGCGGTTTACAAGACCGCGTTCGAACTGGATCAGCGCTGGATTGTCGAGCACGCGGCGGATCGCGCGCCGTTCATCTGCCAGAGCCAGTCCGTCAATGTGTTCCTGCCGGCGAATGTGCATAAGCGGGATCTGCATCAGATCCACTTCATGGCGTGGAAGAAGGGTGTCAAGTCGCTGTACTACTGCCGCAGCCTGTCCATTGCTCGGGCAGATAATGTCAGCACGAAGGGCGTGGCTCCGGCTGCGTTTACGGGGCTGATGCTGGGGGCGACCTTGCCGGCGAATGATGAGCAGGGGCAGTTGCCGCTGGCGTTGATGAGCGGGAACGCGACGGATTATGAGGAGTGTTTGGCCTGTCAGTAGGGGCTGAAATGTTGTTTCCCCAGTATATCTTATTCGCCCGACCGGTATTTTTTCACACGGTTTGGTTCCAATTGCGCGAGGAGAGCTTGAAAGATGGTAACGAAGGTTACTTGTCCAGCTTAGCTGGCATAGGTCATCGCGCGGGTTCCGCGCAGTGAAAGTCTATCAGGGTGTGCTTCTGGTCCGCCCTAAATTTGCTTCGGCAAAGTCTTATCCTGATGCCCATGGGGCGTGGCCCAGCCACCCGCGTTTGCAGTGCCGGGGCGAGCAAAGTCCCGCGTAGGCGAACCAAGGCCGGCCCTTACACAGAGAGAAAAGCAGGTGCCTGGGGTTCGTCTGGTTGCCGACGTGTGGGTCTCAGTACTTCTGCTCGTTTGCGCCGAACCGGTTCCGATGATACTGCATGTACTCCATATGCGGCACGTTCAACAGCAGTTTGCTCGGCGGCGCCGTCAGTCCGAACACAGCGCGCTCGTGCTCGGTTAAGCGTTGGGATATCAGCATTTCGCCGGAGTTCTCGAAGCTGATCAGCGCCCGGTCGAACAACGCATCCATATGGACCGCGAGAAGCAGGCCGTTGAAAGCATCCAGGCGCTCACGGTTGTTACTATCGCGCCAGGATTTGATGTGCGAGGCGCGGAGCAGTTCGGGCGACGACACTTCGGTTAACGCGCATTGCCCCTGCCATAGATTTAGCAAATCCGCCCGGAAGCGGCCTTGCCCGATGCGGGCTTTTGCCAGAATTACCGATTCTGTTTCGGTATCTTGGATTTCCTCTTCTACCGCCCGTTCCGGCGCAACAGGCAGGGATTGAGGCAGGATATTGCGCAGTTCGGCGATGAAACTGCTCAGTGCTTCCACTCGATCGAAGCCAAATGCAATGCCGTAATGGATCAATCCAGTTCCGTTGTCGCGACTGGGGAATTTAGTTAGACTTGCACTATGCCAAAATGCAAATCGTGCATTCAGTTCTGGACCTGCGATTGCGGCGAGCGCGGAGTAGAATTCTTCAAATGCCGGGTGGATAATTAGTGGCCGGCGATGGTTCGGACGGACATAGATTGTGAGTCCGACCTGCATAAATCTCGTAACTTTTTCTGAGGCTGTATGTGATTCAACGAAGCCTTGGGATCGAAGACCGTTCGAAATTTCATCCGATTTGAGAAGCGCGCTTTGGACCGGAGTTTCGACGTCCAGGTCGCCTTGAAGCAAATCGAGAAAATCGGCGTATTCCCGGAGTGCACGCGCCAGGTCGCCCATGACCTTTCTGGGCACGACCGCGACGACCCGCTCGTCTTGGCGAAGATTATCGGCGAGCGCGCGTAGAACCATCGGCGGTGCATTCTCAAGCGACCTTCCAAATAAATGTTCCATTCGTCTCAGCCGGGACGGATAGTCGCCTGCCGCGTGCTGACTGAACGGGCGGCCGGTAGTGGCGGAACGGTGGTCGGTCGTCAGGTGACGCTGAAAAGCTTCGAATGGCATGGCGTCCTTTGGGGTAGTTTGATTTTATCCTAGGCCGAAGTTCCGTCTTCGGCAGAACGTAAATCACTGACAAGAAACAATAAATCCAAGACCATACCCTGCGTTATAGCTCTGCTATCGAATTCTGGCCCAGGAGTGCTGGCCAATTTTGGCCCACCCCCCGTCCTTCAACCGTAAGCGGTGCTCTGCCACCCTTGGGAACATGCCAGCGAGTCAGGGGGTTTGTTGGAGCGCCCAGGTCCACGGCATCAGTTCGTCGATACGTTTTTGAGGCCAGCCGTTGACGAGGC
>CAIZFE010000074.1 GCA_903932145.1 uncultured Rhodopila sp. | reverse complement strand
GGGATTCGCCCATTCGTCATGACCGGGCTTGGCCCGGTCACCCACGACTTTGCTTGGCGGGGCATAGGAAGTCGTGGGTGGCCGGGCCAAGCCCGGCCATGACGGAGGGTGGAAAGCCCCGTCCGCAGTATAAATCTTCTCCCCCACTTGCTTAACCTGATGCCTATGAGGCCAAGCCCGGCCATGACGGAGAGGGGAAAACCATGTCCGTGGCACAAACCTTCTTTTGAACTCTACCCCGCCGCCGCGACCGCCTTGCCGCCTGACAACCGGAAAATCCGGTCCAGCCGCTCCACCCCGGTCAGCCGGTGGGTGATCAGAATGACTGTCCGCCCTGACGCCGTTTCGTTCAGCGTCTCCAGGAATGCCCGTTCGGTGTCGGAATCCAGCCCGGCGCACGGCTCGTCCAGGATCAGGATTGGCGCGGGAGACAGCAGCGCCCGGGCCAGCGCCAGGCGTCGGCCCTGACCACCGGAGAAGCGCGTGCCGCCCTCACCCACCCAGGTGTCCAGACCATCCGGCAGCGCCCGCACCATGTCGCCGATCCGGGCCGCATCCAGCGCCGCCCACAGCGCCGGCTCACCGGCATCCGGTAGCGCCAACAGCAGGTTCTGCCTGATCGTATCGTCGAACAGATGCGTGGCCTGTCCCAGCCAGGCGATCCGCGCCCGCACAAGAGCGGCTGGCAACGTCGCGATATCAGCTCCGCCCAGCCGGACCTGACCGGACCTGGGCGCGACGACTTTCAGCGCCAACGCCGCCAGTGTCGATTTTCCGGAGCCGGACGGACCCAGCAACGCGACCCGCGCCCCTTGCGGGACCTCCAGCGTCAGCCCCTCGAACACCAGCGGACGATCCGGCGACCAACGGAATTCGACGCCCTCGAACGACAGGTTGGCCGCCGCCGGCATCGCGGCGGGATCAGCCGGGTCAGGCACCGGAACCGGAGCATCGGCTGCCTCAAGCACCCGCTTTGCGGCGGCCGAGGCGTGGCCGGCCAGCGCGCCCGCGCGGGTCAACCCGCCGACGGCCTCGAACGCCGCCAACACAAGGAATGCCGCGCCAATGGCCGCCCCGGGATTGTCCGCGGCATCGATCAGAACCGCCAGGACAGCGAGTTGCGCGCACAGGAACGACGCGGCCCCGGCCAATGCGGTGCGACTGACCATGGCCTGCTGCGCCGTCAGCAACGCGCCTTCTTTGGCTTGCACCGCCGCCAGCATCCGGCCCTCGGCGGCGAACGCCCGGACCTCCCGCAGGCCGGTCAATGCATCCAGGGCGGCGACCCTTAGCGCACCGGCTTCCACCGCCAGCCCGGTTCCGGTTCGGCCCGATGCACGCGCCGCCAGCCATGGCAGCACGAACGCCGCGGCGGCAAACAGCACCCCGACTTCGGTCGCAAGCCCCGGGACACGATGCCCGAGCAGCAGAATCAATGCGGGAAGCAGCAGAACGGCGCTGGCGAGTGGCAGCAGAATGCGCAGATACAGACCGTCCAGCGCCTCGATATCGCCGACCAGACGGGCCAGCACGTCGCCGGCCTGACGGAATCCGAGGCCCCCGGCCGATGTGCGGGCGAGGCGCCCGAAGAACCAAACCCGCATATCGGCCAAGGCGCGGAACATCGCGTCATGGGTCACCAGCCGCTCGCTGTACCGCAGCACCACGCGGGCCGCGCCGAGACCGCGCAGCAAAGCCGGGAACGCGAGCCCACCGGCCAGAACGGCCGCACCGACGGTCATGCCGGCGACCGACATCAGGCCGACAGCCGCGACCACCGCGGCCAATGACAGCCACAGCCCCGCCAGCAGCCAGCCGGTTTGGCGGCTCCACAACCCGATGATCCGGAACAATGGCCCGCTCATCATGCTACCCCCCGCACCGAAACAGCCTTGCCGTCGCGCAGATCAATCCGTCTGCCGCCCAGGCCGGTCGCGGCGGAGGAGTGACTGGCCAGAATCACCGTGCGCCCGGCCGCCAGACGGCGCAGGCTGTCGAGGACCTCTTGCTCCGTCGCCGGGTCCAGATGTGCCGTCGGCTCATCCAGCAAGAGCAACGGGGCGTTCTTCAGAAAGGCGCGGGCGATGGCGACCCGTTGTGCCTGACCGCCGGACAGGCCGTAGCCGCCCTCGCCGATCACAGTGTCCAGACCGTCGGGAAAGCCCGCGGTGAACCCGTCCAACCGGGCAGCCTTCGCGGCCGCGGTCACCTCGGCGGCGGTGGCCTCGGGACGCGCAAACAGGATGTTGTCGCGGATCGACCCCGAAAACAGCACC
This sequence comes from uncultured Rhodopila sp., assembly GCA_903932145.1. GTDB lineage: Bacteria > Pseudomonadota > Alphaproteobacteria > Acetobacterales > Acetobacteraceae > Rhodopila. Next base: position 22,038 of record CAIZFE010000074.1, on the reverse strand, counting down.
GGCCGCTGTCCGATCCACGCGGTCAGGCGGGACAGTGCCTGCGGCACCAGATCGGTGATATCGACGGCGTTGATCGTAACCTTTCCACTGTCCGGGCGGACGAACCCGAGCAGGATTTCTATCACCGATGACTTGCCCGAACCCGACGGTCCGGCGAGGACCAACGTTTCACCGGCGGACACGCGAAACGACAGCCCGTCCAATGCCGGCCCGCGCGTGGCGTCCCAGGTCAGCACGACGTTGTCGAACGCGAGGCTCACCCCCCGCGCCTCGATATTGCGGATTTGCCGCGGCGGGTCGGGCTCGGGCAGGGGAGGCAGCGCCACCAGTGATTCCGCTGCCCCGGTCGCATGCAGCCGGTCCTGATATGCGGCGGAGTAGGTGCGCAGCGGCGCGAAGAACTCCGGTGTCAGCAGCAGAACCGCCAGCGCCGGCCAGATCAGGTCGGCGCGGTGGCCTTGTTGCAGCAGGCCGAAATAGTGGATCGCCAACACGACCATGGCCAGGGCGGCGGCGAGGTCGAGCACAACGGACGACAGGAACGCGACCCGCAGGACCCGCATGGTGCGAACGCGCAATTCGGCGGCGGCGCGGCCCAGCGAGGCGGCTTCATCCTCCGTTCGGCCATACAGTACAATCGTCGCGATGCCGCGGACCCGGTCCAGAAAGCGGGCCTGCAACCGCGCCATGGCAAGGAACTGGTTGCGCGATGCGGCAGCAGCCCCGATGCCCGCGATGGCCATGCCCACCGGAATCAGCAGACCGCAGCCGAGCAGCAGTAGGGCCGCCCAGGAATCGGCATACAATACTGCCAGCAGTACGATCGACGGCCCGGCGATCGCGAAGATCTGCGCCGGGAGGTAGCGGGAGAACAGGCCGTCGAGAGCCTCGATCTTATCCACCACGATGGTGGCGAGTTCGCCCGAATGCCGAACCCGCAGCAGGGCCGGCCCGGCGTGGAGCAGGCGGGACAGGGCGTCGCTGCGCAAACGGCGTCTTGCCGCCGCGCCGGCCGCGAACGCCGCGCGCTCATTCAAATACGAAAACACCGCCCGCAAGATCGCGAGGACGCCAAATGCCGCCAGTGCCCTGGCATCCAGCAGCGAGCCGGCAAACGCAGCCGTCAGCACCGTGGCGGCAGCGAATGCCTGGCCGATCGCCGCGACCGTCCCCAGCACATGCCACAACAGCACTGGCCTTGCGGCTCGGTTGCCTAAGCGTTGTTCACTGCGCAACCACGATTTCGCGGCTGCCTGATTTGAGTCTGCCTGTGCCATGGGAAGGGATTAACCCAAGGCCGCACCGATGGACAGTACGGTAAAACACTTGGATCGCTAATCCTGGATTCCTGGAGTTGGTTGTCGGCGCGACGGTCCGCCGCTTCAGGCCAGACCTACCTTGGCGAACTTTTTTTGGAGCATATCGGCGTCGAAGGGTTTGAAAATGTATTCGTTGGCACCCGCATCGAATGCGTCGGCGATGTGCCGGACATCGTTTTCGGTCGTGCAGAACACGACAATCGGCGCCGATCCGCCTTCGGACGACCGCAACGCGCGCAGAAATTCGATGCCGTTCAGCACCGGCATATTCCAGTCGAGCAAGACCGCCTTCGGCATGGAGAGACGGCACGCCTCCAACCCGGCCTGGCCATCGACGGCCTCCTCGACGACGAAGTTCATGCCCTGCAGGATGCGGCGGGCAATCGCCCGCACGGTCCGGGAATCATCGACGATCAGGCAGGTTCGGGTGTTCGGGCCAACGCCCGCCGGCTCAGTCGGACATGACACAGTTTCGTCCTCCATGTTTGGCGCGATAAAGTGCCGAGTCGGCACGGCGTATCCAGTTCGCGAGGGCTTCGCCGGGGTCGTAGCAAGCCGCCCCGATCGACAGGGTGGGCATATCGACCGGCTGATCGGTCCCCAGTGGCACGAATTGAAGTTTCGCGCAGGCGAGGCGGATGTGATTGCCAACCTCGACCGCGCCTTCCAGCGGCGTCGCCGGCAGAATGAGCGCGAATTCCTCGCCCCCGTACCGCGCCGCGGTGTCCTGGCCGCGGATGCATTGCCGCAGCGTGGCGGCGACGAGGCGGAGAACGTCGTCGCCGGTTTGATGGCCCCAGGTATCGTTGAGACGTTTGAAATGATCGATGTCGATCATCAACAGCGACAGGTCGTCGCCGCTGTTCATGGCGTCCCCGGCGGTTTCCCGCAGGATCGTGTCGAACGCACGGCGGTTGGAGACTTCGGTCAATCCGTCGATCGTCGCATCCCGGCGCGCATCCGCCAGGGTCGTTTCCAGAGTCTTGATCGTCTGCACGGATTGCTGAAGGCGGTTACCGAGCCGTTCGCTACGGCGCGCCATGTCGCGGGCGTCGGCGAGAAGACGTTCGATCAGCGCCGCCAACGGATTGATCGGACTGACAATGGCGCTGGAGGCATCCTGCAGCGTGGCGCCATAGCGTGCCGCATCGGATGTCGCGGTCGCGATGAGGCCCATCACCTCATCAAGGGTGTTGCCGACCCGGACCGAGACGTGGTGCAGGGCAAGTTCCTCCTTGCTGGAGGTGAAAAAATCCGCGTAGAGGTCCTGCATGACCTGCTCATCGAATGGCCGGTCATTCGATATGATGACATCGATCATCCGGTTCAGGCCGGCGTTTTGGCCCGCATGATATTCATACCAGATCGCGAAATTCTGCGGAGTCGGCGGAATCACGCTGCGCCGCATGGAGTCGATGGCCGCCCCCGCGTGGTCCCGGGCCTCTACGATTCGCTCAAGATACATGATTTGCTCTTAGCAGGTGAACAACGGGACAGTTCGTGAGTTTTATATGCCGTTTTGTGAAAAACCCAATATTTCCTTGTTTATGCTTCGCGTTGAAAGCGGAAACATTTTAGCGCACATCGACATAAAATGCCGGCCACGCGTTCCGGCGTCTCCCCGAAGTGTGGATCGCGGACAAGGGCGGCAGGCCTAACGGGCGAAAGCGCGAGCAGGGTGGTTTGTAGCCGTCCCATTCATGCGGACCAACGCCGGTGATCTGACCACCTGTCCGCTTGCATGCGGTGCGCGCGTCGTTGTCAGGTTCAGAAAGATGTTCGGCGGTGGCCATCCGGCGTGGCCTGCAACGAGTCGCTGATATTAGCAAGCGGCCGATATTCGGTAAGGATCGTTGGCGGCGACAGTGCGCTCCGGGATCACGCACCCGGTATGTGACTTTTGAAACGCTGTTGAGAGAATGAATGGCTCGGGAGGTAGGATTCGAACCTACGACCGATCGGTTAACAGCCGATTGCTCTACCGCTGAGCTACTCCCGAACAGACCCCACGGCTGCGCTTGCCGGGAGGGCGCTATCTAGTGTCCCTCGTCCGGTCGGTCAACTGCCGAAAGTGGGTCAGATTGAAACTCTGTCATCGGACCGGCACAAATTGTTGCGTGCGGGCGCGGAAATCCGTGTTTGGCATGGTTGATCGCGTGCAAAGCAGCCCGTGGTGTCGGGTTTCGGAACGCCGCCATGGCGGGCACCGATCCATCCGCGGGTGGCCCGGGCGGAAGGCGACTCGGGTCGCGGCAAGATTCCGCTGTACCGAAACCCGAGGCTCGACAGCGACCGTGACAGGCGGCTGCCGGAAACCCGGGCGATTCGGGCTGTCATCGGTCCGTAAATTTTTGCGCGCCGTGGCAATCGATGCGTTGCCGCGGCGAAGCGATCCTGTATGATCACGGCCGTCCGGACATTCGCTGAGCAACGCGAGCGTTCGATGGCGTGATAAGAGATTTGAGTTTCGCGGCTGAGTGGAGTAGGTCACACACCGTCGGATTGAAGCGAGTCCCCGTCGAGGGGGGCGAGGGTTCGATGGGCATATGCGGGCGTGGTGGAACTGGTAGACGCGCCGGACTCAAAATCCGGTTCCGTGAGGAGTGTCGGTTCGATTCCGACCGCCCGCACCACCGTCTTAACGTCGATTAAGGTTGAGGGGGCGAAGCCGTTACTCGCTTCATTCACTTTCTCTCGAACCTATTTGCGCCTCATGTGAAGCGGGCAAAATGACGGGGTTTGAGGGGATAATTTCATTCATAGCTTCAAATAATGGAGTGGAAAACCACCGAAAGTTGTTTCCCACTCTGGAAAATTTCTGATTTGGAACAGGCTATTCAATCCTGAACCCACGCTGCACAAATACCGCTCGCGCTTCAGGGGCGGCGAGGAAAGTCAGCAGCTCGCGTGCTTCCGGTGTATCGCCGGCTTTGGTGACGGTGAACGGGTATGAGATCGGATCGTGGCTGTCGGCAGGAAAAATCTCCGCTACCATTACGGCACTGGAAGCCAATGCGTCCGTCGCATACACGATGCCGACGCTGGCCTTCCCCCGATCAACCAGCATCAACGTCGATCGAACGGTATCCGTTCGGGCGAGGTGCGGACTGACCGCGTCCCACACCGCCAGTTTTCGTAGGGCCTGTTCGGCATAGATCCCGACCGGAACACGCGCCGGATCTCCGGTCGCCCGCCTTCCCGCCGGACCGATCAGGACAGCAAGATCGAAGCCATGCCGGATGACGCGAACGCAGCGGTGACTTTCTTCTTGCAGATACTTGGCAGAACGAACGGGAGAAGGGTATCGTCAGCGGCGGTGGGCATGGCAGATTCTGTCCGGGTGCCAGAGTTGGTGTCAGCACCCAATCTCTATGCGATTCCAAATAGTTATACCATGCCCATCAGCGAATCCCTGCTATGCGGTGAATAGGATGGGCTAGTATCACTTGTCTGATCAATTTTCCCAAATTTCCAGTCAGGCAAAAGAACGCCAGTACACCGCCGTAACCGAGTCGAGGGCGTTCGAGATCATAACGATGTGACCCTCGGCCTGCTCGACCCGGCTCCAAGCTATTTACTTGTTCAGTGACCAACCCCCTTTTCCCAAATCGCATGCGTCCAGGCGCCATCTGGCTTTTGGGTGATCACCGGATCGGATCCTCCGGCCATCAATTCCTGTACGGTCCGCGTATAGGCTGCTTCCTCAAGATATCCCAAGCCGTGCGGCGCCGGGGTCAGCAGTTTGGCGATCTCGGACATCATCCGCTTCTGATGCGCCGGCGTCTGCGCGCCCGCCGTATCGTTTTCGAGCACGATCTTCACCGCCTCATCCTGATGATCGACCGCATACTGCCAGCCCTGCATTGACGCTTTCAAAAACCGAGCCAGCCGGTCCGCCTTCGCGGCGTCGTTGATCGTCGCTTCGGTCGCGTAAAGACCATCCTCCAGCGTGGCTACCTTTTCGTCCTCGTATTTGAAAACGACGAGTTGATCGGGCTTCATGCCGGCCTCGATCAACTGCCAGTATTCGTTGTATGTCATCGTCGAAATGCAGGCCGCCTGTTTTTGCAACAAGGGATCGACGTTGAAGCCTTGCTTCAGCACCGTGACGCCGTTCGGCCCGCCGTCGGTTTTCAAGCCGAGTTTGCTCATCCACGCCAGAAACGGATATTCGTTGCCGGAGAACCAAACGCCGAGGGTCTTGCCCTTGAAGTCGGCGGGCGTCTTGATGCCGCTGTCCTTGCGACAGGTCAGTTCCATACCGGAATGCTGAAACACCTGAGCGATGTTCACCAGTTTCACGCCTTTTTCGCGGGCGGCCAGTGCGGACGGCATCCAGTCCACCACCACATCGGCGCCCCCGCCGGCGATCACCTGGGACGGATTAACGTCTGGACCACCCGGCTTGATCGTCACATCCAGGCCGGCCGCCTTGTAATACCCCTTGGCTGCCGCGACGTAATATCCGGCGAACTGGGCCTGGGCCACCCATTTCAACTGCAACGTCAGCGGATCGGCCGCCCGCGCGAAACCCGGCATGCCGGCAAGCAACGCGGCGGCAAGAATAAGCCTTTTCATGAGTGTGGCCCTTTCATTTCATCGATACGAGGGATGCCAAAACGTAACCACCCGTTCCAGCAGTGCGAGCAGCGCGAAGCTGATCGTTCCGGCGAGCGCCGCCATGACGATCTCTGCCCAAACCACATCGAGGTTCAGCCGAGCGGCTTCGGTGGAGATACGAAAGCCCATGCCAACGATGGGGGTGCCGAAGAACTCCGCCACGATGGCGCCGATCAGCGCGAGTGTGGCGTTCAATTTCAGTGCGTTGAACACAAACGGCAGGGCGAACGGCAGGCGTAATTTCAGCAGTGTCTGCATGTAGCCGGCGGCGTAGGTGCGCATCAAATCGCCCTCCATCGCTCCGGCCTGTGCGAGACCGGCGGCGGCATTCACCAGCATCGGGAAGAAGGTCATGACGACAACAACAGCTGCTTTCGACTGCCAGTCGAAGCCAAACCACATCACCATGATCGGGGCGATGCCGACGATCGGCATGGCGCTGACCAGGCTGCCCAATGGCAGCACGCCGCGGCGCAGGAATGGCGATGCGTCCAGCGCGATGGCGGCCAGAAGTCCGGATATGCTGCCGATCAGCCAGCCGGGAATAACGGCGCGGACAAAGGTCTGTCGGAAATCCGCGGCCAAGGTTGGCAGGTGCGTCGCGACGGCCATGCCGATCCGCGATGGGGGCGGCAGCAGGATAAGCGGGACCTCATACCCGACGCAGACGACTTGCCAGAGCCAAAGCGCCAGCAATCCGAACACGATGGGCGTTGCCATACGGAATGCCCGCCGGTCGTCGCGTGCCAGCAAGACCAGAACGAAGCAGCCGGTCAACAATGACGCAATCAGCACCATCGTCGTCATAAGCGGCCGCCCCGAGCACGCACCAGCAGCACCTGCGAGACGTCCACCAGCGCCACGGCCAGCATTGCCAGGAACGCCGCCATCAGCAGCGCTGCCCAAATTTGCAACGTCTGTCCGTAATACGATCCGGCCAGCAGACGAGCGCCCAGTCCGGCCTGCGCGCCGGTTGGCAACTCAGCAACGATGGCGCCGACCAACGCCAGCGGGGCGGCGACCTTCATTGCCGGAAACAGGAATGCAACCGAGGCCGGCCAGCGCAGCTTGGCAAACACCTGCGCACTCGTTGCATGATAGGTCCGCATCAGGTCGCGCTGCATCACGTCCGACGAACGCAGCCCCTTCACCATGCCGGTGGAGATCGGGAAGAAACTCAGCCAGCCGGCAATCAATGCTTTCGGCACCACCCCGGTCAGCCCGGCGTGGCCCAGCACGACGACCACCATGGGTGCAATCGCCAGCACGGGGATGGCCTGACTCGCGATCAGCCACGGCATCAAGGCTCGGTCCAAAGTGCGAATGTGCACAATACCGATCGCCAGTGCGATTCCGGCAAACATGGCGATGATGAAACCGATCATCGCCGACCAGGCTGTCACGCCAGCATGGAAGATCAGACTGCGCGGTGAGGTGATCGGGTAGTCGAACATGCTGCGAATCATCTCGCTGGCCACTTGAATGGGCGTTGGCAACAGCGGCCGGTCGAGCGACAGCGTTGCCAGTGCGATCGTGGACCAGTTCGCGTCGTCATCGGCAAAACCCCGCGCCTGATCCCAGTTCATCGGCACGGCGGCCGCAAACCAGACGATCAGCACGATGGTCAGGACACACAACAATGGCAGGCGCTCACGCATCGCCATGCCCTTCTCTCAGTGCGGCGCGCACGGCGTGCGCCACGGCCAGGAACCGGGGGGATTCGCGGATATCCAGATCGCGCTGTTCAGGCAGGTCGCTATCGATCACCGCGACCACGCGACCGGGACGCGAGGACATCACGACAATGCGGGTGGACAGGAATACCGCTTCTAGCACTGAATGTGTAACGAAGACCGATGTCAGGCCGGTGCTGCGCCACAACTGATGCAAATGCAGGGTCAGCCCGTCGCGGGTGATTTCGTCCAGCGCGCCAAACGGTTCGTCCATCAACAGCAATTCCGGGTCGAAGCTCAAAGCACGGGCAATCGAGGCGCGCTGCTGCATGCCACCCGACAGTTGCCACGGAAATCGCTTTCGAAAATCCGCCAGTCCGACCAGATCCAGCACTTTTGCAACCCGGCGCGCCCGTTCCTCTTTCGAAAGTCCCATAATCTCCAGCGGCAGCGCCACATTGCGTTCCAGCGTGCGCCACGGATACAGCGCGGGCGCCTGAAAGACGTAGCCATACGCCCGTTGCATCCGCGCCTGCTCTGCCGTCATGCCATTCACCACCAGCGTTCCGGTGCTGGCCTGCTGCAAGTCGGCGATCAGCCGCAGCAGTGTGGTCTTGCCACAGCCAGACGGGCCGATCAGAGAAACGAATTCCCCCTTGTGGATCGACAGATCCACATCGGTTAGCGCAACGGTCCGATGGCCATCCGCCTCAAACGTGACCCCGAGGCCGCGCGCCTCAATGACGGTGTCGCGGACGTCCGTGACACTCATGTGCAGAGCCTCAGGCGGCACGGCCGACGCGTTCTGCCAATCGCTGGTCGGTCTCAAGCACCGCTCGCAACAGCACATTCGCGCCGGCGATCACGTCGGCTTTCTCGGTGTGCTCCGCCTCGTTGTGGCTCAGACCCTTTTCGCAGGGCACGAACACCATTGTCGTTGGAGCGACGCGGGCGATATAGGCGGAGTCATGCCCTGCTCCCGAAACGAGATCACGGCTGCCATACCCTGCCAGGTCCGCCGCTCGGCGGACTGATTCAATGCAGTCCGGATCGAAGCGAACAGCGGGGGAATCCCAGACGCAGTCGATGGCTATGTCCAATCCGGCGTCCGTGGCGATGCTTGCCAGTTTCTGCCGCATCGCCGCCTCCATCACCGCAACAACCGCATCGTTCGGATGGCGCAGGTCGACGCAGAAAAATACGGACCCGGGCACGACATTGCGGCTGTTCGGGCGGCTTTCCAACAGTCCGACCGTCGCCACCGCATCCGGGGCATTGTCCCGGGCAACGTCGCTGATCGCCGCGACCATGCGGCTGGCACCGAGCAAAGCGTCCCGCCGCAGCCGCATGGGCGTGGCGCCGGCGTGGCCCTCCGAACCGGTCACATGCACTTCGTACCAGCGCATGCCCTGAACGCCGGTCACAACACCGATTGTCTTGGCTTCTGCCTCCAGGATGGGGCCCTGTTCGATATGCAGTTCGAAATGAGCGCCGAGCGTGTGGGAGCCGCAGGGGATCGAGCCATTGTAGCCGATACGGGTTAGTTCTTCGCCGAACCGTTTGCCGTCTCGATCTTCACGGGCATAGGCGTAGGTTGTATCGAACACACCGGCAAACACGCCGGATGACAGCATCGCGGGGGCGAAGCGGGAGCCTTCTTCGTTGGTCCAGTCGATGACTTCGATCGGCGCGTTTGTTTCGTAACCCTGGTCGTTCAGGCTGCGCAACACTTCAAGCCCGGCGAGAACGCCAATGATGCCATCGTATTTTCCACCGGTCGGTTGAGTGTCCAGGTGGCTGCCAATCGCGATGGGCGGTAGGGACGGGTCCCGACCGGGGCGGCGAGCGAAGATATTGCCCATGTCGTCAACGGCAACCGTGCAACCGGCGGCTTCGCACGACGCGCGGAACCAGTCGCGTACCTGGCGGTCCAGGTCGGTCAGTGTCAGCCGGCATATCCCGCCCTTCGGTGTGGCACCGATATGAGCGGTTTCCATGATCGTTGCCCACATCCGATCGCCGTCGATGGCGATGTTGCCAGTGGGTGCGCTCATGCCGCTCGCTCCTTACCCAGTGGATTGTTCGGATGGTCTGCCCACGTTACGACAGCCGCCCCTGTGTCCTGCCGCACCATGGTAATGCAGCCATCGACAGGACACGCCAACATGCACAAATTGCAGCCGACGCATTCGGCATCGATGACTTCGTACCGTCGTTCTCCATCTACACGCAGCGCCGCGATCGCCTGGTGCGATGTGTCCTCGCAGCCGATATGACACAGGCCGCACTTAATGCAGAGATTTTGATCAATCCGCGCAACGATTTGATAGTTCAGATTCAGGTCGCTCCAATGCACGTAGTTCGGCACCGCCCGTCCGCGCACCTGATCGATCGTCTGGTAATCCTTGCTGTCCATCCAGTTTGCCAGCCCGTCGATCATATCCTCAACGATCTTGAACCCGTGATGCATCGCGGCCGTGCAAACCTGCACATTGCTTGCACCGAGCGCGATGAACTCGGCGGCGTCGCGCCAGACGGCGATGCCGCCGATCCCCGACACAGGCAACCCCGGCATGGCACGCGCGATATCGGCCACCATCCGCAGCGCAATCGGCTTGATCGCCGGGCCGCACAGGCCGCCATGGGTGCCGCGGCCGTCCACCACCGGTTCCGGCGCCATCAGATCGAGATCGACTCCCGTGATCGACTGCACCGTATTGATCAGCGAAACCCCGTCCGCGCCGCCGCGCTGCGCTGCCGCGGCAGGGGCCAGGATGTCTGTAACGTTCGGTGTCAGCTTGACGATGACGGGCATGCGCGTGTGCTGCTTGCACCAGCGAGTCACCATCTCGACGTAGTCCGGCACCTGGCCGACCGCCGCGCCCATGTTGCGCTCCGACATGCCGTGCGGGCAGCCAAAATTCAGTTCTACGCCATCACAGCCGGTCTCTTCGACGCGCGCCAGGATCGCTTTCCAGCTTTCCTCGGTGCAGGGCACCATCAGGCTCACGACCACGGCGCGATTCGGCCAGTCGCGCTTGATTTGCTTGATCTCATCGAGGTTTATTTGCAGCGGGCGGTCGGTGATAAGCTCGATATTGCTGAATGCCGCCATTCGCACACCATTGTAGCTCACGGCACCATAGCGGCTGCTGGTGTTGACGATCGGAGGGTCCTCACCGAGCGTCTTCCAGACCACGCCGCCCCATCCGGCCTTGAAGGCGCGGGCGATGTTGTAGGCCTTGTCGGTCGGCGGGGCGGAGGCCAGCCAGAACGGGTTGGGGGAGGCGATACCGGCGAACGTGGATCTCAGATCGGCCATGATGCGTCTCCCGGTTCAGCCGCAGAGCAGACGATGGATCGCGGCGGCGGCGAGTTTCCCGTCCTGCACGGCGGCAACGGTCAGATCGGCGCCGGCAACGCAGTCTCCGCCGGCAAAAACGCCCGGCAGCGACGTCAGGCGGTCGGCATTCACCTCAATGCGTCCGTCTCGTAGTGCCGGAAGGCCGTCGATCGGTTCGAAACTCTGGCCGATCGCTTTCAGCACCATATCGGCGGGAAGCATAAATGTTTCCTCGGTCAGCGTCAGCCGGCCAGCCGCATCCATCTTCGTGCGAGCGAATTCGACGCCGGTGACTGTTTGCCCGCCCAACAAACGCGTGGGCGCGGCCCAATGGCGAATGCGCACATTATTGGTCTGCGCCCAGGCTTGTTCGTCATCGGTCGCGGTCATCTGTTCGGGGCCGCGGCGATAGACGATGGTGACATCCTCGGCACCCAGGCGGCGGGCTTGCGTGGCTGCGTCGATCGCTGTGTTGCCACCGCCGATCACCACGACGCGCCGCCCGACCGCGACGCGATCTTTCGGCGTCTGCCGGAGTTCGGCTATGAAGTCGATGGCGTCGCGCACGCCGGCCATATCCTCTCCGGCGAGCCCCAGAGCCTTCACTCCCGTTTGACCGAGACCCATGAACACGGCGTCGAAATCACGCCGCAGCGCGTCCAGCGTGATGTCTCTACCCAGGGCTTTGCCATGCTCGATCGTGACGCCGCCGATAGACAGGATGAACCCAACTTCGCGCTGGGCAAAGTCGTCGGCGACCTTATACGCGGCGATACCGTATTCGGTCAGGCCACCGGGTTTCGTCCGCGCCTCGAAAATCGTGACGTCGTGGCCGTGCCGCGCCAGCCCATGGGCGCAGGCCAGGCCTGCCGGCCCGGCTCCCACCACTGCAATCCGCCGTCCCGTCGGCGCAGCACGGTCAAACGGAGCAATCCCAAGGTCCATCAACCAGTCTGTCGCATGGCGCTGCAACGCGCCGATTTGGATCGGTTTCGACTCCTGCGCGGTATGCACGCAGGCGCGTTCGCACAATTCCTCGGTCGGACAGACGCGGGCGCAGCTTCCGCCGAGGATGTTGGCGTCCAGGATGGTTTGAGCCGATCCGCGCAGGTTGCCGGTGGCGATCTTACGAATGAACGAGGGAATATCGATGCCGGTCGGACAGGCCTCGATGCATGGTGCATCGTGGCAGAAGTAACAGCGATTGGCTTCCACCACCGCCTGCGCCGGCAACAAAGGCGGATGAGCATCGGCGAAGTTGACTGCGAGTTGCTCGGCACCCAGCCGAGCGGCGGTGATATCGCCAATATCGGTCAATGTTCGACCTCCTGTTCGCTGTCAGGTGCAAAGGTAAGGCTATGGTGGCGGATTGTGTCAACGAGTTTCTTGACCAAGCGGACAGGTTTGTTCAGGATAAGTGCATTATTGCGCCCAGGAACAGACCCTGCCCAAAATGGATACAGCAGTTGCCTCTATCCGCCGAACAAGCATGCAGCATATCCTCGCTGCGTCTGAGAAGGTGTTCGCGCAACATGGGTTCCAGGGTGCGACCATGACGCAACTCGCCGCCGCGGCCGGTTTGCCCAAAGCTAACCTGCATTACTATTTCGGCACGAAAGAGCGTCTGTATCGAACGGTGCTGGAGGGCATTCTCACGCTTTGGCTGGACGACGCCACAACCTGGCTCGTGCCCGAACGCCATCCGGCCGACGGGCTGGCAGGCTATGTCCGGGCCAAGATGGCGCATTCCCGGCTCCGGCCTGATGCGTCGCGGATCTTTGCCGGAGAACTGCTGCATGGCGCCCCGCACATCATGCTGTACCTTGGCATCGAACTGCGCCGCACCGTGACCGACCTTGCTCGAGTTATCGAGGGTTGGAGCGCGCGAGGCCTGATGGATCCGATTAACCCGGTCCACCTGCTGTTCAACATCTGGGCCATGACCCAAACCTACGCCGATTTCGACGTGCAGATCCGCGCGGTATTGGGCAAGGTTTCGATCGACGATGTCGAATTCGCCACAGCGACCGAAACCGTGGTCGCCCTGGTTCTGAAGGGAAGCGGCGTTCGGGCGCTGGAAGAAAGGAAATCCGCATGACTCTGCTGATCCGAGGCGGGACCGTGGTCACCGCCGAACAAAGTGTCCGATCCGACGTCCTGTGCCAGGACGGACTGATCGTCTCGGTTGGGCCTGACCTGGAGGCACCGACGGGCGCGGAGATCGTCGATGCCGGCGGCATGCTGGTCATGCCCGGCGGCATCGATCCGCACACGCACATGGAACTGCCCTTTATGGGCACCACCGCCAGCGAGGACTTCTTCACCGGCACCTCGGCCGGCATCGCGGGCGGCACCACCAGCATCATCGACTTTGTCATTCCCCCTCCTGGCACATCCCTGGTCGAGGCGTGGCGCGAGTGGCGCGCCAAGTCGGAAAAATCAGCCGCCGACTACGGCTTCCACGTCGCGGTCACATGGTGGTCCGATCGGGTCGCCGACGAAATGGGTATTCTCGCGCGCCAGCACGGCGTGAACAGTTTCAAACATTTCATGGCGTACAAGGGCGCACTGATGGTGGATGACGGCGTGCTGCTGCACAGCATCGGCCGAGCGCTCGAACTCGGCGCGATCTGCAACGTGCATGCGGAAAACGGCGACGCCGTCGCGCATCTGCAGCAGAAGATGCTGGCGGCCGGAATCACCGGACCCGAGGGCCACGCCCTCTCGCGCCCCCCCGACGTCGAAGGCGAAGCCGCCAACCGTGTCATCGCCATCGCCGGGTTGCTCGGTGCGCCAATCTATATCGTGCATGTCTCGACCGCGGAGGCCGCCGACGCCATCGCCCGAGCCCGGGCCAAAGGTCAGCGCGTCTATGGCGAGGTGCTTGCGCAACATCTGCTGATCGACGAGAGCGTCTATCGCGACAAGGACTGGGCCACCGCGGCGGCTTACGTCATGAGCCCGCCATTCCGAGCCAAGCACCACCAGGAGGCGCTGTGGGCTGGTTTGGTTTCGGGGCAGTTACAGACGACTGCCACCGATCATTGCTGCTTTTGTGCTCCGCAAAAAGCCGCCGGCCGCAACGACTTCACCCGGATTCCCAACGGAACCGGCGGCATCGAAGATCGCATGAGCGTGCTGTGGCACCACGGGGTTGGCACCGGGCGGCTGACCCCCAGTGAGTTCGTCCGCATTACATCGACGAACACCGCGCAGATCTTCAATCTATTCCCGCGAAAGGGATCGATCCAGTCCGGGGCCGACGCCGACCTGGTCGTGTGGGATGCGCAGGCGAGTCGGACCATCTCGGTCAAAACCCATCATCAGAACGTCGACTTCAATATCTACGAGGGGATGCATGTCACCGGCCTGGCGCGTCACACCATCAGCCAGGGCAAGCTGGTCTGGACCGACGGCGACCTGCGCACGACCCGCGGGGCAGGGCGCTATATCGAGCGACCCTGCTTTGCCGCTCCACTGCAAGCGATAGGCGAACGCAACCGCCGAACGGTGCCGACACCGGTCGAGCGCGACTGAAATGACCCTGAAAGCCTACCTGGCAGGCCCCGACGTGTTCCTTCCGAACGCCCGAGAGCACGCGCAACGGAAAATAGAGCTTTGCGCCCGGTACGGTATCATCGGCCGCACCCCGTTGAACCAGGACATCCAGCGACTGGCGGGCATGTCAAACGACGACTTTGCGCAGGCCATCTTCCGCAAGGACATCGCGATGATGGAGGGGTGCGATATTATCATCGCCAATCTGACTCCGTTCCGCGGCCCCTCCGCCGATAGCGGCACATTGGTGGAGGTCGGTTGGTTCCTCGGACGCGGCCGCCCGATATTCGCCTATTCCAATGCCGCCTCGTTGTTTGCAGACCGAACCCGCCTCCAGGTCGAGGCATTACCCGACCGAATATCGGGCCTGGTCGTGGAAGGCATGGGACAGCCGGACAACCTGATGATCCCCGGAGCAGTCCTGGCAGCCGGAGGGTATCCGATGCTGCTCCCGCTCGACGGTGCGGACCATGCTTTCGATGCGTTGGACGTGTTCGAGCGGTGTGTGGCATTGATCGCGCAACGATAGCCGAGGGGGCCGGCCCGCCGGCGGCGTCGTAACGGACCACTCGGATCGAGTCCGATGAGAAGACGGCAGCAGTCTCTGCGAAAGACCTGTGCGTTCGTTTCGCGGCATAAGGGCACAATCCTGATAACTGATCGACGCATCCACAGGACGACCGGACGATGATAGAACGAAGCAATAAAGCGGCCACATGCGGCCGATCCTTCTAATCAACCCCAACACCTCACAAGCCACGACCGACATGATGATGGTCATGGCGCAGGAAGCCGCAGGCGCGTCGGTGCGAGTCCACGGTAGGACGGCACCACATGGTCCATCGATGATAACGACCCCCGAAGCCCTCGACGCAGCCGAGGCCGGCGTGATCGACATAGCTTTGCGTGGTGCCGGTACTCATTCCGGCGTGATCGTTGCCGCGTTCGGCGATCCCGGCGTGCCGGCGCTGAAGCGACAACTCGCGATTCCCGTTGCTGGCATTTGCGAAGCCTCGATGCGCGAAGCCGCCGCGGGGGGAAGGCGTTTTGCGGTGGCGACGACCACCCCCGATCTCGTCGCTCGCATAGATGCTACTGCCATCAGACTCGGATTTAGTCGATTTTACGCTGGCACATGGCTGACACGCGGTGAGGCATTCGCCGTCGTGAGCGATCCCGCCAAACTTGAGCATGCATTGGCCGAGGCCGTCGATCATTGCCTTCGTGAGGGTTCCGCCGAGGCGGTCATCATTGGAGGCGGGCCGCTCAGCCGAGCGGCAGTTGCCCTGTCCAGTCAGTTCGCCGTGCCCGTCATCGCCCCGGTCGCCGCCGCCGTTCGGGCTCTGCTGCGCTGAAACCGAAAGCCATGCCCCGTCAAGCCAAAAGTCGGATACACCGCGCCTCGTGCCCGACCTCGATCGCCACGCTTGGCGGCACCTGATCGGCACAGCTTTCGACGAACGATTCACAGCGCGGCCCGAAGGCGCAGCCAGGTGGCGGTGCTGACAAATCGGGCGGGGACCCTGGAATAGCCTTTAACCGGTCGTTTTTCCCCATCCTCGCGTGCCCGCGAGAGGCCAACAGCCCCTTTGTATAGGGGTGCGACGCGGTGTTGATGACGGCGGCACACGACCCGCTCTCCACGATACGGCCGGCATACATCACCGCTATCCGATCGGCGATCTCCACCGCCACGCCGATATCGTGAGTGACAAACACGATCGCCAGCCCGAACTCGCGCTGTAGTTCGCGTAGTAACAGCAGCACCTGGATCTGCACGGTGGCATCCAGCGCTGTGGTGGGCTCATCCGCCAACAGAACCTTCGGGCGGCACGCCAAGGCCAGTGCGATCATTGCCCGCTGGCGCATACCGCCCGACATCTCGTGCGGGAAATTATCGAGCCGTCGTCCCGGGGAGGGAATGCGCACCCGTTCGAACAACTCCAGCCCGCGCTGCCTCGCTGCCGCGCGGGAGCAGCCTTCGTGACGGATCACGGTCTCCGCGATTTGATCACCGACGCGATAGACCGGATCAAAGGCCAGACCGGGATCCTGGAAGATCATCGACACCGTTCGGCCTCGATAAGCGGTGAGTTCGGCCGCCGACAACGCCAACACGTCCCGATCATCCACCCGCACGCGGCCGCCGATCCTGGAAGACTTCGGCAGCAGCCGCATCATCGCGCGCAGCGTGACGCTTTTGCCGGAACCGGATTCGCCAAGCAGCGCCACCGTCTCACCCGGCTGAAGTGACAAATCGACGCCGCAAACCGCCCGGATGGTTCCCCGGCCGGCGCGGAAATCGACAGTCAGATCGTTGACCTCGACAATCGCGCCGCTCATGCGCCGGGGTGCCCGGACGCTGGATTGGCGAGATGGCAGGCGACGAAATGGTCACCCCCGGCATTGAACAGAGCGGGTTCGACCACGCTGCACACCGCCGCCACCATCTTGCACCTGGGGTGAAACCGACACCCGCTCGGTGGATTGATCGGGTTCGGCGGATCGCCGCTCAGAGGTGCCTCCTCGGTGCGACGGGCAGGATCCATTGACGGCATGGACGCCAGCAAAGCCGCTGTGTAGGGGTGCCCGGGCGTATCGAAAATCCGGTCGCTGGGTCCCACTTCGGCGACTTTGCCAAGATACATCACCATGATCCGATCGGACATGAAGCGTACGACATGCAGGTCGTGAGTGATGAACATGTAGGTCAAACCGAAATCGCGCTTGAGGTCGAGCAGCAGGTTCAGAACCTGCGCCTCCACCGACTTGTCCAGGGCCGAGACAGCCTCGTCCAGGATCAGTAGCCGAGGCTGAAGCGACAGCGCGCGGGCGATGTTGACGCGCTGGCGTTGTCCGCCGGAGATTTCGTGCGGATATCGCCCGGCAAAACGGCGTGGTTCCAGGCCGACGCGATGCAGCAGGTCATGGGCGGACGTCATCGCTGCCTTGGCGGAAGCGCCATGAACCCGCGGGCCGAACGCGACTGTATCTTCCACAGTCAGCCGGGGATTGAGCGAGGCATAGCTATCCTGGAACACCATCTGGGCCTGACGGCGGAACGACCGCACGTCGAGCGCAGGCGATCCCACTTCCTCGCCATCGAACAGGATTTCCCCCGCGTCGGGTTGGATGATCTGCATCACCAACCTTGCGGTCGTGGATTTGCCGCAGCCGGATTCGCCGACGATACCGATCGTTTCGTTTTTGGCGATAAAGAAATCCACGCCATCGACCGCGCGCACGACGTCGTTTTTCTTCGTCAGAACGCCACCCTTGCCGCCGAAATGCTTGACCAGGCCGTGCACGTCCAGAAGCCGCGTTCCGGCGCCGCCACGGTCTCGCGGGTCCAGGGCGATTGTCTCGCTCATTGCCGCACCTCCATCGCGGTGCGCAGCCCGTCGGAGAACAGGTTGAACGAGATGGACGTCATGAAGATCATCGCCCCGGGCAACGCCGCGACCAAAGGCTGCGAATAGATCGCGGTGCGCAGCGTGTTCAGCATCAGTCCCCATTCCGGATCGGGCGGCTTTACACCGAGACCAAGGAAAGACAGGCCGGAAGACAGGATCATCGAGACGCTGATCAGGCTGGTGGCATAGACGAAGATGGGGCCGAGCACGTTGCCCAGGACATGCACGCGTATGATGGTGAGCGTGCCAGCGCCGGAGATCCGCGCGGCCTCCACAAAATCTCGGTTGCGGGTCTGTGTCGTCACCGCTTCGGCGATGCGGGCGATTTGCGGAATGAAGACAATCGTCAATGAGACAATGGAATTGACGATGCCGGCGCCCAGGGCACCGGACAACGCGATGGCCAGCAGGACCGAGGGAAACGCAAAGAACACGTCGATAACACGCATCACCACCATGTTGACCCATCCGCCGATATAGGCTGCGACAATGCCGGTGGTGGAGCCGACAAAGAAGGCGAGCAGCACCGGTGTCACACCCATGACCAGAGACAGCCGGCCACCGTAGATCAGCCTTGTCAGCATGTCCCGGCCGAGTTCATCGCTGCCGAACGGATAGCCGGTAAAGCCGATCGGGCGCAGCCGGCGCAGGATCGAGCCGCGATACGGATCGGCCAATCCCAGATAGGGTGCGAAGATGGCCGCCAGCACGATCGTCAGAATCACCGCCAGTGCCGCCATTGCCACGGGATCGTGCACCAATCGCGTGATGACACTGGCCCAGTAACCCTTGCCGCGAACGGGGGCGATCGGGACAGCGGTGACTTTTCCGAAGGTGATGGTGTCAGCCACGTTGTATCCTGGGGTCAAGTGCGGATTGCAGAACATCGACGATCAGGTTGAGGGCAACGAAGAAGAACGCCAGCACCAGGATAGTGCCCTGAAGCAGAGGCAGGTCGCGCTGGAAGATCGCCGTGTTAAGGAGAAATCCCGTGCCAGGCCAGGCAAACACCGTTTCGATCAGGATCGAGCCGCCAAGCAGATAACCAAGTTGCAACCCCATAACGGCAAGCGCGGTCGGGGCGGCGTTGCGGACAACATGGCGAAATACGGCACCCTCACGCATGCCCTTGGCACGCAGCGCCTGCACGAAATCCTGATCGAGGATGTCCGCCACCAGCGCGCGCACGGTGCGGGAAATGATCCCCATTGGGATGGCCGACATGGTCAGCGCCGGCAGCAGGATAAAGCGCAGATGTTCCAGATCCGGCCGCCAGTGCGCCGATCCGTTTGGCCCGGCGCCGGTCGATGGCAACCAGCCGAGCAGGGCGGAGAAGACGATCACCATAACCATACCGAGCCAGTAGTTGGGGACGCTGACGCCGAGGATGGAGATGACCGAGGCAAGCCGATCGAGCAGACTGTTGCGGAAGTAGCCGGCGACGAACCCGAAGAATGTGCCGAACCCGAAACCGATCAGGGTCGCGATTGAGGCCAGGATCAGCGAATTACCGACGGCATTGGCAACCTCGATCGCCACCGGCCGCCCGGTGGCGATCGAGCGGCCGAGATCGCCGTGCAGCACCTTCCACAGCCAGATCCCGTATTGCAACGGCAATGGTTTGTCGAAACCATAGGCGATCCGCATCTCCTGCTGTTGCTGTGCCGTGGCGTCGATCGGCAGGATCGACGTCAACGGATCGCCGGGTGCCAGATGGACCAGCAGGAAGCACACGATGCTGACGCCAAGTGCGACCGGCAGAACGTAGAGCAGGCGCTTCACGGCGTAGAGCAGCATGGCTGAGCCTTCCCGCTAGCGTGTTTGTGGTTGCATCATTTGTCCATCGTGATCGGCGAGAAGTCCTGGAACCAGTTTTGGGCTTGCACGAAGCCCTTGACCTTCTGGCTCATCGCTCGCGCGTTCACGTCGTGCGTCACCATCAGAAACAGGGCGTCGTCGACATATTTTTCATGCATTTTCTGTAGAATCGCGGTTTGTGCGTCCGGATCGAAGGTGTTGCGGACCTGGTTGGACAGCGCGTCCATGTCCGCGTCGCAGTAATGTCCCCAATTGGTGCCGTTGGGCGCTGCGAGGTTGCACTGGACGTGGCGGATCAGACCGGTGAACGGATCCTGGATGAAGTAGGTGAAGTTGATCGCCGTAGCGCCGCGCGCGCTGGGGTCCGTGGCACCGGCCCGCCAGATGTTGATGAGCTGGTTCCACTCCACGACCTCAAAATCGACCTTAATGCCGATATCGGCGAGGTTTTGTTGTACCAGTTCGTTCATCGGCAGCGGCTGCATCTGGCCGGAGCCCGACGGCGAAATCAGTACTTTCGTCACCAGCGGCTTTTCCGGCGTATAGCCCGCTTCTTTCATCAGCTGGCGCGCCTCGTCGGGGTTGTACTCGACCGTAAAGGTCGGGTGGCCGAACCATTGATGCCCGGGGGGAAGGAAGCCTTTGGCAGGAATCATCAGCCCGGCCAGCAGTTCCTTCATGCCGTCGCGGTCGATGGCCAAATTGGCCGCCTTGCGGATGCGAATGTCATTCCAGGGGGAGCCCTCAACGCGGGACAGATGCCATGTCCAGTTGTGCGGATAGGCGTTGGTAACAATCTTGAAGCTGGCATCGGTCAGCGATTTCACGGCGTCCGGCGACGGTGCCTCAATCCAGTCCACCTGACCGGAGCGCAGCGCGGCAACACGCGCATTCACCTCCGGCATCGGAAGCAGGATCATCTTATCAAGCTTGGGAATGCGGGCTTTGTCCCAGTAATCCTGGTTTGGCGTCAGTTCGGCGCGCTCGTGCGGGACGAAGCTCGCCAATTTCCATGGCCCGGTGCCGGATGGCGTCTTGGCGACGGCTTCCCAGTTCTTGCCCAGCGTTTCCCAGTTGGCGGGCGATGACATCAGGATCCAAGCGATCTGATACGGCAGCGTGGCGTCTGGCGATTTCGTCGTGATCTCCAGCGTCAGCTTGTTCACGGTTCGGTAGGACGCGACCGCCGGGATGCGAGATTTGCCCTGCGCCGACTGGCGGGGATCGTATTGCACACTGTCGGCTTTCAGCAGCTTGTCGAGATTCCACACCACCGCGTCGGCCGTGAAGTCAGATCCATCATGGAAATGCACGCCGGGACGTAACTTGAAGATCCATTTGGTCTTGGTTGTATCATTCGGATCGAGTCCCCAGCTTTCCGCGAGACCCGGAACCAGGACGGAGGGCTTTGTCGCGCTCGACAAGTCCCAATTGATCAGCGCGTCGTAGATCGTATAGCCCATGAAGCGCTGGCCTTCGCCGCCATTGTCGGTCTGACCCGTTGTCAGCGGAATGTCGGCGGCAGTCATTGCGATGCGTAGCGTGCCTTGCGCGGCAGCGACATGATGGAAGGTGGACAACAGGATCAATGCAAGCGCTGCGTGGCGCATGACGGTATTCTCCGACGAATGAACGTTATGTGAAGCAAGAGCCGTGCCGGTGGAGGCACCAGCGGAGATTTTATTGATCCGGCATAAACCGAACCTCACGGTCAGGTGTGTCGATACCGGCCTGAGAATGGTGTTGCAGAAATGGGCGGCATGCCTGTTTTGCAAGCAGCCGGATGAACAGGCCCGGAACATGTGCGCCCATAACGACCGATATTCAGCAGGCTTGAGCCCTACCCGTAGCCTATGCCCTTGGATGACTCGAAAGGCCCCGTATGTCGGACGTCACGACCCGTTTCGTCGATACCGGTAGGAACCTTATAGTCTCCCCGGAGCGGCCATTGAGGCCTTCGTGTCAGCGGTTCCCTATTTCCGGCTCAACCGGGCCAAAGGCCCGGGCGATCCTGGCTGAGGTAGGAGAGTATGACGATTTGTGGGATATTTACGCAGCGGCCGTTTGAGAGGTGGTCCCGGAAATTCGGACAGTTTGTTAAGCTAATCCCGACCAGTTTGAGGACGGGATCTGGGCAAGGTCACGCGCAAGCGGCACACGGCTGAATTCAAGGCCCGTGTGGCGTTAGAAGCCATCAAAGGGGAGCAGACGCTGGCTGAGATCGGCGCCAGGCACGGTGTCCATCTGACCCTTGTGGCGGCATGGAAAAGAGCCGCGATTGATGGGATGACGAG
>CAIZFE010000073.1 GCA_903932145.1 uncultured Rhodopila sp. | reverse complement strand
GCGTGTTGACCCGCCCAACCCCGGTGCAGCGGCGGGCGTTCGAGCTGCTGGAGATCGCAGTGTAGCCAGTAACGCAGGGTATGGTCTTGGATTTATTGTTTCTTGTGAGTGATTTACGTTCTGCCGAAGACGGAACTTCGGTTTAGCTCGCTTGACTGCACCAAAGGTTGTGGCCAACTCAAGTCAAGGTCACAGGACAATCCGACGGCTGGATTTACGATGGCGCATGCTTGGTCGTCCGTCACTTTGGCCGTCCTGTCTGAGCCTGGCGTCGCGTGCAGCCGCCCTCGAGGACGCTGCGCGGTGGCCTGCGGCCATCATTGACCGCGGCCGTTCGCGACGCCTTTGGAATCCACAGGCCGGGACGAAGAAACGTCGCGTGTCAGCCGAAGAAATAAACTGACGAGGTAGGTAGCGAAGATTAGCAAGCAAGAGGTGGTCCTGACTACCTATGCGGATCGGCGAGGAGGCAGAAAAATTCTTCTATTCCGCTGGAACGTTGCGTTCGAGTTCTGCCAACCACGCGGCGGCGTTGCCATCCGACGGTGCCCGCCAATCGCCCCTTGGCGACAACGATCCTCCCGCGGAGACTTTCGGGCCATTGGGCATGGCGCTGCGCTTGAATTGGCTGAAGGCGAAAAAACGGGTCAGGAAGACCTGCATCCAGTGACGGATTTGCTTCAGGTCGTAGGCGACACGCCGACCAGGTTGGAAATGCGGTGGCCAATCGCCATGATCCACATTTTCCCAGGTCTGCAACGCCATAAAGGCGATTTTTGACGGCACGAAACCGTAGCGCAGGATGTGGAACAAAGTGAAGTCCTGTAGGGCGTAGGGACCAATCTTTGCTTCGGTGCTTTGCGGGGCTTCACCCTCGGCTACAGGCACCAATTCAGGGGAGATTTCGGTCGAAACAATGGCCTCCAGGGTTTCCAGAACATCGTCGGCGAAAAGCCTCGTGCCAATAATCCAACGAATCAGGTGTTGGATCAGGGTCTTGGGAACGCCGGCGTTGACGTTGTAATGTGCCATCTGGTCGCCAACGCCATAGGTGCACCAGCCCAGTGCCAGTTCGGACAAATCACCGGTGCCGATAACGATGCCTGCGTGGTAGTTGGCCAAGCGGAACAGATAGTCGGTGCGCAAGCCGGCCTGCACGTTCTCGAACGTGATGTCATAGGCGTTGATGGCGGTGGCGTAGGGGTGACCGAGATCCGTCAGCATCTGTTTCGCGGCGGGTTTGATATCCAGTTCGGCGGCGGTGACACCGAGCGACGTCATCA
Source organism: uncultured Rhodopila sp. (assembly GCA_903932145.1). GTDB lineage: Bacteria > Pseudomonadota > Alphaproteobacteria > Acetobacterales > Acetobacteraceae > Rhodopila. The sequence goes on along the minus strand of CAIZFE010000073.1, from coordinate 38,090 downwards.
ATTTCCAGGCGTTTGATTTGGTGTAGTCGGAGGTTGCGAAGCCTGGCATTGTATAAGCCAAAATGCCGGCGCGCGGCAGACCCAGCAGGTCGAACGCCTGGGCGGAAACCAGTAATGCCTGGGTGGAGTCCAGACCGCCTGAAATCCCGATCACCACCTTTTTCAGGCCGGTGGCACGCAGTCTCTGCGCCAGTCCGGAGACCTGGATGTTGTACGCCTCGTAGCAATCCTGCCCCAGCCGGGCGACGTCTGCCGGCACGAAGGGGAAGCGCTCCATCTTGCGGCGAAAGCCAATGTCACCGGTGGGCGGATTTACGGTGAAGCTGATGCTACGGAAAGAACGCGCATGGCGGCGGCGGTTGGTGTCGAACGACCCCATCTGTAAACGCTCATGTGCCAGCAATCCAAGGTCGATATCCGCGATGGCAGCCTGATCGGCCAGGGGAAACCGTTCGGTTTCGACCAAAGTGTTGCCGTTCTCGAAGACGGATGCCTGGCCGTCCCAGGCCAGATCGGTGGTGGATTCACCCGCCCCGGCGGCGGCGTACAGATAGACTGCCAAACACCGGGCGGATTGAGAGCGGCAGAGCAGCCGGCGGGCTTCCGCTTTGCCAATCGTGATGTTGCTAGCGGACAGGTTGGCAAGGACGGTGGCACCGGCCACGGCCGCCTCGCCGCTAGGTGGGTTTGGGACCCAGACGTCCTCGCAAATTTCGGCGTGGACGATCAGGCCGGGCAGGTCGTCGGCGGCGAACAGCAGGTCGGTGCCGAACGGGACCGTGAGGCCGCATATGGTTATGAAACCTCCATCGGTGCCATCGCCACTGACGAAGTGACGCTGCTCATAGAATTCGCGGTAATTCGGCAGGTGGATTTTTGGGACGATGCCGAGCAATTTTCCGCGATGTATGGCGAGGGCGCAGTTATACAGGGCGCCCATGTGGCGGATCGGGGCGCCCACCAAAAACAGCGGCATCAGGTCGGCGGAGCCGAGGACAACGGTGTTGATCGCGGCTTCCACCGCGTCGAGCACGATCTTCTGCTGGAACAGATCACCGATGGAATAGCCCGACAAACCAAGTTCGGGAAACACCGCCACCGCCACCGACTGATGGTCGCAATGTCTGGCCATACGTAGGATCGTCAGTGCGTTGCTCGCCGGATCGGCCAACACGGCGGTCGTAGTGCAAGCGGCGACGCGGGCGAAACCGTGACGATAGAGGGAACGAAAGCTCATGGCGATCCAGGTCTGTGCGGACGGTACTATGGCGCGGGTTGCAGGATTGCGCCATCCGACGCCGACCAGGTATCCACACGATGGAGGGCCGGACCGAACTCAGGAGCCCGGCGCCACGGCGGTGGACCTGTCAAGCGTTCGGCCGCCGGTCCCGCCGGTCGGTTGTCTAACCTCCGGTTACAGGAGGAAAGAACGCAACCTCATCGCCGGGTTGAATGCGAACCGAAGGATCGGCGAACTCCTGATTGACAGCGCAGCGCACAGTCTTACGGTTCTGAAAAGCTGCGGCGAATCCTGGGCCGCGCGACGACAAATAGTCAACCAATCCGGCAACGGTTTCGACGCCGTTGGGTAAACCAACGTCCTCCCGAACCAATCCGGTTCGTTCCCGCAGCCAGGCGAAGTACAGAATGGTCAGCGGTTCATCGACCGTCGGATGTGGCGGTCTCATTTGGGAGTGGGAATAGTTTCTATGCGACCATCCGGATGAATCACCGTGCTGGTGCCGTTGCCATTCGGTACGACAATCGACTGCCCGCCAGCCGGGTTGATGGTCGTCTTATAGCCGGAACCACCCCCCGTTACGACGACAGGTCCTTCCTGTGTGTGAAGAACCTGCCCGGCGGATCCACGGGATGGCGGGGCGGCGGGCGGCATGGCATAGCCGGGCGAGCCCGTCGCCGATTGCGGAGCCATGATCTCCGGCCCGGGACTGCCCATTGGCGGTGTGCCGCTACCCGAGGTCGGATTGGGCGACGGTGAGGGCGCCCCGCCGTTGCGCTGCAACGGCGATCCCCGCACCGGGGCTTCGGGTTGTGACGTCAGATCGCCGTTAAGTTCCAGGTCTTTCAGAGTTTGCGGCGGAGGCAAGGGACCTGGCCATATGCCGCCCGGCTCTGTGGTTAACGCTGCCACGGCGGGTTCGTTCCCCTGCGCTCTGGCCATATTCTCGCTGCCGCTCATCGGCCGGTTAGGGTTATACCCTGCGGTAAACGGCGGATTCCACCAAGTTTGATAACCACAGCCGCTCAGAAAGAGCGCCAGAGATAGCGAAGCGATCGGCCGCATCGGAGAAGCCCTCATGAACGGGGTGGAGAGACCGGGAAACACGACGATTGCGTACCATCTAACCAGAATGCCGGCACGGCCGCGAGTTCCATGCCATGATCCAGTGCGCGACCATATCCGGCTCATTTAGAGACAAAATCGCCCTCTGGCCAACATCGAGAATGGAATCCGTAGCGACCGCGATGACATCCGGCATATCGGTCCAAATCGGCGGTTTACCAAGCGACGACCGATGGACCTCGATTTTGGGGAAGGGGTGGGTCTTGTATCCCTCGACCAACACGAGATCCACCGGATCGAGTTTAGTCAACAGGTCCGACAATGGTGGTTCTAAACCTTCAACCTCGTGCAACAGCGCCCATCGCGTGCCGGAGGCGATCAGGACCTCGTGCGCGCCGGCCTGCCGGTGGCGAAAGCTGTCCTTGCCGGGGCGATCCATGTCGAAATCGTGATGGGTATGCTTGACGGTGGACACACGCAGCCCGGCATGCCGCAACAACGGAATGATCGCCGTCAGCAGAGTTGTCTTACCGCTGCCGGACCAGCCGATGATTCCGAGTACATTCATTCGTCGTCAAAAACCCTCATTCGGCGACTGACGACCCGTTCTTGGTCGGTGTTGCAGCGTGGTGCCAGCCGGCCGTCAGGTAGTCCCAACCGGTAATCAGCGTGAGAGCGGCAGCGACCCACAGCATGGTCTCACCGATCAGGGACATCGGCAAAAAATTCAGGTGAAGGATCGCCCCGGTTGTGTTCCCGGCGATCAGCGTCCCGAGCGCGCCCATCTGAAAGCCAGTTTTCCACTTGGCCAGCTTTGTCACCGGCAGGCCAACACGAATGCCCGCAAGATACTCGCGCAGGCCGCTGACCAGAATCTCTCGAAGCATGATGACGATGGCCGGATAGATCCCCCACGGCGACAGGCGGTTCTGCCCGACGAGCAGCATTAACACCGCCCCAACCAGTAGTTTGTCGGCGATCGGGTCCAGCATCCGGCCGAGATCCGATTGCTGCCGTCTGGAACGTGCGAGCATGCCGTCGAAGTAGTCGGTGATGGCAGCGGCGGCGAACACGACACAGGCCGACAGGTCGGCGACCGGCGTGCCGATCGCGAGCAGCACCACCAACAGCGGGATCGCCGCGATGCGCGAAAGCGTCAGGACATTGGGAAGATCGGTGAGCATGCCGAACCAGAGGTAATTGCCCCCCACTTAGGCCATCATCGCCTCGGCAGGAAGGCGTCCTCTATCGAGATGCGTGAATAGCCCGAGACAAAATACGCGAACAGATCTCATTCAGGACGCGGTTTCTGTCCGGAAGCCGGGATGAAAATGCGCATATACCCGTCGCGCGGATTCCCGGCTGATGCTGGGTACCGCTTCCAAATCGGTGAGCCCGGCGCCTTTCACCCCACGCGCAGACCCGAAATGATTGAGCAACGCCCGCTTCCTGGCCGCGCCAATCCCCTGAATTTCATCGAGTTCGCTCTGGCTGATCGCTTTCGAACGGCCCGCGCGGTGAGTCGTGATGGCGAAGCGATGCGCCTCATCGCGCAGACGCTGTAGGAAATACAGCACCGGATCGCGCGGCGGGAGCTGAAACGCCTCCATTCCATCGGTGTGGAACCACTCGCGGCCCGCATCGCGATCGGGACCTTTGGCGATGGCGACGATCTTCACATCCTGCACCCCCAGGTCGATCAAGATATCGCGCACCGCGGAAAGCTGGCCGGCACCGCCGTCAATCAGCAGCAGATCTGGCCACTCGGTCGTCGGCGCGCCCTCGGCCTGCTCCTTCAGTGCGCGGGAGAATCGGCGTTGCAGCATCTCGCGCATCATGCCGAAATCATCGCCGGGTGTGATCGGACCGCGGATGCCAAATTTGCGGTAGGCGCCTTTGATGAAACCCTCGGGGCCGGCGACAATCATCACGCCATATGGGTTGGTGCCCATGATGTGGGAGTTATCATAGACCTCGATCCGTTCAGGCGATGACGGCAGATTGAACAGTTGCGCGACGCCATCCAGAAGTTTGGTCTGACCAGCGGATTCCGCCAGCTTCCGTTCCAACGCTTCGCGGGCGTTGGTTTCGGCGTGCTGGACGACTGCGTGTTTCTCGCCTCTTTGAGGCTGAGCGATGTCCACCTTGTGGCCTGCCTTCAGCGACAACGCCTCGGCGATCAAATCCTTTTCGGGCAGGTCCTGATTGACCAGCAAAAGCGGCGGCGGCGGTTTGTCGTCGTAGAACTGGGCGATAAAGGCGCTCAGCACCTCTGGCGTCTCCTCCGCCTTGGTGTGGGTCGGATAGAAGGCCCGGTTGCCGTTGTTGCGGCTGCCGCGCACGAAGAACACCTGCACACAGGTCTGACCGGCGGTCTGCCAAGCGGCAATCACGTCGGCATCAGTCAGGCTGGCGGGATTCACCACACTGTTGCCCTGCACGAACGTCAGGCCGCGCAGACGGTCCCGCACCGCGGCGGCCCGCTCAAATTCCAGCGCCTCGGCCGCCTGCTCCATCTCGGTCGCGAGTTCCTTCTGCACAGAACCGGATTTCCCCGCCAGGAAGGCTTTCGCCTGGCCCACCAGCTTGCCATAGTCCTCTGGGGAAACCCGCCCAACACAGGGGGCGGAACAGCGCTTGATCTGGAATAGCAGGCACGGCCGCGTGCGGGTCGCGAATACGGTATCGGCACAGGATCGCAGCAGGAAGACGCGCTGCATCGCCGTGACCGTCTGATTGACAGCCCAGGCCGAGGCAAACGGCCCCCAATAGCTGCCTTTGCGGATATGAGCGCCGCGATGCTTGGCAATCTGGGGGTACGGATGGTCCTCTGTCAGGATCAGCCACGGGTAGGATTTATCATCCCGCAGGACGATATTAAAATGCGGCTTCAGGCGCTTGATGAGATTCGCTTCAAGCAACAACGCCTCAGCCTCGGTATGAGTCGTGACGATTTCCATCGTCACGGTTTCCGAGACCATGCGGCGCAGCCGTTCCGACAGACGGCCAATCTGCGTATACGACGTGACCCGGCGCAGCAGGTTGCGCGCCTTGCCGACGTATAGTGCGTCACCTTTCGCGTCCAGCATACGATAGACGCCGGGACTGGTCGGCATGGTTTCGAGCACCGCCTCAATCACGGCGACACCCTTGGGGGGCGTCATATCCATCTCATCGAATCCATTCGCAGATGTTGTTCATCAGCGGGATGATGCCGTCACGGAGACATTTTCAGCGGCTTCGATTTTCTCCACCGGCCGTGTGGATAACTCTGTGAGCAAAGGGACGGGCAAGTTGCTCAGAACGGCCCCCACGCTGCCCCGTCGATAGATTGCTAAATGTTTAGGCATGTTAAAGACCATTGATAATAAAGGCTTCCTGCGGAGGTCTGTGTGACCCAACGATTACACATCCTTGCGATGATCGCGCTTTCCCAGCCCGCTGTCATCGGGGGGACGAATTTCAGCAGGGCCCAACGATCGCATTCTCGGCGAGCACAGCGTCGGTACCAATGCCCGGCATTACAAGCCCGGTGCCCGCAGGATTCTGCCGCAGGCGCCGGCCGCGTTGACGATATGAGATGAACGCGTCAGATCCTGACGTGGCGTCGATGGTTCGCCACCCCTCATTCCTCGGGAGGCGCGACATTTCGACCGCTTGACCATTGCAAATGCTGGCCGCCGTCGAGCGCAATCATTTGGCCGGTCATCGCCGGCAAACACAGGATCGCGATTGCGGCACGGGCTACTTCCCCCGGATCGGTGCCGTGGCCGAGCGGGACGGACGCGGACTGCGCGGCGAATTGTTCCAGCGATTGGCGCGGGCTTGGCAGGGCTGGCCCGGGTCCGATGGCGTTCACCCGAATGCGGGGCGCAAGAGAAAGCGCCGTGGTCTGTGTCAGTGCCCAAAGGCCGGCTTTGGAGATTGTGTAGGAGACAAAGTGCGGGGTGAGCGACCAGACGCGTTGGTCAATCATGTTGATGATGACGCCCTCGGCATCTTCCGGTAGCGCTCGGGCGAATGCCTGAGTCAGAACAAACGGCGCGCGCAGGTTCGGTTCCATGTGGGCATCCCACGATTCACGCGTGGCGTCGTACCATTCGTCTCGTTCGAAAGTACTGGCGTTGTTCACAAGGACTCCGACGGGACCGAGCGCGACCGTTGCCGAGCCGATCAGCCGACGGACTTCTGACTCATTCGCCAAATCCGCCCGCAGGATGACCGCTTTGCGCCCCCGGGATTCGATCTCGATTCGGGTTTCCTCGGCTGCGGCGGTGCTGGTATTGCAATGGATGGCGATATCGAAGCCGGACCCTGCAAGTTCCAGCGCGATCGCCCGGCCGAGCCGTTGGGCACCGCCAGTGATCAGTGCGGCCCGTGGGATGGACGCGGGAATAGTCGTGGTCATGCTGTCTGGTACCGCGCGGCGAAGGATTGGTAAATGGCCGGCGTTGATCCCCGTCGGCGCTCTTCAGAGCCCGGCACGGCTCAAATAAGCTTCAGGTTCCGCGCCGCCGTCAAAACGGCGTCGGCGTGGGCCGCGACGCTGACCTTTCGCCATATTTTCAAAATCCGGCCGCCGGCGTCAATCAGGAACGTGCTGCGGTCGATACCCATGTATTTGCGTCCGTACATCGACTTTTCCACCCAGCTACCGAATCGTTCCGCCACAGCGTGATCTTCATCGGACGCCAACGGGAAAGTCAGGCCGTATTTCGTGGCGAATCGCTCGATCGGCTTGATCTTGTCCGGGGAGACTCCGATTACGTCCAGGCCGATTTCCTCAAGCCCCGGTGACGCCTCCTGGAACGCGCAGGCTTCCTTGGTGCAACCAGGAGTATCGGCCTTCGGGTAGAAATACAGGATGAACGGTTTGCCCTTCATGCCGGACAGGCTAACCGTGCGCCCACCCGTCGCCGGCATCGTGAAATCCGGAGCCATATCACCCTCAACGACGCTCATCAGGCTGGTGTCCCTACGTAGCGCTCGAACAAAGTCCGAACGTGTTGCGCAATAGTCTCGGCTTTCCGCAGAAAATCCTCGGTGTCAACCGCCGGCACCCCTGCTTCGGCGGCGGCGCGCAGCAACAAGGTCGCGGATGCCCGTGGGAGTGCCGCCTCTTCCACCCGGCCGACTGTCATTCGCAGCATGCCCTGGACAGTGCGCCACAGCCGTTCGGCCTCGATCAGCCCTTTGGCGTCCGGCTTGGATAGCGCGCCCACCGCGGCCAGTCGATGCAGCGCGATATGAGTGGTCTGGCTGCGACGAAATTTCGGATTATCAACATAAAGCAATTGCAGGGATTGGGCGATGAATTCGATGTCCACGAGACCGCCGGGTCGCAGCTTCACATCCCACGGCCCGTGCGGGCGGAGTTCCCTCGACATGCGCTCGCGCATCGTCGTCGCGTTCATGCGGATGCGGTCTGGCTCTTGCTGCCGACGGATCGCCGCCTCGATCGCCAGACCAACCCGGCGCCGCAGATCCGTCGGGCCGGCCACCACCCGGGCCCGTGTCAGCGCCATTCGCTCCCACGTCCAGGCGTCCCATTCATGGTAGTGCTTGAAGCTTTCCAGAGAGACAGCGATCGGCCCTTTGTTGCCGGACGGTCGCAGACGCATATCAAGCGCATACATCTGCCCCTCCGGCCCCGGCGCGGTCAGTACGCCAATACAGGCCTGAACCGCTCGGACGAACCACTGGCTGGCCGGTAGACTGCGTACCCCCCGGCTTTCGGTGACATCGGCAGGATGGTCGTAAATGAACATCAGGTCCAGATCGGACCCGGCCATCATTTCGCGCCCGCCAGCCTTGCCCATCGCAACAACTGCCAGCCCGCCGCCGGAGACTTTGCCGAAACGGGTGGCGAAGTCCGCCAACACCGCGGGAACCAGAACCGACAAGGTCGCTTCAGCCAATGCCGTTCGCTCGCGCCCGGAAGCGTCGGCATCCAGGCGCCCCTCCAAGGTCGCAACCGACAGGAAGAAGTCTCGTTCCTTAACGGCTCGGCGTACGACCTGAATGATGTCTTCCAGCCTGGACGCGTCCGTCATCCGGGATCGCAGCATCCGCAATGCGTCGATCGGCTCCTCCGATGTCAAAAGACCTTCCAGAGAGCTCGGATACCGCGCCAAATGGTCTGACAGCATCGGTGCCGCGCCCAGGACATCGGCGATCCGGTTCAACAGCCGGGGATTGCGCTGAAACAGCGACATCGGTTGGATACCCGTTGGCAGAGCGCTGACAAAACGATCAAACCGGCTGAAAGCTTCATCAGGATTGGCCTGCCGCCCCAGCGTCACCAAAATCGATGGCACCATCGTCGTCATCAGGTCTCTCGCCCGGCCCGACCTAAGGGCACGAACGTGACCCGTCAGCCACCGCCGAACCGCCAACACGATCCGCTTCGCGTCCCGATACCCAAGTCCATGCAGCGCGGCGACAGTCACCGGCGGTTCGGGATCGTCGCCCCGGAAATCCAGTTCCGGACCAACCGCCTCGGTACCGGGCAAATCGGGCACATGTTCGAACACAGCGCGATAATTCGTTCGCACAATATCGACGTGGCGCAGGAAATCCTCGGCGAACGCAACAGTGTCAGGATACGACATGAACCGGGCAATCCGGTCCATCTCGTCGCCTGCCGGCGGAAGGTCATGGGTCTGGCGATCGTTTACCATCTGGATGCGATGCTCGACCTGTCGCAGAAACCGATAGGAGTGGTCTAATTGGACCCTGGCGGATTCTTCCAAATGGCCAGTTTCGACGAGGCGAGCCATCGAGACCAGGGTCGGCCTGGACCGCAATGTCGGGTCGCGGCCACCCCACACCATCTGCAAGGTCTGCACGAGGAACTCGATTTCCCGGATGCCGCCCTCTCCCAGTTTTACGTTATGGCCGGCGATGCGTGCGACGGGATCGCTGCCCAGCCCCAGTGCGGTTTTTTTCTCTACGTCGATTCGTCGCTTCATCGCGTGAATGTCGGCGACGGCGGCGAAATCAAGACCTCGGCGCCAGACAAACGGCCGGATCGCCTCCAGAAACCGCTGACCGAGCAAGAGGTCGCCGGCGAGGGGACGGGCCTTAATCATGGCGGCGCGTTCCCAATTCTGTCCCATGCTCTCGTAATACAGCAGCGCGGCATGCAGCGAGACGGCGGGCGGCGTCGCGGCCGGGTCGGGGCGTAGCCGAAGGTCGGTGCGAAACACGTAACCGTTGGGGTCCCGGGCCTCCATCAGGGTGATCAGATCGCGCGCTAATCGCGACGTGAACGAACCGACGCTATCCGCGGCACGCCCTCCGGCGTAAACCGGCGCCGTAGCGTCATACAAGAGAATGAGGTCGATATCGGACGAATAATTCAGTTCGGCGGCACCTAGCTTGCCCATCGCCAACGCAACAAATCCACAGTTCAGGTCTGGCCGATTGACATCTCGCAAACAGATGTCTCCGGCGTCGTGGGCAGAGCGCAGTAAGTGCCGGATCGTCAGGGACAGCGTCGCCTCAGCCAGTTCCGACAGCGCACCGGTGACAGATTCCAGTGGCCAGCTTCCCCCCACATCCGCTATCGCCACGATCAAGGCGGCCGATCGCTTGGCTTGGCGAAGAGCCGCCGCTACTTCGGCACGCTTCGATGCAGGGGAAACATGGCTAAGGTTGGACAACACCCAGGAGAACACGCGGTCGGCGCCTTCTGTCGCTACCCGACGCACAGTATCGGATTCGCGTACCAGCAGTCCCGCGAGGTAGGGACTGTTGCCCCCTAAGCTTCTCATCATCGGCAAGACGCCCGGCTTCTTCAGTAGCAGGCTTTCGGCCTCGCCGATCGCGCTGAAACGCTCGACGAGCCGATTCGCCGCAGCGTCGTCGTAAGGCTCGGGCCAGTGCAATGGCATAAGGGAGGCGGCTGGTTTCATCGCTCAACGAATTATGCGGTGGTTCGTTCGACCGGTTGGGCGCTGCTGCACACGTCTAAAGCTGTCCACCGCTTGTTGCTGCTGGGAACCGCGCTTCTGGTGGTGGCGAGTTGTCTTTTGGCGACCGCGGCATGGCGGCTGGCGCAAGGCCCGATCGATCTGGGTTGGTTGTCGGATCGCCTGAGGGCGACGCTGATGGATGAGACCGCGCAGGCGCATGTTGCATTCGATGATGTGTCCCTGGCGTGGGAAGGCTTCCAGAAGGGTGTGGATTATCCACTTGATTTTCGTCTTTCGAATATAGCCGTAACCGATTCGGCAGGCCGACACCTAGCCTCGGCACCGCAAGCCCACCTGACATTTTCTTTAGCGGGCCTGCTGCTTGGCCGGATCATCCCGCGTGCCATCGAAGTGGACCATGCCCAACTAACTGTTACAAGGGAATCCAGCGGCGCGCTCAACCTGGGGTTAGACCTCAGCCCCGGGCGTTCGCCCGAGTCCGGTGACACCGATATCGATATCCGGCAGTTCCGCGAGCAGCTTTCGTCGCCCGCCAGTTCCGACCATGGGCGAATGCTGGGGTTGTTTGACCAGATACAGCGAGCGCATTTGCGCGACGCCGAATTGACACTTCGGGATCGCGAAACCGGATTGGTGATCCAAACCCTCGGAATGGATCTCGATCTGAACCGGGCATCCGGCGGCCACGTCCGCGGATCGCTTCGAGCACCGGTGTCAATTGACGGACGCCAGGCCCATCTGACCGCCCAAGTTGACTGGGCGACCGGCACCAATACGAACCTGGATATGCACCTGACGGCGGCCGCCCCTGCACATGGGCAACCAGCCCCAGCCAGCGCGGGTTTTCTGGCCGGCTTTGATCTGCCGTTTTCCGTAGATGGAACGATCGGGTTCGACCCGGATTTCGCGCTAACCGAGGTAAGCGCCGAACTCACGGCCGGTTCGGGCTATGTCGCGATTGCACAGGGAACCTTGCCGCTGCGCGGCGGGACCATTGCGATCTCCGGAACGCCTGCCGCTATCGTTATAACGAAGGGCCATCTCGACCTCGGCAAAACGCCTGATGGTAATCCCGAGACCGCCGATGTTGGCGGTACGATTACCTACGCGGCCTCCAGACTGACCGGCGCGCTGACGATCGGGCTAACTCAGATCGATGGCACCGATCTGTCGACCCTGTGGCCGCTCGGCCTTGGGGGGGGCGCTCGGCCCTGGGTCATCGAGCATGTTACGAGAGGCCGGGTAACAGATGCGACCGCGTCGGTTGTCGTCGAGGCGGATAGAGCACTGCATGACGTCGTCCTGACCAAAGCGACCGGCGATCTGGACATAGTCAATGGGACCTTTACCTGGATCGACAACATGCCCCCGGTCGAACAGGCTAACGGCCATTTGCACCTTGTCGATCCCGATACGCTCGACATTCATTTGTCGTCGGGCCGTCAGCGCATCCGCGACGGTGGCACCGATCTCGTTATCAAAGACGCCAAAATGAGCATCACCGGCCTGAGCCTGATGGATCAGGCCGCGGTCATCCACGCCGACATCGAGGGGCCGGTTCTGAGCGCCCTGACCCTATTGAGCGAGCCTCGGTTGCACCTTCTCTCCACCCATCCGATCGGTCTGAAGATCGGGGGCGGGAGTGCAACCGCGACATTAGATTTTCAGTTTCCGCTCGAAAATAAATTGTCGATCGACGATGTGGCCATCCATGCGGACGCGCGCCTCAGCCACATCCGGTTGCCCGATGTGGCGGCCGGCCGTGACCTTGAGGACGGAACATGCGACCTCGCGATCAATAAGGAGGGACTGACTCTGAAGGGGCAGGGCTCGTTCGCTTCGATACCGGTCACATTCGATGGAACGATGGATTTCAAATCGGGTCCGCCGGAACAGGTAGTGCAGAAGATCAACGTGTCCGGGCAACCAGATGCCACCCAAATCGACGCTGTTGGCTTACCGGTCGCGGGCGTGTTGACCGGCCCGATCCCGGTTCACGCGGTGGTAACCGAGCATCGCGGTGGTGACAACTCCATTGCGCTGACCGGCGACCTGTCTGCGGCAACGATCTCTATCGCGTCCTTGGTCTGGACCAAGCCTGCCGCCGCCTCTGCCAATGCATCCGCGACCGTGCTGATGTCGCACGGCCAGATAACGAAGGTCAATCGGATCATAGTGCGCGGTGACGGACTGTCCGTAGCGGGATCGGCGGACTTCAACGATGGCCATATACGGTCGGTCCGCCTGGAAACGCTCCGGCTGGGCCGCACACAGGGGCATGGTACGGTCCATTTCAGTTCAAACGATCCGATTTCCATCGTGTTGCAGGGCGAACAGATCGACCTAGAACCAAAATTGACCGAAAAGACAACTGGAACCGATCGATCGCAGGCCGCTCAGCCGACAACGCCCGCTTGGACGCTTGACGCCCGTTTCGATCACGCACTGCTGGCAAATAAGGAGCAGGCCGACAATCTTCTCGTGAAAGCGACGGGTAGCGGCGACCAGATCGGCCTGGTCGATGCAATTGGCTCGACCCGGGACAGCAATGGATTTTCTGTCAGGATTGAGCCGCTAGAGGGCAAACGGCGCCTGACGATTGATGCCAAAGATGCGGGCTCTTTTCTGCGCGGCATGGACGTTTTGCGCACGATGCGATCCGGGCATCTGACTCTGAACGGCGTTTTCGATCAATCGCTCGGGTTGCACCCGTTGTCTGGAACCGCGTTCATCAAAGACGTTGACGTCAGGAATTCTCCAGTATTAGGCAAATTGCTGCAAGCCATAACAGTATACGGTCTTATTGATGCACTTAAGGGGCCTGAAATGAATTTTTCGCGCGTCATGGTGCCGTTTCAATATCTCGGCGACCATTTAGATATCGATCAGGCCCAGGCTGACAACCCGTCGCTTGGTCTGACGGCGAAGGGGCGCATTGATTTTTCGACCGGCCGCACGGCAATCGGCGGCACGATCGTACCGGCTTACTTTTTCAATTCGATGCTTGGCCGATTGCCGCTGATCGGCAAGTTATTCAGCCCGGAAAACGGAGGCGGCATCTTCGCCTTGCGTTTCGGGCTGAACGGTCCCATCGACGATCCAACGGTCTCGCTCAATCCCGTCAGCGCGCTGACTCCCGGCTTCCTGCGGGAAATTTTTAGCGTCTTTGATCAGGGGCAACCAAAAGGCAAGAGCGTTCCCTGAAGCGGCAGGTGATGGCGCTAGAATCCTGTCGCACGAAACACAAGCGATTCCTTCACGACTGGGACGACTAGCTAGAGTCCCAACACATCGGACGCCCCTCAAAATAATCCTTGCCCGGCTTGACGCGAGTACGATTCGCTGCGTCCAGGCAACTGGAGAACAGGAGCCAGGCATGGAATGATCGATTGGGTCATTTGGGGATAAGCGCCTTGATAAAAGGAGGCGATAGTCCTCGAACAAATGGCTGTGCGGAAAACCGTGAGCATGCGCCGTTTTGGCGGTAATCGTGCTGGCGAGGAAGCCGTGGGCCGATTCTTCCGCAATAAAAAAGTGACCGCCGAGAAAATCGTTGCAACTGGGGCGAGCACATGTGAGGCCTGCCGCGGGCGGCATCTGCTGGCGTTGCAGGACACGACCGAGATCAGCATCTCCACGACGGCGGAGCGCGGCCGGGGTGTGGGCCAATGCGGTCACGGCAATAAGCTACAGCGTCCTGGCGCATGTGATGCTCGCCGCGGACGCGGACAGCGGCGCCTGTCTCGGTCTGATGGGCGGTGAGATCTGGAACCGCGAGAACAAAGTCATCACGCCACTGCGCAACCGTGGTTTGGCCGACCTGGAGTCGCGCCGCTGGCTAGGCACGGCGGAAGCCGAGAACCGAATGACTCTGTGCCGATTGCAACCCATGTTGCGGAATGCTCTCGGCACCGCTAGGTTCGTGATCGACGTTGGAGTTATTGAGATATGATCCGGACGCTGTTCTGGCTGCTGGATGAGCTGCTGGATGAGCTGCTGAACCTGTACATCTGGGCTGTCATTCTGGCCGCTGTTTTCAGCATGCTTGCATCATTCGGTGTGCTGGACACACGCAATCGCATGGTTTGGTCGATCGGGGATTTTCTCTATCGGGTCACCGAACCGGCACTGCGGCCGATTCGTAACTTCCTGCCGAATTTCGGCAGCATTGATCTCAGTCCGCTGATTCTGTTACTGCTGCTGCAAGCCGCACGAATGTTGCTGTCCAATATCGCGAGCGCGATCATCACGGGATCGATGCAGTATCTTCTCTGACCGCAGCCACGCGCAAACCGGTGCGACCGTAGTTTGGCGGTTCTAGTGTGCCATCCTCGACGTTCGGGATTGATATAGGCGCAAGCGGCGGCCTCACGGCCGGCGGTTCGGGTGCGTGACGTCCGGCCGGTTGTCATTTCCCCGGGCCGATGACAGAACTATCGTCTGAGTTGCACCGCTCGGGGGGAACAGCGCATGCCGAACGACGGCGCAGGCGAAAGCCCGGGCGGAATGCAGCCCCATTTGGTTGAATCGCTAGGAAACGGACGCCGAAACCTGGTCCTCGCGGCCTGCCTCATCGCCACGTTCATGGCGGCGGTGGAAAGTACCATTGTCGCCACCATTATACCGACCATCGTGAGCGACCTGGGCGGGTTCAATGTGTTCACCTGGGTCTTTACAATCTACCTGCTGACCCAGGCCGTGACCATTCCGGTGTACGGCCGCGTCGCCGATCTATATGGCCGCAAACCTGTGTTCTTTGCGGGAACCCTGGTGTTTCTGGGCGGGACCATTCTGTGCGGCATGGCCTGGAATATGCCGTCGCTGATCGTATTCCGCGCGTTACAGGGCTGCGGCGCGGGGGCCATCCAGCCCATCGCGGCCACGATCCTGGGGGATATCTATACCCCGACCGAGCGGGGGCGGATTCAGGGCCTGGTATCGTCAGTCTTCGGCGTATCCGCGGTGGCCGGGCCGTCTTTGGGGGCGTTTCTTGTTGCGCACATGAGCTGGCGGGTGGTGTTCTGGGTGAATGTGCCGATCGGCGTCGCCGCCATCCTGATGATCGCCTTATTCCTCCGTGAGGACGTGCAGCGCCGGCAGCACCGCATCGATTGGGCGGGTTCGCTCTTGCTGCTCCTGGCGTTCGGCAGCCTGATGCTGGCACTCGTGCAAAGCGGCAGCCTGAGTTCTGTGGCCCTGTCGGCGCTTACCGCAACCGGCCTGATCGCATTGATTGCTTTATACCTGCATGAGCGGAGTACGCCCGAACCGATGTTGCCGCTGGAACTCTGGCGGATCAGGGTGATCGTGGTTGGAAGCCTTGGCAATTTCTCGGCCGGCGCGATGATGATGGGCGTCGCTGCCTTTCTGCCGACCTACGTGCAGGGGGCGATGGGGCGTCGCGCAATCGACGGCGGCCTGGTGCTGGGTGCGATGTCCGTAAGCTGGGCGCTGGCGAGCTTCGTGGCCGGCCGGATCATGGCCCGCACGAGTTACCGGGTCGTCGCCATACTCGGTGGCCTTTCGCTGTCCATCGGGTGCGCCATGTTGCTGATGTTAAGCCCGGCCGACGGGCCTTTATGGGCGTCCGCTGGCTCGTTTGTCATTGGAATCGGCATGGGATTCTGTAGCACGGTGTTCATTGTCTCGATCCAGGCGGCGGTGCCCTGGGGACAGCGCGGGGCGGCGACCTCATCGTCGATGTTCATGCGATTTGTAGGGCAGTCGGTGGGTGCGTCAGGCTGCGGTGCGGTGCTGAACGCCACAATGCTGCATTTGGACCCGAGCGCGGTGAGCGCCGTCGAGCGGTTGCTGAACCATTCGGAACGTCTGGCCATGGCGCCAACGGACCTTGCTCATTTGACCGAAGTGATGGCCGCCTCGTTGCATAACGCCTATCTGCTGGCCACTGCGTTTGCACTGTTGACGTTATCGATCGCGTTTCAGTTGCCCACCCGTTTGAGTCCGACGCGCCAATAGACCGGCGGAGGTACCACAACCCTTCCAGAGGCTACGGGAGCGCACCGGGCGATGATGCAACCGGTGTGATTCGAAGTATCCCACGTGTGGTGGTCGTCGCTCGCAGCGCAAGTCCGGCGGCGCCGAGCATCAGTGTCATCCCGACCGCCTCGCCCCAGTCCAATTTCTCGCCGAACAGCGTGCAGCCGATCACGACCGCGATAACCGGGGAGATGAATGCATAGGTTCCTGGCCGGCTGGCGCCCCAATCGCGGACCAACAGGAAATACATTGTCGTGGACATCAGCGCACCGGGAACCAGCAGGTATAACCAGGCCAGGAACGCCGGCCATCCCCAGTGCAGGTGCATCGACTCGCGCGCGCCCGGTTCCACCGCCAGCGCGGACACCAACAGGACCAAGCCGCCAATCAGATCGGTGAGTCCGGCAAGTTGCACGGGCTCCAGATTGCGCATCATGGGCCGCGTCATAACCGACCCGGCCGTATAGCACAGGCATCCGACGGTCACCCCAGCGGCGCCAATCATTTCCCAAACATCCAGCGTGCCGGCGACAGCGGCGGGGCCGAACAACATCAACACGCCAGCGATGCCAATACAGATGGCGCCAAGTTGGCGAGGGCTGAACCGCTCCTGACCGCCAATCACGGCGAACGTCAGCAGCGCGAGCGGTGTCAGGGCGGAACTGATCACCGCCGCCAGGCCGGCCGTGATGTATTTCAAGCCATAAAGCTGGATCACTTGATTGAGTGTGATCAGCACGACCGAAATAAACACCAGCCGAGGCACCAAATGCGCCGGTGGCAGGACCCGCTGACCGCGGAGCGCGCGATAGGACAACAGGATTGTACCGGCAATGCTCCAGCGTAGGCCCGCGAAGATGCCGGGGGACACGGTGGTTATGCCAATCTTCATCGCCAGCCAAGTGGTGCCCCAGACGAAGCAGATAAAAACGAACATCGCGCGCTGCGACGGTGTGGCTGAGGCGTTCATGGGCGTTGAGGCATTGTTACTCGGGACGTGCTCCTGCCGAACCGGAACGCTAACGTATTTTGCGAGGCTCTGCCGCGCCGAAGTGGCATGGCCCTTATGCGTTTGCCAGAACCGGCGTTGCGCTGCCGCGGCAGGCGTGGTGGGACTGGTTCAGTCGTTGATGACGGCAATCCCGCAGGCAGTCGGCGACCGCGAAAGCGCCCATCGGAGTGCCGCCTTCGCGGTCACAGTTGACCATCTTACAAAATCAACACTGGACGGCGGCTGGTTTGCTGCGCGACAACAACCGAATGTAGGTTGCGGCCTCGGACTGGTCCTGGTGCCGATAACAGCGTCGATTATGCGCCCGGGGCCGAGCCCCTGGCGCGAAGGGAAAGAAAGCATGGATTTCCGCGCTCGGCATTGGCGGTTTGGCCTGTTGATAGGGACCGCTTTCGTGGCTGGCGCCGCGTTTGGCCCGGGTCTTGGGGCGTTGGGCAGCGCTTTCGCGCAGGACAGCAGCCGTACAGATATGTATCAGATGCTGAAGGTATTCGGTGATGTGATGCAGCGCGTCCGTGCCGAGTATGTCGATCCGGTCGATGACAAGGAAATGGTCGAGAATGCCATCAATGGCATGCTCACCGGCCTCGATCCGCACAGTTCTTACATGAATGCGAAAGCTTTCAAGGACATGCAGATCCAGACCAAGGGCGAATTTGGCGGCCTTGGAATTGAGGTCAACGAAGAGAAGGGTATTATCAAAGTCGTCTCCCCGATCGATGACACGCCTGCGGCCCGCGCCGGCATTAAGCCCGGCGACCTGATTACCGCGATCGACGGCAAGACCGTCATCGGTTTATCGCTGAACGACGCGGTTGACCGGATGCGGGGCCCACCGAATTCCAAGATCGTGCTGACCATCAAGCGGCAGAGTGTCGATAAGCCGTTGGAGGTGCCGCTGATCCGTGAGACGATCCACATTCAGGTCGTGAAATCGCGGATGGAGCCAAACGACATCGGCTATGTCCGGCTGTCGCAGTTTACCGAACAGGCCGATGCCGGAATCAGGCAGGCGGTGAAGACCCTGAAGGCACAGAACGGCGGGAAGCTACGCGGACTGATCCTCGATTTGCGCAACGATCCCGGTGGCTTGCTCGATCAGGCGGTCGC
The DNA here is from genome assembly GCA_903932145.1 of uncultured Rhodopila sp. GTDB lineage: Bacteria > Pseudomonadota > Alphaproteobacteria > Acetobacterales > Acetobacteraceae > Rhodopila. The sequence continues at coordinate 19,726 of CAIZFE010000073.1, read as the reverse complement.
GGTGTCGTCCGACTTCATCGATCAGGGAGAAATCGTCTCTACCCGCGCCCGTCATGCCGAAGAAAGCCAGCGCTGGGACGCGAAGGGTGATGACATCCTGCACGGCGCGCCCTTGGTGGTGTTGATCAACGGCGGGTCCGCCTCGGCCTCGGAAATCGTGGCTGGAGCACTGCAAGATCATCGCCGGGCGATCTTGTTGGGAACCCGCAGCTTTGGGAAAGGGTCCGTCCAAACGGTCATCCCGCTACCCGGCAATGGTGCGATGCGCCTGACAACGGCGCGGTATTACACGCCTTCCGGCCGCTCGATCCAGGCTTTGGGCATCACGCCCGACGTGCCGGTTGAGGAAACCCGGGAGGAGCGGGGCTCCTTTGGTGGTGAGAAAGAATCCGATTACAACAAAGTCCTGACCAATCAGGGGGGCACGGGTCCACAGGCCTTGGCACCGCGAACCGATCTGCCGCCATTCGCTAAGCAGATCCTTGACAAACCGCCGGAAAACTTCCCGAAATTCGACCCGGCAAAGCCGGATGAGACCGACTTCCAATTGCAACAAGGTGTCGCCCTGGTGCACGCCATGGTGGCGCAAAAAAGCGCCTCCGCCAATTGACCTCCGCGTACGGTGGCCGTCCAATCCACAGGCGTCCATCGTAGATCGAAGCGACGTCTGTTGATGGGTTGGCCAGGGCTGGTGCGGTTCTGGCTGGCCCTGCTTACGCTATTGGGGAGCGGTGCCATAGCGCTACAGATAGTGAGTCCCCCGGGGATCCCGGCGGCCGTGCCGGTGGTTCGTGCCGATCCGATGCCGGTATCACCTGGTCCGCAGGCTCCCTCGGCGCAGGGGAATACAAATCCGGCTCTGGTCGCTGGCGCCGGTATTGCCGAACCCGATCCGGCGCTGTTGGAAGCCGTCCCGGGTTTACCCCGGGTGTTTCTGCCCAAGATCGCTGCTGATGGCCGCAAGCCGATGGACGTCTATGCAATCGGTTTCGACCGCTTGTTGACGATGCCTCGCGTCGGTCTTCTGGTGACCGGAATTGGCATGGGCGAGGCCGAAAGCCTTGACGCGATCAACAGACTCCCGGGCGCCATAGCGCTCGGGATATCGGCCTATGCCACTGATGTCACTGCACTTCTGGAGGCTGTCCGGAAGGCGGGCCACGAGTATGTGCTGTCCGTCCCGATGGAGCCGCTGGGCTATCCGTTGAATGATCCCGACAACCGGCTTGCCCTGATGACCTCCCTGTCACCGGCCGAGAACCTGAAACGCTTGCGAGTGCTCATGGGTCGGGCCTCCGGTTACGTCGGGGTTACGGACGCCTTCGGGCCCATGAATGGTGCCGGTCTGCTCGGGCTGCCCGAGCAAAGGGACCCGGTGCTGGCAGAACTGGCGCAGCGTGGCTTGCTCTTTGTCGATACGACCAGCCGGCAGGGTCCCGCGCGGTCCTGGACACGTTCGATCGATATTGTACTCGATGAGGATGGATCGGATCGGACGACCTTGGATAGCCGACTGGAGACACTCATCCGAATGGCCACAGACAACGGAGCGGCGCTCGGGCTGGTGTCGGTGCCGCGGCCGGTGACAATACAGCGGATAGCCGCCTGGTCGCGGACCTTGGCGGCCAGGGGGGTGGTTTTGGCGCCCGTTACAGGTTTGGCTTTACCGCCTGCCGCATCAGAGTTGGACCAACCCGCGCGATAACTGCCGCCGAACCACCGGCCAAAATGAGAACTGCCTGGTAAACGGTGCTTGCATCGACTTACGACTCGCGCCATGTCACACGCGGAAGGCTGGCGAGCGTCGGCCGTCCTAGTGAGTGAATATTTTTCCCCGGCGTGGTCAAAAGCACGCGGGCTTTAACAGCGGTTTTGGAGGACGTATGGGTAGCTTCAGCATCTGGCATTGGTTGGTCGTTCTGGCCGTGATCCTTGTGCTGTTTGGTGGCGGCAATAAGGTCAGTGGGCTGATGGGTGACTTCGCCAAGGGTATCAAATCCTTTAAGAAGAACATGGCCGAACCCGAGGACGCCTCCATGGAGGAAAGTGCCTCGAAGCCGGGCGGAACCCTGGCTGGCCCCGGTGCCCAGGCTGCAACAACGACCCGTGAGCCTTCAGCAACACACTGAACGCAATTAACTGACAACAGCGCAAATCAGGTAACCACCGACTTGCGCTGCAACGCTTGGCAATTTATGGCGTTATTGGATCGCGTGGGTTTCGTCCGCGCGAGTGATTTTGTGTACCGGCGGTTGGCAAAAGGATTCTGTAGCGGATGAATCAGACGCTTCGGAAACAGGACCCAGCGGTTGCCGGTGGGTTCGTGCCGATCGCGGCGCTCGACCATGCCTCGATTGTCGAGGCTTATCGGCGTTGGGCCGGAATTTACGACACCGCTTTTGGCGGCATATCGTCGAAGGCGCGGTTGCGCGCCGTGTCCATGGTCAATCGTCTCCCCGGCAAAGATGTGCTGGAGGTTGGCGTCGGCACAGGCCTGGCGTTGCCGAGATACGATTCTGATAAGCGGATTACCGGCATCGACCTGTCGAAGGAGATGCTGCGCAAGGCACGGGAACGCACCCGCAAAGACGCATTGACCAATGTTCAGGCGCTGCATGAGATGGACGCAGAGGCGACGTCGTTTGATGACGCGTCGTTCGACATTGCGGTCGCGATGTTCGTGGCTTCTGTAGTGCCCAACCCTAAGCGTCTCTTGGCGGAAATGCGCCGTCTGGTGCGCCCGGGCGGGGATATTCTGCTGGTCAATCATTTTGCCGCGGCCAAAGGCCCCAGGTGGTGGATTGAACGGGCATTGGCGCCCGCCTCACGGGCACTGGGCTGGCATCCCGATTTCGCGATGGACGCGATCTTCGGGGCCGACGATCTCGCGCGGATCGAGATTGAGCCGGAGCCCCGGTTCGGGATTTTCACTCTGGTGCGGTTGCGGGTTTAGACGGCTCGCTGAAATCCCACACGAAGCTGAATTCGCGCCATCGCGCGACGAAAACCGGTCCATCTTTCGTCCTGGCACCTTGATCTTGTCGGTTGCGTCCGGTAGGCGAACGGCGGAGAGGCGGCGTTGCGTGTCAGCGAAGACAGGCAGCCCGCGAGCGAGTTGGGGTGGTCGATCGATGTGGATTGTAAAAAGGCTCCTGGCTGTCGTGGCTGGGATTATTTTCAGCCTTTCGGCCGCGCCGTTTGCGTGGGCTCAGGGCGTTGTGGGTGCACCACAGCCTTGGGAAATGGGTATGCAGCATTCCTACGGTCCGATTAAGGATCGGGTCATATCCCTGCATAATCTTGTTCTGGTGATCATTACGGTGATCACCGTGTTCGTGGGGGCGCTGCTCATTTGGGTCATGGTTCGCTACAACGCGAAGCGGAACCCGATCCCGAGCCAAACCAGCCACAATACCATTCTGGAGATCGCCTGGACGGTCATTCCGGTGCTGATCCTGGTGGTGATCGCCATTCCGTCCTTCCGCCTGATCTACTACCAGGACCGGACGCCCGATCCCGACATGACGATCAAGGTCGTCGCGCATCAGTGGTATTGGGAATACGCTTATCCGGACCAGGGTAATGTCGATATCGAGAGCCGCTATGTCCATGACGAGGATCTCAAGCCCGGGCAACTTCGCTTGCTCGAAGTGGACAACCAGATGGTTATCCCTGTGGGCAAAAAAATTCGCATCCTGACCAGCAGCACCGACGTGATCCATTCGTTCTTCATCCCGGCGTTGGGCGTGCAGCGTTACGCGATCCCGGGCCGGACGATCGAAACCTGGCTACAGGCGGATCAGATCGGTACCTTCTATGGCGAGTGCAACCAGATCTGTGGCCAGGATCACAGCCGGATGCCGATCGCGGTGCGGGCGGTTTCGGATGCGGATTTCAAGGCCTGGGTCGAGCAGACCAAAAAATCGGCCTCAGCGGCCCAGCTTCCCAAGATCGCCTCGCGGTGATCTTGGCTTTCGATAGTCTCGGCGGGAACGGGTGCCGGCTTAGCGGCCGGCACATCAGTGGAGAGATATGATGGCTACGACGTCTGACACCCGGGCTCACGGGCACGACCATGCAGCACACGGGCATGACGACCATGGGCACGATCACAAGCCCGGTTTCGTGGCGCGCTGGTTTTTCAGCACCAATCACAAAGATATCGGCACGCTCTATCTGATCTTCGCGGTGGTCGGCGGTCTCCTGGGCGGTATCCTGTCCGAAATCATGCGGGCACAGCTTCAATTCCCGAACAACCATGTCGTCACCGAGGGCCAGGAGTGGAATACCATCATCACCAGCCACGGGCTGCTGATGATCTTCTTCTCCGTCATGCCCGCGCTGATCGGTGGCTTCGGCAACTGGTTCATTCCGTTGATGATCGGCGCGCCGGATATGGCGTTCCCCCGCCTGAACAACATCAGCTTCTGGTTGTTGCCACCGGCCTTCCTGTTGATCTGCATCGGTTTGGTCATGGGTGAGTCCGGCTCCGGCTGGACGCTGTATCCGCCGTTGTCCAACTCGACCTACGAGTCCGGCATGGGCATGGATTGCACGCTGTTCGCGCTGCATCTCGCCGGTATCAGTTCCTTACTCGGTTCAATGAACTTCATCGTAACCATCTTTAACATGCGCGCCCCCGGCATGACCCTGCACAAGATGCCGCTGTTCATCTGGTCAGAACTGGTCACGGCGTTCCTTTTGGTCCTGGCGGTTCCCGTTCTGGCCGGCGCGATCACGATGCTGATCTGCGACCGCAACTTCGGCACGGCCTTCTTTGACCCGACGGGCGGCGGAGATCCGGTGCTGTTCCAGCATCTGTTCTGGTTCTTCGGACACCCCGAAGTTTACATCATGATTCTGCCGGGCTTCGGCATCATCAGCCATGTGATCTCGACCTTCAGCAAGAAGCCGATCTTCGGCTACCTCGGCATGGTCTATGCGATGGTCGGCATCGGCGTTGTCGGCTTTGTCGTGTGGGCTCACCACATGTATCTGTCCGGTATCGACGTGGACACGCGCGCCTACTTTATGATGGCGACCCTGGTGATCGCGGTGCCGACCGGCATCAAGATCTTCTCCTGGATCGCCACGATGTGGGGCGGCTCGATTGAGCTGAAGACTCCGATGCTCTGGGCGATCGGCTTCCTGTTCCTGTTTACCATCGGTGGCGTCACCGGTGTGGTGCTGGCGAATGCCGGCATCGACGAAGCGGTCCACAACACCTACTACGTCATCGCGCATTTCCATTACGTTCTGTCGCTGGGTGCCGTGTTCTCGATCTTTGCCGGCTTCTATTACTGGATCGGCAAAATGTCCGGCCGCCAGTACCCGGAGTTCTGGGGCAAGGTGCATTTCTGGATGACCTTCATCGGCGTCAATCTGACGTTCTTTCCGCAGCACTTCCTCGGGCTGTCGGGCATGCCCCGCCGCTACCCGGATTATCCGGCCGCTTTTGCTGGCTGGAACTACGTGTCGTCGATCGGCTCGTATATCAGCGGCTGCGCGTTCCTGGTGTTCCTGTATGTCTGCTTCAAAACCTTCACATCGAAGGTTCCGGTCGCCGATAATTACTGGGGTGAGGGTGCGACCACGCTGGAATGGACCCAGACCTCGCCGCCCGCATTCCACACCTATCTGGAAATGCCCCGGATTTCTTAACCAACCCCGGATCTCCCAGCCACTATGAGTGACACAATGCCATCGATGCTCGCAGGCGAAGAGGGGGGTAGCCCCCCCTCGGTCGGCGGAATTGCGCTGGAGGCGGATTACCGCGACTGGATTGCCCTGCTGAAACCCCGGGTTATGTCGCTCGTAGTATTCTCCGGGGCGATCGGTTTGTTGGTGGCGCCGGGTCACATAAATCCGGTTCTGGCATTTACCGCGATTCTCTGCATCGCGGTCGCGGCCGGGGCGTGCGGTGCGATCAATATGTGGTACGACCGGGACATCGACGCGATCATGCATCGCACCCGCAATCGCCCCATTCCCACCGGACGTATCGAACCCGGTGCCGCGCTGGGCTTCGGCATAACCCTGGCAGCCGGTTCGGTGCTGGTGATGGGATTGGCGCTGAATATTCCGGCAGCAGCGGTTCTGGCGCTGTCGATCTGCTTTTACGTTTTTGTCTATACGATGTGGCTCAAGCGCCGCACTCCGCAGAATATCGTCATTGGAGGCGCCGCCGGCGCGTTTCCTCCGGTCATCGGATGGGCGGCAGTCACCGGGTCGGTCGATCTCATTCCGCTGGTTCTGTTCGGCATCATCTTCATCTGGACGCCGCCGCATTTTTGGTCGTTGGCACTCTGGGCGAACGACGATTATCGCCGCGCCGGGGTTCCGATGCTGCCGGTGGTGGCAGGGGCCAAGGAAACCCGGCGCCAGATCATCCTTTACACGTTGGTTCTGGTGCCGCTGACCTTGGTTCCCTATCTGATGGGCTTCAGCGGCCTGATCTACGGGATCACCGCTGGCGTGTTGGGATTGGTGTTCCTGGAACGGGTGTACCGGGTGTTCACGGATCGGCAGGACGAACAGGGCAACAGCCTGACCGGCGACGCGCCGGCAAAGGCCGCGTTCAAATACTCCGTCCTGTATCTGTTCGTATTGTTCGGGGCGCTCGCGATCGATCGTTTGGTTGGATAAGTACATGAGTAAAGTCACGCCCATTACCGATCCCGCGTCCGAGTCAGCGCGACGGCGCCGAGGACGCAGTTGGGCTATTTTGCTCGTACTGTTCGGACTGTGCGGATTGTTTTATGCAATCACCATCGTCAAGATGGCTCATTTCTAAGTGCCGACTTCTAAATGAATAGCGGTCCGCGCAACGCGGTCGTGGCGACGGCGGTCGTGACTGTGATCGTCGGCATGACGGCCTTGTCGTTTGCCGCGGTCCCGCTGTATCGACTGTTTTGTGCTGCTACGGGCTACGCCGGAACACCGAACATCGGGCTGGCCGCGGCGCCCGGGGGTACCGGTCAGACAATTCGCGTGCGTTTTAACGCCGACACAAATTCCGGGCTGCCGTGGATTTTTGCTCCCGACCAGGGGGAGGTCATCTCGACCCTGGGCGATGAACAGGTCGCTTTTTACCATGCGACCAATCAATCCGGCCGATCCGTTACCGGTATGGCGCTTTACAACGTCACGCCGGAAAAAGTTGGTAGATATTTCCATAAGACGGCGTGTTTTTGCTTCAACAAGCAGACCTTGTCGGCTCATCAGAGCATGGAATTTCCGGTCAGCTTTTGGGTCGATCCGGCCATTCGCACCGACCCCAACACCGCTGACATAAAGACGGTCACGCTGTCTTATACCTTTTACCGATCCCTGGAAGACGCCGAGAAGTCGGGCGCCCTGGCGTCGGCAGGGCCACATGTCGGGGCAATCTCCGATACGGAACGTCAGCAAACGTCAAAAGCGAATTGAACGTCGCCTCGCCCCCTTGAACTCAATCGAGATTTGGCGATTATGCGGCAGCCGGGTCGAGGCGGTTTCCTCGGCGGTCTTGTGATGGGTATGGCATGAGCAGCGACGCACACGGTGCACCGGTCCTGATGGGTTCTGGTTTTAAGCATCCTTATCATCTTCCCGACCCGAGCCCATGGCCGATCCTCGGTGCATTTGGCGCTTTTCTGACGTTGTTTGGCATCGTCCTGGCGTCGCACTACGGAAACTATGTGGTGCTTGTTCTCGGCACCGTCACTGTTCTGGCGACCATGTTCTTCTGGTGGCGAGATGTCCTGCGGGAATCCAATACCCCGGGCGCTCACAGCGTTATCGTGCGCCTCGGCCTGCGCTATGGAATGACATTGTTTATTGCCAGCGAGGTCATGTTCTTCGTTGGCTTCTTCTGGTCCTATTTCAACTTCCTGATCTTTCCGGAGACCCAGGGCAACGGCCAGACCGTATGGCCGCCGTCGAACGTTCATACGTTCGATCCGTTCCATCTGCCGCTGCTGAACACGATGATCCTGTTGCTGTCGGGCACGACGGTGACCTGGGCGCATCATTGTCTGTTGGAAGGCGATCGTAAGGGGCTGGTCCGCGGGCTTGGCCTGACCGTCCTGCTCGGACTGACATTCACCATGTGCCAGGCGATCGAATATTCCAACGCCCCGTTCGCGTTCAACGGTGGCGGCGTCTATTCGTCGGTCTTCTTCCTGGCCACTGGTTTCCACGGCTTCCATGTCATCGTCGGAACATGCTTCCTGGCGGTTTGCTGGTTCCGCGCCCGGGCTGGTCAGTTCACGCCCGAGCGTCATTTCGGCTTCGAAGCGGCTGCCTGGTATTGGCACTTCGTCGATGTCGTATGGTTGTTTCTGTTTATCTGCATTTACTGGTACGGCGCGGGCCAGATCGCCGCGGAGTAGCCCGGTAGCGTGGCAAACCGGGATATAACAGAGCCGCAAATTTCGATCCTCCAGGCGGCGCTTCGTTGTCGCTGCCCTCGCTGCGGCAAAGGCAAGTTGTTCAAGGGGCTGCTCACGTTGCAGCCCGCTTGCCCCGTCTGCGGCCTGAGTTTCGGTCAGTCTGACACCGGTGACGCCGGCGCCGTGATTTTGATCATGCTGCTGGGCGCTTTCGTCGTTGGTATGGCGTTCTGGGTCGAGTTTCATTTCTCCCCGCCACTATGGGTGCATGCGGTTCTGTGGCCGATCGTGACCACACCGCTGGCGGTGCTGATCATGCGCCCTATGAAAGCCGCGCTGGTTGCCGCGCAGTTCCGGCACCGGCCCCACGAGATGGGATTGTGATACCCCCCTGGCGCCGGGTTCTCGTCCCCGGCCTCAGTACGTTGGCCATGCTGGTTGTTCTGATCGGTCTTGGGACCTGGCAGGTCCAAAGACTGCATTGGAAAGAGGACGTAATAGCCGCAATCGCGATAGCGGAGGCCTCGCCCCCCATCGCGCTCTCCCATGATCCCCAGCCTTTCACCAAGGTTTTCGCAACCGGCCGGTTTCAATTCGATCGAGCCGCTCATTTGGGTGCCGAGGTGCGGGATCTGCGAACCGGACCCACTTTGGGTACCTATCAGATTGTCCCGTTGATCAGAGACAACGCCCCACCCATCATGGTGAATCGCGGTTGGGCGCCGCAAACCCGCACCCTTTCACTCGACGAACCGTCGGGTCTTGTGACTGTCTCCGGCTACGTGCGGGAGGGAGACCGGCCGAGTTGGTTCAGTGCCGCTGACGACGTTCCCGCACGTCAATTCTATACGCTGGACCCGCGGGCGATTGGCGTGGCGGTCGGCGTGACGAACGCGGAACCGTTTGTCCTGGTCGCACTGGAGCCGTCACGGCCGGGGGCCTTCCCCGAACCGGCACAGCAACTGCCACGTCCGCCGAACAACCATCTGGCCTACGTGATTACGTGGTACGGCCTGGCCCTGGCTTTGGTTGCTATATTTGCCGTTTGGACCCGAAAGGCGTTGCGTTCATGACCGTCCCTTCCGCCTACCAGCGCCTGACCGCCCGCTTCGCGCTCATCGCCACCATTGGCGAGTGTGCCTCGATGCTTGGCTGGGATGCCGCCGCCGTCATGCCACCCGGTAGCGGCGCGGCGCGCGGCGACCAACTCGCGGTGCTGGCGGTGTTGGGTCATGAGCGTCTGGTGGCGCCTGACGTAGCGGCGGATCTGGCGGTCGCCGAGACATCGGACGAATGGCAGGCTGCGAACCTGAGGCTCATGCGGCATGCATACGCGCGAGCCAAGGCGTTGCCGGCCGATTTGGTTGAGGCGCAGGCCAAGGCGAACTCGAACTGCGAGAAGGTTTGGCGGATCGCGCGCAAAAACGCGGATTTCCGTATGGTTCAGCCCCACCTCGCCGAGGTGCTGCGCCTGACCCGTGAAGCCGCCGCCGCCCTGTCGGATGCACTTGGGCTTAGTCCATATGACGCGCTGATGGATGGCTACCAGCACGGCATCGGCGCCGACGACGTAGCGCCGGTTTTTACGGCCTACGAAGATTTTCTGACGGCCACGTTGCCGGAGGTCGAGGCCTATCAGGCGCGTCAACCGCAGGCCGTTCTGCCCGCCGGGCCGTTCCCCATCGGGTTGCAAGAGGCATTCTGCCGTGACCTTGCGCAACGCCTTGGGCTGGATTTCGATCACGCTCGGCTTGATCAGTCGGCGCATCCCTTCTCTGGCGGGACACCAACTGACGTTCGGATCACGACACGATACGTTGAGGACGATGTGACCTCCGCCATCCTGGCCGTGGTACATGAAACGGGTCACGCCCTTTACGAACGCGGATTGCCGTCGGCTTACGCCCGTCAGCCGGTTGGTGAGGCTGCTGGTATGGCGGTGCATGAAAGCCAGTCGCTGATCGTCGAGATGCAGGCCTGTCGGTCCGATGCATTCCTGGGTTGGATGGGCGGCCATTTGCACGCGACTTTCGGCGGTTCGGCCGAACCCTATCATCTGGAAAACCTCGGCCGTCTGTGGCGACGGGTTGAGCGCGGATTTATCCGCGTGGACGCGGACGAGCTGACGTATCCGGCGCATGTCATTCTCCGCTTTCGTCTGGAACAGGCGATGATCGCCGGCGATCTGGCCGTTGCAGATCTGCCGGGAGCCTGGAACGACGGTTTGCACGCACTGTTGGGCATCACGCCGCCGGATGATGCGCAAGGTTGCCTACAGGACATCCATTGGTATGACGGTGCGTTCGGTTACTTCCCCAGCTACACCCTGGGTGCGATGTCAGCCGCGCAACTGATGCGGGCCGCGCGGCAACAGGTTTCGGGGATCGATGACGCGTTGGGCCGTGGTGACCTATCGCCGTTGTTGGCGTGGTTGCGTATTCATGTGCACGGGATCGGCAGCCGGCTCGATCTCGACACGATCCTTGAGCAGGCGACGGGCAGTAAACTGGACCCGGTGGCATTCCAGGCGCATCTCCGGCAACGGTATCTGAGCTGAACAAACCAGATCCGGCGATGCGATCGAGGATACCGCCTCGAAGCCGTTATCCGGGCGTCAAAGACTTCACCATGTAAACCCGGTCGAAGCCTTTCTCGATCTTGCGCTCTCGCTCAACGTAGCCCCGCGCGGCATAGATCGCGATGTTCCGCGTCATTAGCGCGTTGGTGTAGAGGGTGATCGCGTTCCGCCCCAACCTGACCGCCTCGGCTTCAGCGAAATCCAGCATGGTGCGGCCGAACCCCGATCCCTGGCGATCCGGCCGAACCGCGATGTTGTCGAGCAAAAAACAATCCGGCCGATCTTCCAGCACCAGAACGCCCGCGATCTCGGAGCCATCCAGCAACACCCAGACCTGGTCCGCCGCGATTCGTTTCGCATAATCGTCCATCATCGGCGCAGGCTTGGTGCCAATCACCGTGACGTAGTGCTGATAGGCGGCCCGCACGACATCCCGCACAGCACTAGCCTCATTCGCCCATGCTTTACGGATCATACCGCCGCGGTCGCCAGATCCAGTTCGGCGGCGGCTTCCAGGCCCAAAGCCTGAGCCAGCCGCTCCAACCGCCGGATCACGCTTTCGCCGGCAAATACACCGCTGTTCTCGCGCAGGAGCAAAACGAGTCGCGATCCTTCGATCCGCAAACGTGTCCCGGCCAGCAGGTCTTTCGTCCCGGCGGATAACGTATAAGCTAGGCGAAGCGCGATTCCCAGAACCTCGGCCCGGTTGGCGGTTTCGACATCCAGCAGCAGGCGGGCCGGGCGCAGGAACGCGGCATCGGATTCCGCCTCGTAGCGAAGGGCCACGGCCAGTGCCAGATAGGCCCGAGCATGGTGGTCAAGGCCCACACCGGGTTGCCGAAGAACCCGGAGGAACGCCTGTTCGGCGCGGAACTCGGGATGGTCATGGCTGCCGATATCCGACATCCAGCACATGGCTTCCCGCAGTCGGAAAGAGCCTTCCGGCTCTCCCTGGAACAGTGGCTGAGTCCAGGCGACCAGCGCCGGGGGCAGGGATGGATCGCGGCCGTGTCTGGCGGCCATTTCCCAGGCAGCGCTGAGCATCGGGTCCTGATCCTGGATATCTCGCGGCATTCGCCGCATGAACCAGCCTTCGCGCAACCCGCTGGCGCTGAACACCACCCGGCGCACATTTGTCACACGCAACAGGCGGCGGAGCGCAACGGCGGCAAACGGCAGATCGTCGATCCGCCGGCGCGGCGCCCCGGGCAATCGTTCCAGGACCTTGCGCGTCGAGGTGGACAGCAAACCGGCCAAATTCCGGGCTTCGTCGCGGCCGATGGTGTAATGATGTACCATGGATAGCGGGTAACTGGTTTGTGCCATGTGGATGCGCGCCAGCGCTCGCCACGCGCCGCCGACCAGGTACAGATCGCGGCCGGCGCCTTCAGCGAGCCACGGCACCGACAGAAGTTCCTGTTCGGCAATAATCCGAGCGCGCATCGGATCGCCGCCGGAATGCTCGGCCAAGCGGATGACGCCCAACGGGAGAGACTGCGACAACCCGCGGCGGCCATCGATCAGGCGCACGACTTCCAGCGATCCGCCGCCGATGTCGGCCAGCACGCCATCCGCCGTGGGAATGCCGCACAACATGCCCTCGGAGGCAAACGCGGCTTCCTCCAGACCCGACAAAATATGGATCGGGACACCAGGCAGTCGCTCTCGTAACGAGGCCACGAACGCCGGGCCATTGCTGGCGTCGCGCACCGCGGCCGTGGCCAGCACTTCGAATGGCCGGGCGTCCATCGCGCGCGCCACGGCATGGTAGCGATGCATCACGGTCAGCGCCTGGGCCATCCCGTCCTCGTTCAGGCGTCCGGTGGTTTGCAGCCCCCGACCAAGCCGCAGCACCGCTTTTTCGTTGAAAATCGGCATGGGATTGCGCGTGTGGCCCTCATAAACCACAAGCCGGACAGAGTTCGATCCAAGATCGACGACACCGCATCGCGGCAGCGAGGGGGGCGGAGCGAAGGGCATCATTCAGTCCTGTGTCACCCTGTCCTGCCGCCGTGGCAGGCCCACGGGAGAGGCAACCACCGGTCCGTGCAGCGCCGAACCGCGGCCCGAGAGGGATGGATTGGTCATGAAATATTCATGCGCCGACAGGGGTTTGTTCCCGGGCGCGACACGGGTCCACGCGCCATCGGCACTGAGTTCCCAGGATTGCAGCGAGTCTTTCAGATTGATCACCATGATCTGGTCCAGCACTTGAGCGTGGACGGTAGGGTTGTGGATCGGCACCAGGGTTTCAACGCGCCAATCCATGTTGCGCTCCATCCAGTCGGCCGAACTGATAAATACGAGGGCATACCGGCTGGGCAGCTTGTGGCCATTGCCGAAGGCATAAATCCGGCCGTGTTCGAGGAAGCGCCCGACAATCGATTTGACCCGGATGTTCTCTGACAGACCCGGAACGCCGGGGCGCAGGCAGCAAATGCCGCGAATGACCGCCATCACCTTCACGCCCGCGTTGGAGGCTTTGTACAAGGCATCGATCAGTTCCACATCCGTCAGGCTGTTCATCTTGAGCCAGATGGTGGCGGGAAGGCCCTCGCGGGCGAAAGCCACTTCCGCATGGATCAGCGCCAGCAGCTTGGTGCGGGTTGTCAGCGGACTGAACCCAAGCTCTTCCATGATTTCCGGACGTGCATACCCGGTCATGAAGTTGAACAGACGGGCCGAGTCACGGGTCAGGGCCGGGTCGGTGGTGAAGAAACTCAGGTCGGTGTAAATACGGGCGGTGATCGGATGATAGTTTCCGGTACCGAAATGGGCGTAGGACCGGATTGCCCCGGCCTCACGCCGTACCACCAGCGATAGTTTGGCGTGGGTCTTCAATCCGGTGAATCCGTACACGACCTGAACGCCCGCCGCTTCCATGCGCCGGGACAGCCGGATGTTGGCCTCTTCGTCGAAACGGGCCCGCAATTCGACCATCGCGGTCACAGATTTGCCCGCCTCGGCCGCCTCGATCAGGGCGTTGACGATCGTACTGTCACGGCTGGTGCGATACAGGGTTTGTTTGATCGCGATGACCGCAGGGTCTTGCGCGGCCTGGCGCAGGAACTGCACGACAACGTCGAAGCTTTCGTATGGATGATGGACGATGATATCCTTGGCCCGGATCGCGGCGAAACAGTCACCGCCGAAATCGCGGATTCGTTCGGGGAAACGCGCCGTGTATGGCGCGAACAGCAGGTCGTGGCGATCATCGACGATCATCTGCTTCATGTCGGCCAGACCCAACAGGCGCTGGTCGTCGTGGATCTCATCCGGCGCGGCGTCCAGTTCGTCGATGACCAGTTCCCGCAACTCGGGCGGCATGCCGGCGGCGAATTCCACATGGATCGCCACGCCGCGCCGGCGGCGCTTTAGCGCGGTTTCGTAGGACCGTACCAGGTCCTCGGCCTCTTCCTCGAATTCGACGTCGGTGTCGCGAATGACCCGGAACAACCCGTGGCCGGTCAGTCGGAAGCCCGGAAATATCCGGTCCAGAAAAAGCACGACCAGGTCGTCGAGCAGAATAAAGCGCACCGGCCCGCCGGGTTTGCCGGCGGGCAGGCGAATAAACCGCTCGACCTGGCTCGGCAGCGGCAGCAGACCGCGCATGGCCTGACCGTCCTCTACCCGCACCAGATGAAGCGCCAGGACCAAACCGAAGTTGGAGATGAAGGGGAACGGGTGTGCCGGATCGACGGCCAGCGGCGTCACAACCGGGAACACCCGCTCCATGAACCAAGCATCGAGCCAGGATTTGTCGTCGTCTGACAGGGTACCGGTGCCGGAAAGTGCGACGCCAGCATCGCGCAAAAGGTCGAGAAGCTCGCCCAGAATGCGCTGCTGGTCAGCTAGAAGTTGTTCGGCGCGCTGCTTGATCGCCGTCAGTTGTTGCGCCGCCGTGCGCCCATCCGCGGACACCAGCGTCGCCCCGGCTTTGGCCTGCCCGATCAGCGCGGCAACGCGCACCGAATAGAATTCATCCAGGTTGGAGGCGCTGATCGACAGAAAGCGCAGTCGCTCCAGCAGCGGATGACGCGGGTTTTCGGCCTCTTCCAGAACGCGATGGTTGAAATCGAGCCACGATAGTTCGCGGTTGATAAACCGCTCCGGGCTATCGAGATGAACCGCTGGCGCGCCCGGCACCGCGGGCTTTTCGTTGCCAGGCCGCGCCGCCAAGGTCCTGGCGCCGCTTGGTTTGGGGTTGGCCGGCCTGGTGACAACCGGCTTGGCGCCGGACCGGTTCACCGGCTCCAGCAGCGCCGTCGTGTCGGCCTTTTGCACCATGGATGCGGTTCCTTCATGTGACGACGCCGGCACCTCACAGGAGGCCGGGCGTTTGGGAGGAGAGGTCGATCGCCGGTATGGACAAGTTATCGGATGCATCGCCGGACGCTCCCGGTTCTAACAGCACCCTGGCTGCGAGAGAACGGGTGATCGCCTTCCCCGTGGACAGGCTGGCTTTATCCAACTGAACGACAGCCTGTAGCAAGGCGGCAGGTGACCGGGGGAGCCGGGTCAACAGCCAATCCTGAACCGCTTGCGCGACATTCAGTTGCCGATCCGACAACAGCCGCATCAACACCGCCGCCAGCAGATCGTCGCTGGGTGGCCTGATTTCCACCGCGGCAATGGCGCGGAGTCGGCTCGCCAGGTCTGGGAGACGAACCGGCCAGCGCGAGGGGGCTGAACGGGCCGCGAGTAAAAGCCGCAGGCCACGATCGCGGGCCGTGTTGAGCGTATGCAATAGAAGCGATTCGGAGCCGACGGTGTCTGCATCGTCCAATGCAAGCCCGCCGCTTTGCGGGATTTCATCCAGGTCCTGCAGCATCGGACCACTCAGGATTTTCGCGCCGGTTCGCTCAGCCCAGATGTGCAGCACATGGGATTTGCCGCAGCCGTCCGGCCCCCACAGAAGCAGCCGATTGTCGGGCCACGCGGTTTCCAGCCATGCCAGCGCCTCGAAATTCGACTCGGCCGGCAAAAAATCGCGGCAATCGTAGCCGGGCGCGTGCGGAAACGGCAGCAACAATTGCCGGTAATCGAACAGAGCATCGTCGATTGCGGAAAAGCCGGTCAAGCGGAGGGCGGATCGAGATAGAGTGGGCTGTCCAAATACCGGCGCAGCCAAAAGCGCGCCAGCACGCCGATTGTCGCCGCCACCGGCACAGCCAGCATCACGCCGAGGAAGCCGAACGCCGCACCGCCGGCAAACAATGCAAAAATCACCCAAACCGCGGGGAGTTCCACGCGGTCGCCCAGGAAGCGGGGGTAGATCACGTAGCCTTCCAGAATCTGACCAACGACCAGGACTCCCCCGATAACCACCACGCCCCGCCAGTGTGGGAACTGTGCTAACGCCAGACCGATCGCCGTGACGCCGCCCGTGATGGACCCGACATAAGGAATAAAGGACAGCAAACCGGCCATCAACCCGACGATCAATCCCAGGTCGAGACCGGCCGTGGTCAGGCTGGCGGCGTAATACAGCGCCAGCAGTAGGCAGCATAGGGCCTGGCCGCGCACCCAGGCGGACAGAATGCGATCGACCTCCCTCGCCTGGGCGCGAATGACGCCACGATAGCGGTATGGCAACCAGGAATCGATCATCCGCACCAAAATCGGCCAGTCCCGCAACAAGTAGAAGCCGACCACCGGTGTGACGACCGCCAGGGACAGCACGTTGAAGATCGCGAAGCCGCTGCCGATGACGCCGGTCACGGTGGACAGAAGAATGCTCAACATCGACGCGGCCTGGCCGCTGACCAGGTCCCGTAGCTTGTCATTGACGACGTCCGGGCCGAAACTGTCCTGTAGGTGGGTTAGTACTTCCCTCGCCCAGCCCTGCATCAGCGTGGCATATTGCGGGATACGGTTCACCAGCAGCCCGATCTGCACGATCACCAGCGGATACAGCAGCAGTGCAAACAGCAGCACGCCGGCGAGGACGGCCAGGATCATCAGCAAAGCGGCCGCGCCCCGGGGCAGGCCCAGACGCGTCAACTGCGTCGTTGGGGGATCAAGCCCGTAGGCGAGAACCGCCGCCGCGACAAAGGGGGCGAGAATCGAGGCGAAAAGCGTCAGCGCCAGCCAGGCGACGACCAGCAGGCTAATGATCAACGCGAAGCGTTGCGTCCTTGTGGCGTGAAAGCCGGTCGCCGCCGCCGGGGTAACAGCAGTCTCCGTCGGAGCGGGTACAACGACCCGCTCCTGGTTTGCTACCGGCAAATCGGTTGCTGCTTCATTCACCGCGTGCCGTGTTCCATACATAAGCCCCACCGGACGCCAAGGTTGTCACCGCCGCGCACCAGGTTAGCACGCCTTGCAGGACCGGAATGCCAAATCCGAACCCGCCCTGTAGCAGGCTAACGCCAATCAGCAAGATCTGTGCGACCGTATTCAGCTTGGAGATGTACAAGGGCCTGATCGTCACCGCATGTCCCAATACGGACAGTACGACAACTCCCCCCACTATCAGCAGATCGCGGAACACCACCAGAATCGCGAGCCAGACCGGTATCACGCCGACCGAGGCCAGGGTGATGTACATTGTGACCAGCAACGCCTTGTCGGCGACCGGGTCCATCAGGGCGCCGACCGCGTTGCCGCCGTTTCGCCGGGCGAGGTAACCGTCCAGGGCGTCGGACAGGCCGGCGATGACGAAGAGACCAAAAGCCTCGTCCATCCGGTGCTCAAGAACCAGGTAGAACGCCAGCGGCACGGCGCATAACCAGCCGAAGGTGATGATATTCGGCAGGTTTACCAGGGGCGCGGATGGCGGTGGTTTCTCCGGAGAACCATCAGGCATGCGTCGAGGCCTCTATCCAGTGGATTGCAATCGGTGGCCTGCCCATGGTTTGTGTCAGCCTCCATTCACCCAACGGCGAAGGTTATAGAGGTTTGCCATGACCAGTGCGGATCACCAAGGCGCGCATACGGCGCCGCAGCCCGGCACCGGGCTCGATTACCGTACTGCCGGAGTCGATATTGAGGCTGGCGATGCGCTGGTGGAGATGATCAAGCCGTTGGCGAAGGCGACCAACCGGCGTGGGGTCATGGGCGGCCTGGGCGGATTTGGGGCGTTGTTCGATCTGAAGGCGGCAGGGTTTACCGATCCGGTGCTGGTTTCGACAACAGACGGCGTCGGCACGAAGCTGAAAATCGCGATCGAGACCGGGCTGCACGACACCGTCGGCATTGATCTTGTGGCGATGTGCGTCAACGATCTGGTTGTACAGGGCGCCGAACCGCTGTTCTTCCTGGATTATTTCGCCACTGGCAAACTATCGGTCGAGCAGGCTCGGTCTGTCATCGCCGGCATCGCCAGCGGCTGTCACGAGGCCGGCTGCGCCCTGGTGGGTGGCGAAACGGCGGAAATGCCGGGCATGTATGCCGAGGGCGACTACGATCTGGCCGGATTTTCGGTCGGCGCCGCTGAGCGGGGTCATCTGCTGCCGCGTCCGATCGTGGCGGGCGATGCAATCCTGGGGTTGGCCAGCGTCGGTGTACATTCAAACGGATTTTCACTGGTTCGCCGGATTGTCGAGACCAGCGGCCTGAAGTGGACAGACCCTGCCCCGTTTGCGCCGGAGCAAAATTTGGGTCAGGCGTTGATGACCCCGACCCGGATTTACGTGCGGTCGATGCTGGCCCTGCACAAGGCCGGGCTGTTGAAAGCGGCGGCTCATATTACGGGCGGCGGATTGCCGGGCAACCTGCCGCGTGTTTTGCCGGATGGGTTTTCCGCCGCGTTGACGACGGGATGGCCGGTGCCTCCGGTTTTCGCCTGGTTGGCACGTACCGGCGGAGTCGCGGCAACGGAGATGCTGCGGGTGTTCAACTGCGGCGTCGGCATGGCGGTGGTCGTATCAGATGCCGACGCGGCGCTCCGGGTGCTGGAAGCGGAAGGCGAAACCGTCAGCCATATCGGCACGATCGAAGCCGCCGATGGTCCCGCATCGGTGCGTCTCAACCCGCCGGCCGGCTGGCTGGCGTGAGGCGCCGCACGGCCGTTCTGATCAGCGGCCGCGGCTCCAACATGGAGGCGTTGATCGCCGCCGCACGCGATCCGGCATTCCCGGCGGAGATCGTGTTGGTGCTGTCCAACCGTCCCGACGCGGCGGGACTGGAGACGGCGCGCGCCGCTGGTATTCACGCTGAGGCGATTGACCACCGCGATTTCGGGCGAGATCGGGCGGCACATGAAGCGGCGGTCGATGCGGCGTTGCGGGCGGCGGGAATCGAGATTGTATGCCTCGCGGGGTATATGCGGCTGCTGACCCCGGTGCTGGTCGATGCGTGGGCTGGGCGGCTGCTGAACATCCACCCGAGCCTGCTGCCCTCATTTCCCGGGCTGGATACGCATGGGCGGGCGCTGGCGGCGGGCGTGAAGCTGCACGGCTGCACGGTGCATCTGGTGACGTTGGAGATGGATTCGGGGCCGATCCTGGCGCAGGCGGCGGTGCCGGTGCTGCCGGGGGATTCCGAGGGCGCGCTGGCGGCGCGGGTGTTGCGACAGGAGCATGGGCTTTATCCGGCGGCTTTGGCTGCGTTTGCCGCAGGGGCGGCGTGGGCGTTGCCGGACGCGGGAGCATTTCTGGCTAATCCACTGCCTTGGCATGGGCGGACAGCTTAGATGTAAAAGTATAGACTTTATCTGACGGTCATGCCTCCGTCGTGGTGGGTGTCCGACGAATATCTATTGTCGTCTGTCACGCTGCTTGCAGCAATTTCTCCTTCGCCACGGGCAGTGTGTCAACGAACGTCTGCATCGGTG
>CAIZFE010000072.1 GCA_903932145.1 uncultured Rhodopila sp. | reverse complement strand
GGCCACCCACGACTTTGCTGGTATCGCCCAAAAAAGTCGTGGGTGGCCGGGCCAAGCCCGGCCATGACGGAGAGGGGAAAGCCACGTCCGTGGCATAAACCTTCTCCCCCATGTGCTTTTCCGGATGCCCGGGCCTGACACCATCGGCGGCGGCGATGCGGCCGGTGTCCACAAGAAACATGATCTGTTGAAACGTAAAGAAACTGATCGCCAAGGGGAGTCCAATATCCAGAACCGGAAAAAAAGGGACGACAGCGCCCAGCAGAAAGCCGGCGTATTTGAACCAACCCAACATGAACAAGTTGAATGTGATGCCGATCGCGACACAGATTCGTGATCGTCTTGAAGTTCGGATTTTCCGGGCAATTATATGATTGATCCCCACAGATCCGATCAACAGCAATACATGCAAGGGACGCCACCAGCCGTAGAAGAGCAGGTTGCAGGCGACCAGCCAGCCGAGCGCCCGGTCCGGGTTTCGCAACCGTCCACACAAGTAGAAGCCCACCAGGCAGGCCGGCAGAAATGCAAGTGTGAAGGCAGGTGTATGGAACATCATGGTGTGTAGAAATAATTATAAGGCATAATAGTTAATGAATGGTTAACGCTGGACTGTCAGGATTTTTTACAGAACCTCCCTGTATGTAGTGCTAAATAATTGAAATCGCCTGAAAGTATATTTTGGCACATTGATTGCTATTTGATTTTTATTCCCGCTCCGCCGCCAGTCGGCGATCAGAGAAGAGGTGTTGAATGTTCGATTTTATTTTTCGCCTGACGCTCGTCTGTGGTCTGGCGTACATCATCGCGACCATTTTGGATGCGTCCCCGCTGCCGGTCTATTTGTCGCCCACGATTAGCACCGGCAACGACATCGATCGGGATAACCGGTTCGGACAAGGGTTCGCCCCAAACCCCACAGGGCAGGCCGAATTCGGTTCCGTGACGATAGACTCCTCGCGCCTGACCGAGGTTTGCGCCTGTGACCGCGATAGCGGTGCGATGTCGATCGACGTTAACTGGGACCGGATCGCCAATTCGGAGGTATCCGAAAATCGTCCGGGGTCGTTCATCGTCCGGGCTGGCGAATTGGGGGCGATCGGCGATCCGGCGGAGGGTGGTTACAATAACATGGCGCTCGCGGCCGCCTCCGATCCGGACGGGGTGGCGCCGGAACCAATCGGTTACCGGCTCGACACCGCGACTCGGTCCTTGACCTTTGGCGGCACTAGCCCTTGGGCGGCGATTTATAGCCCTGCCGGCGTTAGCGCCTACGTGGGGCTGGCTGGCGGCAACCTCACCCTGCTGACGTCGACCGAACAAGCGGTTGCAACGATTTCGAGTGTTGATATCCCGCCAAGTGCCGTTCCGGACGCGCCGAACGACGGCGTTTCCATACCGGAACCGGCCGTGTTACCCGTCCTCGCGGTCTGCCTTTGTATCCTGGGTTGGACGCAGTGGAAGCGTTCCCGTTGAACAGGTGTTTCCCGCCCGGTCATTTGCTGATAGCTGACGCCTGAAATGACCGACGATCTCCCTCCGAACCCGGCGCTCCTACCCGCTGGCCTGCTTGATCTGTTACCGCCCGAGGCGGAAACGGAAGCCTCCGCCGTTGAAGCGCTGATGACGGTGTTTGCCGCCCACGGCTATCAGCGTGTGAAACCGCCATTGCTGGAGTTCGAGGACTCCCTGCTGGCGGGCTCCGGCATCGCCGTGGCCGACCAGACGTTCCGTTTGATGGACCCGGACAGCCAGCGGATGATGGGTCTGCGGGCTGATACCACGCCTCAGGTCGCTCGAATCGCCGCGACCCGGTTGGGCCGTGTGCCGCGGCCGCTCCGTCTGTCTTACGCCGGGCAGTGCCTGCGGGTGCGCGGCACTCAACTCGCGCCGGAACGGCAGGTGGCGCAGGCAGGCATCGAACTGATTGGCCACGACAGTCCGGAAGCAGACGCCGAAACCGTGCTGGTGGCGGCCGAGGCCCTGGCGGCGGTGGGGCTGACCCGGGTCAGTTTCGACCTGACCCTGCCGATGCTGGTACCCACCCTATTAGATGACGCAGGAATCACCGGGCCAAACCGGGTTTCGCTGGCGCGGGCGCTCGATCGCAAGGATGCGGCAGCGGTGACGCGGCATGGCGGCGCGCTGGCCCCGGTGTTGACGGAACTGCTGCTGGCCGCGGGGCCGGCCGATCGCGCCCTCGCGGCATTGGCGGCAGCGAAGTTGCCGGCTCTCGCCGGGATTTTAGCCGAACGGGTCGCCGCGACGGTAGCCGCGATCCGGGCTGCCTCGCCCGATCTGCGGCTGACGGTGGACCCCGTCGAATTCCGCGGTTTCCGCTATGAAACCGGCGTTTCGGTGACCGTTTATGCCCCCGGCCGGCACGAGGAACTGGGGCGTGGCGGACGTTATATCTGTGGCGATCAGGCGTCCGGGACCAGCGAACCCGCGACCGGCCTGACCCTGTATCCGGATGCCATCCTGCGGGTGGCGCCCGCCAGGCAGGCGCGGCCACGCATTTTCGTGTCGTTTGGCACCGATCGTGGCATGCTCGCCGCGCTTCAATCCGACGGGTTTGCCACCGTGGCTGCCCTGGCGGCCGTTTCCGACGAAACAGCGGAGGCAAACCGCCTCGGCTGCTCCCATATCCTGCGCGCCGGTAATGCCGCGCTCATAAACACCGAGGGCTAAAAAGATGGCCAATGTCGCCGTGATCGGCGCCCAGTGGGGCGACGAGGGCAAAGGGAAGGTTGTGGATTGGCTGGCCAGCCGAGCCGACGTGGTCGTGCGATTCCAGGGCGGCCATAACGCCGGGCATACGCTGGTGGTCGGCGATCAGACATATAAGTTGTCGCTGCTGCCATCCGGGCTGGTGCGCGGCAAGCTGGGCGTAATCGGCAACGGCGTCGTGGTCGATCCCGACGCGCTTTTGTCCGAGATCGCCCGCGTCCGCGCCCAGGGCCTGATCGTCACGCCCGAAACACTGCGGATCGCCGACAATGCCGTGCTGATCCTTCCGCTACACCCGGCGCTGGATAAAGCGCGTGAGGAAGCGCGTGGCGAACACAAGATCGGCACCACCGGCCGCGGCATTGGGCCGGCTTACGAAGATAAGGTGGCACGCCGCGCCATCCGGGTCGCCGATCTGGCGGAACCGGAGACGCTGTCGGCCAAGCTCGATGAGCTGCTGTTGCACTACAACACGCTGTTGAAAGGGTTGGGTAAGGAGCCGTTCAGCAAGGATGTTCTGCTGGATGGTTTGCTGAAACTGGCACCGCAGATCCTTCCGTTCGCCGAACCGGTGTGGGAACGGCTGGACGAACTGCGCCGCGCCGGCAAACGCATCCTGTTCGAGGGTGCGCAGGCCGTCATGTTGGACGTCGATCACGGCACCTATCCATTCGTGACGTCCTCCAACACCGTGGCGGCGACGGCGGCATCCGGCAGCGGCGTCGGGCCGAGCGCGGTGGGTTTCGTTTTGGGAATCGCCAAGGCTTACACCACGCGTGTCGGATCCGGCCCGTTTCCCACCGAGCTGCATGACGACATCGGCCGTTTGCTCGGTGAACGCGGCCACGAGTTCGGTACGGTTACCGGACGCCCGCGCCGTTGTGGCTGGTTCGACGCGGCGATGGTGCGCCAGGCAGTGAAGATCGGCGGCGTGCATGGCCTGGCGCTCACCAAGCTGGACGTTCTGGACGGGCTGACGGAACTCAAAATCTGCACCGGCTACCGGATCAATGGCGCCTTCTTCCGCCATCTGCCCGCCGGTCAGGCTGCTCAGGCGGCGGCCATACCGGAATACGAGGTCATGCAAGGCTGGTCCGGATCGTCGCGCGGTGCGCGGTCTTGGGCCGATCTGCCGGCCCAGGCGGTTAAATACGTGCGCCGGATCGAGGAATTGGTGGAAGCTCCGGTCACACTCGTGTCCACCAGCCCGGAGCGTGACGACACGATCATGGTGAAAGACCCGTTCGAAGGCTAATGCGCGCGCCGCGTTAACCTTTCGTCAACCTTTCTCCAGTAATGTGCGGCGGCCCGACCAACGGTTCGCCCGCATGTCCGATCATTCGTCTGTTGCCTTATCCAGTTCACTGATCGCGGGACGCTACGCGATCGATACCTCCCAAAGCCTGACGGATGCGGGGGCTGGACTTCCGTGCTTTCTGGCGCGCGATCGTTCGGCCGGGGACGGCCGGCGTATTGCGCTGGCGGTTTCGCGCGATTTCTCGCCGCGCGTTCGCCATCTGAAGGCCCTGAGCGATCCCATCGACAACCTGATGGTGCCGCTGGGTCATGGCATAGCGCCTTTGTCGGGTAGCAAAGGCGAGGGGTACTTTGTCGTTTGTCCGGCGCCACCCGGCCCGCCGGTGTCGGCGAACTTGAATGTCTGGCCGGATAAGGCGCTGCTGGACCTGGTACTGGCGCCGATCGCGCGGGTTTTGGATGCGCTGCATGGCAGAAGGCTGACCCACCGGGCGATCCGTCCCAACAATGTCTTCCAGGCAGCACGCGGTCAGCTTGTGACGCTCGGCGCCGCCTGGGCCGCGCCTCCCGCGATGCATCAGCCGGCGGTTTGTGAGCCGCCCTATAGTGCGATGTGTCACCCGGCCGGCCGTGGCGACGGATCGATCGCTGACGACATCTATGCTCTGGGTGTTTTGCTGGTCACATTGGCGGGTGGCAAAATCCCGATGGCGAACATGGATGATGCGACCGTGATTCGCTGGAAGCTCGATCTGGGCAGTTTCCAGTCATTGACACGGGATGTCAGCCTGTCGCCGTCGTTAGCGGAATTGTTGCGCGGCATGCTGGCCGAGGAACCCGATCACCGGCCGCTGCCCGCCGCACTTCTCGATCTTGCCCACCTGCGCGGCCGCCGAATTGCCGCACGGCCGATACGTCGCAGTCAAAGACCGTTGATGTTGAACGACATCGCGGTCTTCGACGGCCGCATGTTGGGATTCGCGCTGCTGACCGACGAGAAAAAGGCGATCCAGTTCCTGCATAACGGATTGGTGACACAATGGCTTCGCCGAAGTGTCGGCGACGCCACGATGGCGGCACAAATCGAGGACCTCGTGCGAGGCGGAGCGGCGGATCCACGATCAGGCCCGCTGGCGTATGCCACGCTGGTGATGCGAACCATCCAGGCAGTCAATCCACGAATGCCGCTGTGCTGGCGCGGCGTGGCGCTTTGGCCGGATGCTCTCCCATCGCTGCTGGCCGCGGCGCTGTGTACCGATCCCACTCTTTCGGCGCCGGTGGAGGAATTACTGGTCAACCATATTACCGGAACCTGGCTGCCGTCAGCGTCCCGCGCGGGTCAGCCCGAATCTTTCGATATGTCCCAGTATCGATATCTGCTGAAAGATGGCGGCCCAAGCGGCATGTTGCGATTGTTCTACGCTTTAAATCCGTTGTTGCCGTGCACCGGACCAGGCATGGCGACCGAATGGATCGCCAGCCTATCTGACCTTCTGCGGTTCCTCGAACGCACAGCGGTCAAAGCCGGCGACACCATGATCGTCCCGCCGATCGCGGCGTTCATCGCAGCCCGGGCGGATCGGGAGATTGAGGTCCAGGTTACTGGCCTGAGCAACATCAACGATGCCAAAACCTCTCGCTTGCCCGAACTGCTGCTGCTGCGGAATTTGCAGGCCAAATATCATCCCGCACCGATGCCGGCTTTGGCGTCCTGGGTCGTGAAACGTCTGTTGTTGGACCTGGATCGCTGGCGAAACAAGCCTCGCCGAGAGGCGTTGAAGCGCCATCTGGAGGTGTTGGCGCAAGCCGGGATATTGTCGCGCTTGCTTACGGTCATGAACGATGCGGCGGCGCGATCCGCGGACGAAAGGGGGCTACTGGCCGCAGTGCGGGAGATCGCCATGATCGACGCCGAGGTGGCGGCAATCGACCACGGCGACGAGGCACGCCTGACCGATGCCGCCCGAGTCGGTCAGGCCGTTACCGGCGGTATCGGGCTTTCAATATTCATCCTGATGGTGATGTCGGCCATGCTGCGATGAGTTTGAAATCGATATGGGGCCGAGCGGGCAAAGCGCTGCTGGTCTTGATGTTGGGCCTGGCGGCGGGAGGTCTAATCGCCTTGTCGCCGGACATCGCGTCGCCATTGGTGGTGCTACAATTGCCGGGTTTGCTCGCTCTGATTCTTGACCGGTCACCCGGGTATGGCATGGCCCGAGCTGTTCTGCTGTTTCAAGCGGCTGCCTGCGTGCGGCCGGTGATGGACGCGTGGTATCACTGTAGTGGTGTGGATGGGTGCATGACCTACCTTGCTGCCTGGCCATCCGTTGCGCGGGTCTGGCTCGCAGGCGCGGTGGCATGGATTTTGGGGCAACTTCTGCCGCTCGGATTGAAAGTTTGGGACGATTACCGACTGCGGGACCGGCGTTCGGTTTTAACCGCACGGCGGGACGTGATCGTGGCCGAATGGGGGCTAGATAGGCATCGATTGCACTGACGGGGCTGGCTGATCACGACTGCCTTTGAATTCGGAGGCTGGCCACCTCGCTGTTTCCTCGTTAAATCCCGAACGATACCGTCAGCATTTCTGAATCGATAACGAGACGGAGACATTCCATGGACATGCAAGTCCGGACGACTACTTGTCTTCGTTGCGCGCTCACTAGCAAGGCGAGCGCCCGAACGGCTCTCCGGTCCCCTGACCGGGAAGCCGTAACGGATGCGTTTTAGTTAGAATCAAGATCAATCCCGGTCGAGGTTACGCATGTTCGGTTGCTAAAACGCCTTGCCGGCTTCCGCTACCCAAGCGGCGTTCGGCGATTTGCGCTTTCATTGCCTTCTGTAACTTCTCGAACGCGCGAACCTCAATTTGGCGCACCCGCTCACGGGATATGTTGTAATGCCGAGACAGATCCTCCAAGGTCGTCGGATTATCCTTCAGGCGACGTTCGACCAAAATGTGCCGCTCACGTTCGTTCAGCGTGGTCAAAGCACCGGACAATAACGCTTTGCGACCACTCAATTCTTCGTGATCAGAAAATGTCGTTTCCTGCGTTTCCGACTCGTCCACCAACCAATCTTGCCACTCACCTTCGCCATCCTGACGCAGGGGCGCGTTCAGGCTGTGGTCAGGAGCAGCCAGCCGGCGGTTCATGCTGACGACGTCCTGTTCGGGCACATCCAGCACGCGAGCAATCTTCGCAACCTGCTCGGGCTGAAGATCTCCATCGTCAATGGCCTGCATCTGGCCCTTCAGACGGCGAAGATTGAAGAACAGTTTCTTCTGTGCGGCGGTGGTGCCCATTTTCACCAACGACCAAGAGTGTAAAATATACTCTTGAATAGCCGCCCTGATCCACCACATCGCGTAGGTCGCCAAACGGAAACCACGGTCGGGATCAAAGCGTTTGACCGCTTGCATCATACCGACATTGCCTTCGCTGATCAGCTCACCGACCGGCAAACCATAACCGCGATAACCCATAGCGATCTTCGCAACGAGGCGCAGATGGGACGTGACCAGCTTGTGGGCCGCCTCCATATCCTGGGTGTCGCGCCACCGATGGGCGAGCGAGAGTTCTTCGTCTGGCGTGAGCATTGGAAACTTGCGGATATCCTGGAGATACCGCGATAGGTTGCCTTCTGGGGCGACGTTGAGGGCAGCAAAGGCCACGAGAACTCTCCTTTCGTCAGAGCACGCTTTACTTGCCCGATTCTGGCGCAAGGTCGTGGACTGAACATGACGGACGTCAGTTCGGATGCAGGTCGGGTTTTCACATCCCGGCGACCCATCCCAATATGGCAATGGCGTAACCGGACGTTCCCATCGCAGCAGAGCATCCCTCCGCCGTCGATGTTTGAGTTATACAGGACTGAAATAGTCCTGTCAAGATTAACGAATAGTTAACTGCACGCCATGTTTGCATCGATCAAGTCCAGAAGTGCCTGCATATCGGCAGGAACGGCGGCTTCGAAGCTGATCGGGCGACCGGTTCTGGGGTGTTTGAACCCCAGGCTGGCGGCATGCAAAGCCTGGCGCGGAAAGTCCAAAAGCTGGCCTCGGAGCACGTGGCCGATCCCTTTGGCGGCAGACGGAACGCGGCGAAGGTATAACGGATCGCCAACGACCGGGTGTCCCGCATTGGAAAGATGCACGCGAATTTGATGAGTACGCCCGGTTGCCAAACGGCATTCCAGCAACGCCAGGCTGGTCGTCCAGGCGCGCATCGTCTTGTAGCGGGTCAGGGCGTATTTGCCGCCTTTCTCCACCACGGCCATCCGCTTGCGGTCTCGGGTGTCGCGGCCGATCGCGCCTTCGATTTCTCCGGTCAGCGGCTGCGGCAAACCCCAGACGAGCGCTTTGTAGGCACGGTCCAGATCCCGGTTGGCGAATGCGGTGGTCAGGGCATCGCTGGCGAGTTGCGTCTTGGCGACGACCATGACTCCGGACGTGTCCTTATCCAGCCGATGCACGATGCCGGGGCGGCGTTCCGCCCCGATGCCGGTGAAACCCGGACCGCAATGGGCCAGCAGCGCATTCACCAAGGTGCCGTCGAGGTTGCCCGGTGCTGGATGCACAACCAAGCCGGCTGGCTTATCGAGTACGATCAGGTCCGCGTCCTCATAAAGAATCGGGAACGGGATCACCTGCGGCTGCGGCGTGGCCGGAATCGGGGCGGGCATGTCCAGAATATAGGTGGCGCCGGCTCTCACCGCTTCGGCCGGCTGGGTGACCGGACCTTTGTCGCTGCGCAGCCGTCCTTCATCGATCAGCGTTTTAACGCGGGACCGGGACACGGTGCCGAGTGTGTCGGCTAGGAATCGGTCCATTCTCAGGCCGGCGTCTTCGGTCTTCGCGGTGAAGTGGATCGGTCCCGAGGCTGGCACTTCGGCCGAGGATTCGATGACGGGGAGATCAGAGGACGTTGGTTCGCTGTTGGTGGACATACGGAAGTGGGATAACCGGTTCCGCATCGGAATGGGAGAGTTCATGCGGGCTTTGAAGATCGCGACCATCGTCATGGGTGTGTTGATCGTCCTTGGGACGACCGGATTGATTATCGGCGTTGCGAGGCGGGCGTCCCCTACCGCGCCAGGGGCGGCGTTGCCGGCGGCCGCATTACCGGCGTTCGTCTCAGGGGTGCTGGACGAGCCCTCAGGAACGCGTATTGCCGGGATCGTGGCGATCCGCGAGCATTTGGCGGTGCAGCTTCAGGGGGGCGGTGTGGATCGCATCGTGTTAGTCGATCCAGCGACAGGCGCGGTGGCCGGGCGGATTTCGCTTGCGCATTAGGCCTCCCGGCTGACCCGGAATGCTGCGAAATGCGTGGCGGCCCGCCGGACAGGACGTCCGAGGCTGCGTAAAATTCGCTTCGTGAGGAGCGGCGGTTCGTTTCCGGCCGCCCTCCCCAATCGCTGATATCGCTTATTGTGAAATTCCGAGCAACTTGGCGGCGGTCCCGCCCAGGATCGCGATTCGCTGGTCGTCGGTTAGGCCCGGCGTGTTCAGCACGAGATCGACCTCGGTGCTGGTCCATGGGAACGGATAGTCGGTTCCGATCATAATCTGGCCCGGCCCGGTTTCGGCGATCAGATGGCGCAGCGCCTCGGGCGTGAACACGATGGTGTCGAAAAAGAGTTGCCCGTCCTTCAGATAGGCGGTCGGGTTTTTTTTCGGCAGCGGCCCGACCCGATCGGGGAAGCACCGCGTGACCGCATCCGAGCGGTTGGCGTAGGACGGCAGGAAGCCGCCACCATGCGCCGCGCATATTTTCAATCCAGGGAACCGGTCGAGCGTGCCCTCGAAAATCAGGTGCGAAAGGGCGATGGTGGTTTCCAGCGGATTGCCGATCGTGTTCGTCAGCAGACCGCTACCGCCCAACCGGCCACTGGGTTCCAGTTCGCGCGTGCCGAGCGGATGCATGAAGACCAGCACGCCGAGTTCCTCGCACTTGGCCCAGAACGGGTGGAAGCGTGGATTGGCCAGTTCTTCGCCCGCTACGCTGCCAGCAACGCCAACACCGCGGAAACCGAGTTTCTTGACCGCGTATTCCACCTGTTCGGCGGCGAGTTCCGGGTATTGCAGCGCCGCTGTGGCGAAGGCAACGAACCGGTCGGGGCTGGCGGCGCAGAATGCCACCAAGGTCTCATTCTGCACCCTGATCAGTTCGGCCGCTGCATCGCGGCCCGCGCGGTACCAATAGGGATTGATGGAAAGAGCCTCCACGTCGATGCCCTGCGCGTCCATTGCCGCGAGTCGCACGCTGGTGTCGGCCATCAGCAGGCCGGGCGCTTCGAGCGGATGGTTGATCAGCGCCGCCGCTGCCGGGACGATGCAATGGGCATGGACGTCGACGGTCTTGACGCGTTTGCCGTTGACCGCGACTTCTCGCCGGCGTGGTTGCGGTTGGGAGCCGGGCGGCGTGGGCGCCACGCTGGAGATGGCGCAGCCGACGAAGGCAAGGCCGGCCATGGTGCTGGTGAGTAAGTCTCCGATGATTGGCATTTTTTGCCTTTGCTCCCTGTTTTGCTTGGTCAGGGGCGGAGCCTAGCACGGTGACCGGTCTGATCAACGTCCGCAGAAAATGGTGATACGAACAGAACCGCGGTCGGCGGGACGGGACTGTTTCATCGATTTGATTTTGCAGTGGTAACCGGCGGCTCACCAGCCATATCGTATTCCTTGCCTGCCACAGAATATCGGGGCGGCCGAGGCGACGGCAACCGAAACACCGTGGTCACAGGCGATTTGAACGTTGATCCCGCGAGGCACTTTAATTCGGCCGATGTGAAACCGGGTTGTCCCATCTTCCGCCGACCGTGGCAGGATTAACAATAGAAAGGGAATTGTGCAGTGATTGAAAGCTTTTGGACCATTCCCGAAGTTACCAGTATCCGCACGCCATTGAGTATTCTGAGGGAGCAAGCGGTCGCCCTGACCGAGCAGACTAAAGGAACATTGGTTGGCATGGTCGATGTTCAGAGTCTGAAGGGGGCAGAGTTCCTGGTCGTGCTGGATGTCTCGGTTCCAGCCCTGAATAATTACCATTACCGCGTTCTGTCATACCGCCAGCCGATCGAGATGTATCCGGGTTGTCTTTATGTTGGGGATGACGGTCAGGATATCGCCGACGAACGGGCCTTTGTCGGTCGCGTTAAGCACGCTCTTTCGTCGGAAAAAGTAAAAAACATCCTGTTGTCGCTGCTGTCCCAGGCAATGACGGCCTGAGCTTTGCGTGCTCAACGTTACCTCATTTTAATGTGATCAAACCCGCTTCGCCACATCGGTGAACTCCGCCTCGGTTAGCCGCGCCAAATCGGCTGGCGTTAGCGCGAACACGGCGTTCGGTGATCCCCCGGCCGCCCAAATCGTGGTGAACCCCTCCAGATCTCGGTCCAGCAGCGTCACCGGTGCCGTTGGATGCCCAATCGGTGCCACGCCGCCCGGCGCGGTGCCGGTATGGAGCAACACAAACGCAGCCTCCGCACGTTTGATCTTTTGACCCAGCAGGGAGGCGACTTTCTTCTCATCCACGCGATTGGCGCCTGATGCCACCACCAGAACCGGCCGTCCGTCGGCCGCGCGAAACAGCATTGACTTGGCGATCTGCGCCACGTCGCAGCCAACCGCGGCGGCAGCCTCGGCGGACGAATGCGTGCTTTCCTCGAATTCGAGGACACTGAATGCATCGCCCAGAATTGCCTGGATGCGCCTCGCACCGCCGCTGCTGGCAGGTCTCATGGTGGTCCTTCGAAATCTGGCGGCGCGGGTGAGAGGATAACGTTCGGGCCTCGATACCGTGTCTGGTTGTAGCGTCCGGGGTGGAAGGCCATGTTAACATGCGGATCATGGCCGGTCCTGGATTGGCCATCAACCGAGCATACGGCTGAACCGGCCAGAACGATCCAAAGGCGAAAGACCCAGCCGTATGCGAGACCGCCACCCTCACCATCCGATCCGTCCCATGCTGGCCGCGCGGATCGCCGTCCGCAAGGCGCCGCGCAAACCGCCTGGTAAAGGGCTGTGGGCGGCGCTTGGTCCCGGGCTGATCACCGGTGCGTCCGACGACGATCCCTCCGGCATCGCCACATACTCCCAGGCCGGGGCGCAGTTCGGCTTCTCGATGTGCTGGGTCATGCTGTTCACATTCCCTTTGATGGCGGCGATCCAGGAGATCAGCGGACGGATCGGCCGGGTAACCGGGCAGGGGATCGCCGGCAACATCAGGCTGCACTACCCGAAGTCGCTGCTTCGGGCGATCGTCTCCCTGCTGCTGGTCGCCAATATCATTAATCTGGGCGCCGATTTGGGGGCGATGGGTGATGCCGTGACGCTGCTGATCGGCGGCTCGCCCCATCTCTACGTCGTCGGCTTTGCCATCGGCTGCGCCGCGCTGGAGACATTCTCCCGCTACGAGCGCTACGTCGTGCTGCTGAAATGGAGTTCGGTGTTCCTGCTGGCCTATGTCGCGACGGCGCTTGTGGTGGACACCCCGTGGGGCCTCGTGGCGCGCGACACCTTCATCCCGACCTTCAAGCTCGACAAAGACTACGTCGTCGCCATCGTCGCCGTGCTCGGTACCACCATCACACCGTATTGCTTTTTCTGGCAGTCCTCGCAGGAAGCCGAGGACGAACGCATCGACCCGCACGCCAAGGCTCTGCTGGACGCGCCTGACCAGGCGAAGGTCCAGATCGGGCGCATCCGGTTGGATACGTATGTCGGAATGGGATACTCCAACATCATCAGCCTGTTCATCATCATTACGACAGCGGCGACGCTGAACGCGCACGGGATCACGGATATCCAGACTTCATCCCAGGCGGCGGAGGCGCTGCGCCCGATCGCGGGGGTATTCACCTTTGCTCTGTTTGCGGTGGGGATCATCGGCATCGGGCTGCTGGCGATTCCGGTGCTGGCCGGGTCCTGCGCCTACGCGTTGGGGGAGGCTCTGGACTGGCCGACCGGCCTCGATCGGCTGCCGCTGGATGCCAGGGCGTTTTATGGCACGATCATCGTCGCGACGCTGATCGGCATCGCGATCAATTTCGTCGGGCTGGACCCGGTGAAAGCGCTGTTCTGGGCGGCCGTGATCAACGGTGTGGTCGCGGTGCCGCTGATGATTGTCATCATGATCATGGCGATGGCGCCGAAGGTGATGGGTCAGTTCACGCTGTCTCGGACGCTGTGCGGGATGGGGTGGCTGTGCACGGCGGTGATGACGGTGGCGGTCGGGATTATGTTCGCGACCTGGTAGGGGGCGTTTCAAGGCTGGATTAGGGCCAATTCCTGGCGACAGGGGATACCAGGGTGCCGCGCCTTGATGTCGTCCGGCAGCCGCCGGCTCGCCTCCGACAGGATTTCGATGCCGCGGAGCCTGTCCGTAATTCTGTGTGCGAGGCATAACGAACGCCAAGGAGCGTATTATGCTGAGCAAATCGAAGAGAGTAGACCGTGACGTATCCAACCAGCCTTCGGTACCGAAGGGTTTGGTTGAGCATTTCCTGACGGG
>CAIZFE010000071.1 GCA_903932145.1 uncultured Rhodopila sp. | reverse complement strand
CTTGGACGGCGCTCAGAGGTCGCCTGTGGCGTTTTCCAGCGACGAATTACCCGCGCACTGCGGATCAGAGGGGGCCGATCGTAGACGGGAAAACCCCCAGCCGGCCCATGTCGCTTTACGTACCTTTGCGTCAAAGAACCCTGGCTGGTGCCGCTGGTGATCCATGACCTGACCGGTTGGCGCTGGGTGGTGTGGTTCGATGCGTTGGGTGCGGTGCTGGTCTGGGCGGTGCGCTTCATGCTGCCGGAATCGCCACGCTGGCTGGCGCAACAGGGGCGTCTGGCCGAGGCAGAGGCCATCATGAAATCCATTGAGGCCAAGGTCACCGCGGAATCCGGCCGAGCACTTCCTCAACCGGGGCCGCCTTCGGTTGAAGACCCGCGTGCCGGAAAAATCTCGGAAGCGTTCGAGCCGCAATACCGCACCCGAACCATCGCGCTGTCGGTGGCGAATTTCTTCCAGACCGTGGGGTTCTATGGCTTCGCCAACTGGGTACCGACGCTGCTGTTGGCCAAGGGCATCACGGTGACGAAGACGCTGGAATATTCGTTCATCATTGCCTTCGCCTATCCGCTGTTCCCGCTGGTGAGTTCCTTCCTGGCGGATAGGATCGAGCGGAAATGGCAGGTGTGCCTGTCGTGCCTGGGGATCGCGGTGTTCGGTATCCTGTTTTCCACCCAGGCCGACGCGGTGCCGTTGATCATCATCGGTGCGTTTCAGACGATGATGAATTCCTGGCTGTCCTACTCGTCGCACAATTACCAGGCGGAGATTTTTCCCACCCGGATGCGGGCGAGCGCGGTCGGGTTCGTGTATTCCTGGAGCCGTCTGAGTGCAATCTTCACCGGCTTCGTTATCGCCTGGCTGTTGGGTCAGTTCGGTGTGGCGGCGGTGTTCATCTTTATTGCCGGCGCCATGGGCATGGTCATCCTGTCGGTGGGCATCTGGGGGCCGCGGACCAACAATTTGGCGTTGGAGGAAATCTCACATTGACGGTCTCCCTCCGCCGTGACCGCCGTCGCGGCGGAGGGACATTGCCGTTACGGCGGGGGTTTGCGGGTTCTCAATCGTCGCCCGGCTAAAATCCCTGCCGAGCGATATCCATGGCGAAATAGGTGAGGATCAGGTCGGCGCCGGCGCGTTTGATGGCGCCCAGGCTTTCGCGCACCACGCGATGCTCATCGATCGCCCCGGCCATCGCGGCGAATTTGATCATCGCGTATTCGCCGCTGACCTGATACGCGGCCAGAGGCAGCAGGCTGCGCTGGCGGATTTGCGTCAGCACGTCCAGATACGGCATCGCGGGCTTGACCATCAGGATGTCGGCGCCCTCGGCTTCGTCGCTGTCCGATTCCCGCAGCGCTTCGCGCCCGTTCATCGGGTTCATCTGATACGCCTTGCGATCACCGTCCAGGTCGCAACCGGCGGCCACCCGGAACGGGCCGTAGAACGCCGAGGCGAATTTCGACGAGTAGGCCATGATCGGAATACCGCTGAACCCGTTTCCATCCAGTGCCGCTCGGATCGCGGCCACCTGGCCGTCCATCATCGCCGACGGCGCGATCATGTCCGCACCGGCCTCGGCCGCGACAACAGACTGTTTCGCCAGGTTTTCCAGCGTATGGTCGTTATGCACGTCCCCACCGTGGATCACACCGCAATGCCCATGCGAGGTATATTCGCAAAAGCAGGTGTCGGAGATCACCATCAACTCCGGTGCCGCGTCCTTGGCGCGCTTGATCATGCGCGCCAGCAACCCGTCCTTGTTCCAGGCGTCGCTGCCGGTGTCGTCCTTATGGTGGCTGACGCCGAACGTCATCACCGCCTTGATCCCGGCCGCCGCGATCTCCTTGATCGCCACGTCCAGCTTGCGCTCCGGGATACGGAACACGCCGGGCATCGACTCGACCGGCGCGAAATCGTCGAGTTCCTCCTCGACAAAGATCGGATAGATC
Source organism: uncultured Rhodopila sp. (assembly GCA_903932145.1). Lineage (GTDB taxonomy): Bacteria > Pseudomonadota > Alphaproteobacteria > Acetobacterales > Acetobacteraceae > Rhodopila. The sequence continues at coordinate 4,753 of CAIZFE010000071.1, read as the reverse complement.
AGGTCGTTCAGCGAAACGGTGTGTTCCTGTAGCAGGTCGCGCATCACCGGGCTGGACCGCAGGCGGCGCAGGCGCATTGTGGGGAAAGTGTTGGCCATTCCGATCATCCCTAGGCAAGCGGCGACGGTTTCGGCCGCGTTCCATCCGTGAACCGACTATAGCGGAAGGCGGCCGGATCGACCACAGGCGTCTCCCCCGTGACCAGTTCCGCCATCAATCGTCCGGCGCCGGGAGCGATGCCAAAGCCGTGGCCGCTGAATCCGGTGGCGATGAAAAGCCCTGGCAGCGTATCGACATGCGAGATCACCGGCACCCCGTCCGGTGTCACGTCGATCATCCCGCCCCAGGTTTGCGTTACCTGCATCGTATGGAAGACCGGAAACGCCGCGGTCACATGCATGCGGGCCTGATCCAGGATCGGCTGAATGGCGGGCGGGTCCAGCACCCGCATAGCCTCGAACGGCGAGGGTTCATCCAGCGTCCATGTGCCTTTTCCCACCAGATCCTTGAAGAACCGCCGGCCGAAGCGAAGTTTCACGCTGCCGCGATGCATCCGCCACGCTGGCAGGAAATCCGTCAGCAACCGAAACGAGGCCGGGACGACGTCCATGACGTTGCGGCTCCAACTGGACACCGTGTAGCCGCCATCCAGCCGTTTGCGCAGCCCGAACCCGAAGCCGCCGACGGATGTTTCGGGGCCTCCCGGCAGCGGTTCGGTGCGCATCACCGACGACAGCATCTGCAACTGCGGCAGTTTCAGACCGAGCGGCTTGCAGAACAGACGCGACCAGGCGCCGCCGGCCAACACCACGGCCTGACAGGCGATCCTGCCGCGTTCCGTCACCACGCCGGAGATCTGGCCGCCGGTGGTTTCCACGCCACGCACCGCGCATTGCGTCAGAATCGTCGTGCCGAGCCGCCGCGCTGCCTCGGCGATGGCGGGGGCCGCATGCGCTGGTTCGGCGCGTCCGTCGCTTGGGGTGGACAGGCCGCCCAACCAGGAGCCGGCGAGGCCGGGCAGGACGCGGCTCATCTGATCGCGGGTGACCATTTTTGTGTCGAGCTGCATCGGCTTGGCGACCTGTTCCAGCCAGGCCTCCCGCTTCTCCAGTTCCTTTTTGGTGCGGCACAGATAGACGATACCGCTGCGGCGAAAGCCCGTTTCGGCCTCGACCAGGGCGTTCATCTCCGGCCACAGGCGCAGCGCCTCCATCGCCAGCGGAACCTCAAGCGGGTCGCGGCCCATTTTGCGGCACCAGCCCCAGTTGCGGCTGGATTGTTCGGCTGCGATCTCGCCCTTTTCGCACAGCACGACCGGGATGCCCTTGCGGGCCAGGAAGAACGCTGTGCAGACGCCGATGATGCCGCCGCCGATGACCACGACACTGGTGGCCGTCGGCATCGTTGGGTCGCCGGGGACGCGATCGACAGGCGGGGCCATGCGGAAATCCGTTGTAGTTACGGCATGGTCAGTAGCAGCAACGACGCCTCACGTCAGGTGGCCCCGAAACGCGGTCCGGTTCCGGTGAGCGCCAGTTGAATAGTCTTCACAGCGCCGTCATACCGCCGTCCACGAACAGCAAGGCGCCGGTGACGTAGGAGGCATCGTCGGAGGCCAAGAACAGGATCGCGCCGGCGACCTCCTCGGGCCTGCCCGGCCGCTTCATCATCGTGCCTTGCGCGGCCTTGGCGTTGTACTGCTCGACTGTCTCGCCAGCCGCCGCGATGCGGCGCGCGTGAAACGGCGTGAAGATCGGCCCGGGCCCGACGGCGTTCACACGAATACCCTCCGCCGAATGGTCGGCGGCGAGTCCCCGTGTCAGGCCCGCGATCGCGGCCTTGGTGGTGTCGTATTGCAGGTTGCCGCCACCCGCGACGACGGATCGAACGGAGGCCGTGTTAACGATGGCGCCGCCCCCGCCCTGGCGCATCAGCGGCACCGCCGCCTTGGCACAGTAAACGTAGCTCATCAGATTGACGTTGAGGATCTCGGCCCAGCTCGCCCCGCTCGCCGCTTCGACCGTCTCGTATTTGCGAATGCCCGCGTTGTTAATCAGGATATCGAGCCGCCCGAACGTTTTCGCCGCACCGTTGACGAAGGCGAGGCAGGCGGCCTCGGTGCCCACATCTGCCTGCGTAAAGGCGACCTTGGCGCCGGCGGCCTCAAGTTCGGCGGCCACGCGCTGGCCGCGCTCGCCGTCCCGGTCGCAGAATGCGACGCTCGCGCCTTCGGCAACGAAACGCCTGACCGTCGCCTCGCCGATCCCCGATGCGCCGCCCGTCACCGCTGCGACCTTGCCTTCGAGCCTTCCCATGTTCGCCACCCTTCTTAACGTTGCGAAACGCGCCGCCACGATCCATCGTATCCAGCCGCCGGGCACCGCCTTGTCGGTTTGGCCCGGGCGGCCGGGGGCGTCAGATCACTCCGGCATCAGTTGGAACATCTTGCCGTCGAATTTGCTGAGCCGCATGCTCTTCATTGGCCGGATGTCCTGCGGCGTCGTGCCGATCTTGATGCCGGGCAGCACCATCGGCAGAGTCGTGGTATCCGGCAGGTTCTTCGCGGCGTTGATGATGTTCTCGCGGGACAGGTCGTTGCCGGCCTGTTTCAGCACCACCACCAGTGCCTGCGCCATCGTGTAGCCATACGGCCAAACGTTGTTCGCGGGGTCGCTCTCCGGCGCGTATTTCGCGCGCCATGCCTGATATTCCTTCATGCCGGGGTCGTTGGCCCAGCCGGGATCGGTGGCGTCCTTGAGGTATTGCGCGGTGATCACGCCGACCGACTTCTCCAGCCCGGCCGATTCCAGCGCCGGCTTCAGCAACGCGCCGTTGGAGTCGATGATGTGCATCGGATGCCAGTCGATATCAGCCGTCTTGCGGATCGACATGGCGGAGAATTTCGGCGTGCTGGCCTCATAGAAGACATCGGCTCCGGAGGCCTGCAACTGTAGCACCTGCGAGTCGATGGTCGGGTCCGATGTCTCGTACGACAGGTTCTTGACGACCATCTTGTCGAATTTGTCGCCCAGGCCGTCCTTTAACCCGGCGACGTAATCGCGGCCAAGGTCGTCGTTCTGATACAGAATGCCGATCTTGCCGTCCGGTTTGTTCGCCAGGATGTATTTCGCATACATCTGGCCTTCCAGGCGGTAGCTGGGCTGGAACGGGATGCTCCAGGGGAACGCGTCCGGATCGGTGACGAACATCGATGCGCCGGAACCGAGCCAGATGTCAGGGACTTTCTTGGAGTTGACGTATTTGCGGATCGCCGCGTTGGGCGCGGTGCCGATGGTCTGGAACAGGATGGCGACCTGGTCTTCCTCGATCAGGCGGCGGACGCCCTCGATCGATTTGGGCGGGCTGTAGCCGTCATCGACCACGATGAAGTTGATCTTGCGGCCGTTGATGCCGCCCTGGTCGTTGATCATCTTGAAATAGTCGGATTCGGCGGTGGAGATTTGCCCATAGACGCTGGCCGGACCACTGAACGGGGCGGTTTGCCCGATCTTGATCTCGGTATCGGTGACGCCGACGACGGTCTTTTGCGCCGATGCGGGTAAGGCCGAGAGCCCGAACAGCAGGGTGAGTGCCGCGCCAGCATGTTTTGTTGTCATTGGGTTCCTCCAGATTATGGCGCACTGTGGGAGACGTTGCGGTTCTGCGCAAGCGGCAACACCGGGTACGGTTGTAGTGTCATCGACAAGGAGAGCGGCGTTGAGCGGCTTGATAAAACGCAGCTTTTCGCTGGCCGGACATCGGACCAGCGTGGCGTTGGAGGAACCGTTCTGGACCGTCCTGCTGCGGATGGCCGAGGCGCGTGGCCAAACGTTGTCCGCCTTGGTGGCGGCAGCGGATTCGGGACGTGGGCCGGATCAGCCTCTGGCATCGGCGCTGCGGGTGGTGGCGTTGTTGGAGAAGGAAGCGGGGTAGGGCTGGCGTCCCCGAGTTTTGACAGTGCGATGTCAGATTACGATTAGTCTGGGTCGCCCGTTGCCGAGTGCCGAAGTCCGCGAGTGGGTCAGGAAGCTTGTGTCCGACGGCATGCGGGTCGGAATCTGGCCACCAGCTCGTCGGATGCCAGGTCAATCCCGCCGTTCCATTCCGCTTACGATGACGTCGCGGCGCGGTTCACCTGGACCTATTCACCTGTCGTCGCATGGTCAGCCCGCGGATGCTGACAATCGCACTGCCGGGACATATCGAGACAACTCAGCGGCACTCAAAGCGCCTTCGCGGCTTGGCAGTGACTCCCGCGACTGGCCTACTCGCTCCAACGCGTACTCCCTTATGTAAGCCAGAACGGCATCCATGAAAGACGGACCTGTTTTCCTGGCCGTGCGTTGCTTTTGGCCATGACGAATTGGGCGCGCGGAGCCTTTTTCAGCCTGAAGGACGGCGTCCGCCGCCGTCAGCATTTCCTGGTACAAGGCGGCGCGTAGCATCCTGCGCCTGCGCGTGCGCGTGCGATGCGACCCCGATGGCTCGGCATGCGTCAGTTCCCGCGGGTCGAGGGGCAGTTCGTAGCCCCATGTGCCAAGCGCCTCCCCTCCGGCGTCGGCCCATTGCGTGTCATAGATTTTTTCACGAACGTCGGCCTTTTCCATCGCCACGGAGCCTGTCCGTAATTCTGTGTGCGAGGCATAACGAACGCCAAGGAGCGTATTATGCTGAGCAAATCGAAGAGAGTAGACCGTGACGTATCCAACCAGCCTTCGGTACCGAAGGGTTTGGTTGAGCATTTCCTGACGGG
>CAIZFE010000070.1 GCA_903932145.1 uncultured Rhodopila sp. | reverse complement strand
GCGTGTCTTGGGGATGAGCGACCTCGAACTCGGCATCCAAGCAGTCCTCGCCAATCGGTCCTCAGGCAGACGCTAAGCCCACCCATGACTTTGCGTGCAATACGCTACCGTGCACTTTTACGCAGATGGGCCTTCCGCCCCATCACGATCAACGGCGGCGGCAAGAACATCACCATCACCAACGCGCCAACGCTGATCCAGAACGGCGCCATCCACGCCACCGGGGCGATCACGGCAGGCTACGGCACCGGCGATCAGGTCGACCTGCAGGCGCACGATCACAACGTGGTCAACGTCGGCGGCGGCACCGGAACGATCACCACTACGGCGCCAATAGCGGGGACCTAAAATGGACGTCGCGTTAATCTGGAATCCAGCCCGCGGCCGCGCCGACTGGGCCGTAACGTCCGGCGACCTCGCGATAGATCCCGGCGGCCTGCAAACTGCCGTCATCCTGAGCCTGTTCACAGACGCACGCGCGCCCGCCAATTACACACCGGCCGCCGGCTCTCCGACCGGCCTGCGCGGCGTCTGGTCCGACACATACGACGGTTTCCAGCTCGGCAGCCTGCTCTGGACGCTGAACCGGACGGCCATCAGCAACCGGACCGCGTTTCTCAATCAGGCGAAAGACATCTGCCTGAACGCGCTGCAGTGGCTCGTGACGGCCGGCGTGGTGGCGACAATCTCAGTAACGACCGCGATGCTCACGCCGTCGGCCTTGGGTATCTGGGTCGCGCTCACTGAGCCGAACGGGTCATCGCAGAACATAAGTTTCAACTGGGCATGGCAGGGAGCCTAACGTATGCCGTACTCCAGGCCAACACTCACCGCTCTGCGGACGCAAGTCCTCCAGCAAATCAACGCCGCCCAGATCACCGATCAAAACGGCACCGTCCTGATCGCCCTGTTGCAGCGCGCCGTCCTGCGAGTGCTCGCCAACGCCACGGCGGGCATGTCCTACGAGCATTACGGCTACCTGGACTGGATCGCGTTACAGGCCGTTCCTTGGACCGCCACAGACGAATTCCTCGACGGATGGGCCAATCTCAAGGGCGTCTATCGCGAAATCGCCACGGCGACGCAGTGGTCCGTGACCTTCACCGGCACCGTCAGCATCCCCGTCGGCACATCCATCATTCGGTCTTCGGACGGATACGCGTTCACTGTCACCGCCGCCGGAACGGTATCGGGCTCATCCGTCACGGTGCCGATCATCGCGACGATCGCTGGATCGGCCGGCAATGGTGACGCCGGCACGCAATTTCAGATGGGCAACCCCATCTCTGGCGTATCGGCGACGTCCACAGCCTCGACGCAGACCACTGCCGGCACTGACGTCGAGACAGACGACAGTCTCCGCACTCGGATGTTAGCCGCCTATGCGTCGCCTCCACAGGGTGGCGCCGCGAGCGACTACATCCAATGGGCATTGTCCGTGCCTGGTGTCACACGAGCCTGGATCGCACCGCTGAGCCAGGGTGCCGGGAGCGTCACCGTCTACACGATGTTCGATACTGTCGAGGCTGCGTATGGCGGCTTCCCGCAGGGTGTGAACGGCGTCGCGACGGCAGAAACCCGCGCCACGGCGGCAACCGGCGACCAGCTCACGGTGGCCAACGCGATCTTCCCGTTGCGGCCCGTCACGGCTCTCGTCTATTCGGATGCCCCCACCGCGGCACCGCAGGCCTTCGCAATCGCGGACCTCGGCAGCAACAACACCGCGGCGATGCAGGCCTCGATATCCGCCGCGCTTACCGGTATGTTTCTGCAATACGGCAACGTCGGCGGAACGATCAATCCGACAAGCAGTGCGGCATGGCCGGCTATCCCGCCATCAGCGTGGTATGCCGCGTTGGAGGCGATCCCCGGCCTGACGCAGTTCGAGGTGACCTCCCCAACCGCTCCGATCACCGTTACAGCAGGCCAACTGCCGACCCTCGGCACCGTTACTTTCGCGACCTAAGCCCATGGCCGCACCTCCAAACTGGACCAACACCGACTTCCTGGCCGGTATGCAGGCGCTGATGCCGACCGGTCCGGCATGGCCGCGCGACGCCGACGCTGTGCAGACGCAGGTTCTAGCCGCGCTGGTGCCGGTTTACACGGGCAACGCCGGCGCCGCAGCAGCCCTGCTGGTGGACGCATTTCCGTCAACCACGCTCGGCCTGCTCCCCGAATGGGAGGCAACGCTCGGCCTCCCCGACCCTTGCACGCCGCTCAACCCATCCATGGCGCAGCGGCAGGCCGCGGTCCTCGCGAAGTTCATCTCGTTCGGCGGCCAAACCACCGAGTATTACATCGCAGTCGCCGCCGCCCTCGGCTACCCAATCACCATCACCGAACTCTCCGACTACGCCTGGCAAATCAACGTCCCGAGCGTCAACATCTCCTATTTCACGGCGGGCATCAGCGTAGCGGGCGACCCCCTCTGGACCATCGGCAACGCCGAACTCGAATGCCGCATCAAACAGATCATGCCAGCGCATACCGTGCTCACCTTTAACTTCTCCTAAAGGTATCAGATGCAATTAATCTCGAACGGGACTCAAATATCGGCCACAATGCCGACCAAGCAGGCCGCGTCCGGCACGCCGGGCTATGCCAACAACACCCCTGGCAACGGCACCGCAACGGTTGTGGACGGGGACGTTCTCAACACATGGTTAGCCGAAATCGTCAACGTCGTCCTTGGGGCGAACATGACGCTCAGCCCGACGAACAACGCGCAGTTGCTCGCGGCGATTCAGTATTTCATTGCCGCCGAAACCTCCCGCGCCGAAGCGGCAGAAGCAACGATCCAATCCGGCGCCAGAAACTACGCCGCCGACACCGGCACAGTAAACGCGTTGGCCGTCACCCTATCCCCAGCGCCCACAGCCCTGACCGCTGGCCTCACCGTCCGCGTCAAGGCGGGCAACACCAACACCGCGGCCTCAACGATCAACGTCAACGGCCTCGGCGCGGTGGCGATCGTCAACCCGGGCGGCACGTCGCTCGGGTATGGGCAGATCCCGGCGGGAGGCGTGTTTGAGGCGATCTATGATGGGGCGCATTTCGAACTGGTGGGTGGGACTCAGGCTTACAGCGCCATTAATCTCACCGCCAACACCACGCTGACATCGGCGGATTTTGGCGTCCTGATCGAGACGCCGACTGCCGGTATCACGGTGACGATGCCGCTCGCAGCGAACTCTGTCGGGCAGACGATACGGATTTACAACAACTCGACCGGATACGTGACGCTGGCGGCTGGAAACTTCAACTCCGCCTATGGGTCCGCGGTCGCGTCCATCAACCTTCCGCCGAACACCACGGGCGAATTCATCGCGGACGCTGTGAGTTGGAACGCCCTCGGTGGATCGGCTTCGGTGGGCACACCGCCGATGCCTCATGGCGCAGTAGGCATCCCAGGCGATTTCATATCGATTAATGCGGCCAATTCCTACGCGCTCCCCACGGGCGGAACATGGCTTGCTGCGGTCCAGTTCTTCAACGGAAGCAACGCCTCGTCGGCTGGCTCCTCGTCTGGAATTTATGCGGGCGGCACGACGATTCTCAACACATCCGGCCTTGATGCCCAGGGCTTTGCCTGGAGGATTGCATAGATGGCTCTGACATTCGCCCAGATGGGCTTTGCCCCCACCGTCACCGCCGCATCCGCCACCCCTGCCACGGATGGGTATTTCGGCACGCTCTGCGGGATGCCGTATGGCATTCACCCGACTGCCACGCCAACGGCCTATGCGGCGCTGCTGGTGGCGATTGCGGCGTCGGCGGTGACTATCGAGCCATACGTTGCACCCGCCGCCCCAACGGCCGCGCAACTCTCCGCCACCGCCTACGCCGAGTTCATCACCAACGGCCTGACCGTCACCTCGACCGGCACACCCGCGCTTAACGGCGTCTACGGCCTCGATCCGCAGACGCAATCCGATCTCGCGGTTGAGGCGCAGTTCATCAGCACGTTCGGGGAATTCACGAACGGCGGCACGGTTGCGCTGCAATGGCCGCTGCAGAACGCCACGTTAGTATCGTTCCCGACCACGACCGAATTCCTGGCGCTGGCGAAAGTGTCCGGTCAGAAGGTCGCGGCGGCGAAGCTGGCGATGGGGCAGGCGAGTGCCGCCATGCCAGCCGCGACGGCAACTATTCCGTAGCAGCCCCCGGCACCGGCCGCCCGGGATACGTTTTGCGCCGACCTGAATCCCCGAACCAGGATATCAGCGCGGCACGGCTCGGGTGATCAACGAAATAGAGGGTAGCAGCGGAAAAAAGAGGCGGCCCAAGCAGGATGATGATTGACCTGCGGACGCCCAGGGACAGCAGCGCCACGAACACCTGCATGTGGAACAGATAGAGGGGGAAGCTGACCTCGCCGCAATAGTTGAAGACCCGGCGCACTCGGGCGGACAGCCTGAATTCGGCGCTGAGAACCAAGACGGTCGTTGCGATAAACAGCGGGAAACCGACAAATCGCCCCAGGAAAAAGGCGAGAATTGACGGAAACACGAGTAGCGCAAAGCCGATCGGCGTTCCGCGATGGCGATAATACAGGAACCCCGTCACCCAAAACCAAGAGAGGGCGACGATGCCGACGCCGTGGTTCAGATCACCGGAATCCGGTCGGTTGATGGCGATGTAGACGCCGAACGAAAGCAGCATCAGCACCGCCAACAGCGCGGACGGCGCCCTTTTGAGCAAAGGGGCAACCATATAGTGCCACCACTCGGCGGCGAGCGACCATGTGACGCCCGCGATTGGGATTGGTCCGGCGACGATGGTTTGGAGCATCAGCAACGAGGCGATTATCTGAATTCCCGTCGCTGGCGGGCTGACTGTTTGAAGCAGCGGCCACGCAAAGCCGCGAGGGAAGAAAACGACGAACATCACGAGACTTGAAATAATACAGAACAAATACATGGGCCAGATGCGGGCGACCCTTCTGAGGTAGTAGTTCGACGACTCGCGATCCAGGCTCGCGGCTATGCTGTAGCCGGACAATATGAAAAACCCGAACACGGCACTCAGCGGGTTTAACAGGCCCGCTCCGAATGTGCCCGTGTGATCGAAGCGTATGTAGAGCGAAAAGTGCCCGAGCATGACGGTTGAGGCCAGGAAGAACCGCAGCGCCGCCAGAACGGCCCATGAGTCCTTGGTGTCGGAAACGCCCCTCACCACTGCCGATCCCGATAGTCCTGGATCTCCTTCGCAGTCTCGCCCCCGACCGGCACGAGACTGAACCACCACGCGACCCTCGCGCCGACGCTTGTAAAAACCTTCATCCGTCAAATCCTATGCGTTACACGCGAACCGTATCGGGACCGTTGCGACCAGGTCAAACCAAACCGTTCTGCTCCGCGTGGAACTTAGCCGCTTCTTCCGGATCAGGCGGCAGGATCGGCCAGCGCTCATCCTCATAGGCCGCCACAACCGCAGCAAGCGCCGCAAGCTCATCGTGCTCCGGTGTGCCCGGCTGCGCCTCCCACAGCGCCTCGATCCGCCTGAGCGCCGAAGCATGGTCGACTTCGGTGTGGATGGTGTGGATGGGGTGGATGGTCAACTATGCCGCCAGTTTGTGAGTGTCCCAGACGTCCGTCTCGGCTGGCCCATCGGAACGCCTATGGACGCGATGCATCTCTACCTTCGGCCATTCGCCGTCCTGTCGCGGACGAATTCTCATCCCGACGATTTCCTTCGGGTCAAGGCCAAGCTCTTGAACGTGCCCCTGGAGCAGCAGGATGGCAAACATCCTGACCTGCTTGTCCGCCCATTCGCCGACCGATTGTTTGTCGTTCTCCCAGCGAGAAAACGTCGCAGGATCGATTTGAAGCGCCGATGCCAATTGCTTGGCCGACATCCCCACGGCGCGGCGAATGAACCGCACCTCTGACCCGTGCAACTGGATGGGGGAGAATGCGCGTGAAACGGTTAGCGCCGCCACCAAGCCATCCAGGTCCGGTATCGAAACGCCTATCCGTTCGCCTGTCTGGTGATCGATTTCCTCTTCCGCGGCATCGATCAGGACGACCGGATAGGGAAGGCCCAGGCCGGCTTCCTCGTAGCGCGCAATGGTACGGAACATCGATTTATCCCTTTCTAATGACAGTCACCACCCGCAGGACGGTGCCGACCGGCTTCACCACAACATGGATAAGCCGCCCGTCGCTGTCCTCGCCGGCCACGCGCCAGCGCACAAATTCGCCTGGCTCGCGCGTCACCCGGACAACCTTTTTGGCAGCCCGCACGATCCGCTCTGCTTCGAATATCGGCACGTCGCGCTCGGCAGCCCGCTCCTTGGCGTGCGGTATCTCCCAACTGATCCTGGCACCCGACACGATGAGGGCCTTCAGGTCGTAAGCGGCCTTTTCCAGATCCGCATCACTGCCCCGATATATGCGCTTAGTTGATGTAGCGTCAACATGTGGCGGCGAATGTGATCGATAATTTTCTTTTTTCATATGTTCCGCTCGCTGATCTATCAGGGCGAGCCGGACGATAACGGAAATGCGGCCGGAATCCATTGGATTTTCGGCATTGTCTCGAAACACGAGACATCCACCAGAACGCGATGGATCGGATCGACCGTCGCGGCACCAATCACCCCCCGAGGCCGCCCAATGACAGATACCGACCTCTGCGCCGCCAGCGCGGCAGCCTACGTCACGACCACACCCGGACGGCGGATCACGTGGCGGGATATGTCCGCGCTGCTGACGGAGGACGCGGATGGGTTCGTGCTGGCGGTTGAGGGGACGAATCCGGCGAACATCGAGAACGACCTCCGAGACGCCGACACCACGCCGGTTGACGATCCAGACCTCGGCCCCATGCCAGCAGGCGCTGCGGCTGCTGCGGCCGGGTTCTTCGCCATGCTGCCGGGGATCATCGTCGATGCACCCTGGCGCGCAACCGGGCATTCCCTCGGCGGTCAGGTGGCCGCAATCCTCGCCGCGCGGATGCGGCTGACCGGACGGCCGCCGCGTCGGCTGGTGACGTTCGATTCCCCCAAACCTGGCACCGAGAAGTTGTCGGGCGTTTTGTCCGACGTTCCAGGCACCGCTTACACTTTCGACGCGTCAATCGTGAATCACTGGCCGTTTTTCTTTGGTCAGCAGTTCCGCGCGCCGGTCGTTATTGGCGATTACACGCCGGACTGGCTGACGGCACACAGTATCACCCGCGCGCTTGCTTGGATGCGCGCTCACGAGCCCGCCACAGCCTGAGAGGCCCCGAATGACGCAATCCGCCTCTCGCACCATCATCATCGGCGCCACATCGCCCGGTGGCATTTACGGAATCTTGCCCTTCGCCGGGACGCTCCGCTGGTCGATGGCGGAACCGGGCGACAACCTGGACTATTACCTGGACGTCACGAGACCGCTGGCTGACGTAGGCGACACGATCGCCAGTGCATCGCTCAGTGTTTCGCCGTCTGGAACCGGGGAGTTGCAGGCCGCGAACCTGACCGTCAACGGCTCCGTCATCGGATGGTGGGGATCGGGCGGAGTCGCGGGGCGGAACTACCTTGTGCGGATCGATGCCGTGACGGCGGGTGGCCGGACGTTCGAATGGTTCGTTGGGCTGTTGGTTGATCCTCGGTCTGGTCGCGGGCGGCCGTGTCCACCTCCGTCGGCGGGATACGGGACGGCGATTACTTGGACGGCATCCGGTCTTCCGGTCGGAATTTATGGTCAAACTACTTACGGCGGGAGCGTCTACGGATGACGATTGGTATTCCTAATCCCGGCACGATCGAAACTGGCGGCACGCTCTACGCATCCGACATTCTGGCGATCAATGCAGGCTTGCCGACTGGTGGAACGATCACTGCTGGCGGGTCAATCGTCATCGAGACGAATGGCGGCACGATCGCGCTTACTGGCACGATCCCGGCTGGGAGCGGCGCGCAGGGGCCTGCTGGTGCGACGGGGGCCACAGGAGCCACGGGCGCAACAATCGCCAGCGGCACGATCGTTTCTGGTGGATCGCTTGACCTGCTGCTGACGAATGGCACGACTGTCGCGGTGGTTGGGAGTCTGACAGGTCCGACCGGAGCGACCGGCGCGACGGGTCCGACGGGCGCCGTCGTCAATGCCGGGACCATCGTCGGGGACAGCCTCGAACTGATCCTCTCGAATGGCTCTACGATCGCCGTTGCGGGCACGATCGCGGGAGGGGGCAACTACAGCATCACTAACCTCCCCACCATCACCACGACCGGCGCATCTGACCTCGTTGGCATTTCACAGGGTGGCACCGATCACGCTGTGCCATGGTCCGATGTGCTGTCGGATTTCGGGCTGACGATCTCGGAGGGAACCGCAGCCGGAACCCCAACCGGAACCGACAAGCTGTGGGTCAATCAAGGCGGCAGCAGCGACGTTGTGCAGACCCTCGCGAACCTCGGAACTTATGCGGCTGGCGTGTCCCTTCCGACCGCGCAAATCGTCAGCAGCACCGCTCTATCGCCAGCCTATAACAACCGGGAACTGATCGCGGTCACATCCGGCATCACGATTACGGCGGGATCGGTGACGGATGGCTTCCGGTGCAATCTGATCAACGTGTCGGGCGGCACCATCACCTTGGGGTCGGGCATCACGCCCCTGTCTGGTTCGGCGTCTCTGGCCAACAACTCATCGACTGGTATTCGCGCAACGACAGCGATTGGTGGCGGCAGCACGCTTACGGTTCTGGCTCTGCCGCCCCTGACCGGCAGCGCAACACTGCCTGCCACCCTGACATGGCAGTCCTTCAGCAGCACGGTGCCTGGGGCGACCAACACCGCTACCTATGCGTTTACGAACGGCGCCCCCAGCAGCATCACCGCAACGGAGGCGGGTTCTGCGCTCACGATCTCCAACATCACCGTCACAACGACATCTGGATCGGGTGCAACGGCTTCCGGCACGGCCACGTTTACCTTTACGAACCCATCGGCCGGAACCTACGCGATTGTAGCGAGCGGCACAGGCACTTACGCTTCCACAGCCGCGTCGGTAAATCTAACCACGGCTACCGTTTCGACGCCGACGTTGACCTGGACCTCCTGGAGCAGCACCGTTCCGGGTGCGACGAACACGGCGACGTATGCCTTTGCGAACGGTGCGCCGACGAGCATCACGGCCACCGAAGCCGGATCGGCTCTGACGATCTCGAACATCGCCATCACAACCGCGTCTGGTTCGGGCGCGACCGCAGCAGGCACCGCGAGCTTCACCTTCACCAACCCTGCGGCCGGGACATATGCGATTGTCGCCAGCGGCACGGGCACCTACGCTTCCACGGCGACGGCCGAGAACCTGACCACGGTCGCGGCTGTGGTGCCCACGTATACGGCGGTGCCGTATTCGGCCAGAACTAACGAAACGTCCTGAATTTGACAGTTAAGGGACAGACCAAGAACGTCAAGCGGCCTTTTTGGTCACCTCTGGTATGGATCGCAGAGGCCTCAATCCGACGATGTTTTCCGACGGAATTTGCTGGCTTCCCCAAACATAATCGCCGGTCAGGTTGACGTGCTCCCAGCCGAGCGGAGAGAGGTGGGCCAGCAGGTGATCCGGGACATCCTCAAACTGACGCAGGGCAGCGACCGCACTCTCGAGATATCGCGTGTTCCACAGGATGATCGCGGTGACGAGCAAATTGAGGCCGGACGCGCGATGCTGCTGGTTCTCATAGGTGCGGTCGCGAGCTTTGAACGGCAAGCGGTTCGCCTACACCAAGCCGCCACGGGGTGGGCACCCAGGCGAAAACGCATGCTGTCCACAAGGCTGGTGCCGCTGTAGCGCGCAGCCGATCATTCCGGGCATAGATTTGTAAGGTAGCGGCGCCCTCCCTGCGTGGCCGGCTTACCCCGCCGGGGTTTCCAACAGCCTGTACACGCTGCTACGGGCCATCCCGAGTTCCTTGGCGATGGCAGCGGGGCCGATGCCACGGCCATGCATCTCCGACACCTTGGCGGCATCCAGGGAGGCGGGACGGCCCTTGTATTTGCCTTCATCCTTTGCCTTGGCGATACCCTCCCGTTGCCGCTCCAGCATGATCTCCCGTTCCCAAGTAGCAACGCCCGCCAGGATGGTCAGCATCAGCTTGCTGGTAGGGTTGCGGGTGTCCAGCCGTTCGCCACCCATGGACAGCACGATCAGGCCGATACCGCGTTTCGTAAGGTCCGCCTCGATCGTCAGAAGCTCGGCCGTGCTACGTGCCAGCCGATCAGGCTTTGTCACCATCAGGCAATCGCCAGCGCGAAGGAACGCCAAGCACTCGGCCAGGCGGGCGCGAACCGCAACGCTGGAGACTTGTTCGCTGAACAGCTTTTCGGCACCAGCGGCGGTTAGGTCGCGCCCTTGAGCCGCAAGCCCTGCGTTCTGATCCGTGGTCGATGTCCGGGCGTATCCGATGATCATGGCGTGTCTCACTGTCCGATTTATCCTTTAGAGGTTATGGGACAAAGCGTCCGATAATGCAATACCTATTTTAATCGGACGACATTTTGGCCGGTTCGGTGCCGAGTAGCACTGTCCTGTATGGGCTTGGTCTAATCGGACGCGTGGCAGGCCGCCGGATTGGGCGCTGGGGATTGGAAGCATTCTGTCGGGAGAGGTCGGTATTTTTGTCGGCGACGATCCGAGAGGCAAATCGGGGGGCAGATTAGATGACATGGGGCAGGTGGGGCAGGTGGGGGCAGTAAATATGTATGAGGGCTACACGTGCACGCGCGTGTGTAGCGTTCATAGGTTTTCCCTGCCCCGATGTGCCCCATGTGCCCCACCTCACTGGCCGTCATAGTCAGGCCGATCGTCAACATCGTCTTGTTGCCCTTTGGCCGGAGCCTTGGGCAGGTTCACGCCGATACCTGTAAAGCCTCGCTTTCCGTGGTTGCCGGGCGTGTTTTTGACCGCTTCGCATCCCAGCCTTGCCAAGGTCTGCGAGAACCATTTCGTAGTGCCGGGCTTTTCGCCGTTCGCCAGCGCGTACTCACTCCAGCTTTTGAACAAGATTGCCAGGGTATCGTATTGGCCTTTCCCAACGGTGCAGAGTTCTTCCACCCACTGGTGAACGGTGTCCTGTTCGGAAAAATACTCAGCCGTCGCGGCCAGCACGACTTCAGGGCGAACTAGACCATTTTTCAGCCAGTCCAAACAGCCTTCGATCATCCATCGCAGGATGCCCGGCCATTCGGCGCGTAGCTTGGTCTCTAATTGCAAATCCTTGGCCGGCGGTTTGTAGAGGAACGGAATCACGTTGAAGCGGCGCCGGGCTGCATCGTCCACGTTCTTCAGCACGGGCTTATGGTTGCCGATGATCGTCAGTTTGAATTGCGGCGTGTATTCGAAGAAATCCTGCCGCATGAACCGGGCTGTGATGGTGTCGCCACCGGTCATGGCTTTGATACGGGCTTCCGCCCATGCCCGGCCCTCTTCCGTCTCGCTGGCGGTCACCAGTCGGGCGCCGCGCAGCATGGCGAGGTCGGTCGGGTGCTTGTCGCTGGCCGATGCAACGAAGGTGTCCATGGCGGCGTTGCGGGCATAGTCGCCCATGATGCCGGACACGGTGTTCAGGAACACGCCTTTGCCGTTCCCGCCGGGGCCGTGGGCAAACAACAGCGCATGTTCGCGAGTGTCGCCCGTGAGGCAGTATCCGCACCATTGCTTGAGGAAGCGGATAAGTTGGGGATCGTTCGCTGTGACTTGGTCCAGGAAGGCAAGCCATTGCGGACATTCGGGCATCACCGAGGGCTTTACCGCCGTCAGCTTCGTGATGTGATCTTCCGGGATGGGGTCTCGCAAATACCCTGTCCGAAGGTCCATCGTTCCGCCGGGCGTGCCTAACAGGAAGGTATCGCGGTCCCATATGGTTGACGTCACGGCAAGCGCCGGGTCGGACTGTGCGAACCGCTCCACGGCCGCCGCAGTAGCGGCTTTGGCGAGGGAAGTAAGCTTACTGTCCTCGACCCCAGCGGCCTTAGCGAGTTGGCGACATATACGACGCGACCAAGAAAAGGCGATCTTGGTTTCATCCTGTCGCCACGCCTTGCCGGTCCATTGGAACCAAGCGCCGCGTGTGTGGTCATACCGCAACGTGTCTTGATGGGCGGCGGCGAAAGCCAGGGCGATCCCGTCTTCAGTGAGGTCGTGGCCGTTCAGGCTGGCGATCGGCACGGGTGCTGGCTTCGGCTTGGACGTGGTAGCGAATGCAGTAACCCCAGCGGCGATATCCTCTAACTCTGCCGCGGTGCCCCCTGCGGCGATCCAGTCGGCGACATCACCCTTGATCGGCAGACCGGGCAACGGGACCACACGGACCTTGCCAGCGATGCCGCGTAGATGTTTGGTCACGTCGGTAGCGTGATCCTGTCCGGGTAGCACCGGGCGGCCGTCCGGATGCTGGCGGGGTGCGCCGTCCGGGTCGGTGGCTTGTGGGTCATTGTCGGGTAGGATCACGACATCGGCGCCAGCGAGCGGGCCGCCATACTCGCGGCGCCATTTTCCAGCACCACCAGGTGAACACGTTCCCACCAGACCGAGGGCCTCGATCGCGTGAACGGCCTTTTCGCCTTCGACAATGTAGATGGTGCGGCCCGCTGCGACGGCGGCCATAACCTCGGGGAGGCGGTAAAGGACCCGCTGCACCCCCTGCGTCTTCCAATCCCAGCCGCCGTTTCCATCTGGCGCGCGCTGGCGGAAATCCTTCGGATCGAAGCGGACCACCTGAAACAGCAATTCACCGTCGGCGTTGGTATAGTCGTAGGTTGCGACGATCTGGGGCTTGCTCTTTGTGGTCGGTTGCGGCAGTTCCTCAATTAGCTTTTTGTCGCACATCCAGGCCAGCGAGCGGGCTTTGTCCATGCCGGAATGATGCTCGATCAGCTGCAGCGTTCCGCCGCCGATACCGGCCTCGTTGTCGTAGAATGTCCCCTTATCGATCCTGATCGAAAGGCTACCGCGCGTTCCGTAGCGCCACTCCAGGCCGGCGTGGTGCTTTTCGGGCGGTTCCCCCAGCAGCGCGATACACACCGGACCCATAAGCCGCGCGAAGTTGGTGGAGGTGCTGACGCTCATTGCATCTTACTCCGGTCGATCGGAGCCGGATGCACGCCACCGACCGTGTGCGATCCCGCGTGACCTGAGGTCGCGCTTGTGCTATTCTGCTCGGAGTTCATTCGTATTCGCCTTATCTAAGGCTGCGTGTCCCGTGCCAGGGAGCGCAGCTTTTCTATTTTGGATCAGGCCGCGACGCGCTCGGCGGCCAGCCCCAACGTTGCGGCGATCGATGGCAAATCATCCTTACTGACGAACCAACGCCCATTTTCTTGCGCGGCAGGTATCCGGCCATCGAGAGTCAGGGCGTATAGGCGGCGGTAGCTTGGGGATTGCTGGCCAGCGAAGGCGGCTAACGCACGCGGCAGGGCGGTAAGTGGTATGCGGGTCGTCATCGACGGGACTCCTTGTTGCTGAAGAGGAGTGTGCATTATTTTAACTCTCACTCTCAACACTTGTGTAGGCCGCAGTAATTACTTCATAGACCCAAGAATATATCGCGTTCTTCTACGTATATCCATACCGATACCTCTTTGTTTGCCTCGTTTCGCGAAGTCTAGGCATCGGCGCGAATCCATCCTTGCGCGATAGGAATATCGTTCTTACTGCGAGCCGTGCGGCGCTGAACCTGACGGCGTGACAAACGCACTCCTACGGCGCCGCGAACCACTGGCGACACTCCGCCGTCACTGTCTCGCGTGCTTCGAATTACTGTCACGGTTAGGCGCGGTCGTGGCCGGGTGTCCCTGTCTCTGCGAGCGTTCTCCCCTTATTGAGCAATCTTCCTTCGATCGCGGCACGACGCGCGGCCAGTGCATTCCGGGCAGCTTCCACATCCTGCGGCGATGCTGAGGTAGAGATGAAAGATATTGAACGGGTTTCACGGACAATTTGTCCGCCGCAGCATCGGGCGTGGATTTTGGGCGGGTTCGCTACCGCGATCGGTGCCAGCAAATAGGCGTTGCTGGTCTGAGACGTGCGCCAGCCGTCCCGAACGATCCGTCGTTGCCACATCACCAGCCCGATAGCCTTCATGGCATCCAGCGCCCGCCGGACGGTCCTCTCGTCGCACCCGGCATCGTCGGCAATCGTCTGGTGCGATGGGTCGCAGCGGCCATCCACGGACAGGCGCTTGAGCAATGCGGCGCCGACCTTCTCACCCTTGGGTGTGATGTGGCGCGAGCGGTAATGCGCGGTCAGCAGGAACTTGAACCGGGCGCGTTGTTCGCGGTCGAGCGGCCGGCGGGGGCCGTCGCCGAACAGGGAGCCGGCGTGATAAGGGCGGGGGTGTGGCGTAGGCATGGTTCGGGTGTCTCCGGTTGTGCCGGAGGTCAGCCGAAGCTGGCACCAGGGACGCAGTTTCCCGCCGCAAGATCGCTCTTGCGTTTTTGCCGGCGTTCGCGGAAACTGGGGTTCTCACACCTTCCAAGTTTCCGGCTTTGCCGGTGTCCCTGAGGCCCGCTTCGTGCGGGCCTTTTGGCGTTAAAGGGTCTGAGTCTTCAAAGTCTCCGAATCGTAGAGGTTGGCGATTATGACAGGCGTGCGGGAGTCGTGACCAGCGGATATGCCGCCGAACCACCCCGAACCGCTTATAGCAATCTAGCTGCTAATAATATAGCTGATAGTTTTCTAATTTTCTGCTACGAGGCCGCATGGCAACCATCATCGGCTTGATTTCTCAAAAGGGCGGCGTCGGCAAGTCCACCCTCGCACGAGCGCTGGCGCGGGAGGCCGCTGCCGGCGGCTTACGGGTGAAGCTGGCAGACCTGGACACCCAACAGGGCACCAGCAGCAATTGGCACCGTCGCCGGCTGGAGGCTGGCGTTGAGCCGGCATTCTCCGTTGAGGCGTTCAAGACCGCTGCCCAGGCGCTTCGTGTCGCGCCCGATTACGATATGTTGGTGTTGGATGGTCCGGCCCGTGCGAGTGCCGCCACGCTGGAGATTGGGCGCCAAGCTGCCTTGGTCATTCAACCAACCGGCGCCAGTGTGGACGATCTTCATCCCGCCGTGCTGACGTTCCATGAAATGGTGCGCGAGGGCATTTCACGAGACCGCTTGGTGTTCGCCTTGTGCAAGATCGGCACCGATGCCGAGGAGGCCGAGGCCCGCGCCTATATCGCGCAAGCCGGGTTTGAGGTGCTGGCCGGGTTCATTCCCGAGCGTCCCGCATACCGACAGGCTCAAAACATCGGCCTGACAATCACCGAAACGCGGTTTGCGCAGCTCAACCGCCGAGCTGATGAGCTGCTTCAAAACGTAGTGGATCGCATCAATGGCTGACTTCAAAAAGCTTCGTCGCAACCTTCCCGCCCCCCCGACTGCGGCAGAGGCGCCAGCCAATCTATCATCACCGGAGATAGCGCCGGCTGACGGACGATCGGCGCGGGCAACCGGCAGGACGAAGCAACTCGCAACGCGGGTCCGGGAAGAGTTCCACGACGAACTTAAGATGTATGCAGCGAAGCACCGGCTGAAGTTGGTCGAGGTGCTGGAGCGCGGGCACGAGGCATTGAAAGCCAGCCAGAAAGGTAGCAGCTAGATTTCCTCTTTTATAGCTGCTATATCCTTGCACCGCGCCTCGGGATTTCACCCGACGTGTCAACCAAGCCGTCGCCAGGGCGCGTCTGAGTGATGGCGATACCGTTCCGTGAATTCCGCGTCGATTATCGTTAATTCGTGCGTTCAGACTTTCAGGCTACCAGCCCCGGGAAATGCACTCCGCACGGATCGTGCATCCCTGCCGCAATCATCCGAGGGCAGTCCGCCGCGATGATCCGCCGCAACTCTGGTATCGGCAGGGCAGGGCCATGCTCGGCCATCAACCGATCAGTGCGCAGTCTGCCGTGACGGTAGCAGCGATTGCATGATACCTCCAGCACGGGGAGGCGGCCGGCGACCTGGCCGAGGGTGACAAAGCCGGTGGATGGGGTGTCGCGGGCCGCGTTCATCACGGACGGCTTAGCCGGAAAAGTGATTCACCACCCGGATTTTGTGTTACCCGGACGCCCGCGCCAACCTGGATCTTGTGTTACCCGGCGCCGAAATCCCGTTACCAGAAACAGGAGCAACGGGGGGACGAGGTGGGGGCGGCGAAGGTGCTCACCCGGTCACCAGCCGGCCAGAACTAACGAAACGCCCGGAATTTGACAGTTTAGGGACAAACAAAGAACATCAAGCGGCCTTTTTGGTCACCTCGGGTATGGATCGCAGAGGCCTCAATCCGATGATGTTTTCCGACAAAATTTGCTGGCTTCCCCAAACATAATCGCCGGTCAGGTTGACGTGCTCCCAGCCGAGCGGAGAGAGGTGGGCCATCAGATGATCCGGGACATCCTCAAACTGGCGCAGGGAAGCGACCGCACTTTCGAGATATCGCGTGTTCCACAGAATGATCGCGGTGACGAGCAAATTGAGGCCGGACGAGCGATGCTGCTGGTTTTCATAGGTGCGATCGCGGATTTCGCCGAGGCGATGGATAAACACCGCACGTGCCAAGCTGTTGCGGGCCTCACCCTTGTTGAGTTCCTGGCCGGTCGTGCGGCGCAGCTCAGGATCGTCAATCCAGTCGAGCGTGAACAGCGTACGCTCCAGGCGGCCAAGCTCGCGGATGGCGGCAGCCACGCCATTTTGCCGCGGGTGGGTGGCCAGTTGCCGCATGATAAGCGAGGCCGTTACGGTGCCTGTGCGGATGGACGTGATCACGCGCAGGATCTCGGACCAATGGGCGCGGATGAGCGCGACGTTGATGCGGCCGGCAATCATCGGCTCCAGTGCGGGGTATGCTGATGGTTTGTCAAAACTATAGAGGCGTCGATGTTTCAGGTCCGGAATGCGCGGAGCGAATTGAAAGCCGAGCATCGCGCAGAGGGCAAAGACATGATCGGAATCCCCGCCGCCGTCAGTGTGGTGCCTGCGCACGGTGACCTCGCTCTGGTGATAGAGCAGTGCGTCCAGCACGTGCAGCGCCTCGCTTGCCGTGGCCGCGATCACCTTGGTAAAGAACGGTCCGTAGCGATCCGACAGGTGGGTGTAGATTTTGAACCCTGGTTTTTGGCCGTAATGAGTATTGAGGTCGCTCGCGTCGCGCCCGAAACCAGCGGCCTGGAAGAACTGGCCATCCGATGACGATGCGGTGCCGGCGCCAAAATGTGCGGCGAAGGGCTCCCGTTGCTGCTGGTTGACCAGACAGCGTAGCGCCAGAAGATAGGTTTCCTCGCGGATGTGCCAGTCCGACATCCAGGCGAGCTGACCCAGGCTGGCAATGCTGCATGCCTCTGCCATACGGGTCAGACCGAGATTCAGCCCGTCGGCCAGCAATCCCGCCATCAGGACGCGGCCATTGGCGGCCGTCTCGCCGCTGCGAAGGTGTGTGAAGCAGTCGGGGAATTGGGTCCAGGCCGCCACCTCGGCCAGCAGATCGGTGATGCGAATGCGTGGCAACATGGCGTAGAGGCGGGCGGCCAGGGTCTCGGCCTCCGGCGGTGTCGACTTCTCGATCGGCGATATCTTGAGCACACCTTTGGTGAGCGTGACATCCGGCAACTTGCCTTCCGCGGCTCGTGCATCGACCGCAGTGAGTCTCTCGTGCAGATTGATGCGTCTGGCTTCGATGAATTTGTCAAAATCTGCCTCAATCGCGACCGGGAGATTTCCATCTTGCCGGAGCTGTTCCATCGCCTCCTTAGATATCAGCCGTTCTTCGAACGAGCGATATTGCCGGCTGCCGGTTACCCACACATCGCCGGCGCGCAATCGGTCCCGTAATTCGGACAGTACGCAGAGTTCAT
>CAIZFE010000069.1 GCA_903932145.1 uncultured Rhodopila sp. | reverse complement strand
TTAAGATCGGTGGCTTCAGTCTTAACTTGCCGCTTGGTCATGGTGTGCGCCCTCTCCACAGGGTTGGTGACGTTGAACATCACCAGCATGCCATGGCCACTTCAGCCAACTCAGCTTTTGCACATCGATCCGGACAGTATCCAATCCCTCCGACCCATCCGCCATAAAGCGGTGGATCAAATAACAAATCGGGATTGAACAGGTCATCAGTTTTCCAACATTGCGACCGCTCGGATTGGACTACCGGTACCTCCGCGAATTTTCAGAGGAAAACCGATAAAGCGGAAACGGCCTTTACCGACAAGCTGGTCCAGATTGACCAGACCTTCCATGTGAGTGAAGCCCATGTCTCGACAGACATGATGCACTTCGAAGTTGTTGCGGCCGGGACGCCCGGGGCTGACCGCTTCCACACCAAACATTCCGATGCCTTTGTTACCCAGCCAGCTGGCTGACTCTTTCGTCAGGCCGGGAAAATCGGTGATGAAAGCATCCGTTCCATGGGTGCGGCGGAAGAAATCCATATGTAGCAGCACAGTGTCTTTCGGTTTGATCTCGATACCGGCGGCGCGTTCGGCCGCTTCCAGGTCGGCAATGGAGATGTCGCTTTTCAGCTCCTTATGCGACAGATCCAGGCAGACCGCCTCGGTGAAGAAATTTTCCAGCGGCATTTCGTCGATGCCCTTCGCACCAGGGCGTTCGTCGAAATGCAAGGGCGCATCGACATGGGTGCCGGAATGATCACCCATGTTCAGCGACATCACCGCGGAGGAAAACGTATAGCCGTCCGCCACCCGCTTTTCCTCATGCGTCGAAAACGGCGTGATGATCACCGTCGGATGGTTCGGCAGACGCGCCATTTTGTTGTGGATCTCGCGGCTCAGGTCGATCAGCTTCACGGAAAGATTTCTCCTGTTACGGCCATGCGGCCGGGTGCGTTCCCAACGGCATGGACGGACGATCCCAGCGCGTCGGGGTCAACGACAGGTCCGCCGCGTGCCGCACGGTGTGCAGTTTTCCCCAACCGGACTCACTGGTTTCCATCAGGTCGGAGACGGTTTCGGTGGTCGGCCGCGCGATCGCCAACCCGTTCCGCACGCGGCCGAGATCCCGTATCCACCGCCCGGTGCGGGCGAGCGAAACCTGCACGTGCCAACTACCGCCCTCGTGCATGCGCCGGGTCAGTGCGGTCAGCGCACCGAATGCCAGCAGGTAGCCCGACCCGTGATCCAGCGCCTGACACGGCAACGCTTTCGGCGCCGTCTGCCCCGCCGCTTCGGCCTCGGCGTGATTGATGCCACTGGCAGTCTGCGTGATGCTGTCGAACCCTCGCCGGCCGGCCCAGGGTCCGACATGACCGTACGCCGACAACGAAACATAGACGATACCCGGACGGATACGCGCGGCGTCCTGTGGGCTGAAACCCAAATCAGCTAAACCGCCCGGCCGATACCCCTGCACGAAGATGTCAGCCTCGGACAACAAGTCTTTCAAGCGGTCGTTGCCCGCCTTCTCCCGCAGTTCCAAATGCGCGGTCAGCTTGCCCCGTCCCGTATCCACCACCAGCCGAGGCAAATTCGGCACGTTCGGACTTGCGATATTCATCACATCCGCACCATGTGCCGCCAGCGTCCGCCCGCAAACCGGCCCGGCAATAACCCGCGTCAGGTCCAGCACCCGCACACCGGACAACGGCCGTTCGGCAGGCGGCAGTCCTCGAGGCGGCGCGTCCCCGATCCGGGTGATTTTCACCAGCGGCTGAGAAATGACCGCCTGCCTTTGAGGATGCGCGTCCCATTCCGCAAAATCGCGCATGGCGGCGGCGCACAGGCCGTTGCCGGCCGCCGCATCCTCCAGATCAAAGCCAGACCAGGACTGCAACGCCGTCGCGACCGCCTGCCGGTCATAGGCGCAGCCGAGGATTCGTAAGAAGCCGTCACGATGATGCGGAAAGTTGGTGTGAATGCGGACCCAACGGCCGTCGCCACATTGGTAGGTCCCGGCGATCGGGTCCCATGGATCGGACGGCGTCTCACCCTCAATGCGCGCAAAATGCTCCGACAGGAACTCGATCGCGGCATGGCGCATGTCCACCGAGACGTTTTGACGGCGGCCGCCGCGCTGGCGCCAAACGTTCACGGCTGCCAACGAAGCCGCCGCGATCGTCACCTGCGCGGCGGTGCCGACGGCAAAACTGGACGGCAACACCGGATCGGCACCGGTCAGATACACATCGTCCAGTGCATCCGCGGGAAGCCCGGCCTCGCTCCAAAGCGCGGACAAAGGCTGGTGAGGGTCCATCAAACAGACTCCGCAAGCGTTTCAGGGGGCACAAAATCGCGCCACCGGCCGGGCGTTTCCGGTTGTTCGGCATAGGTAGCCAGCGAGTCGGCGGTTTGCCCGATCAGATCACTGAAGATAAGCCGGCGTTCGGCAAGAAACGAGTCCATTTCCGTTACCACTCGGGTCAACCCGGCGAATCCCTCGTGCATGATGACTGACACGACTTCGACCGCGCTCGCGCCCGCAAGCGCCATGCGGATGACATCGCCGCCCGAGCGTACGCCATTCGTGCCGATCAACGGCAGTTCGCGTCCGGCGGCGCGTCGTGTCAGCGCGAGGTAACGGCAAACGATCGGCAACGCCCAACCGCCACCGTACGCCGCAGACGTGCCCAGCACCGGCTTGAAGGTCTCCAGATCGGGAACCAGAGCCATGAAGCGGCCCATCATCCCCACCGCGTCCGCACCCCCACGCCGAGCCGCTAGCGCCAGAGCGGGCAGGTTGGACGACAGCCCGGTCAGTTTGACCCAAAGCTGCATGCCTTCGGTGACCGCCCTCACCCGGCGCACGAGGTCCGCCAGCCGGTCCGGATCGGTTTCCTGAACAATGGCGCCCGCCGCCGCTTCGGATGCGTGCGGAGCCCCGACATTCAGTTCGAAAACCCGCAATCCGGCGTGCCTCGCTGCCGAGGCGATTGAAACAGCACCCTCCGCGCTGGCATAGACGATGCTGGCGGCAACGAACCGCCCCTCTGAACGCGCGTCTCGATCAATAGCGGCAACGGCCTTGAACCAGTCTTCGGTGCTTCGCTGGCTCAGACCTGAACGATTGAACAGCGACACCCCCTGCCCCGCGGTCGGCGCCCCGTCCGCATCCAGCCGCATGTAATCAGCCTTGTCCAACTGACGGCCACCAGCCGGGTTTTCGTTGACCGACTTGGCAATGACTCCCGCCGCGCCGGCTTTCAACGCGGCCCGAATGCCGGCCTCGGTCATCACCGGCTCCCCCGATCCGCAAATCACCGGATGCAGCAGGGGAAAGCCGCCGATGGAGGTCGCCGACGCGGTCATCGCTTCCCCGTTGGCACCTGATTGAACGGCTTTCCTTTGTCCACACGAATGTCGGACGGCATGCCGAGCACCCGTTCGGCAATGATATTGCGAAGGATCTCGTCAGAGCCGCCGGCGATGCGGGAACTTGGTGACGACAACAGAGCGGATTGGAACATCGCGTACGCCTCGGCCAGATCGTCATCGACGACCAGACCGCCCGCGCCCATCAGATCCAGTCCATAACTGGCGATATCCTGCAACTTCGATGCATTCACCAGTTTATGGATGGAATTTTCCGGCCCCGGGGTTTCGCCCTTCGACAGCGCGGTGATGGTCCGGAACCGGGTAAACTTCAGCCCCTGCGACCGTGCGTGCCATTCGGCGATCTTTTCGCGCACGGCGCCGTTCTGGATCGCGGGTTTACCGTCGATCCGCACTTTCCGCGCCAGTTCGACCAGATCATCGACCTCCGGACGCTGCACATCACCGACCGCGAGGCGTTCGTTCATCAGCGTGGTCAGCGACACCTTCCACCCCTGCCCGACCGCGCCCAAACGTTGCGCATCGGGAATACGGACATCGGTGAAGAAGACTTCGTTGAAATGCCGCGCGCCGGACATTTGATGGATCGGACGAATATCGATGCCGGGGGATTTCATATCCAGGAAGAAGAAGGTTAGCCCTTCATGTTTCGGCTTATTCGGGTCTGTGCGGACCACCATGATGCCAAAATCCGACAAATGCGCGCCAGAGGTCCAGATTTTCTGCCCGTTGATCACCCAATCGTCGCCGTCACGCTCCGCCTTCGTACGCAACGCCGCCAGATCAGACCCGCCGGCGGGTTCGCTGAACAACTGGCACCAGACTTCCTCACCACGCAGCGCCGGTTTCACATAGCGATCGAGTTGTTCCGGTTTCGCATAGGCCATCATGGTGGGAATGCACATCCCCAGCCCGATCTCGTACAGGCCGCGTGGCACCACGAAGGCGTCTTCCTCCTGGTTGTAGATCACTTGCAGAATTGGCGAGGCTTCCCGCCCGCCAAACTGCTTTGGCCAGGTCAGCCCGGCGAATCCCGCATCGGCCTTTTTCGCCTGCCAGGCCTTGCAGCGCTTTACCGCCTCGGCATCCACGCCGCTCTGGCGCAAAACGGGGCGGCTTCCGGCTTTCGGTTCCGCGTTGGCCGTCAGAAACGCGCGAGCTTCGGCGCGAAAAACGGCTTCTTCCCTGGTGTCATTGAAGTCCATGGTAAACGCCCCCTTAAGCCACGTTGCGGGTTTCAAGCAGATCGACCAAGCGGTTTTTCCAGAACGGCGCCGATCCAATCCCGAGACCGAGTTGCTTCGACCGCCGATAGAACAAATGGCAATCGACCGCCCATGTGAAGCCGACGCCGCCGTGGGTCTGGATGTTTTCCTTTGATGCCAGATGGAACGCCTCGGTCGCCGAAACCCGAGCGGTGGCCGCGGCCAAGGCCAAATCCGTAGCGTCCGCCCCGAGCGCCCAGGCGCCGTAATAGGCGTTCGACCGCGCCAACTCCAAAGCCACGTACATGTCGGCCAGCTTGTGCTTGATCGCCTGGAACGAGCCGATCGGTCGGCCGAATGCGAAACGTTCCTGCGCATATTCGCGGGCCATTTGCAGGCACGCATCCGCGCCGCCCACTTGCTCAAACGCGAACAAAATGGCCGCCCGGTCCAGCACCCGTTGCACGGAGCCCCAGCCGCCGCCGGACGTCAGCCGCTGCACCGGTGTCGCATCGAAATCCAGACGCGCGTGATTCCGCGTCGGGTCCAGCGTCTGAAGATCGCGCCGGCGCACCCCTGCCAGATCGGCAACGAACAATCCGATCTGGCGGTGTTCGTCGATCGCCACCACAACGGCGATATCGGCGATGCCGCCATCCGCTACCGGCCATTTTGTTCCGGTGAGCCGGCCGCCCACAACGCGCGCATGGATCGCCGAGGGTTCAGGATTGCCACTACCCTCCGACAGCGCCAGACAGCCGATCAAAGAGCCGTCGGCCAACTTCGGCAGGTATTCCTGTCGTTGCGCATCGGACCCTGCGGTCAGGATGGCCTCGGCCGCGAGATACGCGGTGGACCCGAACGGCACCGGGGCGACTGCCCGGCCCATTTCCTCGGCCAGCACGCATAGGCCTTCATAACCCAGGCCAGCGCCGCCGAATTCTTCCGGGATGGCCGCGCCGATCCAGCCCATTTCGGCGATCTCGCGCCACAGGTCCGCCGCGAATGTCTCCTGACCGTCCAAAGACCGCCGGACAACGGCCGGGGTACAGCGCTCGGACAGGAATCGCCGAGCCTGATCGCGCAATTGTTTGAGGTCGTCGGAAAAATCAAAATTCATGGTGTTACCCCCTGACGCACACGTTGCCAGCCCAAGGGGCTTGTGTGAAGCGGCCTGACAGGGGCGCCCGAAAAAATGCCGCAATACGTGCGGCAGCTTACGGGCTCACAATTAATCCATCGAAGAATACGGATGAGACGATCAATAAGGCGACGGCGCGCGGACCACTCCCGCAATCGCCGCGCCATTGCCGACTGGATTGGTCCCTTCCTCCAACCGAAGGAAGAGACCAATCCCGATGTATTGACTAACTCTTGTGAACGCCCTTTTCGCGATTTTCCTTCAGCCGCCCATCATGCTCCGGATCCTTCACGGCGCCCGGCGTGTGCCCGCTGTCATCGGAGCGGCTGCTGGTGGAATGGCTTGCCCCCTTACTGCTGCCGCTCTCGCGGTTCTCCTTCAGGCGACCATCATGCTCCGGATCTTTGACCGCACCCGACGTATGGCCCGACGATGCCTGGCTGCCGCTTTCATGACTTGCGCCCTTGCTGGTACCACTTTCACGATTTTCCTTCAGGCGACCGTCGTGTTCCGGGTCTTTGACCGCGCCGCGGGTGTGGGTGTTGTCGTCTGCCATATCGATAAGCTCCCATTTGCTTCACGTCGGCGAAGATGCGCCGGCCGTCTAAGGCGAAACGCATGGGCAATCGATCAAGTTGGCCCCCTCACGATTGGTTTCAGCGAGACGGCACGACAGGAAGATAATTGTATCGATCAGAAATATTCCGGCCACCAAGAGAAAAATACGCGAAGGCCGATTATGACGACAGTAGGTCGCACCGATCAATCATTACTTTTGGACAACAGCACAGGCGTGGTCTTCAAGTTGCTCGCCGGACGCGCGGTCACCCGCCAGCAGATTGGCTTGATCTTCCAAGAGCACAAATCCATTGGTGCCGTCGGCGAACGTTTCCCCCACCAGCACCAGCGTTTGGTTTCCCATATCGCCACTGGCTAACGGATTGGCGCTGAGCACCTGGAACGGATCGAGGCCTTCCAGCGACTCCTGGTTGATCCGGATGGCCTGATAGCTGTGCCCCGCCAATGCGATCGGGAATGGTGTCCAGACGCCGCCAATTTTATCCAGGTTCGCGGAAAGCGCGTCCCGGACGTCCGTCCGAATACAGTCAATGTGGATATGCAACTGATTTTGTGAACGCCCGACCGAGGAATTGATCGCCAAGGCGAAACCGTCCCTTGGCAAGGGCGTGTGCAAACGTTCCTCAACGAAATACCGCGCCCGCCATGCGGCATCCCAGTAGTTGGTGGCATCCGACGCCAGGATCGCCGGATCTTCGATCCCGCCGATCCTGGCGGTCGGGATCAGCAGGAACTGGGCGACACCGGTCATGTCCTTCAGCACGGCAAATCCCTTGCCGGCGCCCTCGGATAGTTCGACCGATGCGCAGGGTGACGGATCGCGCTTCGTTTCCGCGTCCGGCACGCACTGGCCGTTGACAATGTTCCACAAAGCCGATGGATCCGCCGCCCGCGCGCCGGCTGGCGCGACCGCCAAACCGAGCAGAACGGCATAGGTCAGGCGCATCAGCCGGCCTCCAGTTCCGAACCCGCGAGCAGTTCGCACAGTTTCGCCATTTCGGTATGATCGGCATCCGAACCGAATTTCGCCTGGGCGGACACCAGCATTTCGTTGACCAGGGCAGAGAGTGGCGCGGCGGTACCGGTCTCGCGGCTGACCTGCATGGCAATGGAAAGGTCTTTTGCCAACAGACCCATGGCAAAGCCGGCATCGAATTTCCGCGACAGCACGAATTGCTTGAACTTCTTCTGCGTCGAATTGTTCATGCCGGTCGCCGCGTTCAGGACATCCGTCATGACCGCCGGGTCCAGGCCGAAACGCTGCCCGATCAGCAAAGCCTCTATCCCGATCAGGAAACCGCCCGTGCTGACCATGTTGTTCAGCGCCTTCATCGCCTGACCCGACCCGACGCCGCCGGTCTTCATCACCGACGCGCCCATGGCGGACAGGACCGGCATCGCCTTGTCGATCGTTGCCGTATCGCCGCCAACCATGATGGCGAGTTGCCCGGTCTTTGCCCGCGACACACCGCCGGAAACCGGGGCGTCGATCAAGATCCCACCCAACGCAGCCACTTGTTCGGCCAGCCGTTGAGTCACCGATGGCACGCCGGAGCTCATTTCGATGATGATCGTGCCGGGCTTCATGCCCGCGAACAGATTGTCATCGCCGCCCGACAGGACCCGTTCGACGATCACACTCGTCGGCAGCATCGTGACGATCACGTCGGACGTTTCGGCGAGTTGCCGCAGGCTGTCGGGCGCGAACCCACCGACCTGCTGGACAAAATTGTTAGCCGTTTCGCGGCGTGAGTCATTCACGTTGACGGTAAAACCGGCCTTCACGAGACAGGCCGCCATCGGCCAGCCCATGTTGCCAACGCCGACGAAGCCGACTGTTTTGGTCATAGTCTATGATCCCTTCGCCGCATCGACTTCCTTGAACACCTCGGTGGCGATCTTGAACGCCTCCAAAGCCGCCGGAATACCGCAGTAGCCGCCGACCTGGATCAGCACTTCCTTAATTTCGTCCCGGCTCACGCCGTTGGTCAGCGCCGCTTTCAGATGCAGGCGCAGCTCGGCGCCACGGTTCAGCGCCGACAGCATGCCCAGATTGATGATGCTGCGGGTCTTGCGATCCAGGCCGGGACGGGTCCAGCACATGCCCCAGGCCATCTCGGTCGTCATCTGCTGGAACACGGCATTGAAATCGTCCGCTCGGGCGAGCGAGCCATCCACATAGTCGGCGCCCAATACCTCGCGGCGGACTGCCAGGCCCTTCTTGAACAATTCGCTTTGATATTCGGGGCGGTTCGGGACATCGACCATGGTGCGTCTCCTGGTTTGTTGGACGGGGCGGAAACTAGGCGTGACGGGTGCGGCGGGCAAGCCGGGCGGTCGCCGCGATGGCATTGGCAAAAGGATTCGGACCTTCCTATAGTCTCGATATGGAACAAGGAGTTCATCCATCGGATCGTTCGGCGCGACGGCGCGCGCTTCGGGATACCGAACCGAAGTCCGTGGAGATTTTTAACGAAATTGCAGCCACGACCGGCACCGACGTCGCGACCCGGGTCGCGGCGGTCATTAGCGACGTCCTGGACACTCCGGTGCTGCTATCCGATGCCCCGCGATCGACGCCAGATGTCGCCCGCGCGGTCTTGCAGGGTTTTGAAAGGGCCGCCGCCGCCGCGATCGATCAAGCCCATCAGGCAAACCTTCCGGTCGCCATTGCGGACGAGTCTGGCGAACTCGTTTGGCTTCATCCGGATGGCATCGTTCGCCGTTCCCGCGATACTGCGCTGTTGGGACACTAATCACCCCATATGCCCGTTCTCCTGATGATCGCGGGTCCTAACGGATCGGGGAAGACGACGCTGATGCGATCCGGCGTGCTGGCGCAGGTCCTGCCGGTCCCGGCGGTGTCCATTAATGCTGACGATTTCGCCAAAGCGCTGGCTGGGGGCACCGCTCCCTCGGATGCCCAAAGCTTACAGGCCGCCCAACTCGCCGATGCGCTTTTGGATGACAGGATTGCTACAGGACACTCCGTTATCGTTGAGACGGTCCTATCATCCGATAAATTCAAATCTCGCGTTTCCGATGCGCGAGCCGCCGGTTTTCAAATTGTTTTGGTTTACGTCAGTCTGCGCTCCGCTGAATTCAATGTCGCGCGTGTGGCCAATCGAGTCGCGCTGGGTGGGCACGACGTTCCAGAGACCAGAATCCGAGCGCGCCGGACCCGGTCTCATGCTATGTTTGCCTGGTTCGCGGAACAGGCCGACCAAGTCCTGGTCTTTGACAACAGCACGGCGTCGCCGGCACTCGGGGCACTCAAAGGTCCCACCGGTTGGGTTCTGCACAACCTCGACGTGCTGCCTGTCGAACTCGCACTAACGATCCGGTCCCTGGCTGCAAACAAAGACCAACCTCCCCAAACTTGACACAAGCAAACCTCGGGGCCAACGCTGCGAGGAGATAACAAATAAACGGAGACGTCCATGCCAATCCGCCGCCGAACCCTGCTGGCAGGGGCTGCCGCCTTGTCGATGCCCGCGATCCGCCGTTCTTACGCCGCCTCCACGATCAAGATCGGCGTTCTGTCGGACATGTCCGGGCCATACGCCGAGGCGTCCGGTCCCGGCGACTTTCTGGCAGCGCAGATGGCGGCGGAAGATTTCATGAAACTGCACCCGGAGATCAAGGTCGAGGTCGTTCAAGGCGACATGCTGCTGAAGCCCGACGTCGGCGCGGCCATCGCTCGGTCGTGGTACGACCAGGAGGGTGTCGATGCCATTTTCGACATCCCACAATCCGCCGTGGCGATCGCCGTCGGCCAGGTGGCGAAAGAGAAAGACAAGGTCGTCATTTTCACCTCCGCCGGCATCCCGGACCTGACCGGAAAATTCTGCACGCCGAACCAAATTCAATGGACCTACGATTTGTGGGGCAATGCCAACGGCATCACCCGCGGCCTGGTCGAGGCCGGCGGCGACAGTTGGTTCTTCATCAGCCCGGACTACATCTCCGGCCACACCATGGTGAAAGACACCGGCACCATCGTCACCCAATTGGGTGGCAAGGTCGCGGGCGAGGCGTTCTATCCGTTCCCGGGCACGACTGATTTTTCGGCCTATATCGTGCAGGCCCAGGCCAGCAAGGCGAAGGTACTGTGCCTCGCCAACGCCGGGGACGACACCGCCAACTGCATCAAGCAGGCGCACGAGTTCGGCCTGCCGCAGTCAGGCATCAAGATCGCCGCCCTGGTGTATCAGGATTACATCTCGCGTTCGGTCGGGCTGGAGTTGGCGCAGGGCATCGTCGGCGCGATGCCGTTTTACTGGGACATGAACGAGGACTCCCGCGCGTTCGCCGCTCGGTTCACCCCGCGCTATCACAACGCCAAGCCGAACTACTATCACGCCGGGTCGTATTCAGCCGTGACGCACTACCTGAAAGCCGTGGCCACGATGGGCGTGGACAAGGCAAAAGCCAGCGGCAGCGCGGCCGTAGCGCAGATGAAGGCTTTGCCGGTCGCCGATCCGTTGTATGGAACCGGGTTCGTGCGGGCGGATGGAAAATTCATCCATGCCAACCGCGTGTGGACAACGAAATCTCCGGCTGAGTCGAAGGGCGAATGGGATCAATACAAACTGTTGGCGACGATACCGCAGGACAAGGCGTTCCAGCCGATGGAAGCATTGGGCTGCGCGTTCGTGAAAACCTGACGCTTCGCAGCGCTGCGGACCTGGTGGCGGCGGGGTTGATCGATTCCGCCGCCGTTTCCGAGATCAGCGCTACAGAGGCCCGATACGCGGTCGCGATCTCCCCTGCGATGCGGGCATTGATCCAGACGCCGGACGACCCGATCGGCCTTCAGTTCATTCCCGATCCGGCGGAATTGTTGACCGCGCCATACGAAAGCGCCGATCCCATCGGCGACGACGCGCTGTCTCCGGTCAAGGGCGTGGTGCATCGCTACCCGGATCGAGCGCTGCTGAAGCCGTTGCTGATCTGCCCGGTCTATTGCCGGTTCTGCTTCCGGCGGGAGCATGTCGGGCCGGATGGCGGCTTGCTGACAGATGCCGAGCTGCAGATCGCCTACGATTGGTTCGCGGCGCACCCGGCCGTGACCGAGGTGATCCTGACCGGCGGCGATCCGCTGATGCTGTCGCCCCGGCGCCTGCGCGCGATTATCGCGACGCTGTCGGCCATGCCGCACATCCAAACGATCCGCATTCACTCGCGCGTGCCGGTCGCCGACCCCGATCGGCTGACGAGCGAGTTGGCGGCGGCCATGGAGACGGATCTTTCGTTGTGGCTTGTCGTCCACGCCAACCATGCGCGGGAATTCACCCCGTCGGCGAGCGCGGCGCTGCGGCGAATACGGTCGATGGGTGTTCCGGTGCTGGGGCAGTCGGTGTTGCTGCGCGGCGTCAACGACAGTTCGGAGGCGCTGGAAGCGCTGTTCCGAGCGATGATCGCGAACCGGGTGAAGCCGTATTACCTGCACCAGTTAGACCCGGCGCCCGGAACCGCTCGGTTTTATGTGCCGATCGAGGAAGGCCGGGCTTTGCTGGAAACGCTGCGCGGACGGGTAACCGGCCTGGCGTGGCCGACCTACGTGCTGGATATTCCGGGCGGCTTTGGCAAGGTGCCGATTGGTCCGGATTACCGCCGGGCGGACGGTTCGGTGCGGGATTTTCGGGGCCTTGTTCATCCGGGTTAACCGTTTGTTAGCGAATTTGTGCGTTTGATGGCACCGGAAGGCGGCGAGAATTCGCTTGCCATAGAATGGTATGGTGTATTATATGGATGCCATCGAGCCGATTGTCATCTTCGAATGGGACGAAGCCAAGAACCTCATCAACCAGGCCAAACACGGGGTTAGCTTCCAGCAAGCCAGACACGCCTTCACTGACCCATATCGGATTATCTATGCCGATCTCGATCACAGTATCGTCGAAGACCGCCTGTTCTGTTTGGGCATAGCGGGCGGCGGTGTGATGACGGTTCGGTTTATGTATCGGGACAACTGCATTCGCATCTTCGGCGCCGGATACTGGACTAAAGGAAAAAGGATCTACGACAATGGAAGACGTTCGCTACACTGACGACCTCCACGAAATGGACAGTATCGGCCCGCGGGTCGCCGATACACTGCCCCCGCCTGATAAGCTTGTCATTCCCGATGACGGGGTCAAAGTGACCTTGGTGCTCAGCCGGCAAAGCGTCGATTTCTTCAAGGAAGCGGCGCGCAAGAATCGCGTGCCCTACCAGCGTATGATCCGCAGCCTGGTGGACGAATACGCGCGGGTTCACCGCTAAACGTTGGTCACACCAGGTGGCAGGCGACGCGGTGTCCTGGTTGGACTTCCCGTAAGACTGGTTCCTCGGTTCGGCATTGTGCTTGCGCCATCGGGCAGCGCGGATGGAAGTGGCAGCCTGACGGCCGGTTGATCGGGCTCGGGACGTCGCCCATCACGTGCTTCTTGTCGCGGCGGATCGACGGATCGGCCACCGGCACCGCCGCCATTAGCGCCTGCGTGTAGGGGTGCAGTGGTTGGGCGAAAATACTGGCCTTGTCGGTATGCTCAACGATCCGGCCCAGATACATCACCGCGACGTCGTGACTGACATGCTCCACCACCGCGAGGTTGTGGGAGATGAACAGATACGACAGCCCGTCCTGTGCCTGTAAGTCCATCAGCAGGTTGATGACCTGCGCCTGCACGGACACATCCAGCGCCGACACCGGCTCATCCGCCACGATGAAGCGTGGCCCGAGAGACAATGCACGGGCAATCGAGATGCGCTGCCGTTGGCCGCCGGAAAACTGATGCGGATACAGGCTCATTTGCCGTGGCTGCAGCCCCACTTTGGCGAAAATGCCTTCGACGATTGCGCGGCGTTCGGAGGCTTTGCCGATGCCGTGAACGATGAGTGGTTCCGCAACGATATCGCCGGCGCGCTGACGCGGGTTCAGCGAAGAATACGGGTCCTGGAACACGATCTGCATCCGGCGGCGCAGCGCCCGCAGCTCGGACGCGGGCAAGCCGGCTATGTCGGTGCCCTCGAAACGAATGCTGCCACTGGATGGCTCGATCAGGCGCAGGATGGCACGGCCAACGGTGGATTTGCCGCAGCCGCTCTCGCCCACCAGGCCCAACGTGCGGCCTTCGCCGATGCTGAAACTGATGCCATCGACGGCGTGGACCCGGTCGATGACGTTGCCTAACAGCCCGGTTCGCGCCGGAAAGGTCTTTCGCAAATCGGTGACGTCGAGGAGCATGGTCAGGTCACCCAGCACGCGGCACTGTGGCCGGGTCGTTTCTGCTCCAGAGGCGGGATCGCCTCCAGGCATTTTCCAATTGCCGAGGAGCAGCGATCCGCGAACGCGCAGCCTTTCGGCAGATCGGATAATGACGGCACGACTCCCGGGATCTCCCGCAGACGCTGCGATCCGGACGCGCCCAGTCGAGGAACCGACGCCAGCAAGCCCTGCAAGTACGGGTGGCACGGATCGGCGAACAGGTCTTTCGTCGTGCCCTCTTCTACTTTCCGGCCCGCATACATCACGATCATCCGATCCGCCGTTTCCGCGACGACGCCCAGATCATGCGTGATCAAGACAACCGCGGTCCCGAGTTCCTTGCGCAGGTCGTCGATCAGGTCCAGCACCTGCGCCTGAATCGTAACGTCCAGCGCTGTTGTCGGTTCGTCCGCGATCAGCACTTTCGGCTTGCAGGCCAGCGCCATGGCGATCATTGCCCGCTGGCGCATGCCGCCCGACATTTGATGCGGATATTCGCGCGCTCGCCGTTCCGGGGCCGGAATGCGGACATGCTGTAGCATTTCAACCGCGCGATCATTGGCCACGCGGCGGGAGACATTTTCGTGCAATGAAACCATCTCGGCAATCTGCCGTCCGACGGTAAACAGCGGGTTCAGCGCGGTCATCGGCTCCTGGAAGATCATCGCGATCTGACTGCCGCGCATCTTCCGCATGCTGGCCTCGTCCAATGTCAGCAGATCGGTCCCGGCGACTTTGACCGTTCCAGCGGTGATCTCCCCGGGCGGCATCGGGATCAATCGCATCAAGGACAAAGCGGTCATGGTCTTACCGCAACCCGATTCACCAACGATGGCCAGCGTTTCACCGGCCTCAACGCTGAACGACACGTCCTGCACCGCACGGACGACACCCGTGCGGGTATGAAACACCGTGGTCAGGCCGGAGACTTCGAGAACGGGGGCCATCAATCGCCCTGCCTGGGATCGAGGATGTCTCGCAACGCATCGCCAAACAGGTTGGCGCCGAACACCACGAGGCTGATCGCCAGGCCCGGGAATATGACCAGCCATGGGGCGGAACGGATATATTCCGCTGCCGATTCAGACAGCATCCGCCCCCAGGACGGATACGGTTCCGGCACACCCAAACCGAGAAACGACAAGGATGCCTCGGTCAGGATGGTGGACCCGAGTTGCGCGGTTGCCAGCACGATCAATGGCGCCAATGTATTGGGGAACACATGCCGCAAAGCGATGCGGGCCTGTCCCATGCCGACCGCACGCGCCGCCTCGACATAGTTCAGCTCCCGCAGCGACAGCACATTCGCTCGGATCACACGCGCAACGTTCGGGATCAGTGGAATGGCGATGGCGATGATCGTGTTTGTCAGCGACGGACCCAGCGAGGCGGTGATCACCAGCGCCATCACCAGCAACGGCAGCGACTGCATGATCTCGGCGATACGTTGCACGATCAGGTCGAACCAGCCACCCAGATAGCCCGATGCCAGCCCCAGCATCGCGCCCAGGCCGCTGCCGATGCACGTCGCCCCCAATGCCACCGCCAGCGAGATGCGGGCGCCGTGGATCATGCGGCTGAGCATGTCCCGCCCCATCATGTCCGCACCAATCCAGTATGTCCCACTCGGTGGCGCCAGCGACGCTCGGGCGTTCGTGGTCAACGGATCGAACGGCGCCACGACGTTTGCCAACAGGGCCGTCAGGACGAAGACGATCAGGATGATGGCGCCCGCGACACCCAACGGGTATCGGCGGGCGTAGTACCAGGCGTCGCTCATGCGCGCAACCTGATGCGGGGATCGACGAACATGTAGGCGATATCCACGATCAGGTTGACCATCACGACGATGACGGCAATGAACATGACAAGGTTCTGCACCATCGGGTAATCGCGCCAGCGGATCGCCTCAACCAGGAAGCGGGCCACGCCGGGGATGTTGAACACCGTTTCTGTTACGATCAGGCCGCCGAACAGGAAGGCGGTTTCAATGCCGATGGTGGTGATGACCGGCAGCACCGCGTTGCGCAGGGCATGCACGAAGGTGACGGCGCCCTCTGACAGGCCTTTGGATCGTGCGGTTCTAACGTAATCCTGACGCAGAACCTCAAGCATCGACGAGCGCGTCAGGCGCATGATCAACGCGGAACTGCGCAGGCCGACGGTGGCTGCCGGAACACCGAGCATCAAGGCAAATGCGCCCCAGGTCGGGGGGGCTTTGTCATAGATCGGCAAAATACCGAACCAATTGACGAAAGCCATCAGCACCAAGAGGCCGAGCCAGAAGGATGGCATCGACAGGAACAACAGACTGAAGACCCGCAATATATAATCCAGCCAGGAGTTCTGCCGAACGGCACTGATCACGCCGAACGGAACGCCCGTGCAGACCGCGAACAGCAACGCCAGTCCGGCCAACCGGGCGGTAATCGGAATACGCGGCAAAATCTCGTCCAGCACCGGCTTTTCGGAAACGTACGAATAGCCGAGGTCGCCATGCGCCAGACCACCGATCCAGCGGGCGTATTGCTCCACCAACGGCAGATCCAGGCCGAGATCCTTGGTGATCTGCTGTTTCTCCGCCGGGTCGATCATCCCGGCGCTGTCGAACAGGATGTCGGCGATGTTGCCGGGAACGATCCGCAGCAACAGAAAGATGGCGACCGACACCCCGAAGAGTGTCAGCACCATCAATGCAAGGCGCCGGAGGATATAATCGAGCATGCGGGCTTACTGGTCCAGCCAGACGTCCTCAAAACGCCAATGGTTGTAGATCGTGTTCATGGCGATGTTGATGCCATGCACGCGCGGCCACCAGCAGGTGGCGGCTTTGGCGTGGAACACGACAGGCCGGGCGGCATCCATTTGCAAGGTTTTGTCGATGTCCCAGACCAGCTTGCGGCGGGCATCAAGGTCTTTCATCTGGCTCTGTTCGTGGAATTTCTTTTCCAGGTCGGCGTTGCAATACGACGTGTAGTTACGTTCCGACCCGCACAGGTAATTCTCGAAGAACGTCGCATCGGGATCGTCGATGCTGATCCCCTGAATGTTCATGCCGACGGAGAAATCCTTGCGGGCAAGCCGGGCATACCAGACGGACGAATCCAACGGTTCCAACTCGGCCTGGATATAGACTGACTTCAGATGGTCGATCAGGATCACCGCCGCATCGCGATAATCCGGAATGTTCCGCGTGGAAACCTTCAGCGGCAGCATGTTGTCCGGGCCGTAGCCGAGCGACTTCATGATGCGGCGGCCTTCGTCGCGGCTTTTCTCCACGTCGGCGCCATAACCCGGCACGGTTTCCATGAACTCCTTCGACCAGCCCCAGCGGCCTTCCGGCGGCGGCA
Source organism: uncultured Rhodopila sp. (assembly GCA_903932145.1). Classification (GTDB taxonomy): domain Bacteria; phylum Pseudomonadota; class Alphaproteobacteria; order Acetobacterales; family Acetobacteraceae; genus Rhodopila. The sequence continues at coordinate 63,557 of CAIZFE010000069.1, read as the reverse complement.
GATCGACGCCGCCGACATCGAAAATGCCACGGCTGAGAATGTCGGAAAACGCCTTGCGATCGATCGACAACACCATCGCCCGACGGATTTGCTCGTTGTCAAACGGCGGCCGTTCGCGGTTGACCAGCAGGTTGCCCTGGGTGCCGGTAGGTTGCAGGACGCACTGGGTCTCGGGCGCCTGTTCCTGCAGGCTTTTCATCAGTTCCGGCGTCAGGTCGCTGGTGAAGGTCAGATCGAACTTGCCGGTGGCCATCGCCAGCAACATGGTCGCCCGGTTCGGGATGATGGTGTATTCGATGGCATCAAGATACGGTCGGCCCGGTTTCCAGTAATCCGGATTGCGCACCAGTTTGATCGACTCGTTCTGTTTGAATTCGACGAATTTGAACGGTCCGGTGCCGATTGGATGTGTCCGCATCTCCGCCGCCGGGACATGGCAAGGATAGATGGGAGAGAAACCGGCCGCGAACAGCGCCATGATCGACGGTTGCGGGTCGTTCAGGTGAAATACCACCTTGTCGTCCCCGTCGGTCGCGATGTCCTTGACGTTGAACCACCAGGTCTTGTGCGGGTTCTTCCGCATTTTGCTGGCTACTTTGCCGGACAGCATGTCGAACGTGCATTTGACGTCGGCACTGGTGAACGGCTTGCCGTCATGCCATTTGACACCGTCACGCAACTGAAACGTCAGCGTGCGGTCGTCGTCGGTCAACGCCCATGACGTGGCGAGGTCCGGAACCACGCGGTCCAGCCGGTTCTCGCGGGTGGCCGGATCGAACACCACCAGATTGTTGAACACCGCCATGAACGGCATCAGCGTCGAAATCGTCGCTTCCTCCAGCACCGAAGCGCTGGGCGGGTTGTCGCGATGCGTGACGCGCAGCGTGCCGCCCTGCTTCTGGGCGACAGCGGAGCCCATCGTGGCGAGCAGGCAGGCAACCGCCAGCCATAGGCGAGACCGCATCATTCGACGTTTCCCTTCGGGATTTTCCAACCGGGGGCACCATAGCGAACGATCAAGGACATGGGAATGATACCAGAAGCCCTAAGTGACGACTCCTCGCACTCATGGCCGACGAAGGCCTGCCATGACGGATCTGGGCCAACCGGTCGAAACTCAGGGCCAATCGTATGAGCATGGAACGCCCTGCCCGCGCCATGCACGGAAAGGTTGACACAGATCTAACGTTAATGTTAGTTATAAAGACATGGAGCACACGGCGCTAACCACGAACCAGCCTGCCCCGCCCGATCCTGCAAAGGACCGGCCCGGCCGCAGCCTGCCACAACGCCTCGCCGCTCTGCTGCATGTCGTCCGCGTCCTGCTCGGTCACGGCCGCCGCCTCGTTGAGATCGTGCCGGAGCGCGCCGCCAGGTTGGAATTTGCCGCCCTGGCCGGGGTTTGCGGCACGTACACAATGCCGACCATCCTTGCCCGGCTGCAGCGCGGCATCCTGCGCGCGATGGCTTTGGAGCGTTACCTGCTGTCCCGCGCCGCAAAGGGCCGGGAGATCGGGTTTGTGTATGCGCGCGAGCGCACGCCGGCCAAGCCGGCAGCGGAACCGTCCGAGGGGGAGAATGGCGCTGAGTCGGCACGCAAAGTCCCGGGTGGCCGAGCCGAACCGGGCGAGCCGGGCGATGACGAGAGGATGCCCAAGCGCCCCGCGTTCGATCCGGACGATCTGCGCATCCCGACACCCGAGGAACTCGACGCCGAGGTGCGCCGCCGCCCGCTCGGACGGACGATCCTCTCGATCTGCATGGACCTGGCCGTCATTCCGAGTTTCTGTACCGGCCCATTCTGGAATCAGATCTCCGACTCGCTCATGAATTACGGCGGCAGTTTCACGACGCTGTTTAAAATACGGCAATACCGCGAGACATCGTTTCAGAAAGAGCGGGACAAGAAGCCGGACACCTGGGGCTTCGCCTGGAAATTCCCGCCGCCGGAGATAGTTCGCCAGGTGCTGGGGTACATGATCGGCGAGGCGGTGATTTCGGACCCGTTCGGTCCGCTGCTTGCCACCGCTCCTCCCTGACTCTGATCCGTCCAGGCTTGCATCGCACCCTCTGATTCCGGGGGCGCTTGCGCGCGGCTCGAAGGCGCACCATCCACGTATTTGATTTAATACCAAGCCGTATTGACACTGACGCACGCGGATCGTCCTCACATCGTCATGGTGCGCGAAGGCGCACCATCCACGTATTTGATTTAACTCATCAAAGACGTGGATGCCGACCTTCGTCGGCATGACGGGCTGGAATGCTTCGCGCACCATGACGATGTGAGGACGATCCGCGTGTGTCAATATCAACCCGGATTGATATCACACAGGCAGATCGTCGTGCCGCCTCCGGTGGCCTCCGGTGATCTCCACTTCGGTGTCGCGCATGGTTTGCCGCAGCGACACCAGCGCCACATCGCACGCTGGCCCGTCGCCGCCGCGCGCGGCGGTTTCGATCCGTCCGGCCGCCTCGCCCAGTCCGTTCATACCGAGCGTAAGCGCCGAACCGGTCAGCCGGTGCGCGATGGATTCGACCTCGTGCATATCGGGCACGAGCAATGCGGCTTCGATATCCTGCGCCGATTGCAGGGCGCTGGTCAGAAACCGTGTCAGGGACGCGTCGATCGCCGCCTGATCGTCGCCCAGCCATTCAGCCAGAACCGTTCGATCGATCAGTAAGGACGGTTTCGGCTTCCGGACCGGCATCGTCACCGTCATCCAACGCTGCAACGTCTGCCGCAAGCGCGCCAGGGAGAGCGGCTTGGCGAGATACGCATCCATGCCGGCGCTCAGGCAACGCTCCTCCTCACCGCGCATGGCGTTGGCGGTGACCGCGATGATCGGCGTCCGTGGGGCGCCGCTGGCGGCCTCATGCGTTCGGATCTCGGCCGTCAGCCCGTAGCCGTCCAGGAACGGCATGTGCATGTCGGCCAGAACCGCCGCATAGCGGCCGGGGCGCCAGAACTCCATCGCCTCCCGTCCATCGGCCGCCGCATCGGCGGTGATCGACAACAGCCCGAGTTGGCGCAGCAGCACGGCTCGGTTTACCGGATGATCATCAACGATCAGCACATGTCCGGACCCGGCGCCCGCGGCATCGGCCTCGTGCGGAACCGGCGTTTGGGCAGCCTCCGTCGCGGCGTTCAGTATCAGATGGACGGTGAATACCGACCCTTCACCGGCGGCGCTTTCGACGGTGATGTCGCCGCCCATCAGTTGCGCCAGCCGGCGGACGATCGAAAGCCCCAAACCCGAACCGCCGTGTGGTCGAGTTATCGGCCTGCGCGAACGGTTGAAACAGATGCACCTGCCGTTCGGTGTCGATACCGATGCCGCTATCGGACACGGCCAGGATCAGCCGGGTCCTCCCGTCGTCCAGCAAGTCCGTTCCCGCCCGGACATGGACACTGCCGCGTTCGGTGAATTTCACCGCATTGCCGAGGAGATTAAACAGAATCTGACGCACCCGGGTGACATCGCCCAGCAACGTGTCGGCCGCCCCGGGATCGATCGTGCCGCCAAGGCGCAAATGCTTTGCCTCAGCCTGAGAATGGAACCCTCGCACCACGCTGGAGACGATTTCGGAGAGGGAGAACACGGTTTCTTCCAAATCCAGCCGGCCGGCCTCGATCTTTGAGAAATCCAGCACGTCATCAACGATGTGCAGCAGGGCCGCGGCGGATTCGCGGATTATGCCCAGGGTTTCCTCCTGTTCGCGCCCGAGCCCCTGATGCTCCAGCACCTCCAACATGCCCAGCACGCCGTTCATCGGGGTGCGGATTTCGTGGCTCATGGTAGCGAGGAAGGTGGATTTAGACTGATTCGCCGCCTCGGCTTCGGCCCGGGCGATCCGGGCGGCATCGCGTTCCTGTGTCAGCCGATCTTCCTGCTGCTTCAGCAGGGTGATGTCCCGATACATGCCCAGCCTACGCTTCCCGTCGCCGAGTTTGATCCACCGCACCTCCACATGGTTGCCGTTGGTTCGTTGCGACGAGACCGGCGTTCCGTCAGCATCAATGAAGCGTTGCCTGACCCAGTCGATATCCGCATCCACAGTGGCGTGCCGGCGCGGCAGGTATCCCTTGGTCAGCATGGCACGCACCTCGTCGATGGAGGGGCGCTCCGACGCCACGCCTTCGGGCCAGCCGTTGATCCGGTACAATGGTTTGTTGACCAGGACCCAGCGCTTGTCCTCCTCCGCCAACACGACACCGTCGGTCATATTGTCGAAGATTGTCTGCATCTCGGCACGTTCCCGATCCGCTGTCTCGCGTTCCTCCCGCAATTCGCGCAACAGTCTGGCATTCTCGATCGCCAGGGCCGCCTCATCGGCAAACGTTGTCACCACCTCGATCTGCCGGCCGGTGAACGGCGTGGCGGACGTTCGTTCCAGCGTGATCACACCGATGGGCACACCGTCGCGCAGCAGCGGAACGCCCAGAATGGCACGCATGCCGCCGCTGTCACCCAAACCCTCCTCAGTCCCCACGACAATCTGCACCGCCCGACGTTGCTGGATTGTTTGGCCGATCAAGGAGTCCGGATCAGACCCGGATGTCCGTGCCCGAACCTCGTCCTCCGGTGAGACGTTGATGCCAACATCAAAATGACAGGTGCCGTCGCGGTATTGGTACCGACTCGCCCGGTTTGCCCGCGAGAGACTAGCGGCGCGCGTCACGACGGTCTGCAGGACCGCGGTCAGGTCGAATGCAGACCGGCCGATGACCTTCAGGATGTCGTTGACGGCGCCCAGGTACTCCAGGGCTTCCTGCAGAACGTTTGCGTCCGATGCAGGAACGGGATCGGTGAATGGAATGGTGTCGGGCATGGTCGAGGCGTCCTGGTGCCCTGACGCCTTAGTACGATCGCGGCATCCCGAGGACATGCTGACCCACATAGCCCAGGATCAGGTTGGTGGAAATCGGTGCGATTTGGTAAAGCCTCACTTCACGCCATTTTCGTTCGATTTCGTATTCGCGGGCATAGGCGAAACCGCCGAAGGTCTGCATCGCGGTATCGGCCGCCTTCCAGGCGGATTCCGAGGCCAGCAGTTTGGCGATGTTGGCATCCGCACCGCACTCTTTCCCATTATCGAACAATGCGGCGGCACGGCGGCAGACCATGTCGGCGGCCTCCAGTTCCGCCCAGGCCCGCGCGATCGGGAATTGGACCGCCTGATTCTTGCCGATCGGGGCACCGAAGACGACCCGGTCCTTGGCGTACTGAGTCGCTTTTTTGACGAACCAGCGGCCGTCGCCGACCGCCTCGCTGGCGACCAGGATGCGTTCGGCGTTCATGCCATCCAGGATATAGCGGAACCCCTTGCCTTCCTCGCCGATCAGGCTGTCGGCCGGAATGCGGAAATTGTCGAAGAAGATTTCTGTCGTGTTGTGGTTGATCATGGCCTTGATCGGCCGGACTTCCAAGCCGGTGCCGGTGTTTTTCGCGGTCATGTCGATCAGGAAGACCGACAGGCCGTCGCTGCGCTTTTTGACCTGATCGGCGGATGTGGTGCGGGCGAGCAACAGCATCATGTCAGAGTGCATGGCGCGCGAGGTCCACACCTTCTGACCGGTGATCAGGTACGAATCGCCGTCGCGCACGGCGCGTGTCTTCAACTGCGTCGTGTCCGATCCGGTCGTCGGTTCGGTCACCCCGAACGCCTGCAAACGCAGCCGCCCGGCGGCGATCTCCGGCAGATATTTGCGCTTCTGCGCCTCGCTGCCATGCCGCAGCAGCGTGCCCATGATGTACATCTGGGCGTGGCCCTGGCTGGCGACGCAGCCGGAGGCGTTGATTTCCTCCAGGATCACCGCGGCAGCACGCAGCGGCAGGCCGGACCCGCCATATTCCTCGGGGATCAGCGAGGCCAGGAAGCCAGCCTGCGTCAGTTCGTTCACGAATTCGGTGGGATAGGCTTCCTGGTCCTCCAGACCACTCCAATACGTGCCAGGGTATTTGGCGCAGATCCGGCGCACCGATTCGCGCAGTTCCGGGTAGTCTTCGCCCAGCTCGACAAACGTTTCCTCGGACATGGGGTGTCTCCTTTGGTTAATCTGGTGCGCACGCTGCCCAACGCGGGGCGCCGGGTCAAACCGGACGATCTCGCTTTCGGCGCGCCGATGGTCTAATTACGGTCACGTATGAGAATTTTATTTGTGACATCCAACCGGTTAGGCGACGCGGTGCTGTCCACCGGTCTGCTCGACCACTTGATCAGGCACCATCCCGAGGCCCGTATTACGGTGGTCTGCGGAGCCGTGGCCGAGGGCCTGTTCGCGTGCATGCCCAACCGCGAGCGCACGATCGTGCTGCGAAAGAAAAAATGGGGCTTGCACTGGCTGCCTTTGTGGGCCGAAGCCGTGGTGCATGTCTGGGATCTGGTCATCGATATCCGGGGATCGGCGTTGTCCTGGATCGTGCCAACCCGCCGGCGAGCGGTGTTCCGACGGGTCGATGGACCGAAGATCGCTCAGTTGGGGGCGATGCTGGGCCTGTCGCCGCCGCCGTCTCCAGTTGCCTGGACCAGCGATACGGATCGCCAACGTGTGTTGGCGTTGCTGCCGCCGGATCGGCGTTTCATTGCATTGGCGCCGACAGCGAATTGGGAGCCTAAGGTCTGGCCGGCCGATCGCTTTGCCGCGGTGTTTCGTCATATCGCCGGCGGGGATGCCACCGTCATGGTGCGCGAAGGCGCGCCATCCATGTCTTATGGCGTCTCGGATCAGCAAAAACGTGGATGGCGCGCCTCCGCGCACCATGACGAGGACCAAGATCGCGGCCGCGAACACCAAAATGACAACCGCTATGCGGACGCTGTGGCGATCGTACTCGGCGGACCCGGTGAGACGGAACAGGCGATGGCGGCGCCCCTGTTTGCGGCGCTGCCGGGCGCCATCGATCTGGTTGGCCGCCTGACGCTACCCGAAGTCGTGGCCTGTCTCGAACGGTGCGACCTGTTCGTTGGCAACGATTCCGGGCTGATGCATTTGGCCGCCGCCGCCGGTACGCCGACCATCGGATTATTCGGCCCCACCGACGCCGCGACCTACGCGCCGACCGGACGGCTCGCCACCGCCGTTGTGGCGCAGTCGATGGATGCGATCTCGGTTGAGCAGGTTACGCGGGCAGCCGGCCGGTTCCTTGGTTTGGCGAGCTAAGGCGACGACCAAAAACCACCGCGCAAGGTGGACGCCGTTCCTATCGTCATGACCGGGCTTGGCTCGGTCACGCGGGACTTTGCCTGGCACGACACCGGAAATCCCGGGTGGCCGGGCCAAGCCCCATAGGCATCAGGATAAGCGAGTGGGGGAGAAGGTTTATGCTGCGGACGGGGCTTTCCACCCTCCGTCATGGCCGGGCTTGGCCCGGCCACCCACGACTTCCTGTGCCGCCGCCGAGCAAAGTCGTGGGTGACCGGGCCAAGCCCGGTCATGACGAATGGGCGAATCCCTGCCACCCGACGGCTTATCCTGATGCCTATGGGGCCAAGGCCGGTCATGACGATAGGGCAAATCCTCCTCATCGGAGACCTTGTCCTGATGCCTATGGGGCCAAGGCCGGCCATGACGACGGGATTGAATTCGCTTATTTTTGGGCGTCCTCGGACCGGGTCATGCGTCCACCCCAAGGTGACGATGCATCAGTCCAGGGTCAGCGCGCAAAATTTCCGGAGGACCGGACCAGGCGATCTGTCCCTTGACCAGGATCACGACGCGATCCACCACCGACAGGACGGCGGAGACTGTCTTGTCCACCACAACGACCGCCACACCCGCCTCCCTGACAATGCGGATCACCCGCCAGATTTCGTCTCGGATCAGCGGGGCCAGCCCCTCGGTCGCTTCGTCCAGAATCAGCAGCCTCGGGTTGGTCATCAGGGCGCGGCCGATCGCCAGCATCTGCTGCTCACCGCCGGACAGATGGTTGCCCCGGTGGGACGCGCGTTGGCCCAATCGAGGAAACAGGTCCAGCACACGTGCTTCGGTCCATTCACCGGTTGTGGCGGCGAGACGCAGGTTCTCCATCACCGTCAGGCTGGCGAACACACCTCGGCCTTCCGGCACCACGGCGATCCCTTTGCGTGCGCGCGCGAATGCCGGCAGCCCGGCGGCATCGGCGCCATCCAGCAGGACCTGGCCTTGCAACGCGGGCAACAGGCCGATCAGGGTTCGGATCAGGGTGGTCTTGCCCATGCCGTTCCGGCCCATCAGCCCGATCGTTTCACCCGGCAGGATGTCGAGGTCGATCCCCCGCAGGACACGGCTTTCGCCGTAACCGGCGGACAGGTCGCGGGCGGACAGGATCGCGGTCATACGCTGTGGCCCAGATAGGCATCGCGAACGATGGCGGAGGTTCGGATCTCGTTCGGCGCGCCCGTTGCGAGGACGCGGCCGTCCACCATGACGGTGATGACATCGGCGACGGCAAAAACGACGTCCATGTCGTGCTCAACCAGCAGCACCGCGTGGTCGCGGGCCAGGTCTCGCAGCAGGTTAGCGACCGGTGCGGTTTCCTCCGGTCCCAGGCCGGCGAGCGGTTCGTCCAGCAGCAGAACGTCCGGCAAGCCGGCCAGCGCCATGGCGATCTCCAGCAGTCGCGCCTGACCGTGGCTGAGAGTACTTGCTATCGCTCCGGCCGCCTCAGCCAGGCCGGCGCGATGAAGTGCTGCCAAAGCAGTTTGCACGACCTTCGCATTCGCGGCGGTTTGCAGAAGACCAAATTGCGCACGAGCCTGTGCCGCAAGGCGTGCGTTCTCCAGCACCGTCATGTCGCGCATGACGTTGGTTCGCTGAAAGGTCCGGCCGATACCCGCTTGCCCGCGCCGCCAGGCCGGCCACGCGGAGATGTCGTGGTCCTTGAAGTGAACCCACCCGGAGGACAGCGACGTCTCCCCCGACAATAGATTGATCAACGTGCTCTTGCCGGCGCCATTGGGCCCGATTACCGCATGCAGCGTACCTCGGTCCAAAGACAGCGATACCTGATCAACCGCCAACAGGCCGCCGTATCGCTTGATCAGACTCTCAGCCCGCATCATGGGCGGGTTCGCCACGGTAGCCGCCAACCCGCGATGCCCTGGCGCAGGAACAGCACAGCGGCCAGGAACACCACGCCCTCGACCAGACGGGGCCGGTCGCTGAGCAGACTGCCGGCCTCCTGGATGGCGACCAGCGCGAACGCCCCCAAAATCGGGCCGTGTAGAGCGCCGATGCCGCCGAGCAGGATCATCAACAAAGCCTCGGCGGAGCGGTGCCATCCCAGCAGATCGGGACTGACGAACGCGTCGGTCAAGGCGGACATGTGCCCGGCCAACCCGGCCAGCGCGCCAGCCAGAACGAAGGCGATCAATTTCAGCCGCTGCACGTTGTGACCAAGCGCGGCCATGCGGTTCTCGTTGGACCGGATGCCTTGCAGGGCGTGGCCGAGCATCGTGCTCATCAGCCAGCACAGGCCGCCATAGACGATCGCCAATACGCCAAGGTTCAGCAGCAGGAACACCGCCGGCCGCCCTGCCCTGGACACGGTAAAGCCGAGAGACGGCCGAACGATGAACAAGCCGTCGGTGCCGCCGCCCAGCGGCGTGTCGTGGAAGGCGAAGAACAGCATCTGGCCGAACGCCAGGGTGGTCATCAGGAAAAAAAAGCCCTTCGTCCGTAGCGCCAACGGTCCGATCAGCAAGGCCGCCACACCGGCCGCCAGCATCGCGGCGGGCAACGTGATCCACACCGGAGGCGACCCGAGCAAATGCACGGTGTAAGCGCCAAGTCCGAAAAATCCCGCCTGAGCCAGGCTGACCAGACCCGTCGCCCCCACCAGCACCTGGAGGCTGAGGGCGAACAGCGCCGCCACCAGTGCCGCGGACACCAACTGCATGTGCCACGCCGACGCCCATAGCGGCATCGTGGCGATCCCCAGCGCCGCGGCGCCGAGCACACACTGACCGGGTCGGGACGCGACGATCATGTGCGGCTGAACAGCCCCGTTGGGCGCCACAGCAGTACCACCGCCATCATCGCACACACCGCTATGCCAGCGGCCTGAGGCAAATAAGCTTTTCCGAGTGTATCGATCAGACCGACCAGAAGCGCGGCCCAAAAAGCTCCGGCCACCGAACCGAGACCGCCGATCACCACGACGATGAAGGACAGAATCAGGAACCCGTCGCCCATGCCGGGATACACCGACTGCAACGGCGCCGCCAAAGCGCCGGCCAGCATCGCCAGGGCCGTCCCGCCGGCAAACACCAACGTATGGACACGCCCGGCGTCAAAACCGAGCAAATTGAGCATTTCGGTATTCTCGGCTGCAGCGCGGATGGCAGAGCCTATGCGGGTGCGCTCGATCAGCCAGACCAGCCCGGCGGCGACGAGCAGACAGATCGCCAACACCGCCAGCCGATACGCGGAATAGCCGAAGCCGCCGATTACGGGGACGGAGAAGTCCAGGACCGCTGGCACAGGCACGCTGTGAAACTGATTGCCGGCCAGCGCCGAGCGGCCCTCTTCGAACAGCAAGATCAGCGCGAACGTCAGAAGCACCTGATCGAGATGCGCCCGGGTGCGAAAGCGGCGGAACAGCAGGCGTTCCAGGACCGCTCCGAAAACAGCCCCGCCTAGCACGGCCACCGGCAATGCCAGCCACAGGCTGCCCGTCAGGCTGGCCACGCCGAACGCCAGATAGGCGCCGATCATGAACAGGCTGCCGTGCGCGAGGTTGATCACGCCCATCACGCCGAAAATCAGCGTCAGGCCACTGCTGATCAGAAACAGCAGCAGCCCGTATTGCACCCCGTTCAGAAGCTGCGCGATCAGACCCGTCAGCAATCAGGCGCCCGCCATCTTGCAGCCCGTTCCGGGGTCCGCGAGATCCTTCGCGGCGATCCCGATCACCTTGTTCTGGCCGTCCCGCGCTTCCCGCAGCCAGATCGTCTGGATCGGATTATGTGACGCCGACAGCGTAAACGCCCCTCGCGGGCTATCAATCCGAGCCGCTCGGATTGCCGCCGCAAACGCCATGGCGGCAGCCGCGTCGCCTTTCGTCGCGGTCAGGCCGGCCGCCAGCATCTGCCCGGCATCGTAGCCCTGCACCGCATAGACATCGGCGTCGCGAGTGGTTTTGGCTTTGAACGCGGTGCGGAATGCGACGTTCTTCGCATTATCCAGTCCGTCGCCGTAGTGCAGCGCCGTCTGGATACCCTCTGCCGCGGCCCCTTGCGGCTTCAGCACGCCCTCTGTCAGGAACCCCGAACCGCACAGCGGTATCGTCGCGCGCAGGCCGGACGCCGCGTAGTCCTTGACGAACTGAATAGCACCGCCACCGGCAAAGAACGATCCAACCGCTTCGACGCCCAGACCGCTGATTTGAGCCAGGACCGGTTGAAAATTGGTTTCCGGAAACGGCACTGTCAGCAGGTGCGTCATTTCGGCGCCCCCGTCGCGCAATCCATCCCGAAATCCTTCGCCCGACTCCTTGCCCGCGGCGTAATCCCAGGTCACCCAGGCCGCCTTCTTCACACCACGCGCCGCCAGCGCCCGGCCCATGCCATAAGCCGGCTGCCAGTTGCTGAACGACGAGCGAAACACATGCGGCGAGCACAAATCACGGGTGGCGGCGACGTTGCCGGCGTTCGGGATGAACAGCGGAATTTCCTTCTCCCGCGCCGCCTGTACCAGGGCCATCACGACTCCCGAATGGACGGTGCCCAGCAAGACATCGACGTTGTCGCGTTCCGTCAGGCGATTGACGTTGGCGGGAGCCTTGGCCGGATCGGACTCATCGTCCAGCCGGATCAGGGTCACCGCCCGTCCGCCCAGTTTCCCGTCATTTTCGGCGATCAGCAGTTCAAATCCGGCGGCGATGTTCTCACCCAGCGCCGCATAGGTGCCGGAGAATGGCAGCATCATGCCGACTTTCAGGGGCGCGCCCTGGGCGATGGCCGGCCGGCAAAGGCCCGCGGTCAATGCCGCTCCGGCCAGCATGGCCCGTCGTGAAACATGACGCATCGTGATCCCCCCGATTATCCGCCGAACGGCGGCTATTCATTGTCATGCACTATATCGCATGTTACCCCGCGCATCGGCAACAGAGCGGCACGATTCATGTTCGAAGTGTTTTCCACCCCGGCGAGCGACCGGTTTTTCGAGGACTATACGGTCGGCGGCACCTACGTGCTGGGCACATTCTCGGTGACTGACGATGACATCATCGCGTTCGCCCGCCAGTACGACCCGCAGATGATGCACATCGATCGCGATCTGGCGGCGAAGGGACCGTTCGGAGAACTCATTGCCAGCGGCTGGCATACCGTAGGCCTGACCATGCGACTGGTGGTGGATAAGTTCCTGCCGCATAACGGCCTGGCCGCGCCGGGCATTGACGAACTGCGATGGCCGCGTCCGGTTCGTCCAGGCGATCTGCTGACGGTGCATGCAACGATCCAGCAGGCGCGCCGGTCGCGCACCAAGCCGGATCGCGGATTGCTGCATATCCTGCTGGAAGTGCTGAACCAGGACGGCGACGTGGTCATGAGCCTGAAGCCGGTCAATCTGGTCCGGACTCGCTATCCAGAGGCCACGGATTAAGCCGTTTCGCCGCCAGCGCGGCTTGGGGCTCTGACGATCACGCCGAACAGGAGTAGCAAGGATACCGCGCTGATCGGCACTGCAATGTCTTTTAACATCATGACGACCGGGAACAGCATCGCCAGGACCAGAATCAGGACTTCCATTGAACTAAAGATCGCACTCGTCTTCACCCGGTCGTCGATGAACAGAACCATGGCCACGGTGACCATAGGCAAATCGTAGACAAAGGCATGCGGTGTAGTCAGCACCGTGCCGACCAAAAGCGCCGCGGCGGCCAAACGTCCCGTATCAGCAGTTCTCGTTTTGGTGTTCCCGACCGCAATCACCTTCCTCGTCATGGTGCGCGAAGGCAATGACGACAGGACACGCAAGCGCCGCTTTGCCACATCGAGACCTGTTGGCGCCGTATTCCGACGAAAGCATCGCCAAACCACAATCGCCACGGCTGCGGAAACCGTCGCCTGCACCGCCCGCGCCCATATCAGCGGGACACCCAGCAACTGTAGGTTCGCCATGATGGTCGGTCTGGATTTCAGCGGAGTCGTAACATTGTCGAACAGGTCTGCATAGGCTGGCAGCATCGCCAACCAGGTGGCCCAGATGTCCGAACCGAAGGCAAGCGTCGCCGCGGCTGCCATCCCGATCACCGTGATACAGGCCGCGGCAAAAACGGTCCAAAGTCCGGCGGCGGCGAGGGCCACCGGTATCAGCAATCCAAGCTGTGGTTTGTAACTCAGAAGGCCGAGCAGGATTCCCGCAACGATGGGCCTCGACGACGTAATCCGGATGCCGGCCGTCATCAGTGAGGCCGCGAGAAAACCACCTTGCCCGGCAAAAATTGTTGCTGTGGTGACGGGCGCGACGATCAGACCGAACAAACACAGTGGCAAACGGGAACAGGTTTTCCAGACCACCCAGACCAGCAACGCCAGGGTGCCAAATGTCCAAATCAGATAATCCACCTCGTACTGAAAGAGACTGAGGGGAGAAACGAGGAATATGAAAATGGGCGGATAGGGAAATGGAAAGATTTGCGCGGGATCCATGCCGAGATCGATCTGTCGTGCATGCAGGACCGCGAAGTCGTACAGTTCGGCCACGGGATGCGTCGCAATGACTTTCGCGTAAGACCAGAGCGCGAAGAAATCGCCATAAAGCGGCAAGTGCCCCGGCGTCTGCTCCCTGTAAGAGGCCCAGATGATCTGGCCATAGATCGTGGCGAAGAACACGCAGGCGCCAAGGGCCAGAGCGCACAGATAGATCGTCTTCCGCTGATCCACACCCCATCCGCCCGGGTGGACCCGATCGTGAATCGTCGCGGTCGGTGCGGTCGGCGGAATTGCGTTCACGGTCGGAAAGGCCCCTGCGGTCGCTACGATGGCCCGATCGGAACCATCACGGCTCCGTATCATAGCCAGCGGCGCCGTTAAAGCATTCCCTGGTGCGAAGCTTGTCGATTTCCCCGGGCGCCCTATCATGGCGGCGATAAACCGCCGATGTTTCGGCAATCAGGGAGACTGTCCATGAAAATCCTTCGGTCCTCGGCCCGGAAAACCAATATCGCGCCTGCGTCGAATTTCACCGGCACGGTGTTCTCGGATGAGGTTGTTGTCGGCGTGGCCCCGTCCCGCATGCGCGGGTCGGTCGTGTCGTTCACGCCGGGTGCGCGCACCGCGTGGCACAGCCATCCGGTCGGCCAGACGTTGTTCTGCCTGTCCGGCGCCGGGCGGGTGCAACGGGAGGGCGAACAGGTGCAGGAAATCCGCGCGGGCGATACCGTGATCATCCCGCCGGATGTTCGCCATTGGCACGGTTCGGCTCCCGGCAAGCTGTTTTCGCACCTTGCGATGTCGGAACTGAACGACAAGGGCGAGGGCACCGCCTGGTTCCAGCATGTTTCCGATGCTGATTACAACGCGGTGCCCGCGCCGGTGACGTAAGGCGGCCCCGAAACAACCGCGTCAGGTGGAAACCGCTTCCCCATTCGTCATGGCCGGGCTTGGCCCGGCCACCCGGGACTTCCTGCGCCGCGCCAAGCAAAGTCGTGGGTGACCGGGCCAAGCCCGGTCATGACGAATGGGTAAATCCTCCCCACCCGACGGCTTATCTTGATGCCTAGGGAGGCAAGACGGAGAGAACGAAGCCTCGTCCGGAGAACAATATTCGCTTCCGACCGTTTATATTGACGCCTATGCGGCTTGTCGGGATCATCTCGCCTTGATGCAGACCGCCATTACTCCGCCGCCAAATAGGCCGGCACCGCCGCCCTTTGGGCCGTCCCCATCGGGCGCGGCCACCAACGGTGTTCCCACTCGCTGAACAATGGCGCCAGTTTCGGCTGCACCTTGTCCGCAAACAATCCTGTATTGTAGCGGGTCAGTTCCTTATTCATGTTCCCGAACTGCAATAGCAACATCAGGTTGCCAACGTTCAGTTGCGTCGCGACTTCCCGAAGCTGTTCCGCGACCTCATCCGGTGACCCGATGATGACGTAACCGTTGTCCACGATCGCATCCATCTCCCGCGCCAGCGTATTGAATTTTTCGGTGTAGGTCGCCGCTTTCGCAACCTGGCTTTCCAGACCCATCCTTTGCGTTGCCTCGGTCGTATAGCCTGGAGGCGTCGCGAACCTTGGATCGATGTGCAGGCAGTTGCCGTAGAAATATTCGGCCGCCGCGCCATACAGGTCCATGGCGTGCTGCCGGCTTTCCCCCACACCGACGAATTGCAGGAAACCCGCTCGGTTTGGGTTCCGATCCTTGCCCAAACGAGACATCTCGTTCCAAAAACCGTTCATCGTCGCCTGCCCGATCTTGTAGCCGTAGTAGGACAGATAACAGTAAACGTAGTCTTTCTCAGCGCACCACCGCCATGTCTCAACCGACCCGCCGCCGGGCACCCAGATCGGCGGGTGCGGAGAATTCTGCACCGGGCGCGGCCAGACATTCACATAGCGCTGCTGGTTGTAGCGGCCGTTGAAGGTGAAGGTGTCTTTGTCCGTCCAGGCGCGAACGATCAGGTCGTGCGCCTCGAGATAGCGTTCGCGCAGCATCGACGGGTTCTGACCATATGCGTAACAGGTGTCCATCGGCGAACCGACCGGGAATCCGGCGATCAACCGGCCGCCGGAAATACAATCGATCATCGCGAATTCTTCCGCCACCCGCGTCGGCGGGTTGTACAGCGCCAGCGAGTTCCCCATCACGCACAGCGCCGTATCGCTGGTCCGCCGAGCGAGAGACGATGCGATCAGGTTGGGAGACGGCATCAGTCCGTAACCGTTGGAATGATGCTCATTGACGCAGACCGCATCGAAGCCGCACTCGGCGGCGTATTCCAGCTCGTCCATGAAATCGTTGTACATAAGATGGGCGCGTTTGGGATCGAACAGAGACGAATGGATATCCACCCAAACCGAGGGATGCTTGCCCCGGAAATTCTCCGGCAGCTCGGTGTAAGGCATCAGATGGAACCACATGAGTTTCATGGTCTTTTCCCCCCTTTGAACTACCCCGGTAGCGCGATCCTCCGCCCGGCGCCCTTGGGCAATTCCACCGGAGCGTATTCCGCCACCGCCTGTTGCAAGGCCGCGTATTGCTCTGGCGGATACGGTGCCACACGGCGGACGCTCATGTCGATGTGCAGCGCCATCAACTCCTGCACCGCCGATCGTTCGCCGCTTTCGACGTGAAACATCTCGTGGAAATAATGCAGCCGCTTACTGTCGGCCCCGAGCAGCCACGCCTTCACCAGCAATTTGTCGCCGAGATGCACCTCGCGTTCGTAAAGCGTGTGCGTTTCGGCGGTGAAACAGGAGTTCCCCGACACCTCCCGATACGCATCGCCGATGTTCAGGGCCGTGTACAGCGCGTCAGTCGCGTAATCGAACACGACGCAGTAATAGGCGAGGTTCAGGTGCCCGTTGGAGTCGATCCACTCCGGCCGGACAACGTCGTGATATTCGATGACAGGTTTGCTCATGATGGGCGCACCTTGTTGGGGAAGCCGTCGTCGGTCAAGTTGTCCACATGAACACAACGATCACGCGACAGACCGAGGACGCCGACGGCCTGCCGCCACGCGAACGCCGGGCGGCGATGCTGACCGTTGCCATCGCCATCGCGATTTCGGTGCTGAGCGTGGCGATCGCCAACATCGCCCTGCCCGCGATGGCGCACGAACTGCGCGCGACGCCGGCGGAAACGATCTGGGTGGTGAACGCCTATCAGTTGGCGGTGACCGTCAGCCTGCTGCCGCTGTCGGCACTGGGCGACATCTCCGGCTATCGCCGCGTGTATATGTGGGGACTTGGCGTGTTCACCGTCGCGTCCCTGGCCTGCGGGCTGGCTGACACACTGCCCATGCTGGTGGCGGCGCGCGTGCTACAGGGCTTCGGCGCGGCAGGCATCATGAGCGTCAACACCGCCCTGGTGCGCTACATCGTGCCGCGGTCGCAACTCGGCAGCGGTATCGCGACCGTCGCGCTGATCGTGGCCACCTGTTCCGCCGCCGGCCCGTCGCTGGCGGCGGCGATCCTGTCGGTCGCATCCTGGCACTGGCTGTTCACCATTAACGTGCCATTCGGTGTGCTTGCGGTCTGGCTCGCCCTGCGGTCGTTGCCGGACACACCGCAATCGGGGCATCGGTTCGATTGGATCAGCGCGGTGCTGAATGCGGCGACGTTCGGGCTGCTGCTGGTGGGGCTGGATGGTATCGGCCACGGCCAGGACCCTGTGTGGGTCTCGGTCGAGTTGATCGGGGGATCCATAGCGTGCGTGGTGTTCATTCGCCGGCAGAACCGGATGGCGGCGCCGATGCTGCCGGTGGATTTGTTTCGCAAACCGGTGTTCGCATTGTCGGTGGCGACGTCGGTTTGTTCTTACAGCGCACAGACGGTCGCCTTCCTGGCGCTGCCGTTCTACTTCGCCGTGGCGGGCGGGATGTCGCAGTCGCGGATCGGGCTGCTGATTACACCGTGGCCGGCGGTTGTGGTGGTCGTGGCGCCGATCGCCGGGCGGCTGTCGGACAAGTATCCGGCCGGACTGTTGGGCGGGATCGGCTTGGCGGTATTGACCGTCGGCTTGCTGTTGATGCTGGCGTTGCCGGCCGACCCACCGTTCCTCGATGTGGTGTGGCGCATGATGGTGTGTGGCATCGGCTTCGGGTTCTTCCAGTCGCCGAACAACCGAGCGCTGATCTCGGCGGCGCCTCGGTCTCGCAGCGGGGTGGCGAGCGGGGTGGTATCCACGGCGAGGCTGACCGGGCAGACGATTGGCGGTGTTATGGTTGCGGTGATCTTTGCGCTGACGCACGGGGACATCGCTGCCGGGGTGAGCTTCGCGCTGACAGCGGGAGCGGTGTTTTCCGGCTTTGCGTGCGTGATCAGCTTCCTGCGGCTGACGGGGACGCAGGCGGTTTAAGGCACTCCCAGATCAGTCCGCGCGGTCAATGTTCGGGGGCAATCGATCGGATCGTGCTTAGAAGGCACGGCGGCGGTCCCGGTCGATCCGCTGCTGTAGGCGCGGGTTTTCCACAGGCTCGGGCAGAATGTCCATGGCGCGCTGAAGGATCTCGCTTAGCCGCCGCTGGAGCCCTATCAATCGGAAGAGCCCGCCCCCGGCCGCTGAATCAAGGTCCACTGCGAGATCCACATCGCTTTCGTCCCGGGCGTCACCACGTGCAACCGAACCGAAAACCGACAAATGGCGAATGCCGGCCTCGCGCAGTTCTCGGTTATGGGCACGCAGGGCCGCGATCACCTGTTCAGCCGACGGGGGAGAGCGTTCGTGCACGCGAGATGCATCCATGTAAGTGATGTGACAATCGCACATTGACCCGCACAGATGCACCCATGCCATGGTTGCGAGGGCCGTAACTCCATAGCGGTCCGGCACGGGCGGCTGATCCGATATTCCGCCTGCACCCCGAACTCATCGGCGCTAAAATGTCAAACCATGGCCTTCACCGCAATCCGCGGTGAACCGGTCGTATTCAAAACACCTGTTCACCGTGCAGCACGATATCCAGCCCTTCCCGCTCCTCCTCTGAAGTAACCCGCAGCCCCACGACAGCGTCGGTGATCTTCAGCAAGACCCAACTGGCAGAAGCGCAATAGGCGATCGTTGCCAGGACGGCGACCGCCTGGACCGCCAGCAGAGACGATCCACCAAAATACACGCCCGCCGGTGCATCCTTCGTCGCCGACAACGGACCGAAAGCGAACCAACCCGTCGCCAGCATCCCGAGCATTCCGCCGATGCCATGCACGCCGAACGCGTCCAGACTGTCGTCATACTTGAACGCCGCCTTCATTGTGGTTGCCGTCCAGAAGCATGCGGCGCCGGCGACGAGGCCGAGCGCCAGGGCCGGCCCCGGCAAGACGAACCCGGAAGCCGGTGTAATCGCTACCAGGCCCGCCACCGCACCCGAAATCGCGCCCAACACTGATGGTTTTCCACGCAGGAACCACTCCGCGAACGTCCACGATAACGTCGCCCCCGCCGCCGCGATCTGCGTCACCAGCACCGCCATACCGGCTCGGCCGTTGGCCCCGAGCGCACCACCGGAGTTGAAGCCCATCCAGCCCACCCAGAGCAAGGACGCACCGATCACGGCATAGCTCAGATTCCAGGGCGCCATGTTTTCTTGTCCATAGCCCAGGCGGCGGCCGAGCATCAGGGCGCAGACCAGGCCGGAGACGCCGCAGTTGATCTCAACCACGGTGCCACCGGCGAAGTCGGCGACGCCCATGACCGCCAGCCAGCCATTCGGGCTCCAGACCCAATGCGCGAGCGGGGCGTAAACCACCAGAGACCACATCGTGAAAAACATCATCAATGCGGAGAACTTCATGCGATCGGCACAGCTTCCGGTCACCACGGCCGGAGTAATGATCGCGAACGCCATCTGGAACATCACGAAGACGCTCTCCGGTATGGTCGTCGGCAGAGCGTTCGTGGTCCCGGCGCCGAGGGTAAACGGCTTATCCCATCCGTCAGCCAGACCATTCAGGAACAACCGGGAGAAATCGCCGATCCAGGCGTTGCCGTTGCCAAATGCCAGGGAATAGCCGGCCACCATCCAAACGACGGTCATCGCCGCACACAGAAAGAACGACTGCATCATGATGGCGAGCACGTTCTTCTTACGAACCATCCCGGCATAAAACAGAGCCAGCCCCGGCACGGTCATCAGCAGCACCAGGACGGTACTGACAAGCACCCAGGCGACATCGCCCGGTTCCACATTTTGCATCGTTAAGCTCCCGGCATCGTTCCGGACATATCAAGAAACGTGCCAGAATCAGCGGCGATGGGGGCTCGCGGAAAAGGCTGATCGCCTCATTAATGGGCAGCGCCGGTTGCGCTTGTGACAAGCATATGACCGGCATTTAGAGGGAAAAACGCAAAACGGCACCGCCTAATGTTTAGGCAGCGCCCCGGGATTGTCCGATATTTGTTACGGTATGTCCGTCGCCGTTACGCCGCCTCGGCCAATTGCCGAGGCCGATAGATCGCGATGTGCGTCGCGTGGATGATCGGGGTTGTTTCGTTGGCAACCACCATCGCATCAAGTTCCACCCATTTGTGGCCCTTGTGCTCGTAGTTCTTGGTAACCCGCGCCCTTATGTTCAGCGTGTCACCCACACGGGCAAGGCCGAGATTGCGCACCGCGCTTCCCATGTGGATCCATGCCGGCAAGATCACGTTGTGGGTCAGCGCCCAGTTGCAGCAGCGAATAATCGTTCCTGTGTGAACGATACGCTCCCGAGCGTAAATGGGATCGGTTTCGCGAATGTCGGCGAGATCCTGCGCGTGAAACGCTTCGGTGATCGGCAAAGGAGTCATCCCCAACCAATCGCCGATCTGGAGGGATGATTCGTCCGCATTGACGCGCTCCGAACGCGGCGCGACGGATTTGAAATCGCTCAACGCCGGTGGCGGCGGCAAATCCCCCGGCAACGCGGCCCGGCCCGTCGCGCAGAGGATGCCCTGACTGTGGACGGTCAATTCCATCCCGTCGGCGTCTTCAACCGCGGAGACTTCGGCGATGTCGTTTTCATAGACCGGCTTGCCGAATTTCGCCTCGCCCGTGCCGCGTTCCAGCCATTCCCGGCCCCAAAGCCGCACCGGCTGATGCGACATGTAGGCATAGACGTTCACCCCACCGACGAAGCCGCCCTTGAAGCCGAACCGCTGCGCGGTGGCGTCGTCGTGGATCTTATTCTCGGACGCTTTGGCGGTGTTGTAGGCGGAGACGTGATACGGCGAGATGGGCACTGAAATTCTCCGATATGTCATAGAAACTTGCCCACCTCTGCCGCCTTGACCGAACCCGGCCCGGTCGTTGCCGAGCCTCGCCGGGTCCAAAACAGCAAGTCTCGGGTGGCCGGGCCAAGCCCGGCCATGACGGTAGAGAGAAGACTCAGTTCAGCGCCCAAAGGCCCACTTCATAACCCGGAACGAAGTTGCGATTATTCATGTCCGGATTGCGGTTGATGAACGTGCGGCCGAACATCGGATGACGCATGCTGCGGGTTTCGTGCTCGATGCGGAAGATCGGCTTGTTGGTGTCCACATCGACGATGTCGAGGAAGCGATACTGGTGCTGGTCGCTTTCCTCGCTGATCAGCCCACGCTCCAGCAGCTTCTTATGCGGGCCGGAGAAATCCGCCAGCGTGATCTGGATGTGGTGGGCGTCATACTCGGGCAGCGGCAAGGAGGTTTCGCGGAATGTGACGCGGCTCTCGGCGGAGGTGTTGGCCCAGGCGTATGCGCCGCGCGCATCGCTGGAAACGCCGGCGATGCCGCCCAGGATTTCGACGTAGAAGCGGGCAATTCCGGCCAAATCCGTTCCAGCCGGGACGTCGAACTCAACATACGGCATACCGACGCGCATCGGTCCGAACAACTCGGGGTTGGGCGCATGCACACGAATGCGGTTGCCCCAGGGGCACACGGCCTCGACCGTGTCGCCAGCCTCGCGGAAGCTGAACTTCGTGCCTTCCAGATATTTCTTCGCGCCATCCAAACGCTTCAGCAGCGCTTCCAGGTCCGGCATCACCAGGGCGGTGGTTCCGCGCAGCACGTCGGTTCCACGGGTCGGCAAATGGAACTGGCCGCGGCCAACGTTCACCCACATGTTGTCGAGGCCAGCCATCAGATACGGGTCGCGCGTCAGGCCCAGACCCATCAGATAAAATGCAACGGCCTTGCTCTGATCGGGCACCCGGACGTTCACGTGGCCGAGTTCGACGATATTGCCAAGATCCTCGGCGGTGCGGTCGAAGACCGGGGTCATAACGGCGGTATCCATCTGATTGTTCTCCCTAATTGGCTGCGTTCAACGCTGACGCGCATCCTAGCCCTGGCTTCTTCTCTGGTCCATCCCGGCGCGGAGTGCTTGTATCCGGGCCAAGCACGATAACAAGGAAACGTCATGCAATCGGCACTTCAAACGGCGCGGGTCATCGCGGCGCCGTGACTGTTCTCGCGTCTTCCACAGGATTGCGGGCATTGGCGTCGTCCCGCGTATTTCTGCGTCTTTGGTCGATCGGCGGCTGCGTCAACATGATGCGGTGGTTTGAGGTTCTGGCCGCCGCGTTGTTCACGCTGGACATCACCGGATCGGGCCTGGACGTGGCGATCGTTTCGGCCGCCCGCACGATGCCGATGTTCCTGCTGGGCGCGTTTTCCGGTGTGGTGACGGAATCGGTGAACCGCAAACAGGTTTTGTTTTTCGGACAACTGGTCACTTGCGTGGCCTCGGCTTCGGTCGCCCTGTTGGCCTGGGGTGGGGTGGCACGACCCTGGCACGTCGCAGTCGCGGCCCTGGTCGCCGGGGTTGTGTGGTCAACCGAGATGGCGACCCGCCGGCGCATGGTGGGGGAGTGCGTTGAGGGACGGCTGGTGTCCCGCGCCCTGGCGCTGGATACGATGTCGAATTCGTTTACCCGCCTGCTGGGCCCGGTGTTCGCCGGTATGATCTATCAGCGGATGGGGCTGGCCGGAGCATTCGGGGTTTCCGCCTGTGTCTATGGCTTTGCCGCCGTACTCGCTTACGGCCTGGATTACCAGCAGACAACACGGCGCCTCGTTCTCGGCAACGTGCCGCGCGAACTGGCCGAGGGGTTGCGGTTCGTGCGTGGCGACCTGGTGATCGGCGGCGTGTTGGCGGTGACGATCGCGATGAACCTGCTGGGGTTTCCCTACGCCGCACTCGTCGCACCGATCGGGCGTCTGGTTTTCCAGGTGTCTCCGACCCTGGTGGGCGTGCTGGCCGCCTCCGAGGCATTCGGCGCCTTCCTCGGCGGCGCCCTGTTAACCAGCCGGGAACCCGGGATCAGCGGACGCGTCTTGATGGTTGGCGGATCGATGCTGTTCCTGGCCTGCGTTGCCGCCATGCCGCTGGCGCCCTGGTTCTGGCTCGCCTGCCTGTCGCTGGCGGTCGGCGGGTTTGGATCGGCCGCCTTCGCCAACATGCAGACCTCGCTTATCGTCCTGAACACGCCGATCCATATACGGTCGCGCCTGATGGGATTGCTGACGGTGTGTATCGGTATGGGACCGTTGGGCATCTTGCTGGTGGGCGGCATCGCGGCTGTCGTGGGGCCAATGCTGGCCATCGATATCGTTGCGGTGACCGGATTCGTTTCCGTATGTATCGTCGGCATCGTTTGGCACCGGCGCGAGTTACGGGTCGTGCGTCCCGATCCCTCTCCGGGCGACCGACTCCGCCCCTAAGAGTCTGACTCGAATCGCCCGTGCAACGCACATTCCGCTGATTTCCATAAATATCCAGCGGGTTACGGTGCTCAGGCGGTCGCCAGACGGCGCGCCATGAGCTTGACGCTGGCAATATAGAGCCAAGTGGTCGCACGCGCGATTGTCGCTTCGATACCCATGGCCAGGCGGCGGTTGCGTTGAGCCAAGCGAAGGCCCGTTCAACTACCCGGCGGCGGGGCAGCAACATGGTGACAGGAGTCAAAGCATTATTCCGGATACGTTCCAGGTCAGCCTCTAAGTATTTTCCGAGTCTGCCCTTGGCGATACGTGGTCGATTACGGTCGACCGACATAAAGGGGGAAATCGTCGATGTCGGCAAGCAGCCTGGCCGCCCGGAGCGCGAAAACAGGTTACGTGATCGCCTGGGGTTTCTGTCTGTTGTTCTATTTCGGCCAGTACGCAATCCGCTCCGCGCCGGGCGTGATGGTTCCCGAACTGACGACCGCCTTTGGACTGACCACCCTCGGTGTCAGCTCCCTGCTCGGCCTGTACTACTATACATACTCCACCTTCGCGATCGTCGCCGGCGCCGCCCTCGACCGTCTTGGTCCCAAATACGTGATACCAACCGGCATCCTGGTTACCGCGATCGGCACGGTCATGTTCGGCCTCGGGTCCGCCGAGGGGGCCGAGGCTGGCCGTCTGCTACAAGGCGCAGGCGCCGCGTTCGCGTTCACTGGTGCGGTTTACCTCGCCAGCCACGGATTTTCGTCCGCCTGGCTCGCCACGGCCGTCGGCTTCACCCAGTGTTTCGGCATGTTGGGCGGTTCGGCCGGCCAGTTCGCCGTCGGACCCATGATCCACGGACTGATCACCTGGCAACAATTCTGGATTTTCGCGGGAATCGCATTGGCTGTTGTCGCGGTCGTGGTCCTGATCGCAACGCCGTCGGGTCACGATGCACGTCCGGCCGGCAGCAGTGGGTCGCTGCTGTCGATGTTCAAACCGTACGGCGTGGTGCTGAGCAACCCGCAATCCTGGTTGTGCGGCTTCTCCGCCGGCCTTTTGTTCCTGCCCACAACGATCGGCGACATGATCTGGGGTGTCCCGTTCCTGCGCGACGGCATGGGCGTGGATTACGCGGACGCCGTGAACAGAGCGACGATGGTGCCGCTGGGTTGGGTGATTGGATGTCCGCTGCTGGGCTACCTTGCCGACCGGATCGGCCGCCGCAAGCCGGTGTTGATCGGCGGGTCATTGCTGATGCTGGTTGCGACCGTAACGTTCGTTTACCTGCCCGGCGTCATGCCTCCTTACGTGCTCGGATTGCTGTTGGGCATTGGTTCAGGTGCGGCGATGATCCCCTATTCGATCATCAAGGAAGTTAACCCGGACGAAGTCAAAGGCAGCGCCACAGGCGCGATCAACTTCCTCGTCTTCACCCTCAGCGCGTTGTTGGCGCCTGCATATGGCTGGTTGCTGACCCGTCTGTCCGGTGGCGGCAAACTAACGCTGGTCGTGTTCCAGAATGCCAGTTCGGTCGGCATCGCCGGGATCGTGCTGGCGATCATTCTTGCTTGTTTCCTGCGCGAAACCGGCACCGCGGCGCGACCCGCTGTTCGACCCATTCTGTTGGCAAAGGCACTGTCATGAAAGACATGAGTCCCCTCGTGGATATGACCCGCCTTCATGAAGCGGGGTCGATCCGCACACAGCGGCCGATCTATCGAAACCTGTTGCCACCGTGCAATAACGCCTGCCCGGCCGGTGAGGATATCCAGGCATGGCTCGGTTTCGCCCAAGCTGGCAACTACCGGAAAGCGTGGGAGACCTTGGTCCGTGACAATCCGATGCCGGCGGTGCATGGGCGGGTTTGCTATCATCCCTGCGAAACCGCCTGCAATCGCGGCGATCTCGACGCCTCGGTCAGCGTACACGCCGTTGAGCGTTTTCTGGGCGATCTCGCTGTCAAGGAAGATTGGTGTTTCGTAATAGAAGCCGCACCGACCGGCAAACGGGTTCTCGTGATCGGTGCCGGGCCTGCGGGCCTGTCGGCCGCCTATCACCTGTGCCGCATGGGGCACGCGGTGGAAATCCACGAAGCAGGGCCGCTGGCCGGCGGCATGATGCATTTCGGCATTCCTGCCTACCGTCTGCCCCGGGAGGATCTCATGCGTGAAATCCACCGGATTGAGGCGATGGGCGTGAAGATCGTCCTCAATCACAAAGTCGCCGACGTGCTCGCGGAAATGACAGCCGGTAGGTTCGACGCGACATTCGTTGCAATCGGCGCGGACGTCGGCAAGCACGTCGAAATCCCGGCGCGCGATGCTGTTCGCGTGCTCGACGCGGTCTCGCTGCTGCATGACGTTGAAACCGGCGACGCACCGCGCCTGGGCCGCCGGGTGATTATCTATGGCGGCGGCAATACGGCCATGGACGCCGCCAGGACTGCGAAACGACTCGGTGCCGAAGAGGCATTGATCGTGTATCGGCGCGACCGTGGACATATGCCGGCGCGCGCGTTCGAAGCCGATAAGGCGCTTGAAGAAGGCATCAAGATCAAGTGGCTCACCACCATCAAGGAGATCGTCGGGCCTGAACTCACTGTCGAGGTGATGGAACTGAACGCCGACGGCCGGCCCGAACCGACAGGACGGTTTGAGACTCTGACCGCCGATGCCATCATCCTGGCGCTTGGTCAGAGCACAGACAGCGGCTTTCTGCATCATGTGCCGGGGATTGCTTTCGGCCCCGACGGCATGCTGACCGTCGGCCCTGACATGATGACCGGCCATCCGGGCATTTTCGCTGGCGGGGACGCGACGGCCGGCGAACGATCCGTTACGATTTCCGTCGGCCACGGCAAGCATGCGGCTCGGCATATCAACGCCTGGCTGCATGGCACGCTGTATGAGGCGCCAAAGAAGTCAACAATTGTGTCCTTCGACATGCTCCACCTTCCGGTTTACAGCGACGCCGATCCGCGTCAGCAACGATCACTTGCGGCGGCCGAACGGATAAGCGGATTCGAGGAGGTTGTGAGCGGCCTCAATACGAAGGAGGCTCGCTTTGAGGCTCAGCGCTGCCTGTCCTGCGGCAATTGCTTCGAGTGCGACAACTGCTTCGCCGCCTGCCCGGAAACAGCCATCGTCAAACTTGGACCGACACATGGTTACCGGGTGGCAATGGACCTTTGCACCGGCTGCGCCGTGTGCGTGGACCAATGCCCCTGCCACGCAATGGAAATGATACCAGAACCTTTGGGAGCCTCGCTATGAGCACGCGGACCACGATGGACGGCAACACGGCCGTTGTGCACGTCGCGTATCGCGTCAATGAGGTCTGCGCGATCTTCCCGATCACCCCGTCCTCCGGCATGGCCGATTCAGCCGATGAATGGATGTCGCAGGGTCTGCAAAACATCTGGGGCAACGTTCCGGTCGTGCAAGAGATGCAGGCCGAGGGCGGGGCGGCAGGCGCGGTCCATGGCGCGCTGCAATCGGGGGCGCTGACCACGACATTCACGGCGTCGCAGGGCCTGATGCTGATGCTGCCCAACATGTTCAAGATCGCCGGCGAATTGTCCTCCACTGTCTTTCATGTGGCGTCGCGATCCCTGGCAACCTCCGCGCTGTCGATTTTTGGCGACCATGCGGATGTCATGACAGTGCGCCCCACAGGATTCGCGCTGTTCAGTTCATCGTCGGTGCAGGATGCGCATGACTCCGCGCTGATCGCCCAGATGGCGACGCTGGAGGCGCGTGTTCCGTTCGTGCATTTCTTCGATGGTTTTCGCACATCGCACGAATTGAACACATTGGATTTGCTGAGCGATGCCGAAATTCGCGCGATGATCGACGACGATCTGGTGCGCGCCCATCGTGGCCGTGCGCTGAACCCGGAACATCCGTTCATCCGAGGCACTGCGCAGAATCCGGATACATTCTTTCAGGCGCGGGAAGCGGTTAATCCGTATTACGCCAAAGTCCCTGGTATCGTTGAAGGTGCGATGAACCGTTTCGCGGCGCTGACGGGGCGGCAGTATCATTTGTTCGACTACGAAGGCGCTCCGGATGCCCAACGCGTTGTGATCTTGATGGGATCGGGTGCCGAAACCGCCAGATCCGCCGCGGCGGTTTTGGCGGCGAAGGGCGAAAGGGTCGGCGTCTTGCAGGTCCGCCTGTATCGGCCATTTTCCGTATCGCATTTGCTGGCGGCATTGCCCGATTCGGTACGCGGTATTGCCGTTCTTGACCGCACCAAGGAGGTTGGTTCGACCGGAGAACCGCTGTTCCAGGACGTCGTGACCGCCCTGGCCGGCGCTGTCGCGAATGGCGAGCGTGCAACGATGCCGAGAGTGATCGGCGGCCGGTACGGCCTGTCGTCAAAGGACTTTACCCCCGCGATGGCGAAGGCGGCATTCGACGAACTGAAGGCGGATAAACCGCGCAGCAGCTTCACGCTTGGGATCAACGACGACGTCACCCACACCAGTCTGCCGATCGATGAAACCTTCATGATCGAGAAAGACGAGGTCACGCGCGCTGTTTTCTACGGACTGGGTGCCGACGGGACCGTTGGTGCGAACAAGAATAGCGTTAAGATCATCGCCGAGGACGCGGGTCTATACGCGCAAGGTTATTTCGTTTATGACTCGCACAAATCCGGCGCGCAAACGATTTCGCATTTGCGGTTTGGTCCGGAACCGATCCATGCACCATATCTGATCGCCCGGGCGAGTTTCGTGGCATGTCATCAGTTTGTCGCGTTGGAACGGCAGGATTTGCTGCGTGTGGCCGCCGTTGGGGCCACGGTGCTGTTGAACGCGCCCTATCCCACAGCCGAGGTGTGGGATCGTCTGCCGCGTCCTGTGCAGCAGACGATTATCGACAAGAAGCTGCGTCTGTTCGTCATCGACGCCG
Source organism: uncultured Rhodopila sp. (assembly GCA_903932145.1). GTDB lineage: Bacteria > Pseudomonadota > Alphaproteobacteria > Acetobacterales > Acetobacteraceae > Rhodopila. The sequence continues at coordinate 35,316 of CAIZFE010000069.1, read as the reverse complement.
GTTCGGTGGCCCGTGAGGTTGGTCTGGGTTCACGGACAAACACCGTGTTGCAAACCTGCTTCTTCGCGATATCCGGCGTGTTGCCGCGCGAGAAAGCGATCGGTCACATCAAGGAGGCCATCCGCAAGTCCTACGAGCGCAAGGGCCAGGAGGTCGTCGATAAGAATTTTGCGGCGGTCGATGGCACGCTGGCTCGGTTGAACGAAATACCGGTCCCGGTGGCTGTCACCAGCCGGATCGATATGCAGATGTTGGTTCCAGACAATGCGCCCGCGTTTGTCCGTGACGTGACCGCTCGGATTTTCGCCGGGCTCGGGGACGAGTTGCCCGTCAGCCTGATCCCGGCCGACGGCACATTTCCATCCGGCACGTCAGCGTTTGAAAAGCGCAACATCTCCGATATCGTGCCGGTGTGGCGGGAAGACCTCTGCATCCAATGCGGGCAATGCAGCTTCGTTTGTCCGCACAGTGTCATTCGTGCCAAATACTACAACGAAGACAAACTGACGGGCGCCCCGGCAACCTTCAAATCCGCTCCGGTCAATGCGCGGGGCTACCCCGAAGCGCGCTTCACCCTGCAGTTCTACGTCGAGGATTGCACCGGATGCGGCTTGTGCATCGAAGCCTGCCCGGCGATCAGCCCCAGGGAACACGAGGTCAAAGCCCTCAACATGGAAGACAAGGCGCCGATCCTGGCGGACGAACGCGCTAACATCGCGTTCTTCGAAACCCTGCCGGTCAACGATCGCGCCCGCGTGGACTTCGCCGATGTTCGCGGTGTGCAGTTTCTGGAGCCGTTGTTTGAGTTCTCCGGCGCATGCGGCGGCTGCGGCGAAACGCCGTACCTTAAGCTGTTGAGCCAGTTGTTCGGGGATCGGTTGCAGGTGGCCAACGCCACGGGTTGTTCGTCGATCTACGGCGGCAACCTGCCCGTCACGCCCTGGACCAAGAACGCCGAAGGCCGAGGGCCCGCCTGGTCAAATTCGCTGTTCGAGGACAATGCGGAGTTCGGTCTCGGCTTTCGGCTGGCCGCCGACAAGCATCTTTCGCTGGCATTGTCGTTGCTCTCCCGCCTGGCGGACAAGGTCGGGGCTGATTTGGCCGATTCCATTGCCAAGGCGCCGCAGATCAAGGAGTCTGATATTCGCGCGCAACGGATACGCGTGGCGCAGTTGAAGACAAGGCTGCTGGGAATGCGGGAACCGCTGGCGCTGGATCTGTTGTCGGTTGTCGATCACCTGGTTCGCCGTAGCATCTGGATCGTTGGTGGTGACGGCTGGGCCTACGATATCGGCTTCGGCGGCTTGGATCATGTGCTTGCGACCGCGCACGATGTGAATGTGTTGGTGCTCGATACAGAGGTTTATTCGAACACCGGCGGCCAGGCGTCCAAGGCAACGCCACTGGGCGCCGTGGCCAAGTTCGCCGCGTCTGGAAAGCGGACCGCGCGGAAGGATCTGGCTATGCAGGCGATCGCCTATGGCAACGTCTATGTGGCACAGGTCGCAATGGGCGCAAACCCGCAACATACCTTACAGGCATTTCGTGAGGCCGAGGCGTATAACGGCCCCTCGCTGATCCTGGCATACAGCCATTGTATCGCCCATGGTATCGACATGCGCTTCGGGATGAAGCAGCAGGATTTGGCGACCGCCAGCGGCTACTGGCCGCTGTTCCGTTTCAATCCGATGATGCGCACGGTCGGCGAAAACCCATTCCGGCTCGACTCCCCACGTCCGCGTATTCCCCTGAAGAGCTATGCCTATAACGAGTTGCGCTACAGTTCCCTGGCAAGCACGCGGCCGGAGGAGGCGGAAACGCTTCTGACCATGGCACAAGATGTCGTTACGGAAAAGTATCGGCAATATGAGGAACTGGCCAGCCGGGACGGCAGCCGGTTTCACCCGGCCTAAGGAGAGGAGACCGGCCGCTTACCGCCCAATAACCGGGACTGGCGCTGAAGCGGTCAGGACAATTTTATCATGCGGCTGCCGTCAGACCGGCAGTCCGCGCAGCGACGCTATGGCCGTCATCACGCCGCGAATTTCCGCCAATCCCTTCAGCCGTCCGATCGCCGAATAGCCCGGGAAACTGCGTTTACCGGCGTCGTCCAGCAGCTCGTGCCCGTGATCCGGGCGGAACGGGATGCGCCAGTCCATCGGGTTCGCCTCTTTACGGCGCTGCTGTTCCTCAAGCACAGCCGCAATCACCGCCACCAAATCGGTGTCGCCCGACAGGTGTTCGGCTTCCATGAACGATCCGTCCGGTTCCTTGGCGACGTTGCGCAGATGCACGAAATGAATGTCGGCGGCGAATTGGCGCGTGATCGCCGGCACGTCGTTCTGCACGCCGGCACCGAGCGAGCCGGTGCACAGCGTAATGCCGTTCGAAGGCGAGCGTGCCGCGTTCACGATAAACGTCAGGTCATCGGCGCATGAAACGATCCGCGGCAGGCCCATCAGCGGACGCGGCGGATCGTCGGGATGGATCGCCATGCGGATGCCGCACTCTTCCGCGGTCGGGACGATTTCTCGCAGGAACCGAGCGAGATTCTTGCGCACGGCGGTGCCGTCGATGTCCTTGTAGCGCGCGAGCATGCCGCGCAGCGCCGGGATATCGTAACGGTCGAACGCTCCGGGCAGGCCGGCCATGATGCTCGACAGCAAGATCGCCTTGTCGGAGTCCGAGGCGGCATCGAACCAGACACGGGCATGCGCGACGACATCGGCTGGATGGTCGTCTTCGGCACCTTGGCGTTGCAGCATGAAGCAGTCAAACGCGGCGTATTGGTGCGCATTGAAGCGCAGCGCCGTGCCGCCGCCCGGCAAGGGGTGATACAGTTCGGTGCGGGTCCAATCCACCACCGGCATGAAGTTGTAGCAGATCGTCCGAACGCCGCATGCGGCGAGGTTCCGCATCGACTGCCGGTAGTTATCGAACAATTCGGTCAGGTCGCCCTCGCCGAGTTTGATCCGCTCGTGGATCGGCAGGCTTTCGACGACATTCCAGTGCAGGGCGAGCGAGGGATCGGCCTCAATCTGGGCTTGCCGGACGCGGATGTCTTCGACGGGCCAGACCACGCCGTAGGGGATTTGATGCAGGGCGGTGACGACGCCTTGCGCGCCCGCTTGCCGAATCGCGCGCAACGGCACGACGTCGTCAGGACCGAACCAGCGCCAACTTTGTTCCATTACGATTCTCCCATGCTGGCGAGTGCCCGGCGTGCGCCGACGGCTCGCAGCAGACCGTATGCGTGCGTCACCGCGGCAATGAATGTATCGGAGCGTGGCAGGTCGGTGCCGAAGACGGCCTCCATATCAAGGATACGGTTGTCCTCGGCCGCCTTGCGAAGCTGCGCGGCGAGCGGATCGCGCACGTCGATCGGCCGGCCAGCCTCATCAACACCGCCGACGTAAACCATCCAGGCGGCGACGGCCATGGCCAGACGCGGGATCGGTAAACCTCGGCTCAGCCGTTCGCGGATGGTGGACAACAGCCGCTGCGGCAGCTTCTGCGAGCCGTCCATCGCGATCTGCCACGTTCGGTGCCGGATGGCGGTGTTACGGAACCGGGCCGACAGGCTGGCGGCGTAGTCGCGCAAATCGGCGCCGGGCGGGGCGGGCACGACCGGAATGATCTCATGCTCCCACAATGCGGCCACATACGCCGCCAGCACCGGGTCGGCCATGGTGTCGGCGATCGTCTCGTGCCCGGCGAGGTAGCCGAGATAGGCCAGCGCCGAATGCGCCCCGTTCAAAAGCCGCAGTTTCATGTGTTCGTATGGCGCGACATCGCTGACGGGTTCGGCGCCAACGCGCTCCCAGGCCGGGCGCGCGCCGTCCACGAACGAGTCCTCAATGACGAACTGACGAAATGGTTCATGCACCAAGGGTGCGGCGTCGGTCAGGCCGATCGCATCCGCGGCGGCGGCCAGGTCGGCGTCCGTGGTTGCCGGGACGATCCGGTCCACCATGGTACAGGGGAACGCGCCGTTCGCGTCGATCCAGGCGGACAGGCGGTCGTCGCGCAATGCGGCAAAGTCGCGCACCAATCCCGCCAGCAGGCGACCGTTATGCGGCAGATTGTCGCAGCATAGCACGGTGAACGGCGCCAACCCGGCGTGGCGTCGCCGCGCCAGCGCCGCGACCAGGAACCCGACGGCGGAACGGGGCGCGGCAGGGTTCCGCACATCATCGGCGATGTCCGGATGCACGACATCAAGGCGACCGGTTGCGGGATCGTGGCCATAGCCCTTCTCGGTGACCGTCAGGCTGACGATGCGCGTGGCCGCGTCGGCCATGCGCGCCACGACGGCCTCCGGGTCCTCCGGCGCGACCAACTGCTCACGCAGACAGCCGACGATGCGGGCACTGATACCGCCGCTGTCCCGCTGCAAGGCGGTGTAAAGTCCGCTCTGCGGGGCCAACCGATCGCGCTGATCCGGGTGGCGCAGGCTAACGCCGGCGATGCCCCAATCCCCGGGCTCCAGCGCCAGGACATCATCGGTGTAGGTTGCCAGATGGGCGCGCACAAAGGCACCGAGTCCGAGATGGACGATGCCAACGCCGACGCGATCGCGCTCATACCCGGGCTGCACAACCCCGGGGCGAACCGCGGACAGCGTCGCCGACGAAAGGCGGCGCAGTGTCATGCCAAGAGTCCCATTTTGAATTTTCCCCGCACAAACTGATCGACTAGTCGACTAGAAACCGGTAACACGCCGGCCCATCCGGTCGCAAGCCAAACGCAGGCCGGCGAGACCATATCGGATCGGAGGAAACATCATGACCAACGTCACAACCAGGCGCGGCTTCACCGCCGGACTCACCGCGACCGCCCTGCTCGCCCGCCCTGCCCTCGCGGCCGGCGCCAAATTCAAGCTGCGCTACGGCACCGCGTTCCCGGCCGATCACCCCGGCGTGACGCGCATCACCGACGCGGCCAAGGCCATTGCGGCCGACACCAGCGGCGCCGTGGACCTACAGGTCTATCCCGCCAGCCAGCTTGGTAGCGAGCCCGACATGTTCAACCAGACCCGCAGCGGCGCGCTGGATTTCATGTCCACCTCGGGCGCCAACCAGACCGTCGTGCCGGTCGCCAGCATCAACTGCGTGGCCTTCGCCTTCGCCAGCTACGACAAAGTCTGGGCCGCCATGGACGGCTCACTCGGCGACCATGTCCGCGCGCGGTTCCCGGATGTCGGTCTGGTCGTGATGCCGAAGATGCTCGATAATGGCTATCGCAACATTACCTCCGGCGCCAAGCCGATCAATGGGCCAGACGATCTGAAGGGCTTCAAGATCCGCGTCCCCGGCAACCAGCTTTGGGTCACCGCTTTCAAGGCGCTGGGCGCCGCCCCCACCGCGATCAATTTCGGCGAACTTTACGCCGCGCTGCAGACCCATGTGGTCGATGGGCAGGAGAACCCCCTCGCCCTGATCAACAGCGCAAAGCTGTACGAAGTGCAGAAATACATCGCCCTGACCGGCCATATCTGGGACGGCCACCACATCTTCGCCAACCAGAAGAAATGGCTGTCGATACCGGAAGACATCCGCGACGTCATGACGAAGCGGTTGGGTGAGGCCGCCACAAGCCAGCGCGCCGACATCGCGCAACTGAACGTCGATCTGGCCGCCTCGCTGACCAAGGCCGGCGTCATCATCAACAACCCCGACAAGGCTCCGTTCCGTGAGGCGCTGAAGGCCGCCGGTTTCTATACTGAATGGCGCGGCAAGTTCGGCGATCAGGCCTGGGGGCTGATGGAGCAGTACACCGGCTCGCTCTGATCGCAAGAGGCAGGCGGATGAACACCAAGGCGCCGGAATTCACCCGCGGTTGGCTGCGTGCGGCCGACCGGGCGATCTTCTCCACCGTGGAGGCGATTGCCGCCTGCCTGGTCGTTGCCGAGGTGGTGCTGCTCGGCGGTGGCACCACCGCGCGCTATGTCTTCGACAGCCCGTTTCCCTGGTCGGATGAGCTTGGCTCGCTGCTGTTCATCTGGCTGGCGTCGCTGGGCGCGGTGGTCGCATTACGGCGTGGCGAGCACATGCGCCTGACCGCCTTCGTGCGCGGCATGGACCCGGAACGCCGAGCCTGGCTGGATGCGGTGGCGCTGATGCTGATCTGCGCGGTGCTGCTGGCGCTGATCTCGCCCTGCTACGAGCATTATGACGAACTGCGCGCCGGGTTGAGTCCGGTGCTGGAAATCTCCGAGGGGTATCGCGGCGCGGCGATCGGCGTTGGCATGGTGCTGATGCTGCTGACAGCACTGCGCAATATGCTGCTGCTGACCAACTGGCGGCAGATCCTGGCCGCGGTGGCCGTGGTCAGTGCCGTCGTGGCCGTGCTGTTGTGGTTCGCCGACGACCTGGAGGACATGGGCAACGCCAATCTGTTGCTGTTCTTCGTGGTGTTCGTGGCCGCCGCGATGATGATCGGCGTCCCGATCGCCTTCGCTTTCATGCTCGGCACCACCGGTTTCATCGCCTTCGCCACCTCCATCCCGGTGTCGATCGTGCCCAGCCGGATGGATGAGGGCATGTCGCACCTGATCCTGCTGGCCGTGCCGATGTTCGTGCTCCTGGGCGCGCTGATCGAGGTCGCGGGTTTGGCGACGCGGATGATCGCGTTCCTGGTCTCGCTGATCGGACACAAGCGCGGCGGCCTGCAATATGTGCTGCTCGGGGCGATGTATCTCGTGTCCGGCATTTCCGGCGCCAAGGCCGCCGATATGGCCGCCGTCGCGCCGGCGCTGTTTCCGGCCATGCTCAAGCGCGGCAACAAAGCGGGAAACCTGACCTCCCTGCTGTCAGCCTCGGCGGTGATGTCGGAGACGATCCCGCCCAGCATCGTGCTGATCACGGTCGGGTCGGTGACGGGCGTGTCGATTGCCGCGTTGTTCACCGGCGGCCTGTTGCCGGCCGTGGTGGGCATGATCGCGCTGGCGGTCGTGGTGTTCTGGCAGACGCGGACCGAGGACGTCTCGCAGGCGCCGCGCTTTACCTGGCGACAGGTGGGCCGGTTGCTGGTGATCGCGATTCCCGGACTGGGGCTGCCGGTCGTCATCCGCTCCGCCGTTGTGGATGGGGTCGCGACGGCGACCGAGGTGTCCACCATCGGTGTGCTCTACACGGTCGCGGTTGGGGTCTTCATTTATCGCCAGTTTGACTGGCGCCGCATCTATCCGATCCTGGTGGAGACCGCCTCGCTGTCCGGGGCGATCCTGTTGGTGGTCGGTGCGGCGACCGCGATGGCCTGGGCGTTGACGCAGTCGGGTTTCTCGCACCAGCTGGTCGAGCTGATGGCGGTGGTGCCGGGCGGCAAGACGGGCTTCCTGCTTGTTTCGGCACTGGCCTTTATCGTTCTGGGCAGCGTGCTGGAAGGCGTGCCGGCCATCGTGCTGTTCGGACCGCTGCTGTTTCCGATCGCCGCCCAAATGGGGGTCAATCCGGTGCACTACGCGATGGTGGCGGTGTTCGCGATGGGGTTCGGCTTGTTCACGCCGCCGTTTGGTGTGGGGTTCTACCTGGCGTGCGCCATCGGCCGGGTATCCCCCGACGTGGCGATCCGTTCGGTGTGGCCGCACCTTGGGGCGTTGTTCGTCGCGCTGCTGTTGATCGCGCTGATCCCCTGGATCTCGACGGGCTTTCTTTAGGATGCCGTTTGAAGCCCCGATTCTTCGTCCGATCTACGCGCGGCTTCGCCAGGACATCGTCGCGCTGCGATTGATGCCGGGCACGAAACTGTCCGAGAACGAACTCGCACACCAATTCGGCACCAGCCGTGCGCCGGTGCGGGAGGCGCTGATCCGCCTGGTGAACGACGGCCTGATTGAGGTGCGGCCGCAGCGCGGCAGCTTCGTTACGCGCATTTCGTTGCGGGCGATGGACGAAGCGCGGCTGGTGCGCGAGGCGCTGGAGTTGGCGATCGTCCGACGCGCCGCCGAACGGGGGATTCCCGAAGGGGTCCGCGCCGCGTTGCAGGCATCTTTGGCCGGACAGGCCGCCGCACGCGACGATCCCGAGGCCTTCACCCATCTGGACGACGCATTTCATCGCGGATTTGCCGAGGGGGCGGCGCTGGTGGGGGTCTGGGCCATCATCGAGCGGGAGAAGGCACAGTTCGATCGCATACGGTTCCTCAGCCTGCCGGCGGTGACCCCGGTGGACGTGCTGATCGAACAACACGAAGCGATCCTGGCCGCGGTCGTCGCCCGCGACCCCGGGCGGGCGGAGGACGCGATCCGAACGCATATGCGCGAGGTGTTGCGCATCGCCGGAACGTTGGCGCAACGCCATCCGCACCTGATCGTCGACGACCTTTCCTGAGCCGGATGAAGCGGACCCGGATGTGCCGCCCGGCCGCCGCGCTCGGTCTGCTCCGGGAAAAGCGATCCCCGGTTCTGGTTTGCAGGCACCTCGCGCCTGCGGTTCGTTGTGTTGGTCAGCCGCCGACAATCAGGTGATTGGCGACCTCGGATCCTATACTCCCACCAGCTTTTCGCCCTGCCCTCAAGCGCGGCCGCTCCACCGCTGACTTTGGCCGGGATGTGTGACGCTTCAAACTCCGCGCTGCGCCGCAATGCGGCCCCGATCTGGTCACGTAAACCGGCGACGAGAGCAGCGTCCCGAGAGTGGGTCCGAACCTCGATCAGGACCCGGCAAGGAACTGTCCCGGCGTGCGGCTTTTCCTGCCGATCATCGTCATTTTGCTCGCCACGGTGGTTGCGCCGCCGACCACATTGACGACGCTGCCGCCGGGCCTGGCTCCTCAACCTGGTGGTCGGATTGCCAGCATGGTTGGTTGCGCTCCATGCTTCGGGCGCTGGCGACCAATTCAGTTCTTTCCAATCCATAGAAGTCTCCCCATCTCGCATTGACGCCCGTGCTCTCGGCTGAACTGCCCACCGAGCAAAAAACTGCTTTCGCAACAAGGTGCCATCATCCTGTCCCTATTACCGAACGGCCTTTCCACCGATGAGGCCAGACGGCGACTGGATGAATGCGGCCCCAACGCCACGCCCGACGCCACGCCGGATCTATGGCGCCTGGCGCTCGGCAAATTCATCGCGCCGATTCCTTGCATGCTCGAAGCCGCCATCGTCCTACAGATCGTTTTAGGCGAAACCATCGAGGCCGCCGTCATCGCCACCCTTCTGGTATTCAACGCCGGGCTCGGCCTGTTCCAGGAAGTGAGAGCGCAGGCAACCCTGGACGCCCTGAAATCGCGCCTCGCGCTGTCCGCATCGGTTCGGCGCGACGGAAGATGGACTACGGTTCCGGTCGCCGCCTTAGTGCCGGGCGACGTCATCAAGCTATCTCTGGGCGGCATCGTCGGCGCCGACGTTCGCCTCATCGACGGGGACGTCCTGCTCGACCAGTCCACGCTGACCGGGGAATCCCTGCCGACCGAGGCCGGGCCAAACAGCAACACCTATGCAGGCGCGCTGGTTCGGCGGGGCGAAGCGGTCGCGGAGGTCACGGCGACCGGCATTCGGACCAAGTTCGGCCGCACGGCGGAGCTTATCCGCACCGCCCGGGTGCCCAGTTCGCAGCAACAAGCCGTGCTCCGCGTTGTGCGTAACCTGGCGATCTTCAACGGCACGATCGTTATTATTCAGGTTGGCTACGCGGCCGTTCTTGGCATGTCCGTCGCCGAGATCATTCCTTTGATGCTGACAGCGATCCTGGCCGCCATTCCCGTTGCACTACCGGCCACCTTTACCCTCGCCAGCACGCTCGGTGCCCGTGCGCTCGCCAGACGTGGAGTCCTGCCGACGCGCCTGTCCGCGGTCGACGAAGCGGCATCAATGAGCGTCCTGTGTGTCGATAAGACCGGGACCCTGACGCAGAACGAACTGGCGGTCACCGCGATACGGCCGATGCCGGGATTCGACGAACAGCGGGTGCTGGCCTTGGCCGCGATGGCGAGTTCCGAAGGGGGGCAAGATCCAGTTGATGCCGCCATTCGCGCCGCTGCGCCGTCCGTGCCGCCCGATAATCTGCCGGTATTGCAACGGTTCGTGCCATTCGATCCGGCGAACAAGATGTCAGAGGCGATTGCAACAACGAAAGACGGCCAAGCATTACATATCGCAAAAGGTGCGTTCGCGAAGGTGAGCGATCTTGCGCCACCATCGCCGGAGGCCACCGCCTCTGTTGCCGAACTCGGGGCTCAGGGTTTTCGGGTTCTGGCGGTCGCGGTGGGACCGTCCGGGGACATGCGGCTCGCCGGATTGATCGCACTGAGTGATCCGCCCCGATCCGACTCGGCCGAACTGATCGCGGAATTGCATAAGATGGGCGTGCATACGGTCATGGTGACTGGCGACGCACCGGTCACCGCTGGCGTGGTGGCACGCGCCGTCGGACTGTCCGGCGCGATCTGCCCGCCGGGGCCGGTTCCGGAGCGTGTGCTGCCCGACCAGTTCTCGGTGTTCGCGGGCATCCTGCCGGAGGACAAATATCACATCGTAAAGGCATTTCAGGCCGCCGGCCACGTCGTTGGCATGTGCGGCGATGGCGCCAACGACGCGCCGGCGCTGCGCCAGGCGCAGATGGGCATTGCCGTGTTCACCGCGACAGACGTTGCCAAATCAGCCGCGGGCATTGTGCTGACCGAACCCGGTCTGGGCGGCATCGTGACGGCGGTCAGGGAGGGCCGGATCACCTTCCAGCGGATTCTGACCTACACACTGCGATCCGTGACCCGGAAGATCGATCAGCTTCTGTTTCTGACAATCGGCCTGGTCATGACGGGCCACGCCATCCTGACCCCGATGCTGATGGTTGTCCTGATGACGACGGGCGACTTCCTGGCAATGTCTGCGACGACCGACAATGTCCAGGCTTCAGCAAAACCCAATGCCTGGCGGATCGATAACCTCACGATCGCGGGCATCGTCATGGCCGCCTTCAATCTGATGTTTTGCAGCAGTGTCCTGGCCATCGGGAAATTCCGCCTTGGCCTCGATATCGGCACGCTCCGAACACTGGCGGCCATTGTCCTGGTGTTCAGCGGCCAGGCCGTTCTCTACGTTGTCCGGGAACGCCGGCGGGTGTGGAGTTCGCGCCCCAGCGCCTGGATGATGGCCTCATCCGTTGTCGATATCGGCATCATCGGAACGCTGGCGACATACGGTATTCTGATGGAGCCGCTTGCCTTCCCCGTCATCGTCGCTGTTCTGGCCGCGGCGGCCGTTTTTGCCTTTGCTTTGGATGTCGTGAAGGTGGCGATTTTCAAACGGCTGAACATGGGCGAGGATGCATGACCGACGCCAGGACCCATCAGCGAGGAGACATCACCGTAACGGAACCAGCAGCGGTTCCACTTATCGAAAGCGAAACGCTGTTCCGAGAAACCCGACCACCTCTCAAGCGTAATTTCCCATCGATAATATTGCTGACGGATGCATATTGCTCGCTTATCCGATGCGCGTCGCCAGTGTGACAGGCCTCTCCTCAATGGTTGCCAAGCCAAAGGTGTGCATCGAGATGTCAGTTCGACCTGAGTCGCCGTTCCTCGACGACAGCTATCCGCCATTTGTGCGGCCCGCCGACAACCAGCAGGCGCAAGCTTACCTCCGCGACCAGTTCGTGCACATCGACGCAGCTTGGCATGGCATCGGAACCATCCCGACCTCGGGGTTCGCTTTGAAGGCACATTGGGCAGCAGGTGACGCCCGCGTACGGTTTTCCAACCACATTGAAGACGTGCAACGCCACATGGGGAAGATGTCATCCGGCTGCGATGGCGCCTGCGTCGTGATGGGGCGAATTGTGCCCGTCGAGCCGTACATGGTCTCTCATGAAGGGGCGTGGCACATCGGGTGGGCCAATGGACAGCGTGCGGGTGCTGCCTATGCCGCTGGAGAATAACGCCAAACACTTCCTGGTCGGCGGCCGCGTTCAAGGCGTCGGTTTCCGACCGTTTATCTGTGTCCTGGCAAACGAGCTTGGGATACGCGGGTTCGTGCGCAACCGCGGCGGCTGTGTCGAAATCGTTGCTCAATCCGCCTTAGTCCAAATAGATTTGTTCCTGCATCGGCTGCTGTCAGAGCATCCATCGATCGCCCGTCCCAAACTGATCTCCGCTGAAACCTGCCTGCCGCCCGTGGAGCCCGGATTCCGCATCCTGCCGAGCCTGGAGGGCAGCGATGCAGTGCTGTTGCCCGATCAGTCCATGTGCGACGCCTGCCTGAAAGAGATGTTGACGCCGGCCGCGCGTCGCTATCGCTATCCATTCATTACGTGCACGCAGTGCGGCCCGCGATACACCATCATGCGGGACAGTCCGTTCGATCGCGAAGCAACCAGCATGTCTGAATTCCCCCTCTGTGCGGAGTGCAGAGCGGAATATGATCAACCGTTGGATCGGCGTTTCCATGCTCAGGTGATGGCGTGTCCGAATTGCGGTCCAACCCTCTCCTATCGCAGTGGTTCGTCCACAATCCGGGGCAACGAACCCGCGCTTGCCCTTGCTGTTTCCGCCCTGCGCGATGGCGCGATCGTCGCGGTTAAGGGCATCGGCGGCTATCATCTGCTGTGCGACGCACGCAACGATGCGTTGATCCGCGATCTGCGCGCCCGCAAGCGGCGGCCGGCGAAACCGCTCGCGGTCCTGTTTCCCCGGGACGGCGCCGACGGACTGGATCGGCTGCGCCTCGACTGCGCCCCCGGGGAAGCCGAAGCCCGCGCCCTGGGTTCATCCGAACGGCCAATCGTCCTCGTCCGGTTGCGTTCCGGAAACCGGCTTTCGCCGGCGCTTGCGCCCGGTCTGACTGAAGTCGGAGCGATGCTGCCATACAGCCCGCTGCATGATTCGCTTGCCCGGATGTTCGACGGCCCGCTGGTGGCAACGTCCGGCAATATCAGCGGTGAGCCGGTCCTGACCGCGCCCGCCGACGCAGAGCAGCATTTGCAACCAATCGCCGACGCTTTTCTGCATCATGATCGGGTCATTCTGCAGCCGGCGGACGATGGCGTTGTCCGGGTTATCGCCGGAACGCCGCGCAACCTGCGTTTGGGGCGCGGCAGCGCCCCGCTGGAACGCGCATTGTTGCGTCCACTTTCCGCCCCGGTCCTGGCGCTTGGTGGCCAGATGAAGACGACGCTGGCGCTGGGTTTTGGAACCCGGGTAGTGATTTCCCCGCATCTGGGCGACATGGGCAGTCCCCGCGGCATGGAACTGCTGGAAGCGACAGCCGATACCCTGCAGCGTCTGCACAACGTCCGGGTTCGGACCCTCATCTGCGACGCTCATGACGGCTACACCAGTGTCCGCTGGGCCGAGCGGCGGAGCGATATGAGGGTTATTCGCGTTCCGCACCATCATGCCCACGCAGCCGCGGTTGCCGGCGAGTTCCCTATGGAGCCACGCTGGCTTTGCTTCACCTGGGATCGCGTCGGGCTGGGTGGAGACGGCACGCTTTGGGGCGGTGAGGCCTTGATCGGCCAACCCGGCACCTGGAAGCGCGTCGCAACGTTTCGTCCGTTCGCACCACCGGGGGGTGACGCGGCCTCGCGCGCACCCTGGCGGTCCGCCGCCGCCCTGGCATGGGACCTTGGCTTGGACTGGGGGCCGCCCGGGTTGGATGTGGCTCTGGCGCATGACGCCTGGCGGGCACGTTTGAATTGCCCGGCCACATCCTCGGTCGGACGCATGTTCGATGCGGCGTCAGCATTTCTTGGGCTGGTTCAGCAGGCGTCCTATGAAGGCGAGGGACCGATGGCCATCGAAGCGATTGCGGGTTCTTCCGCCGGGATGGAGGACGCCATCGCGCTGCCGCTATTGTCCCGCGCCGACGGTGTATGGCAGGCGGATTGGGGCCCGTTGGTTTCATTGCTCTTGAATGGGGCGTGGTCAGTGACACGGCGAGCCGCCGCGTTTCATGCCAGTTTGGCATTGACGCTGGTCAGCCAGGCGATCACCGTCCGGGAAGCACATGGGGATTTCGCCGTCGGCCTGACCGGCGGCGTGTTCCAGAATCGTTGTCTGAGTGAATTGGCATTGACGGCACTACAGGAAGCTGGGTTTCGGGCCTACCTACCCATCAGTGTGCCCTGCAACGACGCCGGATTGAGTTTCGGTCAGGTGATCGAAGCCGCGGCTCTCGCTGAGGTCTGAGTAATTTCCGAGGCTATTGTGCCGGCCTTAAGCGATTTAGGTCGCCCATCCTCCCGCACGTCGGCAGGAATTGAAGCCGAGCTTCCGCAAATGGGGCCTTCCGCGATGAATGACAATTCCGGCTTCGTGCATACTCACATTGCGGCACGTCTTTCGACAGGCGAACCGGAGCGGGAACAGGTCTGGCAGGAACCGGTTGACCAGTTGCTCGTGATGTTGAACGCGAAAATCACCGGGCTTGGAACGGCGGAGGTGCGGTCGCGGCTGGCGCGGTATGGTGCCAACGACGCTGCGACCGTGAAGCATTCGCCGCTTTGGCTTCAGTTCCTTACGCGGTTCGGCAACCCCTTGATCATAATCCTTCTGATCGCGAGCGCGGTGTCCGCGGCGACAGGCGACGTGGCAAGCTTTGTCATTATCGTTTGCATCGTTTTGCTCAGCATTATCTTCGACTTCGTCCAGGAAGTGCGGGCGCAGAACGCGGTGGAGGCGCTACGCCAGTCGGTGGCCGTACAGGCGACCGTCAGACGCGATGGCACCCGTGTTTCGGTGCCCCTCCACGCACTGGTTCCGGGCGATATTGTCGAACTGATTGCAGGCGATCTTGTCCCCGCCGACGCTCGGCTGCTGGAAAGCCGGGATCTCTACGTCAACCAGGCGCTGTTGACGGGGGAGCCGTATCCCGCCGAAAAGCAGGTCAGTGATGCCGCATCCGGCGCGGAAAACCCAGCGGGGGCGTCCAACGCGGTGTTCGCCGGCACGTCCGTTATCAGCGGCACCGCTACCATCCTGATCTGCCGAACCGGAAACAGAACGGCCCTCGGCCACCTCGCCACCAGCCTGTCCGAAAAGCCGCCGGCCACCGCCTTCACCGTCGGCATTCGCCGCTTCGGCATGCTGATCATGCGCTTCACCATTCTCATGGTACTTTTCGTTCTGGTCGTGAACATATTCTTCGCTCGCCCGATGCTTCAATCGCTGATGTTCGCGGTCGCACTCGCGGTCGGTCTGACACCTGAATTGCTACCGATGATCGTTACGGTAACGTTAGCTCGGTCGGCGATGCAGATGGCGAAACGCAAGGTGATCGTAAAGCGTCTGTCCGCGATCCACGATCTGGGCGCCATGGACGTGTTGTGCACCGACAAGACCGGCACATTGACGGAAGCGAAAATCAAGCTGTTGCGCACGATCGATGGCCATGGCGCCGACAGCGCGAACGCGTTTTCCTATGCTTACGTCAACAGCAAGTTCGAAACGGGGATGAAAAGCCCGCTGGACGAGGCAATCTTGGCCGCCCAGCCGTTTGATATGACCGGCTTTACGAAAATCGATGAAGCACCCTTCGACTTCGGGCGCCGCCGGGTTTCGGTTCTGGTTGAACACGGAACGAAACGCGGGTTGTTCGTCAAGGGGGCGCCAGAGGATCTGCTGCGGCTGTCGAAGCAATATCAGGACGCCGATGGTGCGGTGAAGGGACTCGATCCGACTACGCGTGCGGTGTTTCAGGCGACGCTCGACGGACTGGGGGCGCAGGGATTCCGAGCGTTGGGGATTGCCAGCCGGCTGGCTGATTTGACACCCGAAACGGCGCATTATGATACCGCCGTGATCACCGATGAAACCGATCTGGTGTTTGCCGGCTTCGCGGTATTCCTGGATCCGCCGAAAGCCAGCGCCGGTGAAACGATCCGGGCGATGGCTGCGGCCGGTATCACGGTGAAGGTGCTGACTGGCGACAACGAACTGGTATCCCGGCACGTCTTTACGGAAATCGGCGTGCCGGTAACCGGCGTACTGACCGGCGACGCGATGGAAACCCTATCGGAAGAGGCGCTGATCGGGCAGTTGTCCAGCGTCAACCTGTTCTGCCGGGTCAATCCGCAGCAGAAACATCGGGTCCTGCTGGCGCTGAAGCGGCTTGGCCATGTCGTCGGATTCATGGGGGACGGGATCAACGACGCACCCGCGCTGCACGCCGCCGACGTTGGGATTTCGGTTGATGGCGCCGCCGATGTGGCCCGGGCGGCGGCCGATTTGATATTGCTGGAGCACGATCTGTCAGTGGTGCGGGACGCGGTGGTCGCCGGCCGTGCCACGGTCCAGAACGTTTCAAAATACGTGCTGATGGGTGCCAGTTCCAACTTCGGCAACATGTTCAGCATGGCGGGTGCCACGCTGATCCTGCCCTTTCTGCCGATGCTACCGATTCAGATCCTGCTGAACAACCTGATCTACAATGTTTCGGAAATCGCGATCCCGTTCGATGACGTCGACCCCGAGGTTGTCCTTGGTCCCGTCAAATGGGACATCAAGCTGATTGAGCGCTTCATGCTGGTATTCGGCCCGGTCAGCTCCATCTTCGACTTCGTCACGTTTTACGCTATGCTGGTTTTCTTTGGCGCGGGAGAGGCTCTGTTCCAGACAGGGTGGTTTATCGAATCGATGACAACGCAAACGCTCGTGGTCTTCTGCATCCGGACACGGCGCCGGTTTTACCGCAGCAACCCGTGCTGGTTCCTGATCGCGATGAATCTTGGCGCGGTTGCTCTCGCGATCGTTCTGCCGCTTGTCCCCGCGGGGCGCTGGTTCGGGTTTGTGGCGCCCCCGCCATTGTTCTTCGTTTTCCTGGTTGGCGCGACAACAGCGTATCTTGGGCTTGTCGAAGTCACCAAGGTCTTGTTTTACCGATACATGACCGGACGACGATCGGGACGCGCCTGATGGCAAGTCCGGAACGCCACCCTGGCCGCCATGCGTGCCCATCCCTTAGGCCGTGATGCGGCATTGATCGGACGGGCCATTCAGCACAAACAATATTTCGTTTTTTTACGATATCATTTGGCGGCGGCCGTATCGTCGGCCGGCTCGCGGGCGAGCAACTTCCCCGAATGTGTTAAAACGACCCTTTGAGTAGATTCCGACCCTATCCGCTAATCGCGATCCCTATATTGTAAAGTCCATTGAAATAATCAGAAATTATTTCAGTAAGGCATAATTTTTCATGCATCTACGAAATAAAAGGACAAATCATGGCCTACGAGAGCGTGAACCCATTCGATAACAAGCGTGACAAATCATTCGAAACCATCACCGACAAACAGCTTGAGGCGAAGATGGTCATCGCCAGTTCCTGCTACGAAACCTGGAAGCACACCAGCTACGCCCACCGGCGCGCCATCGTCGCCAAGGCGGCCGCGCTTCTGCACGATGAAGCGGAGAATTTCGCCCAGATCGAAACCCGGGAAATGGGCAAGCGGATCAGCGAGGCGCGCGGCGAGGTCGAGTTCAGTTCGCAGATTCTCGCCTATTACGCCGAAAACGCCGAACGCTTCCTGAAGAATTTGGAACTGCATCCGACATTGGGCGAAGCCCACATGGAGAGCAGCCCGATCGGCGTGATCTTCGGTGTGGAGCCGTGGAACTTCCCGTTCTATCAGTTGGCCCGCGTCGCCGGCCCGCACCTGATGGCAGGCAACGTCCTGGTGGTGAAACACGCCGGCTGCGTCCCGCAATGCGCCATCGCCTTCGAAAAGCTCTGGCTCGATGCCGGCGCACCGGCCGGTCTTTATACCAACCTGTTGATCTCACATGACCAATCGAACCAGGTCATCGACGATCCGCGCGTCAAGGGTGTCGCCCTGACCGGTAGCGTGGCGGCCGGCCGCAGCATCGCCGCAAGGGCCGGGCAGAACCTGAAACCGTCCTCCATGGAACTCGGTGGCAGCGACGCGTTCATCGTGCTTGAAGACGCCGACCTGGAACACACCATCAAATGGGCGGTTTGGGGACGGATGTACAATGCCGGCCAAACCTGCTGTGCCGCCAAGCGCTTTATCGTTGTTGAGTCGATAGCCGACAAATTTCTGCAGAAATTCCAGGCGGCGCTGAGCGCGCTAAAGGCCGGCGATCCGATGGACGAAAACACGACGTTGGGCCCGTTGTCCACGGAATCGGCCCTGGTTCAGCTTCTTGCGCAAGTCGACTCAGCGGTCTCGCACGGTGCGAAGATCATTATGGGCGGCAAACGGATCGATCGTCCGGGGGCGTTCATGCAACCGACGATCATGACTGACGTGAAACCGGAAAATCCCGCCTTTCGTGACGAATTTTTTGGCCCGGTCGCGATGTTCTTCCGTGTCAAGGATGAGGACGCGGCGATTGCGCTGGCCAACGACTCCGATTTCGGCCTGGGCGGGTCGGTCTTCACTAAGGACACCGTCCGCGGCAGGCGCGTGGCAAGCCGTGTCGAAACCGGTATGATGTTCATCAACAACATCTCCTGGTCCGACGCCGAACTGCCGTTTGGCGGCATCAAGGACTCTGGCTATGGGCGCGAACTGGGCGACATGGGAATCCAGCAGTTCGTGAACAAGAAACTGGTTCGCACCTTGGTGGCCGAAGCGCCGGTCTGATGCACGCGGCTGCGGCATCGGGATCTCCTCGCCGCAGCCGTCACGTCCCGCGCCCCTGGACATAAGCCGGAGCCCTCCATGTTTGTGAATGTCGCTGTTCTGAAGGAAACCCAGCCGCATGAACGGCGGGTGGCGCTGGTCCCGTCCGTGGTGCCGAAGTTGGTTAAGTTGGGTGCCCGTCTGCATATGCAAACTGGCGCCGGCGACGCCAGCAAGCTACCCGACAGTGCATTCAGGGACGTTGCCTTCATGTCCGACCGCCGCGCGATGCTGGCGGACGCGGACGTGGTGCTGGCCGTGCAGCCACCGGCGTTGGAGGCGATCGACGCCATGAAAGAAGGCGCGATCCTGATTTCCTTCATTGACGCCGGACTGCATAAGCCGCTGGTCCAGCGTCTGCTCGACAGGAAAATCACCTGCTTCGCGATGGAGACGTTGCCGCGCATTACCCGAGCGCAGTCGATGGATGCATTGTCGAGTCAGTCGGCGCTGGCGGGGTATTATGCCGTTCAGCTTGGGGCGACGCATTTAGGTCGCGTGCTGCCCAAGATTACCACCGCGGCCGGCGCCATCGGTCCCGCCAAGGTTTTGGTCATGGGCCTGGGGGTCGCGGGCCTGGAAGCCATCGCCACGGCCCACCGCCTGGGCGCCGTCGTTGAAGGATACGATGTACGTCCGGAAACCCGGGAACAGGCGCTGTCGCTGGGCGCCACCTTTGTTGAGACCGGGGTCGATGCCCGCGGCAAGGGCGGCTACGCCCGCGAACTGACGCCCGAGGAGAAAGCCAAGGTCAGCGCTGCATTGACCGCGCACATTCAGCAGTCCGACCTGATCATCACAACCGCCGCCATTCCCGGCCGCCCCTCACCGAAGCTGATCAGCAAAGCCCAGGTCGCCGGCATGAAGGCTGGCGCGGTTATCGTCGATCTGTCAGCCGAAGGCGGCGGCAACTGTGAGGACACGCAACCCGGGGAGACCACGCAGGTCGGTCACGTAACGATCGTTGCGCCGCTGAACGTGCCCTCGCTGCTGGGTCAGGATGCCAGCGAACTCTATGCGAAGAATCAATACAACCTGCTCATTCTGATGCTGAAAGACAACATCATCGAGATCGACTGGAAGGATGAAATCCTTGCCAAGACGGCCCTTACCCATGCTGGCAAGCTTTGCAACGACGTCGCCGCCGCCAAGGCCGCGTAGGGAGTCTCGCCCATGGAAATCACCGGTTTCGTTGCCATCACCATCTTCATGCTCGCCGCGTTTACCGGCTGGGTCATCATCGGCCGCGTGCCGGCGATCCTGCATACGCCGCTGATGTCGGGGTCAAACTTCGTCCATGGCATCGTCGTTGTAGGCGGGCTGTTCGCGTTGTTAAACGCAAGTAATACCCTGGAACAGGCGATCGGGTTCTTTGCCGTCCTGCTGGGAGCCGGCAACGCAGCCGGCGGTTATGCTGTAACGCACCGCATGCTCGCGATGTTCCAACCCAGCGTCGCCGTCCACACCAAATATGCCAAACACGCAAAGAAGCATTGAGGAAACCAACATGCTGACCATGCTTCCGCAACTCACGATCGGCACCGCCGATCTCGCCGCCGCGTTCCTGTTTATGTACGGGCTGAAACGAATGTCGTCCCCCGTGACGGCCCCCTCGGGGATATTCGTCGCTGGAATCGGCATGTTGGTCGCGGTCCTCGCCAGCTTCCTCTATGCGTTCGACGTCGATGCCGCCGCCCGGCCGTTCCTTGTCCAGAACATCGGATTGGCCGTGATTGCGCTTGGCATCGGTGGTGGCGCTGCCTGGTTGGCCGGAAAACGCGTGGCCATGACCGCCATGCCGCAAATGGTCGCCATCTACAACGGAATGGGCGGCGGTGCGGCCGGTGCGATCGCGGCAGTGGAACTGTTCGGCAACAAGACGCACGGAGCAACCCAACTGGTCGTCACCCTGCTCGGTGCCTTGATTGGCGCCGTATCGATGTCGGGGTCGATCATCGCCTGGGCTAAACTGGATGGGGAACTCAAGCGGCCCATGCGGTTCCCGGGACAGCAGATCTTCAACGGCGTCGCGATGCTGGCGACTCTTGCGGTTGGTGGATACCTGGTGGCCATCAGCCTCACCGCCGGCACCCCATCCGAACCTGTGCTGATTTGCGTATTCTTCGCCTGCGCCCTGATCGTCGGCATCCTGATGACGCTGCCGATCGGTGGCGCGGATATGCCGGTCGTGATCTCCATCTACAACGCCTTTACCGGCCTGGCGGTGGGCCTGGAGGGCTTCACGCTGCAAAATCCGGCACTGATGATCGCCGGCATGGTGGTGGGGGCTGCCGGTCTGCTGCTGACGCTGCTGATGGCACGGGCGATGAACCGATCGGTCAGCAACGTGCTGTTCACCAACTTCGGTGAAGCCCCGAAGCACACCCGGGGCGCCATCAAAGGCAGCCTGAAACCGACCGAGGCCGCTGACGCCGGTATCTTCATGCGCTACGCAGGCTCTGTCATCATCGTGCCGGGTTATGGCCTCGCGGTCGCGCAGGGCCAGCAGAAGCTTTATGAATTCGTAAAGCTGCTGCAAGGATCCGGTGTCTCGGTGAAATTTGCGATCCATCCGGTGGCCGGTCGTATGCCCGGGCAGATGGACGTGCTGCTGGCCGAAGCCGGCGTGCCGTACGACATGATCTTCCAACTGGAAGACATCAACGATGCATTCGCCACTACGGATGTGGCCCTGGTGATCGGCGCCAACGACGTGGTGAACCCGGCCGCGCGAACCGACAAGTCCTCGCCGATCTTCGGCATGCCGATCCTGAATGCCGACAAGGCAAAGCAGGTCTATGTCGTCAAACGTGGCGAGGGCAAAGGCTATGCCGGCATCGTCAACGCGCTGTTCTACGCGGACAATTGCGATATGGTTTACGGCGATGCCGAAGCCGTTCTGGTCAAAATGATCGAGGCCGTCCGGGGCCTCGGTCTGTCCGCCGCCGCTTGACCGGAACAATATATTTCATTCAAAGAACGGAACAGCCAACCATGACACGCAAAATGCATGCTGCCGTCGTCGTCGCGTTCGGTAAGCCCCTGGAATTTCGGGAGTATGATGTTCCGACGCCGGGCCCCGGACAGATCCTGGTCAAGACCGAGGCATGCGGAGTCTGCCACACCGACCTCCATGCCGCGAATGGTGACTGGCCCGTGAAGCCGAACCCACCGTTCACCCCTGGCCACGAGGGCATCGGTCTGGTCGCCGCCATCGGGGCAGGAGTCAGGACCGTGAAGGAAGGAGACCGCGTCGGCGTGCCGTGGTTATATTCGGCGTGCGGACATTGCGAATACTGCCTACAGGCATGGGAAACCGTGTGCGCGAAGGCAGAGTTCGGCGGTTACACAAAGAACGGCGGCTTCGCGGACTATATCATTGCTGATCCGGACTATGTGGCGCACATCCCCAAGGGCCTGGGCGCCAAGGAAGCGGCGCCGCTGATTTGCGCCGGTATCACCACATACAAGGGCATCAAGCAAACCGAGGCCCGCGCGGGCGAATGGATTGTTATCTCCGGTGCCGGCGGCCTTGGCCATTTGGGCATTCAATATGCCAAAGCCATGGGGCTGCGTGTCTGTGCGGTTGATATCGATGACGGCAAACTCGCCCACGCCACAAAGCTGGGGGCTGACATGGTGGTCAATGCGAAGAACGGCGACCCGATCGAGGCCGTGAAGAAAGGCACTGATGGCGGCGCCCATGGGGTGCTGATCACCGCCCCCTCTTTGGGCGCGTTCAAACAGGGTGTCGGGATGACCCGCAAGCGCGGCACGTGCGTGCTGGTCGGACTGCCGCCCGGCGACTTCCCCTTGCCGCTGTTCGATGTTGTCGCCAACTGCATCACCGTCCGCGGATCATTCGTCGGCAACCGCGAGGACATGGCGGAGGCGCTCAGCTTCGCAGCCCAGGGTAAGGTTAAAGCCGATATTGAACTGCAACCGCTATCGGCCATCAACGAGGTGTTCCAACGCCTCGCGCATGGCGATGTTCCTTCACGGGTAGTCCTCGATTTTTCAGGCGCGGCTCCGGTGGGGTCCAAGCGTTAAAAGCCCGCAGGCCGCAATTGCATTTTGGGAATCGTTGATGTCCGGGGGCCCATTTCGGGGCCCGGCATTCTGGCCGGGCGGCGTCTGCGGCATCAGGCGCCGCAGTGCCGGTCTGATCGCGGCGACGGCCAAGCCGGGAACAAAAAGACCCCACAATCTGAGTAGTTTCCGAGTCTGTCCTTCCGAATGGCCGTTTGTTTCAATGAACGTGTTTCCTCAATCCCAACCTGAGGTCCTGGCCCTCGAAGGCCAGGACCGCCTTCTTTCATTCACGGCATTCCGCCTGACACAAGTGCCTGACTGCCAGAGCCTAGCAACGGAGAACACTGCCATGTCGGTGACCCAATCAGCCCCTATCCCTCGATCCCGCGCAGCCGCGACCGTCGATGCCGCACGCTCTGGATGGATCGCCAGCAATGCAGACGCTGAGGTGACGGCCTATATCGATTTTCGCCCGAACCATCACACGGACAGGGCGCATGTGTCACAACTGGACCGCATGGCCGCGACGGCCGCCAGCGTCTCGCTGCCGCGCCAGGCGCTGATCGGCGCGCTCCTTCACGGCATTGTGCCGCGCGAGACCGCCGGGAGTGCCCCCCATTCGAAACTTTGGGCCTATCAAGCGATGCAGCGCGCAGACTCCATGATCACCCTGATCGCCGAGCTCGAGCACCGTGTACCGTTCAGAGAACAGGATTGGCACCGTGCCGGCGCTGAATACAGGGGCGCCATGGAACTGGCCGCCGCGCAACGATCCCTGGACGCCGTTGATGACGAACGGCTCCTGACATGTTCCGACGTCCTCAACACCACGGTTTGCTGCATGATCTCGCTGTTCGGACCGGCAATCGGCCAGGTCGTTCCACATCTCGATATCGAACCACTTGCGTTGCCGGCATTACGGCGCAAAGCCCTCGTACTGGCTACCTGGAGCCTGGTGATCGAAGCGCTCGTTCACGGATTTGCCGGGCGCGGATCGGGGGACATTTCGGTGTCGCTGCATCTCGAAGGGCCCGCGCGAGCATGCTTGCACGTGTCCAATGACGGCCGAAGAATGGGCAACGATCGACATCCTGAAACATGCGGTGCCGGATTCGATCTTGCCAGCGTTCTCGGCTCAGTGGTGAACTACTCCGAGCGAAAAGGTGGGGGCACCACGGCGGAGATTATCTTTCCTGTGCCAGATCAGACCAATACAAAATTCAGCCATTCAAGGACCGAGAGGTAGCTGCCATGCCACGTTCTGCCAGAGATGCCATGTGGTCGGAGGCCCTTGCGTTGCTGGCGCGCGCCGACCGAACGCACAGCGAAACCTTCCGGCCAACGGCCACTGGCTGGGAACCACCGCTGGACGTGCTGGAAACCGAAGACGGGCTGCTCGTCGTGGTGGCGCTTCCCGGTGTCAGGCATGACGAAATGGAAGTCGTCATCGGCCACGGTGAGTTGATGGTCCGGGGCACCAGACGATGGCCGACCCGGCAACGGCCGGTCCGGGTCCATCGGATCGAGTTGCCGCACGGACGTTTCGAACGGCGGTTGCCATTGCCCTCCGGGGCTTACCAGCTTGTTGGCCAGGAACATCAAGACGGTTGTCTGCTTCTGACATTGCGAAGGCTCGATTGATGGATGCATCTGAACTCTCGCCGGACGAAACGATCAATCCGGCTGACACTCTGATCCTTGTGCCCGTCATGGACACCGTTCTGATGCCAGGAATGGTGATGCCCGTGGTCATCGGCCACCCGGGCGCGGCAGCCGCGCTCCAGGAAGCCGCCCGCACGGAGCAGCACATCGCTTTCGTTCTACAACGCGAATCCTTCGCCGAAACACCGGAATTGAACGATCTGGAGGTTATCGGAACCGAAGCTCGGCTGCTGCGCTACTTTACCGGCCGCGACGGCTCCCATAACGCCATTATCCAGGGCGTGGGCCGAGTGCGGTTGCAGGCCGTGCTAAACACCGGCGAGCATCCCGTCGTCCGCGTGCTGCGTATCGCCGAACCCCTGGAACGCAGCCCGGAGATTGATGCGCGGCTCCACCAGTTGCGCGAGCGTGGCGTTGAGGTCCTGGCCTTGATCGAGCAAGCTCCGCCCGAATTGGCGGCAACACTTCGGGCGATTGATCAGCCCGGTGCCCTCGCCGATTTCGTTACCGGTCTGCTGGACCTGACATCGACCGAAAAGCAGGAAATTCTTCAAACCGTCGACCTGCTTCCCCGCCTGGACCTGGTGATCTCCCGGCTTGCCTATCGGCATGAGGTTCTTCGGCTGTCGCATGATATCGGACAACAGACCCGTTCGGCCATGGCGGGGCGCCAGCGGGAGTTCATGCTGCGCGAACAACTCAAGGCGATCCAAAAGGAGCTTGGTGAATCGGAAGATGGCGCACCTGAACTCGAAGACCTGAAGCAAAAGCTCGAACAGGCCGGAATGCCCGCCGACGTCGCAACCCAGGCCAGCCGGGAACTGCGGCGGTTGGAAAAGATGCCGGAAGGTGCCGCGGAAGCCGGGATGGTTCGGTCTTATCTGGAATGGCTCAGCGAACTGCCGTGGCGGATCGGGGACGAACCGCACATCGACATCACGCAAGCGCGTCGCGTGCTGGATGACGATCATTTCGACCTGGATAAGATCAAGCGCCGTATCCTCGAATACCTCGCTGTGCGCAAATTGAACCCGGACGGCAAAGGTCCCATCCTATGCTTCGTCGGACCGCCGGGCGTGGGCAAGACGTCGCTGGGCCAGTCCATCGCCCGCGCCGTGGGCCGAAAATTCATGCGGGTCAGCCTGGGCGGCGTGCATGACGAGGCTGAAATCCGCGGACATCGCCGGACGTATGTTGGTGCCATGCCGGGCAACATCATCCAGGCGATCCGGCGAGCCGGAGAGCGCAATTGCGTCATGATGCTTGACGAGATCGACAAGCTTGGCGCGGGCGGCTTCCAGGGCGATCCGGCGTCCGCATTACTGGAAGTGCTGGACCCGGAGCAGAACGGCACATTCCGGGATGCCTATCTCGGCGTCCCCTTCGACCTCAGCCGCGTCCTGTTCATCGCCACAGCCAATGTACTCGACACCATTCCCGGCCCGCTGCGCGACCGTATGGAATTGGTCCGGCTGTCCGGCTACACGGCCGAGGAAAAAGTGGCGATCGCCCGCAATCACCTGCTCCCGCGACAGTTGCGGCAGAACGGATTGGCCGATGACGCGCTGGACCTGGACGATGCCGCGCTGAACCTGATTATCGACGGCTACACGCGCGAAGCCGGGGTCCGAAACCTGGAACGCGCAATCGGCGCGGTGTTTCGAAACGTCGCGGTCCGCGTCGCCGAGGGCAAATCAGGTCGTGTGCGTATCGACGTGGATGAGGTTGCCTCAATACTTGGACCCAGGATGTTCGACGCGGACGTGGCGCAGCATGCGTCGATCGCCGGCATCGCCACCGGGCTCGCCTGGACGTCCATGGGGGGCGATATTCTGTTCATCGAGGCAACCCGCACACCAGGCAACGGCAAGCTGATCCTGACCGGACAATTGGGTGACGTCATGAAAGAAAGTGCTCAGGCGGCGCTGAGTTTGCTCAAGACCAAGGCCGAACGCATGGGGATAGACGCCGAGCTTTTCGCTAAGAACGATGTCCATGTGCATGTACCTGCCGGCGCCACGCCTAAGGATGGTCCATCGGCCGGGGTGGCGATGTTCGTCTCGCTGGCCTCGTTGATGACCGGTCGCCCGGTACCGCCAACCACCGCGATGACGGGAGAGATCAGCCTGCGCGGCCTCGTGCTTCCCGTGGGCGGCATCCGCGAGAAAATCATCGCGGCGGCCAGAGCCGGCATCGAAACGGTCATGCTGCCGGCGCGCAACCGCCGCGACTATGACGACATCCCGCCCAGTGCCCGTGACCGGTTGAAATTCATTTGGCTGGAAACGGTCGATGACGCCATAGAAGCAACAATCGGCTGACCGCGATGCAGGCCATGGTGCTCAATAAGATCGGCGGTCCCCTGGAATGGACCGAACTGCCCGACCGGCAGCCGGGTCCGGGCGAGATCCGGATCAAAGTCGGCGCGTGCGGAGTCTGCCGCACCGATCTTCACGTTTTGGATGGCGAGTTGCCCAATCCGTGCTTTCCCATCATTCCAGGACACGAAATCGTGGGGCGCATCGACGCCATCGGGCCAGGCGTGCAGGGCTTGCAAATGCACCAACGCGTCGGCATCCCATGGCTCGGTCATACCTGTGGCACGTGTCCTTACTGCAAGATGCAGCGGGAGAACCTTTGCGACCACCCGGGCTTCACCGGCTTCACACATGACGGCGGCTTTGCGACCGCCGCGATCGCTGATGCCCGTTTCGCATTTTCCCTGGGCGAAACCGGCACCGATGTGTCACTGGCCCCGCTGCTCTGCGCTGGCCTGATCGGCTGGCGCTCCCTGGTGATCGCGGGAGATGGCCAAAAACTGGGCCTGTACGGCTTTGGCGCCGCCGCACATATCCTGGCGCAGGTCGCCCGGTGGCAAGGCCGATCCGTGTTCGCCTTTACACGGCCTGGCGACGGTGCCGCACAGGCGTTCGCCCGCGAACTTGGTGCTGTCTGGGCGGGCGGATCGGATGAAAATCCGCCGGAACAGCTCGATGCGGCGATCATCTTCGCGACGGCAGGGAATCTGGTCCCTACCGCGCTAAAGTCCGTCCGAAAGGGCGGCCGGGTCGTCTGTGCGGGTATCCACATGAGCGACATCCCCGGTTTTCCCTATGAGATCCTTTGGGAAGAGCGCCAACTTCTCTCGGTCGCGAACCTGACGCGGCAGGACGGCCTGGATTTCCTGGCTCTGGCACCGAAAGTGCGGATCGTTACGAAAACGACGATATACCCGCTCCGACAGGCCAATCAGGCACTGGCAGATCTTCGTGCGGGACGGTTCAAAGGCGCGGCCGTTCTCCAGCCGCAATAGAACCAACGATCGAAAAAAGCCGGACATCGGCGGAAGGATTGCAGCACGATGTTTGGCTGGACGGAGATCTCTATCCTGGCCGCCGCGGCGGTCCTCCTCGTCTGGGGAATGCTACCCCGCCTGCGGCCCCACCGCCCTCTTTTCGGGGGGGCCAGCTTGCTGCTGCTGATCACCGCCCTGTTTCCCAGAACGGGCAACCCGGTCGGAGAATTTCTCTTCGATGCGACAGCCAGCGGCTGGCATCCGCCACGCGAGCTGTTCGGAATTATCTGGTGGATACTTGGGGCCTGGCTCGTTAAGAGCCTGCTTGACCTAATTCTTCGCCAGACGATCTTCCCGAACAACGACGAACCCCATGCGCGACGCCTGTTTGCCGATCTGGCATCTGCGCTCATCTATGTCCTGGCGTTCGTAGGTATCCTGGACACCGTCTTCAAGCAACAGATATCAGCACTACTGGCAACATCCGGCGTTTTGGCCATCGTCCTGGGCCTCGCGTTACAGAATACGCTCGGCGACGTCTTCGCCGGTCTTGCCATCAACATCGAACGTCCCCTGGGGGCGGGCGACTGGATCACTGTCGCCGAGCAGATTTCGGGACAGGTTATCGAGGTTAACTGGCGTGCCACGCGCATCCGGACCTTGTCGAACGACACCGTCGTGATACCAAACAGCTTCGTTTCGAAGGCTATCGTTACGAACCACAGCCGCCCTCAAGGGCCGCATTTCTGCATTATTCGGCTCAATGTGGACCTGTCGATAAAGCCCGCGCTGGTCATCGATACACTGTTGGCCGCTGCCGACGGCAATGCCGACATTGCCGACGGGACCACCCCAGTTGCCTATGCGTGCGGATTTTCGGACTCCCTCGTTGTTTATGAGCTGGCCTTTGCGATCCAACACTTTGGCCTGACGCGACGTGCAAAGTCCGCGATGTTGCTCCGCGTAGCGCAGGCATTTCAGGATTTGGCCATCCCGATCGGCGCACCGGCAACCTCGATCCGAATCATTCAGGGTGGCACGCTGGCCCGGGCGGTTGATGTTGTGCCCAACGCGATTTAGGGCCAATGGTCGAGCAGCCGTTGCGTTACGCCGGTGACGCCTTGGTCGGCAGGATTTCGCAGGGCGCGCCATCGCGCGACGTAGCCGCGGATTTCGTTGATGAAGGCAGTGTCGCCGCTGTCGCATCCTGTTGTGCATCAAACACCCTGCCACGCTGCCTTGAACCGCGGAGTGAGCTTACCCGCTGTAATAACCTGGTGATCCGATCGCATGCCGCAGCCACTTGAATTTGGTTTGGATACGTTTGGGGACGTTACATCCGATGCGGGCATCAGCCCCGGGGCGCTGCTGCCGCATGCCCGGGTCATCCGCAATGTGATCGCCGAAGCCGAACTGGCCGAAGCGGTTGGTGTTGATTTCTTTGGCGTCGGTGAGCACCACCGCGCTGATTTCGCTATCTCCGCGCCGGAAGTCGTGCTGGCCGCTATCGCCGGGCGCACAAAACGCATTCGTCTCGGCACCGCCGTGACCGTGCTTAGCTCGGACGATCCGATCAGACTGTTCCAGCGATTTGCCACGCTCGACGCCGCCTCCAGCGGGCGGGCAGAGGTCATTCTCGGCCGCGGCTCCTTCACGGAGTCCTTCCCGCTGTTCGGCTATGAGTTGTCTCAATACGAAGATCTGTTCGAGGACAAGCTGGACCTGTTCGCTACCCTGATCCGGCAGGAGGTGGTGACCTGGCAGGGTAAAACCCGCCCGCCGCTGGTTGAGCAACGCGTGTTTCCTCAGGTGGAGGGCCGCCAGTTGAAAACCTGGATCGGCGTTGGAGGCAGTCCGGACTCAGTGGTGCGTGCGGCGAAATACGATCTGCCTTTGATGCTGGCCATCATCGGCGGCGATCCTCGACGCTTCCAGCCTTATGTGGATCTTTCCAAACGGGCCCATGCGCGTTTTGGTACCGCGGTGAGGCCGTTCGGCGTCCACTCGCCCGGCTATGTGGCAGACACAGATGCTCAGGCGCGGGAGGAGATGTGGCCCGACTACAAGCAGATGCGTGACCGTATCGGACAGGAACGCGGCTGGCCGCCGATGCAGCGCGCTGAATTCGACGGGGAAGCCAATCATGGCTCGCTGTATGTCGGCTCGCCGGAAACCGTCGCACGCAAGATTTTCGCCACGGTGAAGGAACTGGGGCTGTCTCGCTTCCAGCTCAAATACAGCGCCGGCCCATTGCCGCATGAAAAACTCATGCGCAGCATCGAGCTATACGGGAGCAGGGTCATTCCATTGGTGCGCGGGATGATCGCCGACCAGGGATAGCGCCTTCAGGCATCCCCCCGGGTCACTCATGACTGAGCGTCGCTTGCAGAGATCACACGGCTCAAACGATGGACTTGCCAGGCTGAATGGATAGGCACCGGACAGGTTGAGTGCGCCGCGACAATTCGAAGTCGCGACAGGAGGAGCGGACGGGACACCAATTTTCCAGCGACCTGCAAATCAGTTTTCATTGAAATTGCTGCGGAAAAAGCTTGTCGAGTAAATCGGGCGACTCCCAAGCCTTAGAGAGAATGCGCCGTTGGGAGAGAGAATTCGCGCATCGTTCCGGAATTGGAATCCCAACCCTCACACGCAAAACCGCCCGGAAGCCGGCCTATGTGCCGGTTCGAATTGGGGCGGAGATTGGTTGGAAAGGAACTGATTGGAGGGGGTGATGGAGCTCGAACCCTCGACCCCGAAAACGATGGAGTCGTTGGCTTGTTTGCATCGCAACGCACCTAGGACGGCGACCGAAGCCGGAGGGACCAATGGGCAACAACCATTCTAATTGAGAATCATAGAACGGTGACAACCGCTAAGGCATTGATTTAAATGGTGCCGGCGCACAGAATTGAACTGTGGACCTACTGATTACGAATAAGAAACCTAGAACCGCCAAATATCACCACAAGCCGCCTAATGTGCTAGGAACATTCGATAATCCGCACTATACTCCCGCCATACACCACCTTGCGGACCCAAGAAAGACCCTCCGCTGGGTCCGCTCCGGGTCCGCATCATGTTACGGGATTGCACATAATGCCAAAATTCACCGAACGGTATATGGCGACGTTGGCGACGCTGCCGGGCAAGAAAGACCGTTTGGTGTTCGATAGCGAGTGCCCTGGCTTGGGCGTGCGCGTTACCGTCAAAGGCACCCGGACCTTTCTCATTCAGCGAACGGATGCAGCAGGCCGGAAAGTCCGGGAGGCGTTGGGGCTTTGGGGTGCGTTGACGGTTGAACAGGCACGGGACGCCGCCCGCGTCCGCCTGGGGGCTATGGCGCGCGGGATCGACATCGTTGCCGAGCGTCGGGAGAAGCGGGCCGCAGTCGCCGCTGCAAAAGCCGAGGTGGCCTTGACCCTTGATCGATTGATTGAGGATTGGGCCGCGCTTCATCTGGCGAAACGTCGGCCCCGCTATCAGGCGGAGGCAGAGCGCGCCTTGCGGGTCGGGTTCGCGAGCCAGCTAAACAAGCCCGCCGCGCGGTTGGACCGCAAGATCGTCGTGGACACTTTGGACAAGATGATGAAGGCCGGAGCGGTCGCGATGGCAAGCCGAACCCTGGCTTATGGTCGGGCTTGCTTCACTTGGGGGCAACGGCGCGGCAAGCTGGACGGCAATCCGTTCCTTGGCCTCCCGATTGCCCCGGCGATCCCGGCCCGCGAAAGGGTTCTGGACGATAAGGAGATAGCCGCGATATGGCGGGCCGCAGTCGCGTTGCCTGAGCCATGGGGGCCGCTGCTACGCATGCTAATGCTGACATTGGCGCGGCGGGAGGAAGTCGCCGCCATGCGGTGGTCGGAATTGACGCCGGACCTATCAACCTGGACGATCCCCGCCGAACGGATGAAACTCGGCAAACCACACATCGTGGCGTTAACCGATGCCGCTCAAGAAGCATTGTCGGCAGTCACTCGGATCGAAGGGCAAGACCTCGTTTTCACCACAACCGGCAAGACGGCCGTTAGCGGGTTCAGTAAGGTCAAGATCGCACTCGATAAGGCATCTGGCGTGAGCGAATGGCGATTGCACGATTTCCGCCGGACGGGCGTTTCCACGCTGGCCAGTCTCGGGTTCGATCCCGTGGTTGCTGACAAGTTGCTCGCACACCAGCCTCATGCTCTTTCCGCCGTCGCTCGTGTTTACCAGAGACATGACTTCGCAGCGGAACGCCAAGCTGCGCTGAAGGAGTGGAGTAAGCACGTCCTGAACTGCACGCCCGATAAGGCGGCCCGTGACGACAACATCATCGCATTCCGTCGCGCTTAACCCGATTGTGGTTGCAGGCTTCCACCGGACAGGCTTTCCAACCTTGCCCACCCGGATTCGATCCCGTGGTGACAAGTCACTCGCCACCAGCCTCGGCTGTTTGCCGTTGCTCGTGGTTATCGGAAGCACCCGCTGGAAGCGGAGCGGAATGTCACATTAGAAGCTTGGTGCGTTCACGCTCTTCGTTCCACAGGCAATAAAGACAACCATTTTGGTTTACTTTATTGTGTCCATCCAGACACAGTGTGGCAATTCTGCGTCGAACCGCCACTTTCCGCCAGATAACGCCCACCCCCTCCACATATACGCTTGCACGTCAATCCCAGGCGCAATATGTTGTTTGAACGCGCAACCGCGATGCGGAAAAGGCCATTAGAGCCGGGAGGAGAGAGGACGATAAATTTATTCGCCCGGCCGGGGTGAAGGCGCTAACCGTAGCGTGCCTTTGCCCCTCCAAAGAAATGGAATGGCTTTGAATGACTGAACGATTTCTCACCGAACGCGATCTTTTCTCTACCTTCAACATTCCGGCCCGCACGGCGCAGCGTTGGCGTGTTTCGGGCGATGGCCCTCCGTTCGTCCGGGTCGGCAAGCGCCGCATCCTCTACCGCGAGACTGATATTTCCACATGGATGGAAAAGCGGACGTTCGCCAGTCGGGCTGCTGAATTGGCGCAACAGGTGGCTACGTGAACTCCCTCGGCGAGCTAGCGGGAACGCTAGCCATGCTGGCCACGATATCGCTGATTTTGCTGCTATCACAGTAACCGCCGGTTCCGACTAGCGGATACCGGCGGCGTAGCGATTGTTCGGCTCGTGACTGTCCCGACAATACCATGCGACTACGGCAATCCGCTAGCGGCACGTTGGCAGGGAGGCAACCCGCATGACGATTGGTCGGAAAGTGCTGCCGCATGGTCGAAGCAGCCCAAGGCGCGATCCTTATGCCACAATACGAGCCGACCTGCTCGGTTGTGCGACCTACCGGGCCTTGTCCGGTGCTGCGATGCGCATACACGTAATGTTAGAAGCCAACTTCAACCCCAACCACGAACTGATCTTGCCCCATAAAATGGCAATTGATCATCTGCAAATGTCTCCGAATTCCGTCACTGCCTGTCTGGCCGAGCTAACTGCTGCCTTGATCGTCGAGAAGGTTAGAGACGGTATCCGGCCGGGCAGAATGGGAGGACAATCGGAGGGTCGTGCAGCCGTCTATAGGCTTCCCCATCGAGACGGCGACGCGATACCACGATGGAAACGGGACAATGACCCAAAGCTGCGTGGCGCTTACCGAATACACTGCGAAAAATTGCGCCATTTAGCGGCACAGCTATCAGCCAACGAAATGAAGCTATTTCTCTACTTCCAGGCGGTAGACCGTAACGCCGACGGTTCGCCGCTACTGAATGAAGATCGCACGATTTCTTCGGCTCAGGCTGGCATTCCGAAAGCGACACTACAGCGGGTCCTTGTATCCTTAATGAGCAAAGGCAAAATAGAGCGGACGGTTGATGGCATCGGGAAGAGGCCCGCCCGCTACCGTTTGCACGCCGCAGAGGCGAAAGGGATCAAAGCCGGCAAGATGAAAAAATCCCGCAACTCTGGTGGGACGCCAAACCGGACCACCGCTATTGGTTTGGGACACAAACAGCCTAGCGTCCCAAACCAATAGCGGTCTTGCCCCTAAAACCGCGTTTAGCGTCCCAAACAAATACACCATGAAATTAACCATGCGGGATACTCTACGATGGCTTATGCCTGTGTCCACCAACTGACAGCGCCGCCCAACGTTCGGCATCGTCGGCGCTGTTTGCCCGATCTAGCCATTGGGGTTTCGGCAGCTCTTCGAGTGACGCCCCGTCAACCGATTTGGTTTACTCGCCCCAGCGGCGCGAATTGAAAGAACTTTCTCGAACAACTCGGAGCGCAATCGATGACCACCCCGCCTCAAGCTGAGACAGGAAAACTCGCGGCGCCGGCCGATGGAATGTTCGCGGTTGAAAAGCCCTCCCAAGGTCCCCCCGTTATCAGGGGAGGCCCGAACGCTTTTGCCAGCGTAGGCGGCTCTCGGGTCGAAACGTTCAACAACGTTTTGCTGCGTGAGGCGTTGGCTACCATTTGGGTTCCGTCGAATGAGGAAGATGGCCAGACGAACCGAATTCAGGCGGTCATGGCAGCATTGAAGGCGTTCAAGCCCACCGATGAAATTGAGGGGATGTTGGCTGCCCAAACTGTCGCGCTGCATTTCGGGGCGATGGAATGTTTCCGCCGCTCAATGATTATCGATCAGCCGAGTGACACTGCATCCAAGCTGCGGCGGGATGGGGCCAATCTCGCCCGAACCATGGTGGAAATGCTGGAGGCCCTCGACCGCAAACGGGGCAAGCGTCCGCAAGTGGTCCGCGTCGAGCGTGTGGTGGTTCAGGACGGCGGTCGGGCGATTGTCGGGAACGTATCACAAGGTCCATGCGCCCCGCCCCCACTGGCCGCGCTTGAGGCATCGGCGGCAGTGCCAATACTTGACCGGCCCGAACTTGTGACACCTGGGGTATGGGGGGAGACATGAAGTCGGCACTGAGGGACAACCCCATACATCGCCTACCGGATTGGCAAACCACGCTCCCGCTGGCGCAGTCATGCCCCCGCTGCGGCGCACGAACCCGGAGCGGTAGAGCTTGCAAGGCGCCCGCCATGCCCAACGGTCAATGTCGGATGCACGGTGGAAAGAGCACCGGCCCGCGCACACCGGACGGGCTGGAACGGATGCGGCGGGCCAATACGCGGCACGGTAGCTACTCGAAGGAAAGCCGCCAGTTCAGGCAATGCATCCGTGTCTTGGCAGCCGATGCTCGGCGAACGGTGGAGGAGGTCTAACCTTCGCCCCTTCCATGGCCCGGCAGACAATCCTATGTCGCTTGCGGCATCACCCGAGCTTAGCCGCAACCGTTCGAAACCGAGCCAATGCGGCCTCAAGCTCATCCGCGATGCTGGCAGCGATTTCGGCGGGCGGTGGCAGGGTCGCGGGATCGGTGGCGCCTTCCTCCCGTATCCAGGAAAGATTCAAGTCAAGGCGTTCGCGTGCGGCCAACTCGGAATAGGTGTAGCGTTTGAAGCGTTCGCTTTCCTGCCTTGCACCACGCTCCGCCAGCCGGGCGCAGGCGATGAAATCGGCCATGTCGGCGGAGCGGAGCGGACGCTCTTTGAGGGTGAAGCGCTTGTTCGTGCGCAGGTCATACACCCAAAGGTCTTGCGTCCAGGGTTCCGCGCGCCTCGGCCGAGCGTGGAAGAACAGGACATTCGCCTTGACGCCTTGGCGGTAGAATATCCCGGTCGGCAGGCGCAACAGGGTGTGGCAGTCGAATTCCTCCAACAGCCTGCGGCGGATGCGTTCGCCCGCTCCGCCTTCGAACAG
>CAIZFE010000068.1 GCA_903932145.1 uncultured Rhodopila sp. | reverse complement strand
GATACTGTCCGGATCGATGTGCAAAAGCTGAGTTGGCTGAAGTGGCCATGGCATGCTGGTGATGTTCAACGTCACCAACCCTGTGGAGAGGGCGCACACCATGACCAAGCGGCAAGTTAAGACTGAAGCCACCGATCTTAAAGCGATCCTGTCGGGCGATGATGATTTTTTGCGGACAGCGGTGCGGGCGGCGATCCAGAGTGCCCTGGAGGCGGAGATGACGGAGGCGTTGGCGGCGGAGCGGAGCGAGCGGGTGGGCTCGCGTCTTGGCTACCGCAGCGGCTTTTACAGTCGCTCGCTGATCACTCGTGTGGGGACGATCGAACTTCGCGTTCCCCGCGACCGCGCCGGCCTGTTTTCGACCGAGTTGTTCGAGCGCTATCAGCGCTCGGAGCGGGCTTTGGTAAGTGCGCTGGCCGAGATGTATGTCCAGGGGGTCTCGACCCGTAAGGTTAAGGCGGTGACCGAGCAGTTGTGCGGGCATAGCTTCTCGGCCTCGTCGGTGAGCGAGATGAACAAGACCCTGGATGCGGCGCTCACGGCCTTTGCGACGCAGCGGTTGGACGAACCGTATCCCTACCTGATCCTGGACGCGCGCTACGAACGGGTGCGCGAAGGCGGCGTGATCGCGAGCCAGGCGGCGCTGATCGCCATCGCGGTTGCGAGTGATGGTCACCGGCAGGTTCTGGCAGTGGACCTGGCCAACCGGGAAAGTGCGTCGAGTTGGCGGGACTTCCTGCTGGATCTGAAGCAGCGAGGGCTGCACGGCGTGGAATTCGTGGTCTCGGACGATCATCCCGGCCTGAAGCAGGCGATCCGCGAGGTGCTGCCCGAAGCCGCCTGGCAACGCTGCTACGTGCATTTCCTGCGTAATGCGCTGGACCACCTGCCGCGGCGGGCGAACGACGATTGTTTGCAAGAGTTGCGCTGGATCTACGACCGTCGCGAGATCGCCGAAGTGCGGCGCGACCTCGCCGCATGGCTGTTGAAGTGGAGCAGCAAATACGCCCGGCTGTGTGACTGGGTGGAAGAAAACATCGAAGAGACGCTGACCTATTACCGGCTGCCGCTGTCGCACCACAAACACATGAAATCGACCAACATGCTGGAGCGGCTGAACCAGGAGATCAAACGCCGCACGCATGTCGTGCGGATCTTCCCGAGCCCGGCCAGTTGCCTGCGGCTGGTGCGGGCCCTGGCGGTCGAGACGCATGAGGAATGGCTGGAAAGCCCGCGCTATCTGAATATGGAAGATCTGCGCGAGCACAAGAAGCAGCAGATGAAGGTGGCGGCATGAGAAAAGTCATGCCCTTTCCAAGCGTGGCAACGCCCGGGACCCCCGTCAAGGACGCTTCGCGCCGCCAGGGCGGCGGCCTAAAGGCCGTCCTTGACCGCGGCCCCGGGCGTTGCCATCGGGATTTCAGGCCGGGACGAAGAAACGGTCCCGTTCAGCCAAACAAAGAAACATCACTGGCTATGGTGCCATGCCTTTTGCACACATTGACGGACACAACG
>CAIZFE010000067.1 GCA_903932145.1 uncultured Rhodopila sp. | reverse complement strand
TTTCTGTCACCCTCTTCGAGAAAATCGATATGAAACAAGCGCTTACCATCAACGAATACAAACCCGATACTTCGCAAATAACTAACCAATTGAATCTATTCGCGTTTTAACCGGACAGCAGTGGCGTCAGATGGGAACTGTTCTGTGTACGGCGCCACCTAATTCCTGGTGCCATCGGATTGTTCTTTTCTGTATTGGGAGCGGATGGGTGACGCGTCGTTTGACAGCCCCAATCCAATATTATATATGATATGCCTGCGCACAGGGCGGTGAGGGCAATGGAACCGATCGTACGATTCGATACGAAGTCTCGTCTGGCCTATGACGCCATCAAGACGAGTGTGGTCGAGGGGCTATACCTGCCCGGCCAGAAGATCGGCATCTCGCAGATCGCCAAACAGCTCAACACCAGCGACATCCCGGTCCGCGAGGCGATGCAGAAGCTTGAGGCCGAGGGGCTGCTGGAATACACCCCGCATGTGGGCTTCCGCGTCACCCGGCCCGATTTCGACAAATACACCGATGTCTATGATGTCCGGCAATTGCTGGAAGGCGAGGCGGCGCGCAAGGCAGCCGTCAACATATCCCCCGAGTCCTTTGCCGAACTCAAGCAGTCGCATGACGAGATGCGGGTGGCGGCACAACAGGGCGATCTGGTCTCCTTCTCCGACCTGAACCGCCGTTTCCACGAGGTCATATTCTATTCCTGCGGGAATTCCGTGCTGGTTCGGCAAATCGAGCAGGTCGGGGCGATCTATCCCCGGACCAGGGCTATTTTCGTCATGTTTCCCGAGCGAACCGTCTCGGCATTGCGCGAGCACGAGGAAATCCTGCGCTGCTTCGAGCGAAGGGATCCGGAGGGGGCCAAGCGGGCTTATCTGGCGCATATGGCCCGAGGCTATGAAATCTTGCTGAAGCAGCAACAGGTAGCGCGATCCGAGGCCGCATCGTGACCATCGGATCCGGTCGCATTTCGTAGGAACAGACGGGAAGGGAGGGGCATTGGGGATGCCGTACGTCACGCATGTTGCCGTCATCGACGATGCGCTTTGCACCAGATGCCCCGTCTGCGTCCGCTTGTGTCCAACCGAAGCGATCCGGTTGGAGATGGTGGGGAGCGGGCGATTCATCCGGATCGACAGCGAAAAATGCCTGGATTGCACCATCTGCATGACCCGCTGCCCGGAACATGCCATCCGCATGGAAGATCGCGACGAGCCGCTGCCGTTCGGTGTCGACTGGACCCGTGCCGATCCGGCTGAGGTCGCCCGGATCTGTCATGCCGCGCATATGCACGAAGAACAGATCATCTGCTTCTGCCGCCAAACCCAGGCACGTGAGGTCGCGGCGGCGATCCTGCTGGGCCATCGCACGCCGGAGTCGCTGGCATTGGCGACGGGGATTCGGACCGGGTGCGGGGTTCTGTGCATCACCGCGGTGCTGCGCCTGTTGAAGGGCGCCGGGGTCGAACTGCAGAAGGCCCCAGGCTGGCAATATTATGGAAGTTACGTCACGATCTGGGACTTGCCGCAGGACGTCAGAGACAAATACCCCGAGTATTATCTGAACGAAGATCTCGAGGCGGCGCACGCCATGTACCCGAGCGAGGATTGACCGATGGCAACACAAACGCTCAAACCGACCGAGCCGCGGGCTTCGTACTACAACATCGACCCGGCGAAGTTGAAGATGCGGGCGGCGGATCTTCCCGGACTGATCTCGGTGAAGGCGTCCGAACTGTTTCCCATCGACCAGCAGCCGGTCGTGGCCGCGACCCCCGAATTGACCCGCGAGGAAATCCGCAAGCGCACGGTGGCCGCCTTGGCCGGCGTCAATCTCGAGAAGATCAAGCCGGGCGATTCGGTCAACATCCTCACCTCGCATCACGGCTACTCGATCTACGGCGGCCATGCCTACGCGGAAATGGTGCGGACCATTCGCGACGAGGTCGAACGGCGTTCGGGGACCAGCAATATCCGGCTGCGGGCCGGCGTCGGGCTGCGCTTCCGCGAGACCGAGGAATACATCAAGAAGTTCGGGCTCGACGATTATTTCCAGGGCCAGGCGCAAGGCATCGCGCCGGTGGATCGCGGCGTCCCGATCGAGACGCCGATCGGCACGCTCTATGGCATTGCCAGTGCCTACAACGCCCATTGGATCATCCACGCGCATAACAACGACGTGCGCGAACTCCATTATCACCGGCAGATGGGCCGCCTGTTCAAGCCCTTCGCCATGTCCTACGCCACCATCGAGACCCGTTCCTCCTATCATCAGAGCACCGGCCCCCGGATGGCCAACCTGTTGCCGCGGCTGATCTGGGAATCGGAGTTCGTGCAGAAGAAGTACGTCTGCGGCTGCATGCTGCAGGTGGGACCGGAAGGCATCATGGGGGTGGACGCCAACGAGGACCTTGTGGCCCAGGACAAGCTGTTCACCAAGCTGAACCTGCATTGGTACGGCAAGATCCTCACCCTGTTGGGGGCCATCGACGAGGCGATCCTGATCGTCGATTATCCGGGGCCGATTCCCTATACGACGGCCGGCGGCATCCTGTTCGGCAATTTCCTGAACGCCAATGTCGACGAGCTCGATTTGCGCAAGCTCACCCCGTTCACCCGGTACTCCGACATGCTCTATCCGGACGTGAAGCCCCTGGTGACCGGGGTGCTGCCGCCACCGAACCCGGCCATCAAGGCACTGATCCTGAACTATTGCTCCAAGGGTTATCCAGGCACCTTCTTTCCCAAGCAACTTCCGGTCATGGCGGTGGGGGCACAGGCGGAACTGCTGGAGCAGGACGAACAGAACGCCCAGTTCATGGACTACGCCATGAAAGTGGAGACTCTGCCCAAGGCGCTGGGCTTCGCCCGCAATTTCGCCAAGACCGAGAACGTCCTGGTGTTCGACGGCGCCGTCGGCGGATTCAACGTCAGCCAGTCGATGGCCGACCTGATGCACCGGCTGGCG
Source organism: uncultured Rhodopila sp. (assembly GCA_903932145.1). Lineage (GTDB taxonomy): Bacteria > Pseudomonadota > Alphaproteobacteria > Acetobacterales > Acetobacteraceae > Rhodopila. The sequence goes on along the minus strand of CAIZFE010000067.1, from coordinate 799 downwards.
CCGCAGATATCCGCCCAAGTCGACAACGAGCTGATGCCCATGTGGCTCAAGCAAAGAGGCATCCTGCACTAAGTCTATAATAGCCCTCGCCGGGGCGGGCCCTCCGGCCCCTTGGCCGCCGCCTCAATGGCGGCTGGTAAGGAAAAGCGCCCGGCGAGGGAGCAAATCCAAGGACCCAAGGGGAACCTAAGGGGAAGCGGCGGCAATCGCGGCGGCACTACGCGAGAGGGGGCTACTATGTTCGGGAATTTCGGCGTCCAGTCCGCTTCGATGACCAGCGAGCGGCTACGGGTGATCAACAAGGTCGGACTGCGGCTGATCCCGTTTCTTTTCCTGACCTATATCATCAACTATCTCGATCGCATCAATATCGGCTTTGCCGCGCTGTCGATGAACAAGGACCTGGGGCTCTCCGCCACCGCCTTCGGCTTTGCCAGTACGATCTTCTATATCGGTTACGTCGCCTGCGAAGTCCCCAGCAACCTGTTGATGGCGCGCTATGGCGGGCGTGTCTGGCTGGCCCGCATCATGGTGTCCTGGGGCATCGCCTCGGCGGCCACCATGTTCGTGTTCGACACCAGCAGCCTCTACCTGGCGCGCTTCCTGGTGCCGGTGCCGCAGGTGCGTGATCTTGCCGAGCTTAATGCGCGGCTGCGACAGCGTTGCGAGGAGGACCGGCGGCGGCGGGTGAGAGGCAAAGACGCCACCAAGTCAGAGCGGCTGGAAGAAGACCGTGCGGCGATGCTGCCGCTGCCAGCGTCGCGCTTTGAGGCCTGCCGGCAGCAGTCCACCACGACGA
>CAIZFE010000066.1 GCA_903932145.1 uncultured Rhodopila sp. | reverse complement strand
CCCACACGATGCCTGACACCCACGATAGGATCATCGACGAGTTGATGGAACAGTTGGTCGCGCAAGGCCCGGGAGGAATGGCGGCGGTGTTCACCCGCCTGTTCAACCTCGCCATGCGGTTCGAGCGGGAGAACTATCTGAGCGCGCGTCACTATGAGCGCACGGACGAACGCCGCGGCTATGCCAATGGCATCAAACCCAAGCGTATAGATACCGCGGCCGGCACGTTGGTTGTTGACGTGCCGAAAACCGCCGGCACCGATGAACCATTCTATCCGCGCTCCCTGGAACGCGGCACCCGCTCGTCGCGTGCGCTGATGCTGGCGGTCGCCGAGATGTACGTCAAAGGCGTCTCCACCCGCGACGTCGCTGATATCCTGGATAAGTTCGGCATCGACGGCCTGTCTTCCTCGCAGGTCAGCCGAGCCAGCAAGCTGCTGGATCACGACCTCGAACAATGGCGCGAGCGGCCCCTCGGCGAGGTCCGCTATCTCATCCTTGACGCCCGCTACGAGAAAGTCCGGATCGACGGCATCGTCCGCGACGCAACCATTCTCTCGGCCATCGGGATCGGACCGGACAGCCGCCGGAGCCTGCTGGGGGTCTCTGTCGCCCTGTCCGAGGCCGAGGTCCATTGGCGCGCCTTCCTCGACAACATGGTCAGACGCGGCCTCCGGGGCGTCCAGTTCATCACCTCCGATGATCATGCCGGCCTTGGCGCCGCCAGACGTGCCGTGTTCGGCGGCGTGACCTGGCAGCGCTGTCAATTCCACCTCGCGCAGAACGCGATCCACCACGCGCCGTCCAATGCCATCCGAAGCGTTATCGGCGCGGAACTGCGCGCCGTGTGGAATGCCAAGGATATGGACGCAGCCAATACCGAACTGCGTCTTCTGGTGCAGCGCTATGCCAAAACCGCCCCAGCTCTCAGCCAATGGCTCGAACGCAATGTCCCCGAAGGCCTCGCCGTGTTCAGCCTTCCCGAGCATCACCGTCTGAAAATGCGCACCTCAAACCCAATCGAAAGGACCGTTCAGCAGGAAATCAAACGCCGAACCGTCAAAGTCCGCGTCTTCCCCAGCACCCACGCACTTCTGCGCCTCGTATCAGCCGTCCTCGTCGAAATCGACGAAAAATGGGCCGCTTCAACGCAACCCTATATCACTTGGAAGGCCAATACCGTTCACTCCCCGTGACGTCAATTTCCAGACTTCAGGTTGCGCAATCCTTTAAGGCGGCGCGACGGGCTTTGATGCGGCCGAGCACATCCTCGGCGGGAACCCCTTGGGACGGATCGGCTAAATAGGCCTGATGGCCCGCCACGACCTCCTCTCGTAGCCAGCGCTCGACCGCCGCGTCGCGCTCCAGCAGGGCGCGCACGCCGTCACGCATGACGTCGCTGACCGAGGCGTAGCCGCCGGACTTGAGTTTGGCTTCCACCGCTTCGGCCATATCAAGCGGCAGAGTGATGCTGAATTGCTGAGTGGTGCGCATGGTTGCCGGCTCCTGCTGGGTACCATAGCGATGAATGGGATGGAATCCTACTGCGGTCGATGCAGCTTAAAACCTGAATTTTCTCTGTGGGCGGCGTCTGTAAGGCAGGATCGGCGGGAGGCACGTTGCAGGGTGGAGGCTGTTCTTTTTTGAACAAAAAGAACCAAAAAACTTCATCTGTTGCTTGGCGTTGCCATACAATTCCATTCAGGCTTGTGGATTTGGAAGCAAATTGGGAGAAGTTTTTTGCTCCTTTTTTTCAAAAAAGGAGTGCT
>CAIZFE010000065.1 GCA_903932145.1 uncultured Rhodopila sp. | reverse complement strand
GTCGCATCACCGGGCGCGGCCATCGGCGTCCCCGCCTGTGCCGCCACGAAACCTTACACTTGCCATCACTGGGCTTCAAATATCCCGGGGGTTTGGGGGCAGAGCCCCCATGCTTGCGGGGTGATAGGACCGCAACGACAAAGACGGTTGCTTCGTGGTTATCCGCTTCCTCCGTGGTAAAAATCTTTGCTGCTTCCTTGCCTGCCGTCACGGCAACGGAACCGGGGCGGCGTTTCGGACGACTGATCAAACCGGTTTGTCGCCCGCCACGGTCACCCGGAACCCCGACCGTGTGTGCGGCCAGTAGTCCCACATCGCGCGGTGTTGGACGCAACGGTTGTCCCAGAACGCCACGGCATTCTCGGTCCAGCGGAACCGGCACTGGAACAGCGGATTTTCCGCGTGGTCATACAGATACGCCAGGATCGCAGTGCTCTCGTCGCGCGGCACACCGAGCAGACGTTTGGTGAAGCCGCGGTTGACATACAGGGCCTTGCGGCCGGTCACCGGATGGGTACGGACGACCGGGTGTTCGGCGCGCGGATACACCGGCTTATCAGCCACCCCCAGGTTGGCGTAGGTGCCGCGATAGGAGTCCTCGCCGTCGTGCAGCGCGAGCATGCCGTCCAGATACGCCTTCATTCGGTCGGACAACGCCTCGTACGCCGCATACATGCTGGCGAACAGCGTGTCGCCACCACGCGGAGGGCACTGTTGGATGTACAGGATACTACCCATCGGCGGTTCGACGTCGCAGGACACGTCGCTGTGCCAGCCCTCGCCGTTCGCCCTCGGGCTATCCTTGTCGGCGCGAATGATCATCAATTCGGGATGGCCGGGTGCATGCGGCGCGGCGGGATGGATGTGCAGGTTGCCAAAATTGCGCCCGAACGACAGGTGCTGGTCCTGAGTCAGCGTCTGGTCACGGAAGAAGATGACGCAGTTCTCGGCCAGGGCGCGGTGGATTTCGTCCATCTGATGGTTTGGCAGCGGAGCCGACAGGTCCACGCCGCCGATTTCCGCCCCGATGATCGGGGTCAATTTGTCGATGGTGATCGTCTCATACGGTGCCGGGTTGTCGGATGTATGGCGATAGCGGGGGCCGTTGTTGCCGCGCAGCGAGCTCATGGTGAGGGGACCCTTTCCCGGTGGACGTTTCGCCGGATCATCCGCCGGGGGGTGACGAACCGCAAGAGGTCGGAGTTGGTTCCTTTCTGGGTCGTGCGGTCTCAACGCGTGTCGCTATCCTCAATGCGCGCCGGCGCCGCTGGCCTGGCCCTTTTGGGTGAACAGAATGAAGCCCGCGGCGATCATCAGCATCAGGCCGAGCACCGCGAATGCATCGCTGTATCCCATGATCAGTGCTTGTCGTCTGATGGTTTGCCCCAACGCGATGATGGCCTGAGAATGGGCGCTCGCGGGATCGCTGATGCCGCGGGACATAAAGTAGTTAGTCACCTTATCAATCCACTCACGCACGGTTTCGCTGCCCAGATTGATGGGTGTGCCGATCATGTTGGAATGAAACTGCTCGCGTTTGGTGACGAGGGTGCCCAGCAGCGCGGTGCCGAAGGCGCCACCGAGATTGCGCAACATGTTGAAAATTCCTGACGCGCCGGCTGATTCAAGCTGTGCGATGCCGATCATGGCGATGCCGCTCATCGGTCCCATGACCAACGCCTGCCCGGCGGCACGCACGATGTTGGGAAGCCAGAGTTGATCTCCGGCATAGTCGGCGGACAAATGGGTGTTCATGAGGAAACTGCCGCCGAAGACGCACAGGCCGACGATCACAATGGATCGAACATCGAAACGACCAATCAACAGGGGCACGAATGGGATGATGACGAGTTGCGGCAAACCGCTCCAGGCCATCACCGAACCGATCTGTTCGGAATTGTAGCCCTGCGTCTGGCCGAGATACTGCGGCAGCAGATACACCGAACCGTAAAGGACAAAGCCGACCATGACGTTGGCCATCGTCCCGAGACCGAAATTGCGCCGTGTCAGCAGCCGCAGGTTAACCGCCGGATTGGCGACGGTGAGTTCGATCCAGACGAACAGGCTTAAGGAGATGACCGCGACGACCGCCAATCGGACAATATAGGGGGAGCCGAACCAATCGTTCTTGTTGCCCTCCTCTAACATTGTCTGCAGTGCGCCAAGCCCGATGGCCATCGTCAGGATGCCGAACCAGTCGCCGCTTTTGAGCAGGCGGAGTTGCATGGCCTGACGCTCCAGCGTTGCGAACAGCGTGGCGACCATGATCGTGCCCGGGACGAGGTTGATGAAGAAGATGTACTGCCAACCGTAATTCTCGGTCAGATAGCCGCCGATGGTGGGACCGATGGCAGGCGCGAAGGTGGCGGTGATGGCGAACAGCGCCATGCCGACCGGCCGCTGCCTCTCGGGCAGTTTGGTCAGTATCAGCGTGAAGGCCATGGGGATCAGCACGCCGCCGGTGAAGCCCTGGATGGCCCGCAGCGCGATCATTTCTTCCAGGTTTCTGGCAAACGCGCAGGCCATGGAGAACGTCAGGAACAGTATGGCGTTGGTCAGCAGAAAACGGCGGAAGGAGAAGACCCGGCTGAGATAGTCGGTCAGGGGTATGACAATGATCTCACCGATCAAGTAGGCGGTCGAAATCCAGGCGCCGTTGTCGATGCCGGTGCCGATCCCGCCCTCTATGTTCAACAAGGACGCATTGGTGATCTGGATGTTCAGCACCGCCATGAAGGCGCCCAGCAGGCCGGCCATTACGGTGATCCAGGTCTTTAGGCTGGCGGTCGGGGGATTCGACGATTCGGACACGTTTCTGGTCCTTTCGGTCAGTTCGTTTCGGCGTTTTGGGGGGCGGCGGCCGAACGGGTATCGACGATCGGGGTCACCGACATCCCGGGCCGCAGCAGGCCGGCCAGCGGGTCCGCGGCGTCGAGGACGATCTTCACCGGAATGCGTTGGACGATCTTGGTGAAATTGCCCGTCGCGTTGTCCGGCGGCAGCAGGGCGAATTCCTGTCCGCTCGCCGGGGCGATGCTGTCGATGTGGCCTTTCACGGTGGTGTTCGGAAACATGTCAACGTCAACCGTCACCGTTTGCCCCGCCCGCACGTCCGTCAACTGAGTTTCCTTGAAGTTAGCGACGATATAGACCCCGTTGGCCGGCACGACCGCCATAAGCTGCGTGCCAGTCTGGACATACTGACCAGTGCGCAGGCTGCGATTGCCCACCACACCGTCCACCGGCGAAACGATCGTGGTATATCCGAGGTTGAGTGCCGCCTGATCTTGCACCGCTCGGTCCCGGGCGAGCACTGCCTGCGCCTTGGCGAGTTGTGCCCGCAGCATCGCGGTTTGCCGCTCCGCCGCGATTGCCGCGGCCTGATCGCGTTGTAATGTGCCTTGCGCGATCAGGCGTTTGGAGACCGCTTGCTGTTCACTTTGAATGCTGCCGGCACCGGTCCTGGCGAGGCTGACGTATCGGTCATTGTCCTGCTGCGTGAACGCGAGGCTGGCCTTGTCAACCTCAACGGTGGCGAGCGCCTGCGCGATCACCGCCTGCTGCTGGTCGAGGCTTGCCTGGACATTGTCGATATCAGCCCGGGCGGAGGCGGTATCGGCTTCCGCTTGCCTGACCGCCACCGCGTAGTCACGATCATCGATGGTGGCGAGCGGCTGACCGGCTTTCACCGGCTGGTTGTCCGCCACCAGAACGTCTCGCAGATAGCCAGGGATTTTCGGAGCGACGATGGTCGTGTCAGCTTTCACGTAGGCGTCGTCGGTCGATTCCTGGAAGCGTCCGACAGTCCAGTAGTGCCAGCCGAAATCGCCCAGCGCGACGGCGGCGAGAACGGCGGCACCGCCCAGCAGCAGAATCCGGCGAGACGGCCGCCTGATGGAAGGCCGGACGGCCTTAGGAAGATCACGCGACGAAGGCGAGGTCTCAAAAGGAACGCCGATCTTGTCTTCGACCGCGAGGTTCACGGTATTGGAGATATGGGTCATGGCTAAGCCTCCCGCATTTGCTGGGAGGGCCTGTAGCCTGGCCGCTATTGGGCGATAATCAGGACAATGTGGAAAACATATGTGCGCCAATCGGCCAAATAGGGATCAGACAAGCCAGACCGCCGCATGCTGCCGGCGGCACGGGATGACGAGCCGCCGGCAACACCCGATTGTGACGGTTGGCCTTTAGGTGCAACCGACAAGCTGGGCCTGGCTAGAGACTCTCCCCAGCCCTTCGAAATGCCTCTGCCGTCGCCAGATACGTCTCGATATCGCGATCCTCCGGCGCCGCCATCACATGTTGGATGCCGGCATCGGCATAAGCGCTCAGCGCATCACGCATCCCGCCGACAGTACCGGCGTTGATGTTCACCCGGATCGAGATGGTAAAATCCTCGCTCGGCCGTTCGGCGCGAAACCGCTTCACCACCTCCGCCGCCTTGTCGGGAGTGACCCGGCTGCCGTGCCACCCGTCCTGCCGCAACGCCCGCTTCACCGCCGCGTCCGACGATCCGCCGATCCAGATCGGGATCGGCACCACGGGTTGCGGTTGAGACCGCATCGATTCGATCTTCGCCGGGATCCATTTCGCCTCGAACGTCACCGGATCCTGTGACCAGACGGCGCGCATCATGGCGATGCCCTCATCCATCCGGCGCCCGCGTTCCTTGAACGGAACACCGAGCGCGTCGAATTCGGATTCCAGCCAGCCGACGCCGGCGCCGAGGATCAGGCGGCCGCCGGACAGATTTTGCAACGTCGCCAGTTCCTTGGCCAACGGCAGCGGATGGCGCAGCGGCAGCACCAGCACCGACGTGCCCAACCGGACGCGCGAAGTCACCGCCGCCGCCCAGGTCAGGGTCAGCACCGGGTCCCAAAAGTTGGGGGACGGCGGATAGCCGCCGTCTTTCGGGACGATGATGTGCTCACTGACCCAGACGTCGTCGAAGCCGAGCTCCTCGGCCTGGATCGCGGCGCGGCGGATGCTGTCGGGTCCGGCCTTGCGGCCGATATGCGGCAGGTGGATGCCAAGTTTCATGTTCGTGTCCTCCGGCTGATTAAGAAACAGCGTGCCGCGCCGGAACCCGCGCGTCCACCCTTGCGCCCCCCGCACCGCCTGCGCCACTTTGGGGCAACGCCAGAATGACAGGGTCCGTCCGATTCCCACCAACGCACAACCGCCCAACGCGCCCACGAAGCGTCCCCGGAAGGCCAGCGGCAAACCCAAGGTCGCGTCGTTCGAGCCGCTGAAAACCGAGCGTCTGACCTTGCGTCCATTGCTGCCGCAGGATGCCGAGGCGCTGCATCGTCTGGTCAACGATTGGGAGGTGACCCGCACTCTGGCGGAAATACCGTACCCGTATCCACGATCGCTGGCCGACGAGTGGATCGCCTCAACCGCCGCCGAACTGGCGGATGGTGCCGCCTATCATCTGGCCATCACGGGAAAAGAAGGCCGCAAGGAAACCCTGGTCGGGGTCGTCGGGCTGCGCATCGACGCAACCCGCCGAACCGGGCAACTCGGTTACTGGGTCGGCCGCGCCTATTGGAAGCACGGCGTCGCGACCGAAGCGGCGCGGCGCCTGACGAGCTGGGGTTTTGCCAATCTGCCGTTGGACCTGATCGTCGCCGAGGTCACGGAAGCCAACGATGCGTCCTGCAAAGTGTTGCGCCGTGTCGGGTTTCGGGAAACCGGTTCAGGCGTCCGGTCGTCACTGACCACCGGCGACGAACACAACGTGCGGGTGTTCGAGGCCACGCGTGGCGACATTTTCGGTCACCCGGAGGCACCACCGGCCCACGCGGAAAGCCCGGATGCCAAGCCGCTGCTGCTGGTCGTCGCCTGCGCCCTGGTCGATGTCGATGGCCGCGTCCTGCTGGCTCGGCGGCCGGAGGGCAAGAAGATGGCCGGTCTGTGGGAGTTTCCCGGCGGCAAGCTCAATCCCGGCGAAACGCCCGAGGCGGCGTTGATCCGGGAGTTGAAGGAAGAGATCGGTATCGACGTGGCCGCCGCATGTCTGGCACCCTTCGCGTTTGCCTCGCACGCCTATGAGGGGTTTCATCTGCTGATGCCGCTGTTCATCTGCCGGCGCTGGAAGGGCACCCCGACGCCCCGGGAAAACCAGACCCTGGCCTGGGTAAGGGCGTCGAAGCTGACCGAGTATGAGATGCCACCCGCCGACAAGCCTTTGATCCCGCTGCTGCGCGACTTCCTCTAGGGAACCGATCGATGCCCAAAGCCAATCCCACCGCCTGCCTGCTGGTCATCGGCAACGAAGTGCTGTCCGGGCGAACCCGCGACGCGAACATCCAGTTCCTGGCGACAGGTTTGGGCAACCTGGGGATCCCGCTGCGGGAAGTGCGGGTGATCCCCGATGTGCCCGAAACCATCATCGCCACGGTGAATGAGGTCCGGCCCAAATTCACCTACGTGTTCACTACGGGCGGCATCGGGCCGACTCACGACGACATCACCAGCGAATGCATCGCCGCCGCGTTCGGCGTGCCGTGGGAACATCATCCCGTCGCATGGCCGCGCATGCAGGCGAGCTATAAACCCGGCGAGTTCAACGCCGCCCGCCAGCGCATGGCCACGATGCCGCGCGGCGCGGCGCTGATCGAGAACTCCATCAGCGTCGCGCCCGGGTTCCAGATGGAGAACGTCTATGTGATGGCCGGCGTGCCGCGGATCATGCAGTCAATGTTCGAATGGCTGGCGCCCCGGTTGGAGGGCGGTGCGAAGATCGAAATGCGCGCGGTGCATGTCCTGGGGTTGCCGGAAGGCATCATCGCCGAAGGGTTGGGTGAGGTGCAGAAGCGGTATCCCGAGCTCGATCTGGGCAGCTACCCGTTCTATCGCGCCAGCGGCAATGGCGTGGCGCTGGTGGCGAAGGGGCCGGATGGCGAGCAGGCGGAGAAGGCCATCGCCGAGGTGACGGAACTGATCATCGGTTTCGGCAAAGTGCCGGTTCCGGGAGAGCCGCCCGAGGTCTGACGCCTGCCCGCGGACCCGTTTCACCCGATCCTCTGGACCGCCGGTTCCGGGGGCGCGCGCTCAACGGCGTCTCAAAAGCCGTACCATGAGAATTTGTCTCGTGGCATGAGGCATTGTTCTCAAGTCTCTGGTCCCACCCGCAACGAGAGCGGGCCGGGCCACCCCGCCGCCTCTCACGTCCCATCGTCATGGCCCGGCCGGCCGCTATTTTGTCATGGCCGGGCTTGGCCCCATAGGCATCAGGATAAGCAGCGGACGGAGAAAATTCTGCCGCGGGCGAGGCTTTATTCTCTCCGTCATGACCGGGCTTGGCCCGGTCACCCACGACTTTGCTTGGCGCGGCACAGGAAGTCGTGGGTGGCCGGGCCAAGCCCGGCCATGACGAATGGTGAAGACCTCCCCACCCGACAGCTTATCCTGATGCCTATGGGGCCAAGCCCGGCCATGACGAGTGGGCAAATCCTTCCCACCAAACGCCTTATCCTGATGCACATGGGGCTTGGCCCGGCCACCCGGGACTTCGCTTGCCGCCTCATCAGAAGCAGGCGCCCCTGGCGAGCTGGCCGCCGGCTTGGCCGGTGTGCGCGTGCGCGGTTCCACGAAGGCGATCTCGCGGCCTTTTGCGCCGCGTGCAAGCAGATAACGCTCCAACGCCATGGCACGCAGAATACCGCGCTGCAGCTGGGCGAGGATGGTCGGCAGGTTGTAGGTCCGCGCAAACCGCGGCCGGCGTGGCGAATTCCACGCTGGCGGCCCGCTCCGGGACGGTCTCAACGAGGCGGCGGCCATGAGCAAGCAGCACGCGGACGACATGCAGCAGGGCTGCGAGGCGTCCTGGCATAGTGCGAGCCGGCCGGTCCTGTGCGGGATCGGGCGGGGCAGGCCGGGACGGGGTTGGCGCCGTATGCTCCATGGCTGTTTTACTGACACTAAAGTTAGTATGCGTCAACCCTGGCGTGCATGCCAACGCAGGGAAATCGGGTGAACGAGTCTGCTGCGAACGCAGGGAAACGTGGCGTGGATGGATGTGATGGTGCCACCGCCATAAACCCGCGGGCGGGGCCGTCGCCTGTCTGCCACAAGCTTTTCCAGCCGGTGTGCCCAAAGCGTGGTGTGCCGGGAAAACGCCAGCGCGACCGTTATCATCGCGACACGTACGGCGACAAATAGTTCCGGCATGGATAGGTCTTGCATCAGCGCGGTTTACTGATCTCGCGATGGGCCAACCACTTCAGCGCGATTGCTTTAGTGATGCCAGCCGCCCCGCTGCCATTCATTCCGCATCCCTTCCGTGTGGTCTCCCGGGTCCATGGCTGCGTGCTCAACGGCGTCTCAAAAGCCGCGATATGAGAATCTATCTCGTTATATGGGGCACTCTTGTCGATCATCTGGCCTCACCGACCGAAGACCGTCGGCTCGGCGCCTGATTTTAGCGTCAACTCCAACTCCTTAGCACCCTCAGATTGTCCTCCATGTAGCGGACCATCTCGTCATACGTGAACACCAGAGCACGCTGGCCCTCCACCCGGAGCGAAGCACGCCGATGGGCGAACCGCTTCTCCTCCGTATCGTCACGGAGGCTCATCGTGCGTCCGCAGATCACCGCATAGGTACTGGTCCCGATCCTGCCGCCGAACCCCGCAACCAGCACACTGTCATTGGGATGATCACTGCGCACCCATGCCCAGTCGACGATCTGGCTGAACCCGTGCTCGATACGGGGCGACCAATAGCGGTACTGTTTCGTCCCTTTCCTGAAGATACTGTCCGGCATCGCATCTTCGAATTCGATCAGACCAAACTGGCGAAGCCCGTCGTTGCCGAGAACAAGGTCGGTGCGGAACATGCCTTTCATCTGCAACTCAAACCGGATCAGGTTTGGCGCACTGAATCCAAGGGCGCCTGCCAGCAGACAGACCATGTGCGGCCGCGACCTGATCTCCGCGACGATAGGTGTTTCGCCAACAAATCCTGCCGTGCCGAGCCATGCCTTGAACGATGCCAATTCCGATGTTGCTGTTTTCAGATCGACCGAGATCGCATGCAGTGCGCTCATTCAGCCGCCGGCCAGAAGGAGCGATCGATGATAGACAGGATCTCCGGCCGCTCATCGCCAGCCTTGTGCCAAAGCACAAGCTTGTTGCCAATCCGCGAGACAAAGCGTCCATCGTCCGTGGCTTTGGTCACATCCGGTCGATTGACCGGATCACCCGCGAACAGCTCGGACAGGGCGGCTTTGTCCGCTTCCGTCAAAAACGAGGCCTGGACACTGGCCTGATATGCAATCGTGAATCGGTCAGGGGTCATGCCAATCTGTCCTTTCGGGGTCCACTATCGTCGCACCGGCACCGCATGGGTATGCTAGGCACCCTCTTGCAGATCAGACGTCGAGATCGAAGCCAGGCAGGCTACCGCGCGATTGTCTGGCAAAATCCGCGGAAGGATCCGGCGCCGTCAGGAGACCCAAAGCGAATTCGACCAGTTCGGTCGGGTCCGAGAGTCCGGTTAGCGCCATGGCAAGTTTGAGCGTCTCACAATCCACGGCGACCTGGATCATCTTACCTGCTGCCATCTCCGGTCCTTTCCCTGCGGCGGTCCGTGCCAGTTTTACCTCGATGCCGTGGAGTATGCCGAGCAAAAGTTGATAAAGGGTTAACAGGCGGCGAAAAAAGAACCGCTTGATCCGACGCCGGTGCCTCGGCATGAATTTTGAGCCGTTGCCGGCGTCAGCCTCGCGCCACGCCCGCCGATACCGTGACGACCAAGACCCGGGCAAAGACCCCTACTCGAAGAAGTCCTCATCGACCTTCTTGATGTGAAGCACCTCCTCAATCCGGCAGCCGACATTATACCGGATCATCAGCTTGGCGAGGTTTTCCCCGTCGATCAGGACAATCCTCTTGCTGAGGAATGCCGTGGTCTCCTTCGCCGAGGGTGAGAAGGTTGAGGTCGTCACAAACAGCCCCTTCGTTGCTTTGTGACGGTCGAGGCTGCCAAAGAAATCCCGGATCGCCCCGGCGCCGATGCTGTTGCCCGCCGCATACCGTTTCGCTTGAATATAAACGCGATCGAGCCCGAGTGCGTCCTGATCGATCACCCCGTCCACACCGTCGTCGCCGCTGCGACCAATCGCTCGGCCCGCGTCGGCGGCGGAGCCGCCATAGCCCATTCCGAGGAGCAAATTGACGATGAGACGCTCGAAGAACGCGGGCGGCGCCGAGCGAATGCGATCGAGCAAATCCTGCCCAAGCGCTATCTCGACCTGCTTGTGAGCCGCCCGCATGACTTCGTCGGGCGTCTCCGCGCGGCTGACCAGCGGCGGCTCAATCAGAGGGGCGTCCTGTGAGGCGTCATTGGCCGACTTCTTGGTGAACTGCCGGAATTCGGCGAACTGATTGAGAAATTCATTGTCGATGTGTGAGGGATGCGAGGCAACCACCTGCTGCCCCCGCTCGGTGATCCTGAAATGCCCCCGCCGCGTGCTTTCCAGCAGACCGGCCTTGGTCAGATACGTCTTGGCCCAATGAATCCGGTTTCCGAGCAGGGTCTGTTTTCCGGAGGGCAAGAGTTGGGCTCGATCCGCCGGAGTAAGATTGAGCTGATCGGCCAGACGATCGACGGCATCGCCGATGCGGACCTCCCCGATGGTGGACGCCAGGAGGACGGGAAGCATGAGGGATTGATAATCGGGAACTGCCATACATCAAAGCTACATGGTGCCAGTCGTTGGGCAAAGCAGTCTTTGCGGTATCGGGTCGAATTGGTTGTGACTTATTCCGAACGATATCGTATTGAAAGACGATTTCCTACGCCACCTCCGCAGATGGTGGCTGCTCCAAAAGCCCGCGCCGAACTGCTGTTCCTTTCTTACGTTTGACGACAGCCGTCCGAAAGGCATCGATCTCGTCCAGATCGACTTTTATGTCGGCCGGTGTGGATACTGGTGCGGCCTTGCCCATTGCCATGTCGTGGCCCGACCGCTCCGAAGCCTTCTTCATGGCCCAAAAGACAGTCTTATAATCTGGGTCTTCGACCACGACGCCTTTGAGGCTTTGGGTGCGGACATCCGTATTGAAACGTTCGACAACCTTACCCAAAAGCACCTCTTCGACAAGGCGCTCCCAGGTTTCGCGCAGATCAGAGTAGAAATCCTTTGCCTTCGCACGCCATTCCTCTGTGTTAAAGTCGGCAACAACCGCGAATTCCTTGAGCCGCTCGCGCAGTCGTTCAATCCGCTGGGTGACGGGAAGCATGACCCACGGTTCACTCTCCGAGATCATCCCGAAGCCCTCTGCCCTCGATGAATGGATGAAATTCTGATGGACAGGGATCGGCGGCGTAGCCCGGCTCGCTGCGTCCATAACCTCGTTAAAGAATAGGATATTATGTGTGAAAATTATGACCTGTCGTCCGGCCTTGGCTTCCGCGGCTAGCCTGATCGCGACGCGGCGAATTCGCATATGGTCGAGCGACGATACGGGATCATCGATAATCAGCCCATGTCTCGCGGTGTCGCTCGCAATCTCGCCAAGGAAACACGCAAGCGCGAGCGCACGTTGTTCGCCCTCGCTCAATACCTTGTTGTTCGCGACGGCCGCAGGAGCTTGCAGCGCCACTCCGAAGTAACTCTGACCATCCTTGCTGCGGTCGCTGACCTGAAAGGGAATGTGGGTAAGATCGAATGCCTTGATTTCGTCGAGGACGCGCCGTTCGAGGTCTTGCATCACGAGACTCCGGCGAAGGGTCGTAATCTGTCGCGAAATGTGCCCCCGCTCAACCGTTGTGCAGCAAGTCTTTAGCTTGGCGACAAGTTCGAGGTCATCGCGTCGGGCTAATACTGTAGACAGATCGTCGGAAAGTTTCTTTCGATCCCGCAGTGCCGCGAGTTTGGCGCGTTCGACGGCTCGGTTGGTGTCCCCTTTGGCCGCGAGCTCGAAAGCTTTCGCCTCGGCATTGAGTGCAGCGATGTCAGCAGTAATGTTCGCAAGCGGGTTCAAGACCAGCTGTGGAACCGCGGCGAATTCCTCGAGCGTGACCGCCGCCACCAAAGCGTCGCGGCGGGCCATTGCCGTCGCGTAGTAATCGACGATGTTCTGAGACCAGACTTTTCGTGCGTCGTCCATTCCGGCATATTCCGCCAGTCCCTGGGTGGCTTGGATTCGTGGCAGCAGCGTCAGCGCGCGGACAGCGTTGGTTGCTTCCTCGCGCGATAGCCGCGCGGCGTCGGCGGCTTTGGTCGCTTCGCTGGTGACAAAGTCGTTGAAGGAACGGACACGCGCAGCGCCTTCCTCGTGCAAGAGCTCCTGGCAGAGGACGCAGCGATCCCCTTCGCTTTCGGGCAATCGATCTGAGCCCACATGGATGCTCGTCGCGTATGCCCTGGCATAGTCGTACATTTGACGCCACGCGGAAAGACCGACATCCGCAAGCGGTTCTCCTGAAAATTGGTCCGAAGCAAGGAGCGACGCCGCTTCCAGCCTGACCTTTTCTTGTGTTCGCAAGGCTTCAAGCCTCGAGCCCGTTTCGGCGGATAAGCCTGCTTCGACAGCAATGATCGACCGCGCTGCGGCCTCAAGTACCGCCTTGGTTCGTCGGCACCGGGCTGCGAGCACGGCGGGGTCGTGGGCGAGCAGGTTTTCAAACTGATGAAATTCGGCGGTGTCCGTATCCGTCCACGCAGCCGCTTCCTTAATTTCGGCGGTGCCGGGAAGCGTTTGCTTTGATTTGGAGTCAAGGCGAGCAAGCAGTTTGGCAATGTTGCCTCCTTGCCCATAACCGGTTGGAAGCGGGACCTTAATTCGTTTTTCAATAGTCGCCATTTCCGCTCGAAATGCCGTTTCCATCTCACCGCAAAACTCGCCGTGGCGTTGCAATAGCGCGATGTCTTTCGGCAGGTAGCTAATGCGGTTCTCCTGGTCCACGTAAAGGCGAGCGTTGTGGGAATCGAAGACCGAAATGTTGGAAAGGTCTGTCGGAGCCTGGGTTCCATTTGTCCAGGTCGCTTCTGTGACCTGCTCGTCGCCGGCGAGGCGATAACGAACCTTCACCGAGGCCGGGGGTTTCGCTCCCGCCTCGAATACGTTGCCTAGCAAGTCGGCAGAAGTGAGGCTGCGACATAATTTGGTGGCGATGCGGACATAACCGCTCTTGCCGCTGCCATTATCGCCATAGACGAGGGTCAGGCCATGCAAGGCAAATCTGAGTTGCTGATTGGGCGCGAGGCGGTTGAGGTTTTCGACGGGTCCAAGGGAACACAGAATTGCGTGGCGATTGGGGTCGCCAACCGCGTCGGCAAGGTGGCCCGCCGAAAGGGGCGCGCAAACGGGTGCAGGTTCAGTAGAAAGACCAGAATAGTGTCGGACACGTTCACGGATTTCGACCTTGTCGGTCTCGGATAGCGACAAAACCTCGGGGCTTGTGTGCCGTCGAAGCGCATCGCGCGCCCAGTCCGGTTGCTTGTTAGCCCATTCGATTAATATTTCTTCAGCCATGCCTGGGTCTTTTCGGAATTTGTCAGGCTGCTTATATCACAAGAAGGATCGTCCCACTACCGAAACGCCCAGCTCACCGTCCGAGCAATCTCATACGTCGTTATCCCGGCTTAACGGCGGTAACCGCTTAACCCACTGCGTTCCTACGCCGGTTGCACCGCCCGAGCCTCTTGCCGTTGCTGCAACCGCAGCCACACCACCGCCAGCACCGCCACCAATATCAGCCCGATCGAGGCTCGGTTCAGCGGGAACCAGCCCATGCGTTCCTGTAGGAACCCCGCCAGGAAGCTGGCGGTCGCGGTGGTGCCAAACACCAGGAAGTCGTTCAGCGCCTGCGCCTTGCCGCGTTCGGACGGCCGGTAGCAGGTTGTCACCAGCGTCGTCGCGCCCACGAACAGGAAGTTCCAGCCGAGCCCGTTCAGGCTCAGGGCAATACGGAAATTCCACGGGTCAATGCCCATCAGGGCGACCGTGACGCCCGCCAGCAAGACCGCCGCGCCGCAGAACATCACGTTCAGCACGCCGAACCGGGTGATCAGATTGCCGGTGAAGAACGACGGCACGAACATGCCCATGACATGCATGAAGATGACCCAATGCGCCTCGGTATGCGGCAAGCCACAGCCGACGATCGCCAGCGGGGACGCGCTCATCAGGAACGACATCGTGCCGAACGCGATCATCGCGGCGATGACGGCGGCGGCGTAACGCGGCTGCGAGGCGATTTCCCACAGCGGGCGCGGCGGCACGACGATCGCGGTCGTCGCCGTTGCGGCCGGTTCCTGCATCGGCGGGAAGTGGATGAACGACATGATCGTAAAGACGACGATGTGGACGCCGATCATGCAGGCATAGGTGGCGACATAGATCGGCAGCATCTTGTCGTAAGACCAATGCACGATCGCCGGCCCGATGATGCCCGCCACCACGCCGCCCGCCGTCACCCAAGAGATCGCCCTGGCCCGATAGCCGGCCGGCACCAACTCCACCGCCGCGAATCGATACATCTGCAGGCTCGCCACGGCATAGCCCAGGATCACGCCGCCGAGGCACATCAGCGGGAAGTTCGCCAGATACAAGCCGGTGCCGCAGGTCGCGCCGCCCACCATGCCGAACACCGAACCGACGCGGAAACCGAACCGCCGGCCCTGACGCTGCATCAGCATCGCGGCCGGGAACACCCACAGCATGACGCCAAGATGCTGCATCGTCACCGGCAATGTTGCCAGATCATGGTCCGGGAAGAAGGTCACCACCGACAGCGCGGTCGCGGTGAACATCATCGTATTCGCCGACTGTCCGATCGCCTGACAACAGGTCAGCAGAAAGAGATTTCTCTTCATCGCGCGTTCAAGGCGCGGTTTTATCTGTGTGCTCGTTTCCATGGAGCAGGCTTTACCAAGCGCCGCGCCGCCTGTCACGGGTTCGGCGACGCCGTCCGTGTTGGATCGTGCCATTCAGCCGATATTTCGGCCGCTATCGTTGACGATCCGCCGCTTCTATGGGCACGTTGCGCTACCATTCAGACCGGGGGAATCTGCCATGTTCCAATGCGATGCGCTCACGTCCGGCCATGCTCCGGGCCCGTGCGAATGCGGATCGTCCGTGCGCCTCAGCCGGCGCGGATTGCTGGCGGGCGCGGTCGCGTTGGGCGCCGCCGCGCGGATCGCGCCCGCCCGGGCGCAGGTCGCGCCGTTCCGGATTGACGTGCATCATCACTACACCTCGCCCGCGCTGCTCGCGATGATGAAGGGGCGCCGCACGCACCAGACGTTCAACGAGGAATGGACCGTCGAGAAATCGCTCGATGCGATGGACAAGGGCGGAGTCGCCAGGGCGGTCGTGTCCACCAGCGATCCCGGCGTCTGGTTCGGCGACTTCGACGCCGCCGCCGGCCTCGCCCGCGAGTGTAACGAATACCAGGCGCGGTTGATGGCCGATCATCCCGGCCGTTTCGGCATGTTCACGACGGTGCCGTTGCCCGATGTCGATATGGCGTTGAAGGAAGTCGCCTACGGATTGGACGTGTTGAAAGCCCATGGCGTCGGCGTGATGACAAGCTATGCCGGGAAGTACCTGGGAGACCCGGCGTTTACCCCGTTGATGGCGGACCTCAATCGCCGCCGCGCCGTGGTGTTCGTGCATCCCCTCGGATCGGCCTGTTGCAGCAATCTGTTGCCCGGCGTACCGGATCAGGTGGTCGAGTATAACAGCGAAACGTCTCGCACCATCGCCAGTTTGATGTTCAGCGGGACGCTGGGGCGATACCCGGATATCCGCTTCATTTTCTCGCACGGCGGCGGCACGGTGCCGTATCTGGTCGCTCGGTTTGAACGCCTGTTCAACAGCCGTCCCGATATCCAGGCGATGTCGCAGGATGGCTGCGTCGCGTCGCTACGGAAACTGTATTTCGATACCGCTCAGGCGTTCAACGAGTTCACCATGGCGTCGCTGACCCGTCTGATGCCGACCGAACATATCTTATACGGATCGGATTTTCCGGCCGCTCAGCCGGATGCCACGTCCAAGGGGCTGGCGGATTTCGGTCTGACGGCCCAGCAGCAACAGGCGATCGGACGGGATAACGCGGTCGCGCTGATGCCGACGATCGCCTGACGTCACAGGTCGTAATCGGCCGCCTTTTGCGACGTGAAGATCGAACCGTAACCCTGCCGCGCCCAATCAGGCGGCACGGGGCAGGGGGTGGGATCCAGATGCGCGAACGCGGCGGGCTGACCGCGCACGATGTCTCCGGTGTGAGAGGTCGGGGTCGGCGGAGTCATCCACGCGAACGCGTCGGCTGAACTGTAAACAAACAGCGCGACCGGACGCACCCGATCGGTCGCGTTGGCGCGGGAGGCATGCAGGGTGCGGCAGTTGATCGCCACCACGGCGCCGGCGCGCCCGGTCAGGTCCTCGGCCCGGTCCAAACCAGCCGTTGCGAGGTCGTTTTCGCGGACGGAACCGGTCCAGGCTCCGGCCTCATCGCGATGCACGAAGATCGGGCCGTTTTGCGAGCCAGGCACACAGGTCAGCGGGCCTTGTTCGGCCGGCACGTCGTCGAGGTAAACACCGAGGGTAACGGGGCTGTAGTTGGTGTGCGGCCAAGCGGGAATGTCCTGGTGCCATTGCACGATTTCGCCGGAACCCGGCCATTTGTAGTTCAGTTTACTGCTGTGGAATTTGACGTCCGGTCCGACGAGGTCGGCTGCAATGTCGGCCAGGACGGACTCGCTGGCGAAGCGCCAAAAATCCGGGTGACGGTCCACCAGGGCGCGCAGGCGGCGGACATGCGGTTGGGTTGCGGTGTGGCGCGGACCGATGTCGAACGCCTCGTTCGATTTCGTGACGGAACGGCTTTCTTCCAGGAACGCGGCGGATAATTCCCGCAGGCGGTTTAGCCAGGCCTCGGGAATCAGGCCGTCGGCTGCGAGGTAGCCGGTTTCGAAATACCGGCGGCGCTGTTCTTCGGTCAGAACGCGGGCGGGGTGGGACAGAATGTCGCTTGGGGTCATGACGTGTCTCGTTGATGCCGGCGCAGTCTGGTTGAAAACAGCGCCATGTCCAACAGCGGGCCGTCGAACAATCGAACCGGGACAGCCGGTGTGCGGCAGGCTATAACGCCGCCCTCGCCAGCAGGGACATGGGTTGATGTTACGAAACAGGGCGCCGCAAACCATCGCGGCCGCGAACGGTATTGGTAAAGACAGCGCCTTCGGGGCCGTTGCGCCACCGCTTTATCTCTCCACCACCTTCACGTTCGATGGCTTCAACCGGCCGCGCGCCTACGATTACACCAGAGCGGGCAACCCGACGCGTGACCTGTTGGCAGACACGATCGCCCAGTTGGAAGCCGGTGCCGGCGCGGTCATCGTGGCCTCCGGCACGGCAGCCATCGATCTGACACTCGTGTGCCTGGAACCCGGTGACCTGATCGTCGCCCCGCATGATTGCTATGCCGGAACATGGCGGTTGCTGACCGCTCGGCAGGCCAGGCGGCAGTTCGATGTCGTGTTCATCGACTTTGCCGATGCCGCCGCTTTGGAACTCGCGCTGGCGCGGTCTCCGAAACTCGTTCTGATCGAGACACCGAGTAATCCGCTGATGCGGATCGTCGATATCCGTTTGGTATCGGAACAGGCGAAGGCGGCCGGGGCGAAGGTGATTGTCGATAACACCTTCCTGTCGCCGGCCCTCCAGCAGCCGATCAAGCTCGGCGCGGACTTCGTTATTCATTCGACGACGAAGTTCCTCAACGGCCATTCCGATGTGATCGGCGGTGTGGTGGTCGCGGCAGACCCCACAGACGTTAAGGAATTGACGGACTGGGCGAACACCACGGGCGTCACCGGCGCACCGTTCGATTCGTATATGACGCTGCGCGGTATACGCACCCTGTTCGCCCGGGTGGAGCGGCAGGAGCGGACAGCGGCGGCGGTCGCGGCGTTTCTCTCGGCCCATCCGGCGGTGTTGGCCGTGTATTATCCGGGCTTGCCCTCGCACCCCGGCCACGCGATCGCCAAGGCGCAACAGAACGGTTTCGGGGCGATGCTGAGCTTCGAGATCGCCGGGGGCCTCGACGCCGTCCGCCGGTTCGTCGAGGCGGTGGAGATCTTCACCCTGGCCGAATCCCTCGGCGGCATCGAAAGCCTGGTTGCTCATCCATGCACGATGACGCATGCGAGCATGAGCCCGGAGGCAAGGCACGCAGCCGGGATCAGCGACAGTTTGCTGCGGTTGTCGGTCGGGTTGGAGAATGAGGCGGATTTGCTGGGCGATCTCGCCCGCGCGCTGGAGGCAGTATAGGTCACCAGTCGAACAAGTTTGCCCCAAGGCTGCCGGCCACGGCCCCGGCGACGGCCAGCAGGCTTAAACCGAGCAGGGCGCGGTGCAGCCATTCGATGAGGCGGTAGGTTGCTTCCGGCGCGACCGCGGCGCGGCGGCCGAGCAATCGTTCCAGGAACAGCGGCTCAATGACGAACAGCATCAGGGTGAAGATCAGCCAGGTCAGCACCATCGCGTGCATCCACCAGAAGCCCGCCGACCGAAAGCGGTCCCAGGCATCCAACCGCCAAACCATGTAGAGCCCGGTCGATCCGGTCAGGGCCGTGGTGATGCGGGACTGTCGGGCGAAGCTCGATTCCAGCACATGGAACGCCTGGAGTCGGTGTTCGGCCGGAGTGCCTCGCCTGATGGCAGGCAGGAGAACTGTCGTGACCATGGCGACGCCGCCGATCCAAAGGATGACGGCGAGGACATGCAGCACGCGGGCGAGGATGAAGTCGGTCAATAAATTTACCTGTTGTGGACGTCTGGTCGGAATATTGCGTTTACAGTTCGATTCCCACCGAAATCCGATCCGCCGCCGCCCGAACCATCCCCTGCGAACGATCCACCAGGCCGGCGTTCTCCAGCACGCGAATGTCCTCCTGCACTCGCCGAAGGTGTCGCCCGAGATGACGCGCAAGCGCGGACACCGAAGGCTCCGGCTGAGCATGTAGATGGCGTAGCAGCCGATGCCGCTCCCCGGTCATCACAGAGGCAAGACCCTCCCAGGATTCGAACGCCAACACCCGTTCAGGCTGGACGGGTTCCCCACGCTCGGCCCGTTCCCAGGCAGACCGAAACGCCATCAGGTCGTCCTTGAGGCTGCCGCCTACCGTCACTTTCAGGTCGTCAATCATGTTTGCCTTCCTCGCTTCGCAGCGCCTCCACGTCTGCCTCAAAGTCTGTCAGAAGCTGGTCCAGTGACGTGAAGTGATAAGGTGTTTCCACACCGTCTCGATGCCGGTGGTCCCCTTTGCCTCGCTCGTTGTCGTAAGCAATCGCGCGGCGGCCGGGATATCCGTAGAACAGGCTGTATTTAAAATGGTGCGCCGAACCCGGAACCGGCCCGGGCAAACGCCAAAGCTTCACTTCGGAAATCCCGCCATCATCGTAATGACGTCGGCGGTGCAGCAGGAGAACCGCCTTTGGCATGTTTCCAGATGACATGGTCCGGGATGCGCTGTCAATAGTCGTATGACATTTTTCAGCGTATGTGTTGTATCACGCCAGTCGCGTGCCTGCCTAATCCCGGCTATGATGCCCTCGTGTCAGAACCCGACGACCTGTTTGGCCCGCCCGATCCCGCGGCGCCCCCTGAATCCGCCGCCAACCGCCCGTTGGCGGATCGCCTGCGGCCGGCCACGCTTGCCGAGGTCGTCGGCCAGGACCACCTGCTGGGTCCCGAGGGCACGCTGACCCGCATGTTGGCGCGAGGCTCACTGGCGTCGCTGATCCTGTGGGGACCGCCGGGGGTGGGCAAGACCACGATCGCCCGGCTGCTGGCCAGTCAGGCGAAGCTGGCGTTCGTGCAGTTGTCCGCGGTGTTTTCCGGCGTCGCCGACCTGAAGCGCGCGTTCGACGATGCGACCAAGCGCCGCCGAGCCGGGCTGGGAACACTGCTGTTCGTGGACGAGATTCACCGGTTCAACCGGGCGCAGCAGGACGGTTTTCTGCCGGTGGTGGAGAACGGCACCGTCACGCTGATCGGCGCCACCACGGAAAATCCATCTTTCGCGCTGAATGGTGCGTTACTGTCGCGCTGTCAGGTCATGGTGCTGCGCCGTCTCGACGATCCGGCGCTGGAACGTCTGCTGGCTCGGTCAGAAGAGGAAATCGGGCGGCCGTTGCCGGTAACGGACGAAGCCCGCGGCACCCTGCGCGCCATGGCCGACGGCGATGGCCGTTACTTGCTGAACATGGTCGAGCAAATCGCCGCCTTGCCGCCCAATACACCCCCAATGGACACCGCCGATCTGTCCGAACTGCTGGCTCGTCGGGCTGCGCTGTACGATAAGGATCGGGAGGAGCACTACAACCTGATCTCCGCGCTGCATAAGTCGTTGCGCGGATCGGACCCCGATGCGGCCCTGTATTGGTTCGCCCGGATGCTGAACGGCGGCGAGGACCCTCGTTACATCGCCCGCCGTCTGGTTCGTTTCGCGGCCGAGGATATCGGCATGGCCGATCCCGCCGCCCTGACGCAGGCGCTGGCTGGCTGGGAAACCTACGAGCGGCTCGGTTCCCCCGAGGGCGAACTGGCGATTGCGCAGGTTGTCGTTTACCTGGGGACGGCGCCGAAGTCGAACGCGGTTTATACTGCGTTTGGCCAGGCAAAGGCGGCGGCCAAGAATACGGGAAGTCTGATGCCGCCGGCCCATATCCTGAATGCGCCGACGAAGCTGATGAAGCAACTCGGGTATGGCGCAGGATATCAATACGACCACGGGACGGAAGATGCATTCTCCGGGCAGAACTACTTCCCGGATGGGATGGACCGGATCGATCTTTACCAGCCGAAAGACCGCGGGTTCGAACGGGAAATCGGCAAGCGATTGGCGTATTGGGCGGAGTTGCGGGCGAAGCGATAACCGTGGTTGACGCCGATATTGCCATATCACATCCGTCATCACCCGCTTGTCTACATAGACATGCACTTAAGCGGTGGACGGAGAAAATTCTTTCCCCGGGCACGGGTTTTTCCTCTCCGTCATGACCGGGCTTGGCCCGGTCACCCACGACTTCCTGCGCCGCGCCAAGCCCGGCCATGACGAATGGGCAAATCCTTCCCGCGCACCGCTTGACTTGATGTCTATGCGGCTTGTCGGGGCCATGATGGAAGTGGAATGGCCGTACGCCAACGGAGGCTGGTAGTAGTCTCAATGCGGACCAGTATCATTCCCCAACCGGCACTGCCTCTGGCGTGCCTTTTTGCATCTTCAATCCCGCCTCGGCCCACGCCTCCGTCCCACCCGGGAACCAGAGAACCCGCCGATATCCGTAGCC
Organism: uncultured Rhodopila sp.; assembly: GCA_903932145.1. Classification (GTDB taxonomy): domain Bacteria; phylum Pseudomonadota; class Alphaproteobacteria; order Acetobacterales; family Acetobacteraceae; genus Rhodopila. Next base: position 108,981 of record CAIZFE010000065.1, on the reverse strand, counting down.
CACGGCCCGCTTGGCGGCATTCCAGCTCATCCAGCACGCGGCCTTGCAATAGAACACCACAGCCCGGTCGCGATCGCCGCCCGTCACCGTGGCCAACCTCGCCTGGAACCACGCATCCAGCGCCGCACCGATCCCGCCGCGTCCGACTTCAGGCCACCACAGGCTGCCGGGAATCTCCATGCGCGGCAGCGGCAACCACGGCTGGCCGGCCGGTTGAGCCGCCGGGCGGCGCTGCGCCGGCAGGACGTCGATGACGATCGCACCCGCCGTCATCGCCTCCGCTACACCGGCCGCGTCCAACACCCGCGCGCCGGCCAATGTCTCCGGCACCGGCGCGTTGTAGTCGTCCATGCGAAACCCACCCGGTTCCGGAGCGAACGAGGCATCCGGGATGCCGGCACCGAGCAGAACGGGCAACGACAGTAAGAGCGCGAGCCGAAGCAGGCGCATTATTGCGCCAGCGCCGCGAACCGGCGGGTGAACACCGTGCCGATGCTGTCCGTCGCAACGATCTCCATCGCGCCATTGCCCGCTGGCGTGTAAGTGAAACTGATCGAAGGGTCTTCGCTGAGCGAAATACTGCTGTCCAGGTCGAACACCGTGACGCCGCCGGACCTGACCGATATCTTTTCCAGGTAGCGCGGCGGGATCAGCGTGGTGCTGCCGCCGGACATTTGCATACCGTTATAGTTCGGGTGGTTGATCGTCAGCCGTGAAACGACGTTAGATCCGTCATCCGGACGCTCCCGGCGCAATTGAATTTGCCCGAGCCTTGCGATGATTTCCTTGAGTTGGCCGGTACTCGGGGTGGCGCAGCCGCCTTGGGCTTTCACATAACGGGCGGTGCTCAGCAACGAACCGTCGGCGGTTTCGACGACGGCGTGTACCAGGCTCAAGGTGTTGACCCGCACGAACAGCTTGATTTCGCCGACGGACATCGCCGGACCGAAATGGAACACGCCGACCTGCGGTGCGGGATTATTGTCCACGAATAACGACAGCGACACGATGTGCTTCGACGGGTCAAGGCGGATGGTGATGGGCACCATCGCGGATTCGCGCCAGAAATCGGGGGCCTCGATCCGCACCGTATCGCCGGCGTCCTGCACCGGGCGGTTGTCGAAAACGGCGCTGCGCACCAGATCCCAACGCTCCGCCTGTTCAACCGGATCGACTTTCTGGGAGACCTCGTCGTCATCGGCGCGGGCGGCCAGGGGCAGCCCGGGCAGTGCAAGCGCTACCCCAAGCGCCAGCCAGCGGACCGTGACGGCCAATCCGCGGTGCCGTTTCTCGATCGTCATCGGGCGGTGTTCCATATCGGCTCGTGCTCTCCCCGGCGCGATGTTACGGGGGTTGCCGGCTTCGGACAACAGGCGGCTGGCGGGCTTGGGCGCCGCTCGAAAGCGGATCGCCCGGTTGAAGCGCGATTAACCCGCAACCATCGCCGGCCGGCGGGTGGTGCCGGACATCACGGCGCCAGCGGCAAACGCGCCATCACCCAGCATCGCCTGCACGATCAGGGCGACGATCCAGAACGCCGGATACTCCCAACCGCCGTTGGCGTCGTTGAAGAAAAACCCGTTGTGCCCATGCACGGTGACGATGGCACCGAGCAGAATGGGGATGACGGCGAGGGCGGCGAACCGGGTGTAGAGGCCGGCGATCAGGGCCAGCCCACCAGCGACCTCCCCGGCGATGGTGAGGTACGCGACGAAGCCGGGGACGCCAACGCTCTCAAAGAAATGGGCGGTGCCGGCAGGGGTAAAGACGAAGACTTTCAGGCCGGCATGGGCGAGAAACAATCCGCCCAGGGTCAGGCGCAGTAAAGTCGCGGCATAGGGTGTCATACGTGTGTCGGTCATGGTTACATCCTTGATGATGGACCTCAACATGGTGCCGGGTGGACCGCACCGCACTTCCCGAAAGATGCAGAAGCCCTATGCGAAAGCGTATGGATGCGGCGACCGGAGCGAATGGGCCATGCTGGACTGGGATGATCTGCGGACGTTTCTGATGATCGCGCGGCATCGCACGCTGTCCGCGGCGGCGCGGGCGATGCAGGTGCAGCAACCCACCATGGGGCGCCGGTTGGAGGCGCTGGAACAGCGGGCAGGCGCGACGCTGCTGCAAAAGACTCCAACAGGCTACGTGCTGACCCCGGCAGGGGAAGCCGTGTTTTCGACGGTCGAGCGGATCGAGGCCGAAACCCAAACGGTCGAACGCCTGATCGCCGGCAAGGATCTGCGGCTGGAGGGCACGGTGCGCCTGACCACTGTGGAAACCCTGGCGGCCGAAGTCCTGTCGCCGATCCTCGCGGCGTTTCGCCTGGATCATCCGGCGGTCCAGGTAGAAATCGTGGCCGCGACGCGGTCCTTGAGCCTGACCAAGCGGGAGGCCGACGTGGCGCTGCGGATCGCGCCGTTTTCCCAACCCGACCTCGTCGCGCGAAAAGTCGGGGAGATGGCCTACGGCCTGTACGCCTCGGCGGACTACCTCGCGCGGCACGATGCGCCCGATTGGGATAGGGGTGCCAAGGGTCATAGTGTCATCCTGACCGAACCGGACCTGCTGGAGACTCCGGAGATGCGGTGGCTGCAAACTTTGGCTCCCGATGCCTCGGTCTCGGTGGTCAGCAACTCTCGTCTGATCCAGCGGGCGGCGGCGCGCGAGGGGATGGGGCTGGCGTGTCTGGCGCGCTACCTCGGCGACGGTGACCGGGGCCTTGTCCGGCTTCAGGTTGCCGGCAAGATGGAGCCGGTCAGGGATCTTTGGCTGGGTCTGCACGCCGACATGCGCCACATGCCGCGTATCCGGATTTTCGTCGATGCGCTGCAGGACGGCTTGAAGCGCGCGGCGGGACGGCTGCGTCCGCCCCCGTGATCAGGAGGGCGCCGTGATCAGGCCAACCCTGGCAACGGCGGACACGCCGCCGAACAGACCGCCATTACCTTGAAAATCTGTCCCATCGCCGCCGGCTCGGCCAGCCGGCGCGCGGCTTCAACCAGTGCAACCGCCTGCTCCGGCGAGCGGTTCCGCGCCAGCCGTTCAGTGCGCTGAAACAATCCCAGCGCCGCAAGGAACGGACCTTGCGGCACCGGCCCTTGCACGCTGGCGCTCTCGGACCGAGCGATGACGGCAAGATCGGCGAAATCCACATGCGCGGTCAGATCGGCGGAACCGGGTGGCGACAACGGATCGATCGGGCGTTTGTCCGCCAGAGCCTGCAGGCTGTCACCGGCGGCGCTGCGTTCCGGCCCGTAGTCCAGGAACAGCGCCGCGCCAACGTGGCGGCGGAACCGCGCGGCGACGGCGGAGACGAAGCCCCGCGCCGGTTCGTTGACCTCGACCACGCCACCCTCGGTCGCGTTGCGTCCGGCGGGCACATCGGCCGGGTCGGCGGGTTGTTCGGTCCACGAACCCGCATCGACGAATCGCTCGGTCCAGCCGGTGCCGCGGCGGACAAACTGACGGATCGGCAGGGCGTCGAGGAATTCGTTGGCCAGCAGGATCATCGGCTGAGCGGGCACCGTCGCCAGGTCCGAGTGCCAAGTGGCGTCCGGCACGACTCTCGCCTGGGTGACGCGCAGGCGCGGCGAGGTTTCGATCAGATGCACTGACAGGGCAGCGGCGAAATCGGGGGCTGCCCGGCGGATCGCCCGCAGCGCGTCGGCCATCAGCGTGCCGCGCCCGGGGCCGGCCTCGACCAGCGATACCGGATTGGGGCTGCCCAGCAACGACCAGGTGACGGCGGCCCACAGGCCAATGATCTCGCCGAAAACCTGGCTGATTTCGGGAGAGGTCGTGAAGTCGGCGAACGGGTCGCGGGTCGCGTAGTAGATCGCGTTGGCCCGCGCCATAAACTGGTCGAGGCGTTCGGGGGCGCCTGCGACCGATCCAGGCGAGGCAGAAAAGCCAGAATTTACCACGGAGGGCACGACGAATCACGAAGGGCCACGGAATAGTGTCGTGGCAGACTGTGGCTGGTGGAGAGGATCACCCCGTTCGTCATGACCGGGCTTGGCACTATAGGCATCAGGATGAGGCGTCTGATGTGGAGTATTTGCTTTTTCGTAATGATATGGCTTGGCCCGATCACCCGGGACTTTGCTGGCAGCGGCGTAGGAAGTCGTGGGTGACCGGGCCAAGCCCGGTCATGACGGAGAGAAAAAAACCTCATTCGGAGAAAAATATTCTCCGCAGGCGGCTTGTGTTGACACCGAAGTACAAAAGGGCGACGACCCGCGCTCAAAATCCGCCGTGCCGGGACCTCTGGAGCGCCTGTCCTTGCTTCTTCGTGGCCCTCCGTGGTTCTCCGATGTCTCCGTGGTAAAGCCTTGCTTGCCTGCCGCCCCACGAAGACCCGGGTCCGGCTGCAACAAACCCGCGCAGAACCCGCCGCGGACACCATTATCCCAACCGCCTCGAAACACCTTCGGCCGGCTTGGCGCGAACAATCAGCCAAATCCCGGCGAGCAGCATGGGAAGCGACAGGATTTGTCCCATCGTGGTGCCCGCCGCCAGGAACCCCAGGAACGCATCCGGCTCCCGGTAATGTTCGCCGATAATCCGGGCGATGGCATAACCCGTCAGGAACACTCCGGCCAGCATGCCGAACCGCTCGCGCACCGCCTCGCGTCGGGACAGCACGAACATCACCGTGAACAGCAGCAACCCCTCCAGCAGAGCCTCGTACAACTGGCTTGGGTGACGCGGCACGCAGAAATCGGGAAAACTGGGGCAGTCCGGCGTCCGGGGAAATTCCATCGCCCAGGGCAACCACGCCGGAGCCGGCCGGCCCCACAGTTCCCCGTTGATGAAGTTCGCGCAGCGTCCCAATCCCAACCCGATCGGCGCGACCACCGCGATCCGGTCGGCGAAACCGAAGATCGGGATCGCATTGCGGCGGCAGAACACGATCAGCGCGATAGCGACGCCCAGCATACCGCCGTGGAAGCTCATCCCGCCTTCCCAGACGGCCAGGATCATGCCCGGATGCGCGAGATAAACCTGCGGTTGATAGAATAGCACATAGCCAAGCCGGCCACCCAGCACGACGCCCAGCGTCGCCCAGGTCAGGAAGTCATCGACCTGTAATTCGGTGGCGACGACCGGGGTCTTCAGCACCAGCCGCCGGACGATCCGCCAACCGGCAACCAACCCGGTGATGTAGGCCAGCGCGTACCAGCGGATCGCCAGCGGACCGAACTGGACGATGACCGGATCGAATTGCGGAAACAGCAGAACCGGAATCATACAAACGGGTCCTCGGTTGCGAGGTGGTCCTGCACATAACGGCGGATCCCTTCCTCCAATGGTGTGAACTGGCCGGCGTAACCGGCCGCCCGTAGACGCCCCATCGGCGCCTGCGTGAAGGACTGATACTGCCCGCGCAGGCTGGCCGGCATGTCGATAAATTCGACTTTGCGAGGCTGCCCGGCCGCATCCGAGATGGCATGCGCCAGATCCAGATAGGTCCGCGCCCGTCCGGTGCCTAGGTTGAACAGGCCGCTGACCGACGGAGTCTCCATCAGCCACAGCATCACATCCACCACGTCGCCGACCCAGATGAAGTCGCGCGCCTGGGCGCCGTCGGCCAGACCCGGCTGGTCGGATTTGAACAAACGTGCCGGGGCGCCGCAGGCGACCTCGTCGTATTTGACCTTCACGACCGAGATCATCTTGCCCTTGTGGTACTCATTCGGGCCGTAAACGTTGAAGAATTTCAGCCCGGCCCATTGCTGCGGCTGCTCGCGCCTTGTCAGCAAGGTCTTGGCAACCAGCAGGTCGAAGGCGTGCTTGGTCCAACCATACAAGTTCAGTGGGCGGAGCTGGTCCAGGGCTGGCAGGGAAAAGTCATCCTCGAACCCCTGGGCGCCATTGCCGTAGGTCGCGGCCGATGATGCGTAAACCATGCGGACTCCACGATCGGCACACCATTCCCACAGGCGCCGGCTGAGTTCGACGTTGGTGGCCCAGGTGTGATCGCCATCAACCGCGGTCGTCTCGCTGACCGCGCCCAGGTGAAATACCATCTCCAATGGCGGGTGGCCGGCCAGGAAATCGTCCAGGTCGTCGGGATGGACGATGCGCGCGGGTGGGTGCTTGGCCAGGTTGCGCCACTTGCCGTCGCTCCCCAACGTATCGACCACGACGGTTTCATGCCCGCGCCGCACCAGGGCCGCTTGCAAATAAGAGCCGATGAAGCCGGCGCCACCAGTTATCAGGATCATGGGGGCGCTCTATACGGAAGGTACGGCGGCTGCGAAAGCCGCCTCATTTGAATAGGAGCGACCTGACCATGAGCGATCGGCCACGATTCTTTGACGATCTTGCCGGAATGGCCGGCGGAGCCATTTCCGCCCTGGCCGGCCTGCGAGAGGAAGCCGAGGCGATGATGCGGGCCAGGATGGATGATATGATCCAGCGGCTCGACCTCGTGCGGCGGGAGGAACTGGAGGCGATTCAGGAACTCGCCGCCAATGCACGGGCAGGCCAGGAGGCAGCCGAGACGAAGGCGGCGGATCTGGAAACGCGGTTGGCCGCCCTGGAAGCACGGGTCTCTGTGCTGGAGTCGCCGGACGCGGATATTCGTTCATCTGACGCGGTGTGATGGCATCGTATCCAACTGACACCAAACCATCACTTTCTCCGGCGGCCTCGATTCATGGAAAAAAAGACACGTGATGTTTCTGCATATATGATCTCTTGGCCCTTGCGGGCGGCGTTCACACTTGGATAGGGTTTGTTCGTGGCCAACTCCGGACGACTCCGCTGCGCTTCGTATGCGTTCCGGTGCGACACAGTTCCGGGGGTGAAGGCCACGCCCGGCCTTCCTTTTTGACGGGAGACCCCGCATGTCAGCCTCGCTGACCACGTCCTTGGACAACGCCGCCAATCCCCTCGACATGATGGAGCAAATCGTCACCGAGAACGAATGGGAATTCGACCGTCGCAGCGATTCGGAAATGGCCGCCGAGGCCCCCGGTCACTGGTGCGACTACGGCCTGTTTTTCAACTGGTCGCACGAAATCAGCGTCATGCACTTCACCTGCGCGTTCGACCTGAAGGTGCCGGAAAAGCAGCGCACCGCGCTGTACGAACTGCTGACCCTGGCCAACGAAAAGCTCTGGTTGGGGCATTTCGGCCTTGAAGGCGACGGCGGCATGCCGGTCTTCCGCCATGCCGTTCTGTTGCGCGGAACGCAGGGCGCATCACCGGAAAGCCTGGAAGATCTGGTTGATATCGCGCTGACCGAGTGCGAGCGATTCTACCCGGCGTTCCAGTTCGTGCTGTGGGGCGGCAAGTCTCCGGCCGACGCACTGGCCGCCGCGATGTTGGATTGCGTCGGGGAGGCGTGACGCCAGCGTCCTCTCGCCGTAACATGCGATCGTTCGTCCGCCGTTAGCCCGGGTCCTGATCCGGGGTAGCGGTGTGCGGGACGGAAACGGTGGGTTCCATCGATAGCGTGTGAAAAGGCAGTGCGGCCCCATGAGGACAATATGAGTAATATTCCCCCGATTCTTCTTGTCGGTTGCGGCCGGATGGGCAGCGCGATGTTGGCGGGCTGGCGCGAACAGGGACTGGCGCCGTCAGTCGCGGTCGATCCTTCGCCGGCGGCGGCTGCGTTCGCGGGTCCCGACATGACCGTTGTCGCCGATGCCAGCGAAATTCCAGAAGGCTTTGCCCCGGCGGCGGTCGTTTTGGCGGTTAAGCCGCAAAATGCGGCGGCGACCCTGCCGGCCTATGCGCGGTTCGCACCCAACACGGTATTCCTCTCGATCATGGCCGGGCGCACGATGGCCGGAATTGGCGCGCTGCTCGGCCCGTCGGCGGCGATCGTCCGGGCGATGCCAAACACGCCGGCAGCGGTGCGCCAGGGGGTGACCGTATTGTGCCCGGGGCCGTTGGTCAGCGTGCCGCAATTGGCTTTGTGCGACCGTCTGCTCCAGGCCATCGGAAAGGTGGCCCGGGTGGACGACGAGGCGTTGCTCGATCCTGTCACGGCAGTCTCGGGTAGCGGCCCTGCCTATGTGTTCCTGCTGGCCGAACTGATGGAACAGGCGGCGATCGAGCAGGGCATTCCCCCTGATCTCGCCCGCCTGCTGGCGCGCCAAACGGTGTCCGGTTCCGGCGCGCTGCTGGCGGCGAGTTCCGAGGATGCGGCCGCGCTGCGCGTGGCGGTCACCAGCCCGGGCGGCACGACGGCGGAGGCGCTGTCGGTCCTGATGAATCCGGACGCATGGCCGGTCGCGATGTCTCAGGCGATCGCGGCCGCGACGCGGCGGTCCCGCGAACTGGCCGGTTGATCCGGTGAGGGCGCATCTCTTCTCATCCTCAGCCATTCTCGACCTGGCATGCTGGGGCTCGGACGCCGTCCTTGTCATGGCAAACGAAGCGAGCCGTGCGAGAACTCCGAACCTCGTTTGGAGGGGGCCAGCGTTGTCTCCGGCGGCTCATCGTCGTCATGGCGGGCGCAGGCCTGCCGTCCACGTCCTGCCGTCCCAGCCAGGGAAAAACGTGGATGGCAGGCCTTCGCCTGCCATGACGGGGTTGGGTCGCCGCCGAGGCAGCGCGCAATGATGACCGATACCGCATTCGACACGGCCCTGATAACCGCGGCCTTTCGCCTCGCCGGCGAGTCAGGCTGGCGCAAGTTGAACGTCCCGGACGCCGCGCGCGCGGCTGGCCTGTCGCTGGCCGAGGCTCGGGGCCGGTTTCCATCACGCGGCTCGATCTTACTGCGGTTTGGCGTGCTCGCCGATCAGGCCGCGCTATTGGACGCACCCTCCGAGGGGCCAGTGCGGGACCGGTTGTTCGACCTGCTGATGCGGCGATTTGACGCGTTGCAAGCGCATCGGTCCGGCATCAAGGCCTTGTTGCGTGCCCTTCCAACCGACCCGGCCGCCGCGCTGCTGCTGGCCTGTGCCAGCAAACGCAGCATGCGATGGATGCTCCAGGCCGCCGGAGTCTCCGCGACCGGGCCGCGCGGGGAATTGCAGGTGCGCGGGTTGTTCGCGGTTTGGCTTTGGGGCGTGCGTGCCTGGGACAAGGACGAATCGGAAGACTTGTCCGGAACTATGGCAGCCGTCGATACCGCGCTGCAGCGAGCCGAACAGGCCGCGTCGTGGCTGCACGGACACAGCCTCGCTACCCCGTCCGTTGCACACGAAGAACCACCCCCATCCGAACCGGCCCCACCACTAAATCCGCCCATGCCCGAACCCGAAGCATGAGCGATCCTCTTCAAACGCGATTTGACCTCGCGATGCGGCTCGCCGAAAGGGCGGGTGAAATGGCGATGGCGATGCGGCCGCCCCCGGGCGCCGCGCATGGCATCCTGAAAGGCCCGCAGGATTGGCTGACCGAAGCCGACGGTGCGGTCGAGCGCTTCCTGTCCGACGAACTTGCAGCGGCCTTTCCAGCCGATGGGTTTCAGGGCGAGGAAGGTGGCGTCTCACGCGGCGGCGCCCTGCGCTGGGTGGTCGATCCGATCGACGGCACCTCCAACTACGCCCGCGGAGCCGCCCGGTTTTGCGTGTCGCTGGCGTGCATGGAGGGCGACACGCCACTGATCGGCATCATCGTCGCACCGGCGTTGCGCGAATCGATCTGGGCCAGGCGCGGGGCCGGGGCCTGGCTGAACGGGCAGGCGATCCGAGCGGCCGAGACAACTGATCCGGCGCAGGCGATTATGGAGGTGGGCTGGTCCCGGCGGCGTCCGGACGCCGATTACCTGAACCTGTGCCAACGGATCATGGCCGGCGGCACCAGCCTGCGACGTGGCGGGTCCGGAGCGCTCGGTCTGGTCGACGTCGCCATCGGCCGGCAGGACGGATACGCCGAACTGCACATCAATCTATGGGACGTGGCGGCAGCCCTCGCGATCCTGCACGAAGCCGGTGCGAAGGTCAGTGATTTCTGCGCCGGCAATGGCGCTGTTGAAGGCAACGGCATCTTCGCCTGCGCTCCCGGTCTGCTCGCGGCGTGGTCGGACTTACCGGGCCTGCCGAAGCCGGTTTAAGGAGTCCTTGCCAGTGCCAATCCCTGTCATTCTCGATTGCGACCCCGGCACCGACGATGCGCTGGCGATTTTTCTGGCGCTGGCATCGCCGGAGTTGTCCGTCCTCGCCATAACCGTGGCCGGGGGCAATGTCGGATTGGAGCATACCCTCGCCAACGCCCTGGCCCTGACCGCGCTGGCCGAATCGACGGTGCCGGTTCATGCCGGGGCCGACCGGCCCTTGCTGGGGCGGTTTACCAGTGAGCCGCGCGTTCACGGCGAAACCGGTCTCGGCGGCGTTGTGCTGTCTCGCGGTGGTTACGCCACGCCCGGTGTTGCCGCCGACGTCATCCGGCAAATCCTGCGCGAGTCAGCGGAACCTGTCACCCTGATTGGCATCGGACCCGCCACCAATCTCGCGTTGGCCTTGGCCACCGAACCGGCCCTGACCGCGAAGGTCGCGCAAATCGTGCTCATGAGCGGCGCCTGGGCCGAGGGCAACATGACCCCCGCCGCGGAATTCAATGCGATTAGCGACCCCGAGGCGCTGGCGATTCTACTCGCCTGCGGCCGGAAGGTGGTGTTCGCGACACTGGAACTCACCGCGCAGGCGTTGGTGACACCGGCCGTGATCGCAACGTGGCAAGGTTTGGGGAACGGGCAGTGCCTGCAAGCCGCCTGCGATATCCAGGCCACGGTTCCGCCATCGCGGCGTTTGGTTGGACGTGGCGCTCCGCTGCACGACCCCTGCGCCGTCGCCTGGCTGATCCGTCCGGAGCTTTTTACCGCCCGATCCTGCTCGGTTCGCATGGATCTCGGGCCAGGACCGGGCCGGGGCCGGACATTGATCGATCGCTGGGACCGAACGGGCGACCCGCATAACGCGGTGGTTCTGGAAACCCTGGACGCAACCGGCTTTTTCGATCTGCTCGGCGAGAGGCTCGCGGTATTACCGTAATCGTGGCACGCTTCGGGCAACCAGACCGAGGCAACGACGATGGACCCCAACGCACTGCCCTTCGATTCCGACGCCATGCTGGCCGGCTTGCGTGACTGGGTGGAATGCGAAAGCCCGACCTACGACGCAGCGGCCGTCAACCGCATGATGGACATCGCCTCCCGTGCGCTGATTCTGGCCGGCGCGCGGATCGAGCGGATCGCCGGCCGGATGGGCTATGGCGACTGCGTCCGCGCGACGTTCCCGCACGCGACACCCAATGAACCGGGTATTCTGCTGATGGGCCACCTCGACACCGTGCATCCCATCGGAACGAAACTACCGTTCCGGCGGGAGGGCGATCGTGCCTGGGGTCCTGGCATCCTGGACATGAAAGGCGGTAACTACCTGTCGCTGGAGGCAATCCGCCAACTGCAACGCGCCGGCCTGCGGACGTCCTTGCCGGTCACCGTGCTGTACACCAGCGACGAGGAAGTCGGCAGTCCGTCCACGCGCGACCTGATCGAAGCCGAGGCATCCCGGCACAAATACGTTCTGGTGCCGGAACCCGCCCGTCCCGACGGTGGCGTCGTCACCGGCCGTTACGCCATCGCTCGCTTCAACCTGGAAGCAACCGGGCGCCCGAGCCACGCGGGGGCGAGCCTCGGGGCAGGGCGCTCGGCGATCCGGGAAATGGCGCGCAAACTGATCGAAATCGAGGACATGACCACCGAGGACTGCACCTTCAGCGTCGGGGTCATCCACGGTGGCCAATGGGTCAACTGCGTAACGACCAGTTGCACGGGCGAGGCTCTGTCGATGGCGAAACGACAAGAGGATCTGGATCGCGGCGTCGCCGCCATGCTGGCGTTGCGCGGATCGTCCAATGAAGTTCAGTTTCAGGTGACCCAAGGCGTGACCCGGCCGGTGTGGGAGCCGAACCCGCGCGGGATGACGTTGTACGAAGTCGCGCGCAAGATCGCTCAGCGTTTGGGTTACGCGATCAATTCGCAAAGTTCCGGTGGCGGATCGGATGGGAATTTCACCGGGGCGATGGGCATTCCGACGCTGGACGGGTTGGGCGTGGCCGGGGCAGGGGCGCACACGCTTGACGAACACATTCAAATTGATAGTTTAGCGTATCGAGGGAAACTGATGGCCGGGCTTCTGATGGGATTGACCTGATGGTTTCGATTTGGCGGGTCGTTCGCGGACGGCCCCGTTTGTTCGCCGGTTTCCTGGTTATGATACTGGTGTTTCCGCTTCTGCCGGCTTTTTTGCCGCAGACAACGCGTGGCATTCTTGCCTGGGATATCGGTGTTCTGGTGTTCCTGGCGCTGGCCGCCCACCTGTTCGCCACATCGTCGCCCGACGTCATGCCGGGTGCCGCGGAGGCGCAGCAGGAAGGCGAGTGGACCATTTTCTGGATCACGCTCGGTGTTGTTATCGTCAGCTTTGTCGCCGTTAGTGGAGAGTTCGCCGCCATCAAGACCGGCCCGCCCGAGCGGCGCGGGTTAGAGATTACCTTGGTCGCGGCCACCTTGTTTTTGTCCTGGCTCGTTACGCACGTGACTTTCGCGTTCCGTTACGCGCATGAGTTCTATGCTCGGGATCTGGGCGGCCCGGATGTCGATCGCGGATTGGATTTTCCAGGGGAGTTGGAGCCGGATTATCTGGATTTTCTATACTTTTCGCTGGTCCTGGGTATGACGTTCCAGGTGTCGGATGTGCAGATCACAAGCCGCAAATTCCGCCGTGTGGCGACGTTGCATGGATTATTGGGATTCCTGTTCAATACCGTGATCGTTGCATTCACGGTGAATATTGCAGCAGGGCTGATGGGGTAATAGCAACGGGCCTTTGAGGCCGGTTCACCGGTAGCGGACCCCGTCATGCCGACGAAGGTCGGCATCCACGTCTTTCATGCTTGAAAACAAAGACGTGGATGGTGCGGCTGCGCGCACCATGACGATATGAGGACGATCCGCGTGTGTCAGTATCAAAACCGATTGGTAAACGCTTTACCGGGCAATGCCCCTTGCGACCGCCCCCGCGATATCGAAAAGATCCAGTAGCCGAGCCACGTAATGATCATGGACGATGAATCCCGGCGCGGCGGGATCGTCCATCTGGCGTTCCAGAGCATTCAGCATCCGTCGCAATCTGGCCTGATGCAGCCCGAGTACCCGTTGCACTGGATCTGCAACGATACCGGCGAACGCTGAGGCAACGGTCGATGCCGCGAGCAATCCCCCGGTAAGCCCGGCGATCAAAACCGCTGACGGGGCCACGGGAAACAGGGCATACCACACGGACCCCAGCGCGCCGCCCAATGGAAACGACATGACCGCTGCCCGTTGCGCGATGACCGCCGCCAGGCCAGGGCCGAGCGTCAGGGCGCCGGGTGTAAGCTTTTTCAGCACAAGCGCACCGGCACCCAAGCTCATGAGTGCCGTGGCGATTTCCGTCGCCGCTGCCCGGGTTCTCGCATATTCGGTCATGGCTGCTTCCAGGCGTTGCCGCAGCGCCGGATCGTCACCGTTTCTGCCAATGGCTTCCAGGGCCGGAGCCAGGGCCGCGACGACCCGGTCGTCCGCCAGGATCGTTTCAGCCAGGGCGTCCCGTGCGGTGATACGCTCGCCTTGCCGGTAGGGGAGCTCCAAGAGATCGCGATGTAGCCTCCAGGCGAGTTCCTGCCCGACGGCGGTATGCACGACCAGCCGCTTGCTGCCGAGCTGTGCCGCAATGCGAGGGGCGCCCAGCTTGCGGGCCGCGCCCGCCGCGACCAGAAGTCCGACCTGTGGCGCGGCCATGGCGAGGTTCAGCGGCGCGCGGGCGATGTCCCAGCCGACGGCGGCGCGATGCAGGTTGATGGAGCCTCGTAACGAGAAGTTATGGTCAACGAAGGCCCCGACACGTTCCTGCCGGTCCCGGAAATAACGCCGGACGCCGTCATCGACGATTTGTTCCACCAGCGTCCGATCCGATTCCGGAACGGATATGATATTCGTTTCGGTTGTCATGCTCCAACCTGGCTTGCCGCTCTGGCTCTTCTCACCCTGCCGGGTTAGCGTTTTCCCATTCAAAGGAGAGACAGACATGTCCATGGCTGGGACGGACGACAAGGTGGTTGAAGCCGACGTGATGCGACGGGTGTTCTGGCGGCTGATGCCGTTCCTGCTAGCGGCCTATCTGGTTGCCTACATCGATCGCGTGAATGTCGGCTTTGCGTCGCTACAGATGAACAAGGCGGTCGGCATCGACCCGAAGACCTATGGTCTCGGCGCCGGCATTTTCTTCATCGGCTATTTTCTGCTGGAAGTACCCAGCAACCTCGGCCTTGAAAAATTCGGCGCCAGTAAATGGATCGCTCGGATAATGATTTCATGGGGTATTATCTCTGGTGCCTGTGCGCTGATTGGCGGACCCAACAGTTTTTTAATATTACGTTTTCTGTTGGGCGCGGCCGAGGCGGGATTCTTTCCCGGTGTCATTCTGTATTTGACCTACTGGTTCCCATCCGAATATCGCGCCAAAATCGTCGGTATCTTCATGGTGGCGATTCCCGTGGCCGGGCTGACCGGGTCGCCGATCTCCGGAGCCGTTCTGGGTATGGACGGCGTCCTGGGATTAGGCGGCTGGCAATGGGTATTCATCATCGAGGCGATACCGGCGGTTCTGCTGGGCGTGCTCAGCATCTTCTGGCTGACGGATCGGCCCGAGCACGCCACATGGCTCTCGGCCAGCGAACGCACGTGGCTGGCGAACAAGCTGTTGATGGAAAAGCAGCGGGTGGCCAAGGTCAAGCAACTGTCGGTCTGGAAAGTCATGGTCAATAAGCATGTGCTGATCATGGCGCTGGTCTATTCCGGTGCGGCGGGTGCCAGCTCGGCGATGGCGCTGTGGCAGCCGCAGGTGATCAAGTCGTTCGGCCTCAACAACCTGGAAACCGGCTTCCTGAACGCCGTTCCATACGCAGTTTCGGCGGTTCTGATGATTTTCTGGGGCCGGTCGTCGGATCGCAGCGGAGAACGGGTGTGGCACAACGCCCTGCCATTGGGCTGGATGGGGCTGGCGATGATCGCGACATTCTTTGCGCACAACTTATGGACGCTGTTGCCGCTGCTGACTTTGGTCCTGTGCGGCACCTACGCCAGCAAGGGGCCGTTTTGGGCGTTGTCGTCGGAGTGGCTGGCCGCTCCGGTGGCGGCTGCCGGGTTGGCGCAAATCAACGCGCTAAGCAATTTGTCCGGGTTCTTCTGCAACTACCTGATCGGATGGATTAAGGACGAAACCGGCAGTTTCCCGCTGGCGATCATGCCCATCGCGGCGTTGGCGGTGGCCGGGACGATCGCGGTTCTGGTGGTGGGGCGGGATCAACCTCGAACGGTGGCAGTACAGTCGTAATCCTGATTTTTTGATATTGTTAGGAAAGCGTTAACCTTTTTCCGTCATGCTGCGTCTCCTCAGAGGGGCGAGCATGGCGGGCAAAAGCGACAGGAAGGGCTCCAGGGGCGGAGTCATCATTAAACGGTATGAGATCGTGGAGGGCGGCCATCACGGGGGCGCCTGGAAGGTTGCGTACGCCGATTTCGTAACCGCCATGATGGCCTTCTTCCTGTTGATGTGGCTGCTGAACGCCACGACCGAGGATCAGCGCAAGGGCCTCGCGGACTATTTCAGTCCTAACAATATCATGTCCCACGCGTCTTCCGGCACCGGCCAGCCGTTCGGTGGCCACACCGCGTTCGACGAAGGCGCCTTGGTGTCCGATCGCGGCAGCGTCCAGATTACCAGCGGCAAGCGCCCGGTGATCGAACGCACCGAGGACGGCGATGATCCGGTTTACACCGAATTCCATCGCGCGAAGTCCGGTGAGGGCGTTGGCAAAGGCCCGATGGACGACGACCAGGACGCCGACGACGCCACCGACGAAAAGCCGCTCGGGCAAAAAGGAACGCGGCCGGCGCCGGGGCCGGGTGGAGGTTCCGACGTCCAGCGTGAAGGCCAACCCGATGTGCACAAGGTAACCGCTGCCGATCTGGCCGCGGCCAGGGCGGCCGCCGAAAAAGCGGCGTTCGAACAGGCGACTCAACAAATCCAGGAAGCGGTTCGTTCGGACCCGGCGCTGGCGGAACTGGCCAGGCAGCTCACCATCGACATGACGCCCGAAGGGCTGCGGATCCAGATCATCGATGAGATCAAACTGCCAATGTTTCCCACCGGATCGGCGACTCCGAACGAACGGGCGAGACTGCTGCTGCAAAAGGTCGTGCCGGTGCTGTTGAAGCTCCAACAGCCGATCTCGATCGCCGGACACACCGATTCCGCGCCCTTTCCTGGCCCCGAGCGGACGAACTGGGAGTTGTCGTCCGAACGGGCGAACGCGACCCGCCGCGTGCTGGTCGATGGCGGGTTTCCGGAAGCCCGGATGAAGTCGGTGATCGGCAACGCCGACCGCGATCCGCTGCTGCCGGCCGATCCGTTGGCTGCGGCGAATCGGCGGATCGCCATTGTCGTGCTGCGGGAGGCGCCCGCCCCCGACGCCAAACCCTGAGGCCGGCGATGCTGACGATTGGCGGCCTGGTCCTGTTGTTCGGCTGCGTTCTGGGCAGCTACATCACCTCCGGCGGCAGCATGGAGCCGCTGATGGAGGCGGTACCGTTCGAGATGTGGACCATCGGCGGCGCGGCCATCGGCACGATGCTGATGGCCAACAGCATGCACGACGTCAAACATCTGCTGGGCGCGTTCGGCAAGATGATCAAAGGCGCCGCGTTCCATAAGGTGGACTACATCGAGCTGCTCAGCCTGCTGTATTTCCTGGTGCGGCTTGCCAGCACAAAAGGGGCGATGGCGCTGGAGTCGCATATCGAGAAACCCGGCGAAAGCTCGGCGTTTCAGAAATTCCCCAAAATCCTGGCCAATCACCACGCCACGACCATTGTGTGCGATTACCTGCGCATCGTCGGAATGAACGCGGACGACCCGAACCAGATCGAGGATGTGATGGCCCGCGAGCTGAAGAAAGTGCTGGTCGAGGAACTGCATCCCTCTCACATCATGCAGACCATGGCGGATGCCTTGCCGGCTTTGGGGATCGTCGCCGCGGTCTTGGGCGTTATCAAGACGATGTCGCACATCGATCAGCCTCCCGCGGTGCTGGGTGCGATGATCGGCGGCGCGTTGGTCGGCACGTTCCTTGGAATTCTGCTGGCTTACGGTATCGCCGGGCCGTTCTCCATCCGGATGAAGGGCATCGTCGAGGAGGAGGCCAAATACCTGGAGGTGATCCGAGCGGTGCTGGTGGCGCATCTGCATGGGAATGCACCGCAGGTGAGCGTCGAGGCGGGGCGGAAGATGGTGCCGACCGAACACATGCCGACCTTCCTGGAACTGGAGGAAGCGGTGCAAGGCGTTCAGATGTGAGGCCCTTGTGTTTGCGCCTCCCGGCCATAAGATGGACAATATGATGCGATGCAGCATGGGATTGATCGGGCTTTTGATGCCGCGCGCCGCTTTCGCGCAGGGCGCTCCGCCGCCGTCGGCCATGTCGCTGCACGCCATATACGAAACCTTTGCCGCGGGGGTCCATGTGGCAGAGGCCGAGGCGGGATTCAGTTTCGGGCCGTGGACATATCAGATGAACCTTGGCTACCACACCACCGGTGTGGTCGGGATTCTCTTCCGCGGGCACGAATTCGATCACGTCAACGGCTCCTGGCACGGCGAGCAGGCGGTGCCGACTCAATATGAAGCGGGCGGTTCCTGGCGCGGCGTCAATCGGCATGCCGCGATCGACTACCAGCACGGTTTACCGGTCGTACGAGTGCTCATTCCTCCCGATGAGTCGGAACGCGAGCCGGTGCCCGAGTCCTTGCAGGTCAACACGATCGACACGTTGAGCGCGTTGGCGGAATTGATCCATGCGGTGGCGGACACCGGCCGCTGTGAGACCACCGTGCATACCTATGACGGCAGGCGCGCGGTCGAGATCCAGGCACGGACGGCCGGAGAGGAAATCCTGGAACCGACCGGCCGCTCCAGTTTTGCCGGCAAGGCCATCCGCTGCGACTTTTCGGGCCGGCTGCTCGCCGGGTTCAAATTCGGTTCGGAACGCGAGCATGACAGCAAGCCGCTGCACGGTTCTGCCTGGCTGGCCCCTGTTTCCCCGGGCGGACCGCTGTTGCCGGTGCGGATGTCGTTTGAAACGCGGTGGTTCGGGGATGCTGTGATGTATCTGACCGAGACCGGGCCGGGCGCGGAACTGACAGTGGCGCAACGTCAGTAACTACCCGAGATGTCCCCCGACCGGAAAGCATCGGCAATACGGCGCACCTGCCCGGCGGGATTCACCACCAGCAAATCGAAGCGCACACCGTTCACACCCCAATCCGGATGCTGGCCCAGGATAAGGTCGCACGCCGCCGCCAGTCGGACCTGTTGCCGAACCGTCAGGGCAAGGGCGGCCTCGGCGAGGGTTGGGCGGGATTTGACCTCGATAATCGCCAGGATGCCGGCTTTTTCCGCCACCGCGTCCACCTCACCGGCTTTGGTGCGCAGGCGGCGGACGAGGATGGTCCAGCCATCGGCTATCAGGGCCGCGCACGCGGCGTCCTCGGCGGCGATGCCGCTGGCGTGTGCGGTGCGGCCTCTTTGGATGCGGGGGTTCATGGCGGCAGGATGACAGGTATTTCTTAACATCCGGTAAACGCCGCCGGGTCTGTCAACGGCCACCGAACGTCCTATGTTCCGCGGATACGTTAAAAAGGTGCCCCAATGGCCGCCCCGGAAAACCTGCTCGCAAGAGAGACCTCCCCCTATTTGCTGCAACATGCCGCCAACCCGGTGCATTGGCGCCCCTGGGGCAAGGCCGCGCTGGACGAGGCAAAGGCGGCCAACAAGCCGATCATGGTCTCGATCGGTTACGCCGCCTGCCACTGGTGCCACGTCATGGCGCATGAATCGTTTGAAGACCCGGCAACCGCGGCGCTGATGAACAGCCTGTTCGTCAACATCAAGATCGACCGTGAGGAACGCCCCGACATCGATCACATCTACATGTCCGCTCTGCACGCGCTGGGTGAGCAGGGTGGCTGGCCGCTGACCATGTTCACGACGCCTGACGGCACGCCATTCTGGGGCGGCACATACTTCCCGCCGGAACCGCGCTGGGGCCGTCCGTCGTTTCGCCAGGTCTTGCAGGGTGTCGCCAACGCTTTTCACAACGGCGCCGAGGCCGTGACGCAAAACACCAAGGCGCTGACGCAACATTTGGCGCAGCAAGCCACGGCCGTCCCGGGCGAGGCACCGGGGCCGGCGCAGTTGGAGGCCGTTGCCCAAACCTATCTCCGGATGACCGATCCCGAAAACGGCGGTCTGCGCGGGGCGCCAAAATTCCCCAACCCGCCGATCTTCCGGTTCCTTTGGCAGAACGCATTCCGCACCGGCCAACCGGAGGCTCTGGACGCCGTGCATCTGATGCTGGAGCGGATGTCGCAAGGCGGCATCTACGACCATTTGGGCGGAGGGTATGCCCGTTACTCGACCGACGACATCTGGCTCGTGCCGCACTTCGAAAAGATGCTGTACGACAATGCGCAGATCCTGGACCTGCTGGCGCTGGCGCACACGCACCGGCCGAACCCGCTCTATGCCCAACGGGCGGACGAAACGGTCGGCTGGCTGATGCGCGACATGAGCGCGCAACGGATCGACGGGCTCGCCGCCTTCGCGGCCTCGGAAGACGCCGACAGTGAGGGCGAGGAAGGCCGCTTCTATGTCTGGACCGAGGCTGAAATCGATGCATTGCTGGGGGTGGCGTCCGCTGCGTTCAAGCGCACCTACGATGTGCGTTCTGCCGGTAACTGGGAGGGCAAGACCATCCTGCAACGCGTGACGCCACAGGGCGCGCCGGACCAGGAAGCGGCTCTGGCCAGATCCCGCGACGTGTTGTTCCATGCCAGGGAAATGCGCGTCCGTCCTGGTTGGGATGACAAGGTGCTGGCCGATTGGAACGGCCTGACGATCGCCGCCCTGGCACGGGCGTCCTCTGTGTTCGACCGGCCCGCGTGGCTGGACCGGGCGCGCGACGCGTTCGACTTCATCCTGACCAATATGGCCGCCAGCCACGGCGGCGTCGATCACGCTTGGCGGCATGGCCGTGTCGCAGCCTCCGGTATGATCGAGGATCAGGCCGCGATGGCCCGTGCGGCCCTCGCATTGCACGAAGCGACCGGCGAGGTTCGATTTCTGGCCACCGCCGAGCGGTTGGCGAATGCGGCCGAAGCGGCGTTCGCAGACGGGCATGGCGGGTTTTATTCCACTGCCGCCGATGCCTCCGACGTGCCGCTGACCCGGCCGCGTTCGGCCGCGGATAACGTCACCCCGTCCGGCAACGGCATGATGGCCGAGGTGTTCGCCCGGTTGTTCCACCTGACCGGACAGTCCGAATGGCACGACCGAGCAGTGGCGGTGCTGAAGGCGTTCGGCGGACAGCCGGACCAACTGACCGGCATGCCCTGCCTGCTGGCTGCCGCCGATCTGTTGGAGGAGGCTGCCAGTGTCGTCATTGTGGGAGAACCGGCCTCAGCGCTGGTGCGGGTCGCCCTGAGCGCCCCGGACCCGGCGGTCGTTGTGCTGCGCTCGGCCGATACCGGGGCCTTGCCCGCTGATCATCCGGCCTACGGCAAGGCGGCGGGGCCGCACGATTCCGTAGCCTATGTCTGCCGCCGCCAAGTCTGTAGCCTGCCGATCACTGATGCGTCAGTATTGTCGCGGATACTTGGCTCTCGCGACACTAACTCCGCCGGTCTGTCAGCATGTTAATACCAGCCGCCGTTGATGTTGACACACGCCGACCGCCCCGCATTGTGATGGTGCGCGAAGGTGCACCATCCACGTCTGTGATTTAACGAGTGAAAGACGTGGATGCCGACCTTCGTCGGCATGACGAGGGAGGGCTGGCGGAGATCAATTCCGACGGATATTTCCTTGTTTGTTGCTTGGCCCGAGCGTCCATATTCCGTGAACCTCACGGACGAGACGATTTGCGGTGCAACCGGATCACGCGGCCTTCCGGTCCAGTAAATCGCGCAGCGGAGCGGGGGCCGCATCCGGTTCCCAGGCGAAGCGCAGACTCGTCTCCTTGCCGTCCTGTAGAATGCTGCCGGGCAGGTCGGGAAGGCCCGATAAGCTCAAGGTCACCTGCGTGCCCGCCAACAGCGTTTGGCCTGCGCGTAACCGCGCACCGCCCAGGCTGAGATTCAGGCAGGTGACCGGCAGATCGCCGCCGTTCAGACGCAGCGTCGCCGGCACGTCGAAGGGAAAACGCGTGCCGTCCCGCCGGTTGGCGGCATCCGACGACGTGCGTACGATCCGGACCATAACGCTCCGCAGTTCCGCGATTTGTTCGGCGACCGTTCCCGCGGCCGACTGCATCTCGGTGACCGCCGATTCGGTCTTGTGGGCTTCCTGCGTCACCGACCCGATTTGTTCCGAAACCATCCGCATTGACGCGACGGTTCCCAGAACGCTGCGAGCGATTTCCCCGGTGGCCTCTGTCTGTTGTTCGGCGGCCGCGGCAACCGCCTGCGTGATGCGCTCGATGGAGGCAACGCGTGCCACCATCTCGCTCACCACCTTCACCGCATCTTGCGTCGCGGTCTCGATGTTTCGGATATTGCGGGCAATGTCCTCGGTCGAATGCGCGGTCTGTGTCGCCAGGGCTTTGACCTCGCTGGCCACCACCGCGAAACCGCGGCCCGCGTCGCCCGCTCGGGCGGCTTCGATCGTGGCATTGAGGGCAAGCAGGTTGGTGCGTCCGGCGATATCGCCGATGAGCCGGGCCACAGACCCGATCTGACCCATCGACGCGGACAGTTGCCCGATGATCTGGTGCGCTTGCTGTCCCGCCCGCACCGTGTCGGCGATTTCGGTGGTTGAGGCATCGATCCGGCCGGCGATCTCGCGGGCGGAGGCGGACAGTTCCTCTCCCGCCGCGGCGACGATCTCGCAACTGTTCAAGGCTTCCTGGCTGGCGCCGGTCGCTCCATCGACGCTGATCAACATGCGCGCGGCGGAGGCGGCCAACGCCTTTGCTCGGGTCGCCAGCAAGTCGCCGCTTTGCGCCGATTGTGCCGCGACCTTTGTCGTTTCTGTTTCGATCCGGTCAGCCGCGCCGCGCAGCATCTCCAGTTTCACCACTTCGTTCTGTTCGCGCAGTCGTTCCCTGTCTTCAGCGGCCCTGGCATTCTGCCGCATGGCGTCGCGGAACACGTTGGCGGCCCGCGAGAGGGCACCGATTTCGTCGCGCCGGCCGGTGAGCCTGGCCGGCACCGCACGCTCCAACGCGCCGGCCGCCAGGGCGTCGATGGTCCGCACCAGTTGCACCAGCGGGCACGATAGATTGCGCCCGACCAGCCATCCGACGCCGAGCGCCAGGCAGACGGCGATGGCGACCTGGATCAGAACCAGACGCGTGCTGCGGGCCGCGAGGTCTTCCGCATTGTCACGGGTTTCCAGCCCATCGGACGCGAACCGTTTCACCAGCTTCGTCAGTGATCGATCGGCTTGAATCATGCGCTCCGATCGTTCGGATGCAGGTGCATTCGCCAGCGCGGTCAACAATGAAGCTGTCTGCCGGCCGACGGCTCGGGTCCGATCGGAAGTCGCGCGATCCACCGCGACCGAGAGCAGTTCCATGACTTTGTCCAAGGTGGCGCTGCCGACGACGGTCTCCCCCGTCTCTTGATGCGCGGCTTCCAGCCGGAGAAACTCCTCCTGTGCTTGATCGACATATGACATGCCCATGAAGGCGTGGTCGTAAATGCCGACGGCCAGGCGCCCCATCCTGTTCGACTGTTGCTGCGCCAGTCCACCGACCCCGGCGATGATCGCGACAAACAGAAGGCAGGCGGCGAGAATTTTTGATTGAACCGTCATTGGGATATCCTGGAAGCAGAGCGATCTTTGGAGATAGAATCTACTTTACCGTAACGGTCATCTTCATGCCCGGATGGATACTGCAGCGGATTTTAAATCGCCCGGTCTTATCGAATCGATAGTCAAGTATTTCCCCCGGCTTTTGCAGGCCCAGATCGGCGGCCTCGTCATCGTCATCGACGACCGTTATATTGTGGCTGACATCGTCCTTGTTGGCAAACGAGAGTGATTCACCAGACTTCAGGACCGCCGATTTTTCGCTGAACCGCTGGCCCGATTGTTCGATTGTCAGGCTGGCGGCGCGGACGCCGGCACCGGAGGCTATGATCACCGCGGCGGTAAAAAGAATTATCGATCCTCGCATGAATGGCTTCTCCGCTTATACGACTGACTGTTAGAAACGCGCATCGTTGCCCGTGCGCGGCCCATAAGACCACCAAGAGGTAAACAATCGGTTAACAGGAACGAGAAAATCGCTGGTGTCGCGATAAAATCATCCCGTGGCGCGGGACCGGCCGGTGCTAACCACTCGCAGCCAGCCGGCTGACGGGGCTTGCCTCGGATACCGCAAGTCTGCCCTGATGCGGTGGCAATGAGGGAAACTCCGATGTGGCAATTCTGGA
Source organism: uncultured Rhodopila sp. (assembly GCA_903932145.1). Classification (GTDB taxonomy): domain Bacteria; phylum Pseudomonadota; class Alphaproteobacteria; order Acetobacterales; family Acetobacteraceae; genus Rhodopila. The sequence continues at coordinate 85,478 of CAIZFE010000065.1, read as the reverse complement.
TCGACCGCGGCGGCACTTTTACCGACATCGTCGCTCGCGATCCTGACGGACACCTGTCCACCCACAAGCTGCTGTCGGAAAATCCGGAACGGTACAAGGATGCGGCGATCGCCGGGATCAAATCGATTCTTGGGCTGGCGCCGGATGCGCCGATCCCGCAAGGGGTCATCGAGGCGGTTAAAATGGGCACCACCGTGGCAACCAACGCCCTGTTGGAGCGCAAGGGTGACCGCGTCCTGTTGCTGGTGAACACCGGATTTCGCGACGCATTGCGTATCGGCAATCAGGCGCGGCCGAGGCTGTTCGACCTCGCCATCACGCTACCGACGATGTTGTATGAGCGCGTCGAGGAAGTGGCGGGCCGCGTCGGCGTGGACGGGGTTGAGATCGAACTGTTCGATGAGGCGGGCGCCCGTTCATTACTGGCCGACGCCCGGGCCGATGGGATCGAGGCGTGCGCGATTGTCTTGATGCACGCCTGGAAATATCCCGCGCACGAACAGCGGTTGGCGGAACTGGCTCGGGAGGCGGGGTTTACGCAGGTGTCCGCCAGTCACGCGGTCAGTCCGTTGCTGCGGCTGGTGCCGCGCGGTGACACCACGGTGGTGGATGCCTACCTGTCGCCGATTCTCCGCCGCTACGTGGATCAGGTGGCATCCGAACTGACGGGCACGCGGCTGTATTTCATGCAGTCGAATGGTGGTTTGACCGAGGCGCATAGTTTTCAGGGCAAGGACGCGATCCTGTCCGGCCCGGCCGGTGGCATCGTGGGTGCGGCGCGAACGGCCGGCATGGCCGGATTCGACAGGATCATCGGCTTCGACATGGGCGGCACCTCGACCGACGTGGCGCTGTATGCCGGGGCGTTCGAGCGGGCGTTCGAAACCGCTGTTGCCGGGGTGCGGATGCGGGCGCCGATGATGGCGATCAATACGGTTGCGGCGGGCGGTGGATCGATCCTGCATTTTGACGGCGCGCGCATGCGGGTCGGGCCGGATTCGGCGGGCGCCAATCCGGGACCGGCCTGTTACCGGCGCGGCGGGCCGCTGACGGTGACGGATGCTAATGTCTGCGTCGGCAAGATCCAACCGGCGCATTTCCCTCCGATTTTCGGGCCGCGCGCCGATCAACCGCTGGATGCGGATATCGTAACGGCGAAGTTTGCCGAACTGGCCAGGGAGATTGGCCGCACGCCACAGGAAACGGCCGAGGGATTCCTGCAAATCGCAGTCGCCAACATGGCCAATGCGATCAAGCAGGTGTCGGTGCAGAAAGGTCACGATGTCAGTAACTTCGCGCTGCAATGTTTTGGTGGTGCCGGTGGGCAGCACGCGTGTCTGGTTGCCGACGCGCTGGGGATGGAGACGGTGTTTATTCACCCTTACGCTGGCGTTTTGTCCGCCTATGGGATGGGGCTGGCCGACCAAACGACGATGAAAGAGCAGGCGGTCGAAACGCCTCTTGGCGCGGATACGCTGCCGGAACTTTGCGCGTTGGCCGACAGACTGGCCGGGGAAGCCGTGGCCGCGTTGGAGGCACAGGGCGCATCGGCTGCGGACGTAACGACGGCGCGCACGTTGCATCTGCGCTATGCGGGCACCGAGGCCGCGTTGATCGTTTCACTGCGAGACCTTGAAACGATTGTGGCCGATTTCACCGCGGCCCATCGGACGCGCTTCGGCTTCGCGACGCCGGACCGTCCGATCGTTGTGGAAACGGTCGCCGCGGAAGCCACTTTGGCCGGAACCGTCGCCGCCGAGGCAACACTGTCGTCGCGTTTGGCCGGGGCGCCCGAGGCCGTCGACCGGGTCAGCATCTTCACCGGGGGCGTCGCGGTTGAGGCACCGGTGCTGGAGCGAACGTCGTTGCTGGCGGGCGACCGTATCGCCGGGCCGGCGCTGGTGCGCGAGGCCAACGCCACGACCGTTATCGAACCCGGTTGGACCGCCGAAATCACCAGCCTGGATCACATGATCCTTCGACGTACCGAAATTCTGCCCACCCGCGTCCCGGCTGGCAGTGATCGCCCCGATCCGGTGCTGCTGGAACTGTTCAATAATCTATTTATGAACGTCGCGGAGCAGACTGGCGCGGTGCTGCAAAACACCTCGATGAGTGTGAATATCAAGGAACGCCTCGATTTCTCCTGTGCGATCTTTGACGCCGAGGGCGGCCTGGTGGCGAATGCGCCGCACGTGCCGGTGCATCTCGGGGCGATGGGGGAGAGCGTTCGCACGGTTCTGGAGCATCGTCGGCATACGTTAAAGCCCGGCGATGTCGTTGCGCTGAACAACCCGTTTAACGGCGGGACTCACCTGCCGGATATCACGGTTATCACGCCGGTTTTCGACGTTGCCGGGCATGAGATACTGTTTTTCGTCGGCAGCCGGGGCCATCATGCCGACATCGGCGGCATAACCCCCGGTTCGACGCCACCGATGTCGCGCACGCTGGAAGAAGAAGGCGTCGTGATCGACGATTTCCTGCTGGTCGATGGCGGGCATTTTCGGGAGGCCGAATTCCGGGCATTGCTGAGCGGAGCGCGGTATCCGGCGCGCAGCCCGGATGTGAATGTCGCCGATATCAAGGCACAGGTCGCCGCCAACGAAAAAGGCGTGCAGGAGTTGCGGCGGGTTGTTTCGCAATACGGTTGGCCGGTGGTCAGCGCGTATATGCGCCACGTCATGGACAACGCCGAGGAATCGGTTCGACGGGTGATCGAACGGATCGGCTCCGGACGTTTCGATTACAAAATGGACAATGGTCGTCACCTTTGCGTGGCGATCAGTGTGGACAAGGCATCCCGGAGTGCCGTTGTGGATTTTACCGGTACCGGACTGCAGCACGAAGGCAATTTCAATTCGCCTCCGGCGGTAACCCGAGCGGCGGTGCTATACGTGTTCAGATGTTTGGTGGGGGACGATATTCCGCTGAACGATGGGTGCCTGAAACCGCTGACGCTGATTATCCCGCCCGGAACATTCCTGTCCCCGCATCCGGGCGCCGCTGTGGTTGCGGGCAATACCGAGGTCTCGCAGGCTACCTGTAATGCCATCTTCGGAGCGTTGGGTGTCATTGCGTGCTCTCAGGCGACGATGAACAACTTCCTGTTCGGCGATGCGACAAGGCAGTACTACGAAACGATTTGTGGCGGTACTGGCGCGGGACCCGGGTTTGACGGGACGTCGGCGATCCAGACGCATATGACCAACACCCGCATGACCGACCCCGAGGTCCTGGAACTGCGCTACCCCGTGCGTCAGGACCTATTCGCCATTCGGCGCGGATCGGGCGGCGCCGGCCAATGGCAGGGTGGCGATGGCGCGATGCGCCGCATTCGCTTTCTGGAACCGATGACGGCGGTGATCGTTTCGTCTCGCCGAGAGGTCGCCCCGTTCGGGCTGGATGGCGGTTCAGATGGCGCGCCGGGTCTGCAATGGGTGGAACGGGCGGATGGCTCGCGGGAAACGCTGACCGGAACAGATCGGGCTGACCTTCTGCCGGGCGATGTGTTCGTTATCGAGACGCCCGGAGGGGGCGGTTATGGGCGGGCGTGACGTCGGAAAGGCCGCAGTAGCCTGGACAAGATCGAACCCGCGGACGACATCCAAGTCGCCCGCGGGGTGAGCGCGTGCTGGATTATTTCACCGAACCATCGCCGTGCAGCGCCTTCGCGTTGCCCTGCAGGATATTGCCCTTCAGGTTCGCCTCGGTCGCCGTCAGGTTGTTGACCAGGTAGGAGTTGTAATCGCCTTCGACCAGGAAGGTGTTTTTCTCCACGGTAATTTCCGTTGTCTGCTGGGTGACGCCTTCCGCACCGACCACCAGCGCGGCGGTGTGATTTTCGGATTTCGGGCCTTTCTGGATGTGGTTGCCGCTCATGACCACGGCACCGCCGTTCGGAACATCGACCGAATAGCTCGAGGTGCCGTCCGGACCATCGGCGATGTCGCAATTGATAATCACCGTGCGTAATGCGCGGGATTTGATTTGGTGACCCTGCTTCGTCCCGAAAAATTTGCTGTTTTCGACGCGCAACTCGGCGATGTTGCCGATATAGATGCCGTGTGCGCATCCGCCACCACCTTCACAGGTTCCGTTCCGAAGGAAGACGCTGTCGCGGATGACGATTTTTTTGCCCGGGTAAGCGCCGGTGAGTATGCCGTTCTGGTTGTTGACGAACTGCACGTGCTCGATGGTCAGATTGCCATTGCCCTCGGCCCGAATACCGGCGCCGTTGGAGTCGGGTACTCGGGCGCGGGTCAGCATCAGGTTCCGGATCGTGATATTGCTGCCAGTGGTGATGAACAACGCCTTGCCGTTACACACCTTGTCCGTGATTAAGGTGGCTTCCTGGCCGGCACCTTCGATCGTCAGGTCGTTGGCCCGCCAGACCGCACAATCGAAATAGGACCCGGCGGCGATAACAATATGATCGCCATCATGCGCGGCGGCGGCGGCGGCGGACGGCATCGCGTAGGTCTTACCTTCGCCGACGTACAGCGTGTCCGCCTTTGCCTGTCCTGACAGCCACGAGGCGGTCAGGCAGACCATCGCCACAGCCGCGGCGAACGTCCAACCGCGGACGTTAGCGGTTGACGGCTGGCGTTTCGCATCAGACATATCGGGAGCCTCGTTGTGTTGTAGAATCATGTTAGCCGATGCGGGTTCGGCCGACAATAACCGTTCGGCAGCCGTGACGGCCCTGTCACCGACTGTTACTATATCCGAGATTGCGGCGGCGTCTGGCCATGGCGCAAACCGGGTGCGGCGGGGAGACGAATCGTCCGCAGCCTCAATCCCCGATGTGCGGGATGAGGTTGGCCGGATCGCCCGTCGCTGCCCCCCCCCGCGACGCCATCTCGATGATCATTGGGACGGCAACAACGGCGGGACATGGCAGCCGGCCAAATCTACCGGGTGGTATAATCTCGCCCCCGCGGATCCGTTTCGCTAGAAACCCGCATGCCCACCGACAATCCACTCAAGGCCATCGTGCTGGCGGTCTGCGCGACCGTGCTGTTCGCCTCCTCCGACACAATCTCCAAATATCTCAGCGGCAGTCTGCCGATCGTTGAGTTCATCTGGATCCGTTATGCCCTGTTCCTGGTCATGGCGATGATCCTGGTCGGCCGCCTGCCGCGCCGCTCGGTCAGGGCACGCAATCCCGGCCTACAGGTCACGCGCGGCGTTTGCGTCGTTCTGTCTTCGTTGTTTTTCGTCTATGGGGTCCGTCAGATGACCATGCCCCAGGCGACGACGATCAGCTTTCTGTCGCCGCTGTTGGTCACCATTTTGTCGATTCCGTTGCTCGGCGAAATCGTTGGCGCACGCCGCTGGGCCGCCGTCGGGGTTGGCATGCTGGGGATGCTGATCGTTGTGCGGCCGGGTATGGGCGGCTTCCAACCGGCCGCGCTGTTCGGGGTGGCGGGAGCCTTCTGCTGGGCGTTGGCGTTGATCATCACCCGCAAGATCGCCATCTCCGACGCGCCGCAAACCACGGTGCTGTGGTCCGCCGCCATCGGTACCGCCGTCCTGAGCGCGTGGCTGCCGTTCGTGGCGGTCTGGCCGACACCGAAACAACTGTTGCTGTCGCTGATCCTGGGCGTCTTGGCGTCCGGCGGCCAATGGCTGATTATTTTGGCACACCGCCTGGCGCCCGCGTCGCTGCTGGCACCCTTCTTTTACGGCCAGTTGCTGTGGGTCACGGGCCTCGGCTTCGCGGTGTTCGGCAACCTACCGGACTCGTGGACGCTGACCGGAGCTGGCATTATCATCGCCAGCGGCCTGTATACCGCGCATCGGGAGCGCGCCCGTTCCAAGCTTGCCAAGGCCGCCCTCATCGCCGCTTAATAGGCATCGACGCGCCCATAGGGCCGTCCAATCAACTAAAGGAACGTCTTTCGTGCGCATGATCCTGGGGGCCGCGCTGTCGGCCATGCTTTGCCTGTCCAGTGCCACTGAATCCAAAGCGGGTGGCGATACGGTCAAAATCGGTGTCCTGAATGACCAAACCGGCATGAATGCCGACCTGTCAGGCCAGGGTTCGGTCATCGCCGCGCGCATGGCGGCCGAGGATGCCGGTGGTTCGATCAACGGCAAGAAGATCGAAATCGTCTTCGCCGACCACCAGAACAAGGCCGACATTGGCTCCTCCATTGCGACACGCTGGTACGACGCCGAGGGTGTCGATATGATCGTCGATATGCCGTTCTCATCTGTCGCGCTGGCGGTGCAGGAGATCACAAAGCAGCGTCAGAAAATCGCGATGTATTCCGGGCCGGGTTCGTCGGATCTGACCGGCAAGGCGTGCTCGCCGTTCGGTTTCCACTGGACGTATGACACGGTGGCGCTGGCGCGCGGTACGGGATCGGCGGTGGTGAAGAGTGGCGGCGATACCTGGTTCTTTCTGACCGCCGACTACGCGTTCGGTCACGCATTGGCCAACGACACGATGGAGGTCGTGAAGGCGAACGGCGGCAAAGTGCTGGGCCAGGCGATTCACCCGGTCAACAACTCGGATTTCTCGTCGTATCTGGTGCAGGCGCAGGCGTCCGGCGCGAAGGTCATCGGGCTGGCGAACGGGGCGACCGATACGACCAACTCCATCAAGCAGGCTTATGAATTCGGCCTGGGTAAAAGCGGGCAGCAGCTCGCGGGATTGCTGGTGTTCATCACGGACGTCAACAGCCTGGGTCTGCAAACCGCGCAGGGCCTGCAACTGACGGAAAGTTTCTACTGGGATCTGAACGATGAGACCCGGGCCTTTTCGAAGCGCTACGCCGAACGGATGCATGGGCAGAAGCCATCGATGGTGCAGGCGGGGGTTTACAGCGCCACGGCACATTATCTGAAGGCGGTCGCGGCTGCCGGCACAACGGATGGTCCCGCCGTGGCCGCGAAGATCCGGGAAATTCCGATCAACGATTTCATGAGCAAGAACGTCCACATCCGCCGCAACGGCCGGGTGATGCGCGACTTCTACCTGTTCCAGGTGAAAACTCCGTCGGAATCGAAGGGGCCGTGGGATTACTACAATCTGATTCGCACGATCCCTGCCGAAGATGCCGCGCGTCCGGAATCCGAGGATGCCTGCCCGATTGGGAAATAGGCCACCGATCGCGGGGGAAGGTCAGCGACCTTCTTCCGCGACAGTCGCCAAACCCCCGCCAGTTGTGTATCAGGTGCCCCCCGATCAAGATCCGGCCCCTGAATACGCCAGGCTGGACACCTATATCGGGACGCATAGCTGGAGCCGGATACATGGTGGATACCGAGACGACCTCAACGACAGCCGAAGCGGGACGCGATTTCATTCGCGACATCGTCCAGGGCGACCTTGACTCGGGCCGCACCCAATCCGTGGTCACGCGCTTCCCGCCGGAGCCGAACGGCTTCCTGCATCTCGGCCATGCCAAGTCGATCTGCCTGAATTTCGGCATCGCCCGCGAGCTTGGTGGCGCGTGTCATCTGCGGTTCGACGACACCAATCCGGTGAAGGAAGAGCAGCTCTTCGCCGACTCCATTCAGAACGACGTCAAATGGCTTGGTTTTGACTGGGGCGAGCACCTGTACTACGCCTCGGATTATTTCGAGCAGCTCTACGCCTGGGCGGAACACCTGATCCAAACCGGTGATGCTTATGTCGATGACACGGCGCCGGAAGCGATGCGGGCCCAGCGTGGCACCCTGACCGAACCCGGCCAGAACAGCCCGTTCCGCTACCGGTCGGTGGAGGAAAACCTCGACCTGTTCCGCCGCATGCGGGCCGGCGAATACCCCAACGGCACCCGGGTGCTGCGCGCCAGGATCGACATGGCCTCGGGGAACATGAATCTGCGCGATCCGGTGCTGTACCGCATTCTGCACGCGCACCACCCGCGCACTGGCGACGCCTGGTGCATCTACCCGACCTACGACTACGCTCATGGTCAGTCGGACGCGATCGAGCACATCACGCACAGCGTCTGCACCCTGGAGTTTGAGGACCACCGGCCGCTGTACGACTGGCTGCTGGATCATCTGCCGGTTCCATCCCGCCCCCGGCAGTATGAATTCGCGCGTCTGAACGTCAGCTATACAGTGCTATCGAAGCGTCATCTGACGCGTCTGGTGACGGAAAAGCACGTCTCGGGTTGGGATGATCCGCGTATGCCGACCATCGCCGGGATCCGGCGTCGCGGTGTCCCGGCGGTGGCGTTACGGGAATTCATCGGTCGTGTCGGCGTCGCCCGAGCCTACAGCACCGTGGATGTCGCCATGCTGGACTCCGCGATCCGCGACACGCTGAACCCGGTCGCCCCGCGCCGCATGGCCGTGCTGCGGCCGCTGAAGCTGATCATCGAGAACTACCCGGAAGGCCAGACAGAAACGCTGGAAGCGCGCAACCATCCGGACAACCCCGACGCCGGTCTGCGCCCGATTACGTTCGGGCGGGAGATCTATGTCGAGCAGGAAGACTTCATGGAGAACCCGCCGAAGAAGTTCTACCGGCTGTCGCCCGGCAAGGAAGTCCGCCTACGCTACGCCTACTTCGTCACCTGCCGCGAAGTCGTGAAGGACGAGACTGGAACCGTCATCGCCCTGCGCTGCACCTACGATCCGGCGTCGAAGGGCGGCAATTCTCCGGATGGCCGCAAGGTGCAGGCGACGCTGCACTGGGTGGCCGCGGCCGACGCGGTGCCGGCCGAGGTGCGGCTGTATTCGCACTTGTTCAATCGTCCCGATCCCGGCGCCTATGGTGACCCGCTGGCGGACCTGAGCACAGACTCGGTGGAGGTTCTGTCCGGCTGTTTGGTGGAACCCGCCTTGCTCGACGCACCGATCGGCGAAGCGGTGCAGTTCGAACGCTCCGGCTACTTCGCTCTGGACCTGGATTCAAAACCGGGACAGCCGGTATTCAACCGCACGGTTGGGCTGCGTGACACCTGGGCCAAGGTTCAGGCGAAGGCGTAGTTAACGCCTTTTTTCAACGCCGGACGATTTGATTCCGTTGTCGTCCGCGCCTGACGTTAGAGGCGCGGACGTCGGCGTTGGTGATGAGTTGAGGACCCGGGCAGTTCGTCCGGTTTCGTCGCCTGCTCTAATGATGTCCAAGCATATGGCGACCGATTTCTTGCGGATCGGCCCCCGCGGCTGGCATTTCATGCACGACAGCGGAATCGTGCATTACAACGATCCGGTCCGCGAGTTCCAGGATCTCGTCTAAATCCTCCGAGATCAGCAGAACCGCCGTCCCGCTGTTGCGGGCGGCCATGATCCGCGCCCGTGTTTCCGCCACAGCCTTCACATCCAGCCCAAAACAAGGATTTGCCACGATCAACAACCGGACATCACCGTCCAGTTCGCGTGCCAGCACGCATCGTTGCACGTTTCCGCCCGACAAAACGCCGATTGGTGCCTGAGGAGACGGCGTCCGAATACCATAGGCCGCGATCATCGACTGTCCGCGAGCCGCCATGCCGGCGCGGTCCAGCCACCATCGCCAGGATTTCTTCGCACCGGTGTCGAAACTACGAAGATTGAGATTGTCCACCACGGTCATCGGCGGCACGCAGCCGTTGCGTAACGGTTCCTCCGGCAATACCCGGACGTCGTGTGCCTGCGACTGCTCGCGGGTCGCGAAATAAGGTTCGTTATCGACCATGACGCTGCCCGATGCGTATGGTCGTTGTCCGCCCAGGACCTCCACCAGTTCTTTCTGCCCATTCCCTGACACACCGGCGATACCGACGATCTCGTGGGCTCGCACCGTCAGCGAATCGATCGACAATCCCTTGCGTCCGCCATCGTCGGCCGTGCGCAACGCGGTCACTGCTAGCCGAGCCTCGCTGGTTGGCGTGCCTTTTCGTTCCGGGTCCTTGGGGGCGTGCGGCTCCCCGATCATCATGGCCGTCAGGTCGGTGGGGCCGAGATCCTTTACCGCACCGGTGCCCGCCATGCGGCCTCGGCGCAGAACCGTGACGTCATCGACGAACGCCGCGACTTCTTTCAGCTTATGCGTAATGATCACGATCGTCAGTGCGCCGGAATGCGCCAGCCCACGTACCAGACCGAGCATCTCGGTCGCTTCCTGTGGAGTCAGAACGGATGTCGGCTCGTCCAGAACCAGAAATTTACGTTCCAGATAAAGCTGTTTAATGATCTCAGTCTTCTGCCGCTCTCCGGCGGCGAGGTTTCCGACGACAGCATTCAGCGGCACTTTGAACGGCATACGCTGCATGAACTGCGTCAGTCCGTCGATTTCGGTGCGCCAGTTGATAACACCCGGAACATTCCGGCGAGACATAACCAGGTTTTCGGCCACCGTCATCGACGGCACCAAGGTGAAATGCTGATAGACCATGCCGAGGCCCAACGCATCCGCGTCGGCGGGGCGCGCGATCGTGGCTTCACGGCCGTCGACGACGAAGCTGCCCGCGTCGGCCTGATAGTAGCCCAACAGACATTTCACCAGTGTCGATTTGCCGGCGCCGTTTTCGCCCAACAGTCCGTGCACACTGCCCGGCCGGACTTTCAGCGAAACATCCGACAACGCGTGAAAACTGCCAAAATGCTTGCCGATGCCGATCGCCTCGACGCCAATCGCGTGAGTCATGCCAATCCCGCCAGGAACGTCGCGCTATCGCTGACGGCGCCGAACACACCACCCTGCATCTTGATCATGTGCAACGCGGCGGTATGGTTCCCCGGATCGGTGGCACCGCAACAATCCGCCAGCAGCAGGCACTCAAACCCACGGTCGTTAGCGTCACGCATCGTGGTGTGGACACAGACGTCGGTTGTGATCCCGGTCAGGATAATGTTCGTGATGCCCTTGGTGCGCAGGATCAGTTCCAGATCGGTCGCGTAGAAGCTGCCTTTGCCCGGTTTGTCGATGATGATTTCACCGGGCAGGGGGGAAAGTTCGGCAATGATCTCCCACCCCGGTTCGCCGCGCGTCAGAATGCGGCCGCACGGGCCGGGATCGCCGATGCCGGCGCCGATCCGTTGGGAGCGCCAGCGTTTGTTGGCGGGAAGGTCGGACAGGTCTGGCCGGTGACCCTCCCGTGTATGGATGATCGTGAAGCCCTTCGGTCGCAGCGCCGCCAAAACCGCACTGATCGGCCCGATCGGGGCGCGAGTCAGCGACAGATCGTAGCCCATCGTATCGACATACCCACCAACGCCGCAAAAATCGGTCTGCATGTCGATGACGATCAATGCCGTATTACCGGGCGACAGCGACCCATCAAAGGGCCAGGGATACGGATCGGATGCGATTGTTGCCATGTTCACCGTCCAATCGATAATTGCCCGGGCATGCCGCGCAAGGACCGGCCACCCCGAGCGGTGAGGATCAACACAACCAATGTGACAATATAAGGCGCCGCGTAGAACAGGTAATACCCCCAGGTGATGCCCACGGTTTGCAACGACGGTCCCAATGCTCCGGCGGCGCCGAACAGCAACGAGGCATAAATGCAGTTGATCGGGTTCCACCGCGAGAACACCACCAGCGCCACCGCCATCAATCCCTGGCCGGACGACAGTCCTTCATTCCAGCTTCCGGGGTAATACAAAGACAAAAACGCGCCGCCGATACCGGCCAGCGCACTGCCAAAAGCCGTGGCGAGCAACCGGGTGCGGTCGATCGGCAAACCCAGCGCCAGGGCAGCGTCCTGACTGTCGCCGACGATGCGGATGCGAAGCCCGACCCGGGTTGCGTTGAAGCACCAATGCAGTGCCACCGCCGCGGCGATCCCCAACAGGAACAACGGACACACCAGCAACGCATTACGCACCTGGGCATTGTCCGACCAAAATCCGACCGGAATACCCGGCAATAACGTTGCACTCGGTTGCACGTATGGTTTGCCGAAAAAGAACGCGATCCCGGTCCCGGCCAGCATAATGGCAATGCCCATCGCGACATCGTTTACCCTGGCCAGCGAACAAACGCCGCCGTGCAGCGCGCCCAGCAGCAATCCCGCCACCGCTGCCGCCAGTACCCCGGCCCACGGACTGCCTGTTTCGTAGGACGTTGCGTACGCAACCATCGCCCCGAGGACGAGAACGCCCTCATTCCCCAAATTGATGCGTCCCGATTTTTCGGTCAGGCACTCGCCCAGGCTGACGAACAAGAACGGCGTGCTAACCCGCAAACTGCCAGCCAACATCGCCAACAGAACCGTGCCGACCGAGTCCATCATGTCGTTGCTCCCGGCTGGAACCAGCGGAACCGTCCATACAACGTATCGCTGGCCAGGATCGAAACGAAGATCAGCCCTTGCAACACCTGGATCGTCGCATCCGGCAAGCCCATGCGCCGCTGCAAAAGCCCTCCGGCTGCACCAAGCCCGCCCAACAGGATCGCCATCGGTATGATCGCCAGGGGATTGAACCGCGCCAAAAACGCAATCAAAATACCCGTATAGCCAAACCCGGCATTCAAGGACGCATTCGCCCGGCCATACTCCGCCGCGACCTGAATCGCGCCGGCAAGTCCCGCGCAGCCGCCGCCGATCGCACACGCCAGCAAAATCAGCTTCGTCACCGGCAGTCCCTGCAACTGGGCCGCTCGGATATTGCCGCCAGTCACGCGGCAGGCAAATCCAACGCTGGTGCGATAAATCAGCACCCAGCACAACACACAGGCAACGATACCGACCGGCAATCCCGGATGCACATCGAACCAGGGCACGGTGCCCAGCATGTTGTCGTCGCCGATGCCGTAGGTGGACGGCTTGTTCAGGCTGGCCGGATCGCGCAGCAAACCCTCGACGAAATGATTGAACAGAGCCAGTCCCACGTAGGCCAGGACCAGGCTCGCGATGGTTTCATTAACGTTCAGCTTCGCCTTTAGCCAACCGCTGATGCCAATCCAGAACGCCCCCATTGCCGACCCGGCGACCGCCATCGCCGCCCAGACCACGATCGGGCTGGTATTGATCAACGGCAGCGCCGCGACAGTGGCGGCAAGACCGCCCAGCACGACCGCCGCCTCGCCACCGATGATCACCAAACCGAGCTGACCCGGAATAGCGACGCACAACGCGGTCAACAGCAAAGGTGCTGCCCGCTGCACAGTATTCTGTAATGAAAACGAGCTTCCAAAGGCGCCACGCCAGACCAGATCAAGAAAATCCAGCGGCGACGCATCCAGAAACAATAGGAAGATCGAAAACAGCACCGCCGCGCCGATCAGAGCCACCAGAGGTGCCAGCACCGCCTCCGCCGAACGGCGGAGGGGATACCAGCGATCGGTCGCCGCGATCAGGGTGTTCATCCGATTGAGCCAACGACCCCTTCCACGAGATAATTACATGATTCCAGCTCGATCGCGGTTTCCGGCAGAGACTTGCCGGCCGCAACGACGACGTTGCCCTTGTTGTCCTTCAACGGCCCTTTGAATACCGAGTAACCGCCTTTCATGATCTCCGCCTTGACGGCCGTGACGTTCTTGCGGCCGGCTTCGGGTAGAGCCGGTCCAAAAGGGGACATCTTCACGAAGCCTTCCGCCAGGCCGCCACGGGTGAAGTTCGGAATGGGCTTGCCAGCCTGGGCATCGGCGATGAACTGCTTATAGACGGTGATCCAATTCCATTCGGCGCCGGTCAGATAGCCCTTCGGTGCCAGCTTGGACTGATCGGCGTGGTATCCACAGGTGTAGATGCCACGGCGCTCCGCCGTTTCCATAATGACCTTCGGACCATCGACATGGCAGGTGACGACATCGATACCCTGGCCGATCAGGCTGTTGGTGGCTTCCGCCTCTTTCACCGGCATCGACCATTCACCGGTGAAAATCACCGACGTCGTAATGGTCGGGTCAACCGACCGCGCCCCAAGCGCAAAACTGTTGACGTTGATCAGGACCTGAGGGATTGGCTTGGCCGCGATGAAACCGATCTTCTTGGTTTTCGTCGCGTGCGCCGCGGCGATCCCGTTCAGATACTGGCACATGCCGATATAGCCGAAATACGAACCCGTATTCATCGGGTGCTTGTCTGCTTGCCACAAGCCGCCGCAGTGGCGGAACTCGACACTCTTATACTTAGCCGCCATTTTCAGCATGTACGGGTCGAAGTAGCCGAAGCTGGTGGGGAATAGCAGTGTTGCGCCATCCAGCTTGATCATGCTCTCCATGGTTTTGGAGACGTCATCGGTTTCGGGAACTTTTTCTTCCTCGACGATCTTCACGCCGGGCATCTTCTTCAGCATCGCTGCTGCTTCGGCATGCGCCTGATTGTAGCCGTAATCGTCTTTCGGGCCGACATAGATAAAGCCCACGACAAGATCTTTCGCCGCCTGCGCTTCGCGTGCGGACAGGCCGACCGCGGCGAGGCCGGCGGCCCCGGCGGTACTTTGCAATAGGTGGCGTCGTGACAGGGCTGTGGAAACAGGCATGCTTTTCCCCCAATTCGCGAGATGATGTCCGTTGCGCATCAACCGGCACGGCGCATCGGATTCGGGTTGGCGATAGCCCGAACCTGGAAATGGTTACGCAAAGGGCATGCCATTTCTAAATGTAGCCCATGCAGGGCATAAGCAACTGCCGTGGATGAGTGAAATGCTCATAAAAACACCATAACGTTAAAATATAGGCGTGAATGTTGTCGCATTATGTCCAAGAGGTTACCTTGTGCGAGAAATAAACGCGGATGGGTCGCCGGCCGCCTCCGATCAATCTTCGTTGGATGGCCGTCGTATCAGCCCGATCGCCACGAAACTGTTGCGCATTTCCATCACTGTCTCGCAACCGTCATCCAATGGACGTTTCGGTGCTCCGACCCGCTCCCGTGGCACATCGATTGCTGACTATAAGGTTGCGCGACGCAACGATGCTCGCGTGGTCATCCGCTCGCGGCAGACGGACCCATGGGGCTGAAGGAAAAGGATTACGCTATGCAACTGAGACATTTGATATTCGCGGCGGCCCTGGCAGCGACTGCCACCCAGGCTCACGCAGACGGATTCACCGATACCTGGATTGGTGTCCGTGACGGCACCACCATCTCCAATCCGGGTGCCGAAAAGGGCGGCCGGGACGTCAACAAGGTTATCACGAACTTCGGCCATTTCGACGCCGGCGCGTACGGTTCAAACTTCGTCAACCTCGACATCCTTCTGTCCAACCCCAACGAACCGGCGGCGAATTCGCCCGGTGGTTCAACCGAGTTCTATGCGCTTTACCGCGGCCAGTTCAGCCCGGACAAATTTCTCGGCGTGAACACCGCTATCGGGCCGTTCAAGGCGATCAACTTCGAAATTGGTGGCGACCTGGAAGGCGAAAATAACGCGTTCGGGGCGGACAAGAAGGCAATCGTCGTCGGTCCGAACTTCCACCTGGATGTGCCGGTCGGCTTCGTCAATGTCGGTGTCCATGCTTACCATGAGTGGAACCACAACGGCATCGTCGGCAAGGATGTCAGCTTCGACACCACCGCGGAATTCGAAATCGTTTGGTTCTTCCCACTGACGTTCACCAACCTGCCGCTGGACTTTAAAGGCTTCACCAATGTCGTGCTGCCGAAAGGCAAGGACGGATTTGGCGTCCAGACCAAGACCGAAGTTCTGGCCCGCCCGCAAATCGATTTGGATATCGGCGATCTGATGTTCAAAAAGCCGCATACCCTGTATGCGTATTTCCAGGTCGAACTGTGGGAAAACAAATTCGGCAACGACCATACGAAGGTTTCCGGTTCCGAGGAAATCTCTCCGGTGCTTGGTATCGAATACCACTTCTGATAGCGTCTGCGCGGCGGTCTCCGGATCGCCGCGCACGTTTTACGAATCAGGAAACCAACGATGATCGATACGCTGCTTGACTGGATCAGCCTGCTGGTCCGTTGGACGCACGTGATCGCGGGGATCGCCTGGATCGGCTCCTCATTCTATTTCATCGCCCTCGATGCCGGCCTGCAGCGCAACGCGCGCCTCGATCCGCGCGTCAAAGGCGAGGCTTGGCAGGTCCACGGCGGCGGCTTCTACAACATCCAAAAATTCTCCGTCGCGCCGGAATTCATGCCGGAGCACCTGACCTGGTTCAAATGGGAGGCCTACGGCACCTGGATCTTTGGTTTTGTGCTGCTGGTACTGACGTACTACCTCAATCCATCCGTGTATCTGATCGATCCGGCGGTGATGAATATCGACGCCGCCGACGCGATACCGGCCTCAGTGGCATCGCTGGTTATCGGTTGGTTTCTCTATGACCTGATGTGCCGGTCCTGGTTCGGGCGCACGACCGCGCGCCTCGCGATCTCCGGTTTCATGCTGTTTCTCGTCGCTACGTATGGCTATACGCACGTCTTTAGCGGACGCGGCGCCTTCATTCAGGTGGGCGCCCTGGTCGGCACGATTATGGCCGCCAACGTGCTGATCGTCATCATTCCCGGACAACGTAAAGTCGTCGCCGCCCTTCTCGCCGGTCAGCAACCCGACCCCATCCACGGACAGGTCGCCAAGCAGCGCTCGATCCACAACAACTACCTGACGTTGCCTGTCGTGTTCACGATGCTGAGCAACCATTATTCCTTCACCTACTCATCGCCGCGCTGGAGTTGGCTGATCCTGGCGTGCATTTTCATCGCCAGCTTCCTGGTGCGGCATTGGTTCAATACCATGCATGCCGGCGCCAAACCCGACTGGCGCCTGTGGCCAGCCGCCGCCGTGCCGGTGATCTGTGCCATCGGCCTTGGCGTTTTAAGCCAACCGCGGGTGTCGGTCGCTGATGCGGGAGCCGCTCCGGTGACGTTTGCCGACGCCAAACAGATCGTCGATCAACGCTGCCATGTCTGTCACGCGGCGAAACCGCAATTCCCCGGTTTCGCGGAGGCGCCAAAAGGCGTCATGTTCGATACCCCTGCGCAAATCAAACGCCAGGCGCCCCAAATCATGGCGCAGGCGGTCAAGACCCACACGATGCCCCTGGGCAACGTGACCGAAATCACCGACGCGGAACGTGCTCAGCTTGGTAGTTGGATCGTTGCCGGTTCGAAGCTGGATTGACCATGTCCCAAACGAAACTAACCATGGCCGCGTTGAACGCCCTCGATGCGGACCGTTTCACGGAAATCCTCGGCGGCATCTTCGAGCATTCGCCATGGGTCCCGCGCGCCGCCTGTGCGGCGCGTCCGTTCGCATCGCTGGACAGCTTGCACGCAACGATGGTCGAGATTGTCGATCATGCCGAACCGGAACAAAAACTGGCCCTTCTCTGTGCGCATCCCGAGCTGGCTCGGCGCGCCACGCTGACGGCTGCGTCGGCAGCGGAACAAGGCAGTAAGGGACTGGATCGGCTGGATGCCGACGAAGCCGCGCAATTCGATGCGCTGAACACGGCGTACCGAAGCCGCTTCGGCTTTCCGTTCATCATCGCCGTGCGCGGGCAGCGCGATCGGGCCGCGATTCTGGCGGCGCTGTCCCGGCGCGTGGCGCATTCGAACGATCAGGAACGGGCAACGGCCTTGGCCGAGGTGGCTAAAATCGCCCGCTTCCGCCTGGAGGATATGATCAAACCTGATGGTTATCTGACCGTTCATGCGCTCGATACGGCCACCGGTTTGCCGGCCGCCGGCCTGCCCCTGACGCTGTATCGGATCAGCGATGACCAACGCAGCAAGATCGGCATGTGGCAGACGAACGCCGACGGCCGTTGCGATTCGCCGCTTCTGTCGGCAGGTGCCCTGCAAATAGGCACGTATGAAATCATCTTCGATGTCGAGGGATGGCGCGGCGGGGCAGGGGACCCGGGTTTCTACGATCTGATCCCGATTCGGTTTCGTATCACCGATCCGGCCAGCCACTACCACATTCCGCTGCTTCTCTCGCCCTACGGTTATACCACGTATCGTGGAAGCTGATCGGTGTGGCCGAACTGAGTGCGGCCACACCGAATATCGAACAAGTGTCAATCCGCTTCCTGCCCGAGATGCATTTCCACAGGCAATGGCGAAAACTCGGCGTATTTCGAACACACGAACAGCACCACCGCGACCCCCAGATACGACACGGCCACGGCCGGAGAACTGGCGAACATGATCGCCTCGCCATGGATGAAGCCGAAGAAGGTGAAAACCATCCCCGCGAGTGCGAAGGCGGCCGCTTTCTCGAATTCCCGGTCGATGATGAATACGGTGATCGCACCCAGGATGATCCCGGCCAGCGTCGCCCCGCCCCCCAACACTTCCAGCCCGTGATACAGCACGCCGACCTGCGCCAGTTTGGCCATGCCGATCTCATGCGCACTGGTGCCAGCGGCGCCCAGCGCGTTGTCGATCTGTGTCTTGCCCCAGGCCGCGAGTTGCGGCAGCAGCGCCAACACGATCGCCGGCGCGTGCCGGTGCGGCGATTCCTGGAACGCCTGCGAACCGATCAGCATCCCGATATACAGCAGGATGGGCAGGATGGCGACCACCGGGATCAGCGCCATCATCACCGCGATGATGCCGAACCATGTCAGGACCAGCACCGATATCCCGGTTACGGCGGAGTATCCCATCCGGCCGCCCATCGCCTTCCAGCCGGGATGGCCGATATAGACCGCGTTGATGAACGGATTGCCCAACAAACACCCGATCAGGCTGATCACGCCGTCGGCGGTCAGCACCCGTGTGGTCGGAAAAGAATCCCCGGCGGCGGCGGCGCTTTCGACGTTATCCAAAGCCTCGATCAGATCGTAGATGCCGAACGGGATCGCGGTCACCAGGATCACGCCGAGATATTTGAAGCCGCCGAACACATGCCCGATCGCCGGGATCGGAAACGAAAATCCGAAGTTGGACACAGAGGCGGCCAATTTCGCCCCGGTCAGTTCGCCGTATCCCAGACCGAACAGATTGGACAACCAGGCGATCAACGTGCCGGCCGCGATCGCCACCAGACCGCCGGGGACGCCGCCGAAATATTTTACGCCGCCAAACCAGTTCGCCAAAATTACCGCGAAGCAGACGACGCCGATCACCGGAGTAGAAAACACCTGCGCCGCCGGGCTCATGGAGATGAAGGTGATCGAGATACCCGCCAACGAACCGAGCAGGGCGGCGCGCGGCGTTATCTTGCGAATGTAAGGACCGACAAAGCCGCCCGCCATCAGCACGAAACTCTGAACGAACACCCAGGTCAGGCCGGCTTCCCATGCCTGCACCGGATCTTTCGTTGCGATCAGGATCGGCAACATCACCACGAAGGTCACGACGAACATGTGCGGTACACTGATACCCGATGGCAGCGCGCACACGTCGGTCCGGCCGGTTTGTTTCGCAAGCCTCCAGGCCAGGAACGCGTAGTAACAGGTGCTCAGGCACAGCATTAATCCGAGCGCGGGCAAGATGCGGCCAAACACCAGGTCGTCGGGCATTTTCAGGACAAAACGCAGAAGTCCGGTCAACACCAGCACGTTGACCAGAATATTCGTGCCGAAGCCGAACAACGCGTTCCAGTCGCCGGGAACCCAGAATTTGGGTTTGAAAGCCGTCGCCGCTCCACTCATCGCGTCGCTCCTGTGACTATTGTTTCAGTGCCGCTATCACGTCCTTCGAGGTACCGACCCATCCGAAGATGCCGCCCTGCGCCTTGATCATGTTCAGGCCCATCGCCTGAAATTCGGGGAAATAGGAGCCGACGCAGTCCTCGGGCACGAGGCAGTTGTAGCCGCGGTCGTTGGCCTCGCGAACCGTGGTGTTGACGCAGACTTCCGTCGTGACGCCTGTCACGACAAGCTGCGAGATGCCGCGGTTTTGCAGGATGGCGTGCAGATCGGTGGCGAAGAAGGCGCCCTTGCCGGGCTTGTCGATCACAGGCTCGCCGGCCACGGGATAAAGTTCGGGAATGATGTCGTGACCGGCCTCGCCGCGCACCAGGATGCGGCCCATGGGGCCGGGATCGCCGATACAGGTGGCACTACGGCCGCGGATCTTCTTGGCCGGCGGCAGATCCGCCAGATCCGGTCGGTGGCCTTCACGGGTGTGAAGCACCATCAGTCCGGCGGCTCGCCATGCGGCCAACAGGCGCCGGTTCGGTTCGATGGTCCGGCGTAACTGCGACACGTCATTGCCCAGCATTTCGCCGAAGCCGCCGGGTTCCAGGAAGTCGCGCTGCATGTCGATGATCAACAGCGCCGCCCGAGGCGGATCGAATGAAAAAGCATATGGTTCCGCGGCGATGTCGATCATGGCGATACCAGGATCAGCAGCGACCCCCGGGCTGTTCGCGGCCGAACCGCGCCTGCACCGGCAAGAAGTGTATCCGCGTCCCGCAGTTCCGGCATCGCATCGACCCCCATGCGCAAACTCGCGTCAAAGACGTGCAACCCACATGCCATCCTGGTCGATTATGAGGCGACAGGCCGTTCGTGGCTGCGGGCACCCGTCCCACCGCCGTGTTTCCAACTTAAGAACGCTCGGATTGTGAGCGGTCGGATGCAAGCGGTGCGCTATTCGCTGCCGCGGGAAGAGGTGTCTGCGACAGATTTGACTGTTATTACATCAATACACCAATATTGTATCACGATGTGTCCATAAATTGCCCAAATCGATATTTATGCCCGTTTTGCGGGCTTTTCGCGGTTCGTGTCACATTCGGCGATTGACCCTTGCCCGCCGATTGCCGTTAGCTTCCAATTGGTGAGCGTTGAATAAAACGGAGGCAGGCATCGTGACCAGTCAGCAGCGGTGGATCGGTGTGTCGAGGGCTTTGGCCAGTGCGTGACTCCGTCCATTTCCTCCTGGGCGACCAGAAGCAAGAACTTCGGCAGGTCAGCCCGACCCTGACGGTGCTGGAATACCTGCGCGGAACCGCGGGGTTGACCGGCACCAAGGAAGGCTGCGCCGAGGGCGATTGCGGCGCCTGCACGGTCGTCCTGAATGACGGCAAGCAACAGCGTGCGGTCAACGCCTGCATCGTCTTCGTCCCGGCGCTGGACGGCAAGCAACTGCTGACCGTGGAACACCTGCGCCAACCGGACACAGCGCTGCATCCGGTGCAGCAGGCGATGGTGGACCGCCACGCCTCACAATGCGGTTTCTGTACGCCGGGTTTTGTCATGTCGTTGTATGCGCTGCGACAGAGCGACGGGACCCCGGATCGCACGGCTGTCAACGAGGCCCTGGCTGGCAATCTCTGTCGTTGCACGGGATACCGGCCGATCGTCGATGCCGCCTTGGACGCATGCGCCGCGCCACCCGATAACCGCCCCGCCGCGAACCTGGCACTGGATACGTCGAAAACCCTGACGCTAAACCATGCGGGCCAGACCTATATCGCACCGCGCTCTACCGACGAACTGGCGGAGACGTTGCTGGCGCATCCTGATGCGGTGCTGCTGGCCGGCGGCACCGATGTCGGTCTGTGGGTTACCAAGCAGCACCGCGACCTGAAGTACATCGTGGCGCTCGATGCGGTCACGGATATGGCAGGCATCGATGAATCCGGCGGCATCATCCGCATTGGTGCCGGCGCGACCTATGAGGACGCACTGGACGTGCTGCAGGCGCACTACCCGGACCTCGGTCTGCTCATCCGGCGGATCGGATCGCGGCAAATCCGCAATCGTGGCACCATCGGCGGCAACATCGGCAATGCCTCCCCCATTGGCGATATGCCACCGGCCCTGATCGCCGTTGGCGCGACGCTGGTGCTGCGCCGAGGCACCGGCCGGCGCAATGTTCCGATCGAGGACTTCTTTACCGGCTACCGCCGCACCGTCCTGGCCGCCGGCGAGTTCATCGAGCGCATCGACATCCCAGTCGCCGCGCCCGGCCAAAGTTTCCACTGCTACAAAACGGCAAAACGGTTCGACCAGGACATCTCGGCCGTCTGTGCCGCCTTTCGAACCACCATCCTGGACGGCACCGTGCGAGACATTCGCATGGGTTTTGGCGGCGTAGCCGCCACCCCGGCGCGCGCCCGCAACGCCGAAGCCGCCTTGCTGGGCAAGCCCTGGACCGAGGCCACCGTGCGATCCGCGATGGCGGCCCTGGAAGCCGATTTCACCCCAATTTCCGACATGCGGGCGAGCGCGGGGTATCGCCGAACCATCGCGGCCAATCTGTTGTTTAAGGTCTTCCTGGAAGCCAGCGCCGACGCACCCCGGACAAGACTGGAGGCTCCGGTATGAACGCCCCGGTCGGCCAAAACGTAGCGCACGACAGCGCCACCAAGCATGTCAGCGGCGAGGCGCTTTACATCGACGACCTGCCTGAACCGGCGAACCTCCTGCATGCCTACATCCGGTTATCCGAACACGCGCACGCCCGCATCACCAAACTGGACGTGACCGCCGCCGCGGCGATGCCGGGCGTGGCCGCCGTCATGACCGCCGCCGACGTACCCGGTGTCAACGACGTCGGCCCCGCTTTGCCGGGCGACCCGATCTTCGCCGACGGGCTGGTGGAGTATTGCGGTCAATCCATCTTCGCCGTCGCCGCCAACAGCATGGCGGGCGCCCGTAGAGCCGCCATGGCCGCGACCATTGAATACGACGTTCTGCCCGCGATCATCACCATCGACGAGGCGCTGGCCGCGCACAACATCCTGCTGCCGACACAAACCATGGCACGGGGCGATGCCGCCGCCGCTTTGGCCCGTTCACCGCATCGTCTCTCCGGCCGGATCGACGTCGGCGGCCAGGAACATTTCTACCTCGAAGGCCAGGTCGCCATGGCGATCCCCGGGGAGGACGGCGATATGCTGGTCTATTCCTCCACCCAGCACCCGACCGAGGTGCAGCACCTCGTCGCTAAAGCTTTGAAGCTATCCGACCATTCCGTCGTGACAGAAACCCGCCGCATGGGCGGTGCGTTCGGCGGCAAGGAATCCCAGGCCTCGCTGATCGCCGCCGTCGCGGCCTTGTTGGCGCAGCGCACCAAACGGCCGGTCAAGTTACGGCTCGACCGCGACGACGACATGGTTCTGACCGGCAAACGGCACGATTTCCGTATCGACTACGACGTCGGTTTCGACGCCGAAGGCCGCATACAGGGCATCGAGTTCGAACTCGCCAGCCGCTGCGGCATGTCGCCCGACCTGTCCAACGCGATCAACGACCGAGCCATGCTGCATTGCGACAATTGTTACTATCTGGAGAATGTGCGGATCGTCTCCCATCGCCTGAAGACCAATACAGTCTCGAACACAGCCTTCCGTGGTTTCGGCGGTCCGCAGGGCATGATGGGCATCGAACAGGTTGTCGACGAAATTGCCCGCACTCTGGGACTTGATCCGCTGACGGTAAGGCAACGCAACTTCTACGGCACCACAGACCGCAACGTGACGCCGTATCATGCGGTGATCGAGGACAACGTCATCCCCGATTTGGTCAACGTCCTCGCCGAACAGTCGCAGTACGCCGAACGGCGGGCGGGCGTCGAAAATTTCAACGCGGCGAATCCCTGGATCAAGCGCGGCCTGGCGCTGACACCCGTGAAATTCGGCATCTCGTTCAACCTCGTGCAGATGAACCAGGCCGGCGCGCTGGTTCACGTCTATACGGACGGCAGCGTCCAGCTAAACCACGGCGGCACCGAAATGGGGCAGGGGCTGTACATTAAAGTCGCTCAGGTTGTCGCCGCCGAGTTCGGCATTCCCCTCGACCGCGTGAAAATCACCGCCACGACCACGGACAAAGTCCCCAATACCTCGCCCACCGCCGCGTCCTCCGGCAGTGACCTGAACGGCATGGCGGCTCAGGCAGCAGCCCGTTCCATCAAGCAACGCATGGCCGGGGTCGCCGCCATCGAGTTCGGCGTGCCGGCGGAAGCCATCGAGTTCGCGGACGGCATGGTGCGCGGCGGCGGCAAGGAAATCAGTTTTGGCGCGATGGCTCGGTTGGTTCATCGCTCCCGAGTGCAACTCTCCTCCACCGGCTTCTACAGCACCCCCAAGATCCACTATGACAGCGCCACCCATCGCGGCCGGCCGTTCTATTATTATGCCTATGGTGCCGCCGTTTCTGAAGTCGAGGTCGATACCCTGACCGGCGAATACCGCGTCCGCCGTGTCGATATCGTCCACGATTGTGGGCTGTCGCTGAACCCGGCGATCGACCTCGGGCAGATCGAGGGTGGCTTCGTGCAGGGCATGGGCTGGCTGACCACCGAGGAACTGTGGTGGGACGACAAGGGCCGGCTGCGCACCCACGCGCCCTCCACCTACAAAATCCCGGCTTGTGGCGACGTACCCGCGCAGTTCAATGTCAGCCTCTACGCCGCCGGTCGCAATGTGGAGGATACGATCTACCGGTCCAAAGCTGTCGGGGAACCGCCGCTGATGTTGGGCATCTCGGTGTTTCATGCGTTGAAGGACGCGGTCGCGTCGGTGGGCGACGGCGCTGCGCTGCGGTTCGATTCACCGGCCACGCCCGAACGCGTTTTGAACGCGATCGAGGCGTTGCGCGCCCGCGTTGCCGAAGCGCCGGCCAAGGCAGCCGAGTGATGCAACCCTGGCTGGACGCGTTGGCCCAATTGGACCGTGAGGGGGAAGCCTGTGTCCTGGTCACGGTCCTGTCCGCGCGAGGCTCCACCCCGCGCGAGGCCGGCTGCAAGATGGTCGTGACCCGAGACGCGCTGTTCGGCACGATCGGCGGCGGCAATCTGGAATTTCAATGTATTGCGGATTCCCGCCGGTTGCTGCTGTTGGCGCCGGAGACCGCACCCGTCACGCGGGATTTTCCACTCGGTCCTGGTCTCGGCCAGTGCTGTGGCGGGCATGTGTCGGTGTTGTTTGAGCCGATGCTGCCAACGGGCGGCCATGTTGCGCTGTTCGGTGCTGGCCATGTCGGCCGAGCGCTGGTGAAGGTGTTGGGGGAATTGCCGGGGCGGGTGACGTGGATCGACTCGCGGCCTGATGCTTTCCCCGACGACATGCCCGGCAACGTTCGCCGCCGGCTAACCGAGACGCCCGCGCGGCAGGTCGGCGCGCTGCCGGCGGGCTCGTTTGTGCTGGTGATGACGCATGACCACCAGCTTGACTTCGAAATCATCGCCGCCGCGTTGCAACGTGATGATTTCGTAGGCATCGGCCTGATCGGGTCCGCCACCAAACGCGCCCGTTTCGTCAGCCGGCTGACCCGCCTGGGGTTGGGACCAGCGGCGATCGGCCGCCTGATCTGTCCGATTGGCCTGCCGGGTATCGACAACAAGCAGCCCGCCGCGATAGCTGTCTCGGTTGCGGCACAAATCCTGCAAATTCAGGGTCGCGGCCAACCCGAAATGCCACCCCGTAAGGAGAAATCACTGGTGCCCGCAATCTCGCAAGCAACCCATTCGCGTGGCTCCGCGTGCGCAATCTGCACGCAGGAAGACAAGGAGATGTGCCGGTGACCGACGAAGCCTTCATGCGCCGGGCGATCGATCTGTCGCTGTCGTCATTGCGTTCACCGGGTGGCGGGCCGTTTGGAGCGGTTGTCGTGAAGGACGGGAAACTGGTCGCCGAGGGCTTCAACCAGGTCGCGGCGCACAACGATCCGACCGCTCACGCCGAGGTGGTCGCGATCCGGCGCGCCTGCCAGGCTTTGGAGACATTCGATCTGACCGGGTGTGACATATACACCAGTTGCGAACCCTGTCCGATGTGCCTCAGCGCGATCTACTGGTCACGCATCGGGCGCATTTATTATGCAAACGATCGTGTCGATGCCGCCGCGATCGGATTTCGCGACGATTTACTCTACCACGAAATTCCGCTGCCGCTCGACCAGCGTGCGGTTCCTTCGGTTCGTTTGCTGGCGGACGAGGGGAAGGTGGCGTTTGACGAATGGGAGGTGAAAACCGATAAAACACTGTACTGATCCCGGGCCAAAAAGGGGGGCGCGACACCAATGATAGATGAAGACTATCTCCGCCTGACGCTCGATATCGCGAAACAGGCGCGCGCGGCTGGCAATCATCCGTTCGGTGCAATCCTGGTGGGGCCGGATGGGACGGTGCTGATGCAGGCCGGCAACGCGCATGGCGACGCCGGCGATCGTACAGGTCATGCCGAGCGGGTGCTGATGACGCAGGCCAGTCTGGCTTATGCAGCCGATTTCATGGCCGGTTGCACGATGTATGCAAGCGCGGAACCCTGTGCGATGTGCGCTGGCTCCGCCTACTGGGCGGGCGTCGGCCGCGTCGTTTACGGGCTGTCGGAACACGATCTCGGGCTGCTGATCGGCCCGCATCCGGAGAACCTGACCATGGACCTGCCGTGCCGGATCGTTCTCGGCGCCGGGCAACGCGCGGTCGAGGTCGTCGGGCCGCTGCTGGAAGCCGAATCGCGGGCGGTACACGACGGGTTTTGGAAATAATCGTCGCCATTATCCCGCCGATGGCGCACGATTTGCATCATCCTTTGTCACCTCGTCGTGAGAGGAGTCGGAAGTGAGGGGGGCACAGAAAACGCAAAAACGGGAACGCCTCCCGGGGGTAAAGCACAATCAAGTTACGTCACAGTCGGTATCCAGTACACGGAGTTCATCATGCTAAGACGTCAATTCACCCGGCTGATCGGTGCCGGAGCGGTCGCTTCCGCCGCGCCGGGCCTTATCGGATCCGCTCAGGCGGCTGATCCTTTGAAGGTCGGCCTTATCTACCTCGGCCCGGTCGGGGATTTCGGCTGGACCTATCAGCACGACATCGCCCGTCAGGCGGCGGTCAAGCATTTCGGCGATAAGATCAAGACCACCTTCGTTGAGAACGTAGCCGAGGGGCCGGACTCCGAAAAAGTGCTGAACGACCTGGCCAACCAGGGTCACAAGCTGATCTTCTCCACGTCGTTCGGCTATATGAACTACGTGCTGAATTCGGCGAAGAAACATCCAGGCGTGTTTTACGAGCATGCGACCGGCTACAAGCGTGCTGCGAACGTTTCCACCTACAATATCCGCTTCTATCAGGCTCGGTATGTGCAAGGCGTGATCGCCGGCAAGCTGAGCAAAGCGGGCCTGGCTGGTTATGTCGGTTCGATGGCCGTCCCCGAAGTCGTGCAGGGCATCAATGCCTTCATGCTGGGTATGCAGTCGGTCAACCCGAAGGCGCGCTTGAAGATGGTGCTGATCAACTCGTGGTATGATCCGCCGAAGGAAGGCGATGCCGCCAAGGCGCTGATCGATCAGGGCTGCGACATCATCACCCAGCACACGGACTCCCCGGCACCGTTGCAGGCCGCTGCCGCCCGTGGCGTCAAGGCGTTCGGTCAGTCCACCGACATGTCGAAGTTCGCCGCGACCACGCAGTTGTCCGCAAGCACCGACGTTTGGGCCCCGTACTACATCAAGCGCATCCAGGATGTGCTCTCGGGAACCTGGACCAGTGGTGACGTTTGGGGCGGTTTCGACAGCGGCATGCTGGAGATGTCGCCGTTCACCAATATGCCGGACGACGTCGCGGCATTGGGCACGGCCACCATCGCGGACATCAAGTCCGGCAAGAACAAGGTCTTCACCGGCCCGATCCTGGATCAGAGCGGTGCGGTGAAGGTCGCGGCCGGCACATCGATGGATGATGGCGCCTTGTCCGGCATGCAGTGGCTGGTCCAGGGCGTGGACGGCAAACTGAGCTAGCCTGCCGGCGTCGCGAGGAGCGAAGCGGCGCGACACTCTCCCGGACGGTGGCACCTACGGGAGAGTGTCACGCCGCCGCACTCCTCGCGATGATGCAATCCGTCATGGCCCGCCTTGTCCGGGCCACCTATGCCTCGACGGTGCCGCGCCAGATGGGCCGGACAAGCCGGGCCATGACGGGGGAAGGCGAAAGGCCGTTTAAAACCGGCTGGATATCAAACCAATTGACGCATGCTCCAACCCCCGGCAGCGAGCTTCGCAATGACCGATTCCAACGCTTCCGGCCCGCTGCTCATGATGACCGGAATGACCAAGCAATATCCGGGCTGCCTGGCGAATGACCACGTTTCGCTCACAGTCGAGCGCAACCAGATCCACGCCCTGCTCGGTGAGAACGGGGCCGGCAAAAGCACGCTGGTCAAAATGATCTACGGCGTGGTCAAACCCGACGAAGGCGAGGTCATCTGGGACGGCCAACCGGTCACCATCCAGAATCCCGGCCATGCGCAGCGCCTCGGCGTAGGCATGGTGTTCCAGCATTTTTCGCTGTTCGAGGCCCTGACCGTTACAGAAAACATCGCCCTCGGACTGGCCAGCGGCAAGGAGCGGGTCGATTTGCGGGAGCGAATCGTCCGCATATCGAACGAATACGGACTGCCTCTGGACCCGGACCGGGTCGTGCACGATCTGTCTGTAGGTGAACGTCAGCGCATCGAAATCGTGCGCTGCCTGCTGCAAAACCCCAAATTGCTGATCATGGACGAGCCGACCTCGGTGCTGACACCCAGCGAGGTGCAGAAACTGTTCGTGACGCTGCGGCGTTTGGCGGTCGAGGGATGTTCCATCCTCTACATCAGCCACAAGCTGGAAGAAGTCCGCGCGCTGTGTTCCGCCGCCACGATCATGCGGCTGGGCCGCAACGTCGCGGAATGCAAACCGGCGGAGAAAACCGTCAAGGAATTGGCGGAGATCATGATCAACATGGATCTGAATGCCCCGACCCCGCGGCCGCATGTGGCGAGCACCGCGGCACCGCGTCTGGTGCTGGACCGGCTGACCATCCGCTCGCCGCATCTGTTCGGGACAGATCTGAAAGATATCTCGCTATCGATCGCCGGTGGCGAGATCCTGGGCATCGCCGGAATCGCCGGCAACGGTCAGAGCGAATTGATGGACGCCCTGTCCGGCGAGGTGCCGGCAGGCAAACCCGAAAGCGTCGTGATCGACGGGATCGCGGCCGGACACATGGGGCCGCGGGAACGCAGGCAGATTCGCGGTTGTTTTGTGCCGGAAGAACGTAATGGACATGGTGCGGTCACCACCATGACCCTGGCCGAGAACGCATTCCTGTCCGGCTTCATGCGCGGCGCCCTGGTGCGTTTCGGCGTCATCGACACCAAACGCACATTCGCGTTCGCCGCTGATATCATCAAGCGGTTTGACGTGCGCACTACCGGTCCGAATGCGGAAGCGCGATCACTGTCAGGCGGCAATCTGCAAAAATTCCTGGTTGGCCGCGAAGTGCTGCAGGACCCCAGCGTGCTGGTGATCAATCAGCCAACCTGGGGTGTGGATGCCGGCGCGGCGCTGGCGATTCACGAGGCGATCATGGCGTTGGCCGCTTCGGGCGCGGCTGTGCTGATTATCTCGCAGGACCTGGACGAGATCTTTGTGTTGGCGGATCGAATAGCGGTGATTGCCGGTGGCCATGTGTCCGAACCGGTCCCGACGCGAGAGGCAACGGTCGAATCGATCGGGCGCCTGATGGGTGGCTCGTCCACGACCGCCCAAACCGAACAGGAGCAGCCCGTTCATGCTTAAAATCGAGGCGCGCGGTTATGAATCGAAATTCTGGCGCTATGCGTCGCCGGTTTTGGCGCTGCTGCTGACCGGCGCCACGTCGGGCCTGATCTTTGCCGGTATGGGGCGTCCGGCCGGCCTGACCGTCTATACCTTTCTCATAGCGCCATTACTGCAACAGGACGGGTTCGAGGCGCTGATGGTGAAGGCCGCCCCGTTGATCATGATGGGCGTCGGGCTGTCGTTGGCCTATCGCGCCAACGTCTGGAATATCGGCACCGACGGACAGTTTATTCTGGGGGCCATCTGCGGCGGCGGTGTTGCGCTGGCGTTTCCCGACGCACCCGGTTGGGCGGTCTTCCCGGCCATCGTCATCGCCGGAGTCCTCGGCGGCATGCTCAGCGGCGGCCTGGTGGCGTGGCTGCGCATCAAATTCAACGCCAACGAAATTCTGACCAGTCTGATGTTCGCGTATATCACCCAATATCTCCTGGTGTATCTTGTGACCGGCCCTTGGAGAGACCCGCAAGGGTTCGGCTTTCCGCAGACCGCGCTGTTCTCCGACGACGCGTTGGCGCCGCGGTTGATCGAGGACACCAACGTTCATATCGGTATTCTGCTGGCACCGCTGCTCGCGATTGGCTTGTGGTTCATGCTCGAAAAATCCCTTCTTGGCTTTCAGTTCCGGGTGCTCGGTCAGGCAACCCGAGCGGCGCGGTTTGCCGGCTTCAAGGAGAACCGGCTGGTCTGGGTGGCGATGCTGATCAGCGGCGGTCTGGCCGGTCTGGCCGGGGTGCTCGAAGCGACCGGCACGTTGGGACAACTCACCACCAACCTGTCTCCCGGGTACGGTTTCACCGCGATCATCGTTGCGTTTCTCGGCCGTCTCAATCCGTTGGGCGTTATTCCGGCCGGGCTGTTGTTGGCGCTGACCTATCTCGGCGGTGACGCGGCGCAGATCAGCCTCGGTTTGCCGAACGCCGTGACCGGTATCTTCCAGGGCATCCTGCTGTTCTACCTGCTGGGCTGCGATATTCTGCTGCTGAACCGGTTTAAATGGGTTTCCACCCAAGCAAAGGCCGCAAGATGACCGCATTGTTGATCGCGTTTCTCGTCAGCACCATCGCTGCGTCCACGCCGTTGTTGCTGGCCGCGACCGGAGAACTCGTCGTGGAGAAAGTCGGCGTCCTCAATCTGGGCGTCGAAGGCATGATGCTGGCCGGCGCCATCGCGGGTTTCGCCACCGCTAACGTAACGGAAAACACCGCCCTCGGCGTTTTGGCCGCTCTGGTCGCCGGCATCGCGCTGGCGTTGCTGTTCGCGGTGATCTCATTGACCTTGCAGGCTAACCAGACCGCCACCGGGCTGGCCTTGACGATTTTCGGCCGAGGATTCAGCGCGCTGGTCGGTGCCGGCTATGTCGGCATTCCGGCGCCGACGCTGCCGAAAATTTATATCCCTGTGCTGTCGGATATCCCGGTCATCGGGCCGGTGATCTTCGGCCACGATATTCTGGTTTATCTGTCGCTGGCGATCCTCGCGGCCGTTGCGTGGTGCATCCGATCGACCCATGTCGGGCTGGTCCTGCGCGCGGTCGGTGACTCGCACGACGCCGCGCACGCGCTGGGTTACCCCGTGATCCCCATCCGTTACGCGGCAGTTGCGTTCGGCGGCGCGCTGGCCGGGTTGGCGGGTGCCTATATGTCGCTGGCCTACACGCCGCTGTGGGCACAGGACATGACGGCCGGCCGGGGCTGGGTCGCGGTCGCGCTGGTGACATTCTCTGCCTGGAGACCGTTCTGGTTGCTGATCGGCGCCTGGTTCTTCGGCGCGCTGATGTATCTGTCGCTGTACGTGCAGGCGCTGGGCGTGGCCGTTCCGTCGGCATTGCTGTCCGCGTTACCCTATATCGGCACGGTCGTTGTGCTGGTCATGATCTCTCGCGACGCACGGCGTATCCGCCTGCACCGTCCGGCCATGCTGGGGCGTCCGTTCCAGGCGCGCGTATGATGGCAGTCTGGATCAAGGACCCGCTGGGTATCCTGGCCGAGGGCGCGGAACGCGGGGTCGTTGTCAGCGACGGTCGTATCGTCGAATTGGTTCCGCGTGGCGCCGAACCGCTCACGCAGGGCGCGTCCGTGTTCGATGCCGGACGCCACACCGTGTTGCCCGGCCTGATCAACACCCATCATCATTTCTATCAGACACTGACCCGAGCGACGCCGGCGGCACTCGACCGGACGTTGTTTCCCTGGTTGGAAGCCCTGTATCCGATCTGGGCTCGGTTGACTCCGGAAAGCCTGGACGCGGCGGTGACGGTTGCGATGTCCGAATTGCTGCTGTCAGGCTGCACCACCACGACCGACCATCATTACGTTTTCCCCGCCGGGCTGGAAAACGCCATCGACACGGAAATCGCGGTCGCGCAACGACTGGGCATGCGCGTCGTCCTGACCCGTGGTTCGATGAATCGCTCGAAGCGTGACGGCGGTCTGCCGCCGGACAGCGTCGTGCAAGATGAGGACACGATCCTGGCCGATAGTGAGCGGCTGATCGCCCGCTATCACGACCCTTCACCCGAAGCGATGGTGCAAATCGCGCTGGCGCCGTGCTCGCCGTTTTCGGTCACCACCTCGCTGATGAAAGCCACCGCCGCGCTGGCGGAACGAACCGGGGTGCGCCTGCACACCCATCTGGCGGAGACCGCCGATGAAGAGGCGTTCTGTGTGGCCACGTTGGGCTGCCGCCCGCTGGATTATCTGGAACAATGCGGCTGGCTTAACAACCGCACCTGGCTGGCGCATGGCATCCATTTTGATCGAAATGAAATTACCCGTTTGGCGCGTGCGGGTACTTGCGTGACGCATTGCCCGTGCAGCAACCAGATCCTCGGCTCCGGAAACTGTCTGGTTTGCGAGATGGAAGAAGCTGGCCTGTCCGTCGGCCTCGGTGTCGATGGGTCGGCATCAAACAGTGCGTCAAACATGATTCAGGAGGTCCGCGCCGCGTTCCTGCTGCAAAGGGGCCGCTACGGTGTAGAAAAAATCAGCCATCGCGATGCGTTACGCTGGGCGACCGAGGGCTCCGCCGCCTGCATCGGGCGACCGGAACTCGGCCGCATCACCGTTGGCATGCAGGCGGATCTTGCGCTGTTCGCGATGGACGAATTGCGATTCTCTGGCGCGCTGGACCCGGTCGCGGCGGTGATCGTTTGTGGCGCGCATCGTGCGGATCGGGTGATGGTCAACGGACGCTGGGTCGTCGAGGATGGCGCCATTCCCGGCCTGGATCTGCCGGCTTTGGTGCGTCGCCACACGGCGGCCGCCAAGACGTTGCACGGCGCCTGAATTCAGCGGTCGTTGCGCCCGACGCTCAACCGCATATGCATCAATTCAAGCGGTGGACGAAGAAAACTCTTTGTCCGATTGCGGCTTTTTACTCTCCGTCATGACCGGGCTTGGCCCGGTCACCCGGGACTTCCTGTGCCGCGCCAAGTAAAGTCGTGGGTAGCCGGGTCAAGCCCGGCCATGACGATGGGGCAAATCCTTCCAGTTTTTGGATGCCGCCTACCCGTCAATAATGCTCACATGCGCCGCGACCACGCGCCAGCCCTCCGGCATTCGCACCCAGGTTTGCATCTGGCGTCCGACTTTACCCGGCAGGCTGTCCCGGTAAAACAACGTGGCCGCAATCGCCGTATCCCGCCCATATGCCGTAATCTGCGTGCGTCCCAGCGTCCGTGCCAAACCCACGGGCGAGCGCCCCGCGCGGAAAGCCGCGATTTCCTCAGGCCCGTACAGGTTCTCGCCAATCCCGTAACGGATCGTGTGGGGTCCGTCCCAGAACAAAGCGTCCAGGGCCGCGACATCGTTGCCAACCAACGCCGTCTCGTAACGATCGAACGCGGCCGTGACCTCGGCGACGACGTCGGAAAGATTGATGTCCATCGTTACTCCTGATCTGCCGGACGTTGCGCGGTCGCCGCGCCGGTTGATTCGAGATAGCGCGCGATCCGCAGTGCGATGTCCTCTCGCCAGGGCGGAGCGATGATCTGCACCGCGATCGGCATCGTGCCTGCCACCGGAACCGCCACCACAGGCAGGCCGATGAACGAAATCGGCTGCGTGAAAATCCCCATATTGGCCCGCACCGGCAGTTCGACGCCGTCCAGCACGAACGTCTTCTGACCGAGCAAGGGCGCGCTGCAAGGTGTGGCGGGAGCGATGATCGCATCGACCCCCTCGAACAGGCGCAGCATCGCATCACGGTACCAGCGCCGGAATTTCTGAGCCTGGATCAGCATCGGTGCCGGGATCATGGCTCCGGCGATCAGCCGGTCCCGCACATCCGGATCGAAATCCGCGGCCCGGCTGCGCAGCCGTTTCAAATGCAACGCCGCCCCCTCGGCGGTGGTGATCAGATAGGCGGCGGCGCGGGCACGGGCCACCTCAGGCAGTTCAATGTCTCGGCGGATGTCCAGCGCCGCCGCTATCCGGTCCACCGCCGCCGTCGCCTCGGGCATCTGGTTGGCGCGAAAATACCCACCCGCCCGGGCAATGCGCAGGCCGGACAGCCCGGAGTCCAGCGTCGGCGTCACCGGGTCCGCCGGCCGATCCGCGCACGCCGGATCGCCAACATCATGTCCCTGCATGGCATCGTAGGCCAAAGCCAAATCCCGCACACTGCGAGCCAGTGGGCCTAGATGATCCAGGCTGGAGACAAACGGAAAGCTACCAGAGCGCGGCAACCGCCCGAAGGTCGGCTTCAGTCCGAACAAACCGCACAGCGACGCCGGCACCCGGATCGAACCGTTGGTGTCGGAACCAAGCGCGAGCGGCACCAGCCCGCCGGCGACCGCACCACCAGACCCTCCCGATGAACCGCCGGTCATCCGTGTCGTGTCGTGCGGGTTCCGAGACGGCCCATCATGCAGGTTTTCGCCGGTGAAATCATAGGCGTACTCGCCCATGTTCAGCGCACCGACAAGAACTGCGCCCGCCCGTTCCAACCGCTCGATCAGCACCGAATCCCGTTCGGCCGGCGCCCGTTCCCGGTTGATCGCACTGCCCGCCCTGGTCGGCAGCTCCGCCACATCGAACAGGTTCTTGACGGCGAACGGCACGCCGGCCAGTGGGCCGGAGACCGCGCCGGCGTCGATCGCATCCGCCCGCGCCAGCGCCCTGGCCCATGTGACGTCGGTAAACGCGTTCAGCACGCCATCGCGCTCGGCGATGCGACCCAGCGTGGCTTCGATGACGGCGCGGGCGGTGATGGTGCCGGCAGCGACCGAGGCGGCGATACCAGCCGCGCTGTCCCAATGGATGTCGGTCATGCTCAGGCCACGAATACAGGGGCGGGTTCGGCATCATCATGCAGCGGAAAGTCCAGCACGAGTGCCCCCATGCGCAGGCTGACCGCCAGATTGGCCCGCACCGGAGCGCGCCACGCCGGTTCAATCGTCAGGCCCAACAATGCGGCGGATGCGTCGATGAAGGCGTCCAAAGTGGCATCGGTCATGCAGTCGTCTCCTGATCGCGGGCGTCCAGCCACGCCCGCCAGCCACCGAATGCGGTGATGTCGCGCGTGCCCTCCAATCCCTGTGTCTCGGCCACAAAGCCAAGGCAGGGACCATCTTCCAGCGCAACCTGCCCAAAGCCAAGGGGCGGCGGCACCATCGCCAGCAAGGCGCCGATTGCCGCGGTTGGCAAGGCCCACACCTCGCCCACGATGGAGGCGCCGGAGGTCGCGCGCGCCATGCCCGGACGGTTGCCCATGGCGTGCAGGCGATAGCAAGGCTGGGTCCGAGCGACGCGCAGAAAACGCCCGCCGAGGGAGGTGATCTGGGTGTTGAGCGGTAAGCCCGACATGTGGGCACCGATGCAGAACAGCGCCGTTTCGTCCGCACCCAATGGATCGGCCGGTGCCGCAGGTTCCAGGCCCGCCGTAAAACCGCGATGGATGTGATCGGCGATGGCCGCCAGCCGGCCCTCCGACCAGGCGGGACCAATCACCGTGACCCCGACCGGCATCCCATCCGGCCCAAACCCGGCCGGCACGGCAATCGCCGCGAGATCGCACAGATTGACGAAATTAGTGAACGTCCCCAGCCGGGAGTTGGATCCGATCGGATCGGCCTCCAGCTCGGCCAGCGTCGGACAAAATGGCGCGGTCGGCACCAGCAGGGCATCGCATCGCGCGAACAAGTCCGCGGCGATCCGGCGAGCCTGCGCCAGTTGGTGAAACGCATCGAATGCATCGACGGTCTTGCGGGTCAGTCCGGCCTCGACGATGGCGCGTGTGACCGGATGCATGATCTCCGGGCGGGCTGTTACGACCTCCCGCAGCGCGGAGGTGCGTTCGGCGACCCAGGGGCCATCGTACAGTAACCGGGCGATGGTCAGGAATGGCGCGAGATCGACCGTTTCGGTCATGAACAGCGCACTGGCCCGCTGATACAGGTGCGTGACGTGATCGTCGCACAGCGGCCCGACATCGGCTACGGCGATCCTGGCGCCGTCCGGCAGGCTGCCTCGGCGCAGCGCGGATGACGGCATCCGGCGCGAATAGGGATCGGCCGGGTCGTAGGCGGCGATCACGCGTTGCACCGCCAGCGCGGTATCAACGGTGCGAGCGAAAACCGAGATTGTATCGATCGAACGGCAGGCGGGCACCATCCTGGTGGCCGGCACGCTGCCAATGGTGGGTTTCAACCCGACGATATTGCCGAACCCCGCCGGCACCCGGCCCGAACCCGCGGTGTCGGTCCCAAGCGCGAAATCCACAATTCCGGCAGCCACCGCCACGGCCGAACCGGACGACGACCCGCCCGGCACATAGGCAGCGTTGAAAACATTGCGTGGCACACCGTAGGGACTGCGAACCCCCACCAGGCCGGTGGCGAACTGATCGAGGTTCACCTTGCCAAGCACCAACGCACCCGCATCGATCAGACTTTGAACCGCCGGTGCCGACGCTGAGGGCAAATAGCTAAATTCCGGGCAGCCCGCTGTCGTGGGCAAACCCGCGACATCGATATTGTCCTTGATGACGCAGGTCAGGCCCCACAGTGACCTTCCCCGCGGGCCTTCGTCCTCTAATACCTGCGCCAGGGCGAGAATCTCTTCATCGGATCGGCGCGTGATCCAGATCGCCGGGTCCGCCGTGGCTCGATCAGCGGCAAGGGCCGCGTTGGCGGCGGCAAGCGGGCCACGGGTTACGGTTTGCAAGGCGTCCTGGCTCACTGGCATGTGTCCTCAGGCATGCAAGTGCGATGCCATAACGAAGCGTTCAAGGCGAGCCGCGCGATTGAATGCCCCGCACTCGACGGGTGCGACCGCCAGCGATTTGACCGCCATCGGAAAATATGTGGAGTAACGCCCACTTCGGGACGATCAACCCGCACAAGGAAACGGACCATGGATAAACCCCGCATTGGCTATGTCGGACTCGGCGTCATGGGCGGCGCGCTTGCCAAACGCCTGCTGCGTGAGCACGCCCTGACCGTGTTCGATCTGTCACCGGAACGCTGTGCCGCGTTCGCCGCCCTGGGCGCGACAGTGGCGGGTTCGCCGGCCGAGGTGGGGGCGGCGTCGGATATCGTGCTGACCTGCCTGCCGACCTCGGCGCAGGTGCGGGACGTGATCTTCGGCGACAACCACGGGCTGATTCGGGGCCTGCAACCGGGCGGGATCATCGTCGATCAAACCTCCGGCGCCACCGCGGCGACCCGCGCCATGGCGGCGGAACTGGAAGGAACCGGCATCGAGTTGATCGATGGTCCGGTCAGTGGCGGGCCGCAGGGCGCGGACGCTGGCACGATCGCGATCATGGTCGGCGGCACGCCGGAACAATACGCCCGCGTCGCACCGGTTTTGACGGTCATCAGCCCCAACATCGCGCATGTCGGGCCGCTGGGTGCCGGGCATACGCTGAAGGCGGTGAACAACATGATGTCGGCCGCCAATCGCCTGCTGGCGTTCGAGGCTGTCAGCATCGCCGCCGCCAACGGGCTGGATCCGGCGATCGTTGTAGACATGATCAACAAATCCTCCGGCCGCAACAGTGCCACCCTGGCGGTGTTCCCCAACAACATCTTCGCCGATAACTTCGAGGCCCGCTTCAGCATGGCGTTGATGGAAAAAGACGTGGCGCTGGCGGCGGAACTGGCCGGTCACGGGTTTGAGCATTTGACGCTGACGCCGCTAATTCTTCGCAACTACCGCATGGGCATCGAACGATTTGGCCGTAATGGCGATATTCACGAAATGCTGCGGTTTTATGAAGAGGCGGCTGGCGCGAAGATCGCAAAAAAATCGGCTTCGACCGGGTAACTGGCGGAAGGGTGGACTCCCGGGCTTTTTCGCCGCTTGACTACGCGACGGACAACACCGGGAGGAACGCAATGACCCTAACCAATCAGGTCGCGCTGGTGACCGGCGCGGGCAACGGTATCGGCAGGGCAACCGCCCTCGCACTGGCCGCGGCAGGCGCGCACGTCATTGCCGCCGACATCGCCGGTCAGCAAGCTGAGGCTACCGCCGAGACCATCCGATCCTCGCAACGCCGGGCTTTGGCGGTGCAGGCAGACGTTGGCGACCTGGCTGACATCGACCGCATGGTGCGCCAGGCTTTGGAAACCTTCGGCCAGATCGACATCCTGGTGAACAACGCCGGTGTCACCCGCCGCGCCGACATCATGGACGTTACGGAGCAAGACTGGGACCG
The DNA here is from genome assembly GCA_903932145.1 of uncultured Rhodopila sp. GTDB lineage: Bacteria > Pseudomonadota > Alphaproteobacteria > Acetobacterales > Acetobacteraceae > Rhodopila. Next base: position 47,434 of record CAIZFE010000065.1, on the reverse strand, counting down.
CATCCACCGCGTCAACGCCAAAGGCGTGTTCTTCTGCCTACAGCGCGTCGCTCGGGAGATGATCCTTCAGCGCAACGGCCGCATCATCAACATCGCCTCGATCGCCGGCAAGGGCTACGTCGGTGCTTCCAACGTCGCCTATGCCGCCAGCAAAGGCGCGGTCATTGGCATGACGAAACTGGCGGCCCTTCAGTTGGCAAAGCATAACATCAACGTCAACTCTGTTTGCCCCGGCGTGACCCGCACGGCCCTGTCCGATGCAAACCTACAGGTGCGCGCGCAACAGGACGGTGTCACCCTTGAAGAAATGGAACGCCGCCGAGCAGATCTGATTCCGCTGAAGCGGGCCAACGATCCGGAGGATATCGCCGCCATGGTCGTCTTCCTGGCATCAGCCGGTGCCCGGAATATCACCGGCCAATCGTTCAACGTCGATGGCGGTCTGATCCCGGATTAGCCCGCCTCTGGCCGAACGGCGGAATATTGGCCAGGGTGCTTTCAGGAGAAAGCGCCCATGACACAAGACCAACCCGAAATCGTCGCCGCTGCCATACGGCTGGCCCCCGCCGTGCGCGCCGCCCGCGATCAGGCGGAACAGATGCGCCAAACCCCGCCCGCCCTCGCGGCCGAGATCACCAGAGCGGGCATTTATCAAATGTACCTTCCCCGCTCGATGGGCGGTCCGGAAACCCCGCCGTTGACCGCGTTCCGCGTGGTGGAGGAACTCTCGAAAGCCGATGGATCGGTGGGGTGGTGCGCGATGATCGCCACCGCCCTGTCACTGAACGCCGGGCGTCTGCCGGTCGCGGTCGGGCGAGAACTCGCCGGCTCCCCGGCCGACTATCGTGGTGCCGGATCGGCCAGGGCCGGTGGCCGGGCGCACGAAGCACCCGGGGGTTATCGCGTCACAGGGCGCTGGAACTTCGCCAGCGGGATCCAGAACGCAAACTGGTTGTACGCCACCTGTAACATGATGGATGGCGACTTGCCCCGTGTGACTTCGTCCGGCTCGCCGGTGCTGCGGGCGATGTGGGTGCCGCGTGAGTCCGTAACGATCGTGGACACCTGGTCGGTCATGGGCATGCGCGGTACCGGGAGCCAGGATTTCACCGTCGATGATGTCTTCGTGCCGGAAGCCCATAGTTGCCCGTCGGACGACCCGCCGTGCGAGACCGGTCCGCTGTATCATCCGCGCGGCTGGTATGTGGCGCTGTGGACCCCCTCTGCCGCGAATGCGCTCGGTATTGCGCGCGGCGCGATCGACAGCCTGGCGGAAATAGCCGCGACCGAAGCCTCCACGATGTCCGCCAATCTGTTACGCGACCGTTCAATGGTACAGACCCGCATCGCCGAGGCCGACGCCATCGTCAACGCTGCTCGTGCCTATGTTTTCGATGCCGTGGGACGGCTGTGGGAGACGCTCAGTGCAGGCCGATCGCCCTCGGACCAGCAGGTCGCGCAAGCCCGGCTTTCGCTGGTGCATGCGATGCACGAATCCGTCCGCGCGGTGGATAAAGTATTCCACGCCGCCGGCACCAACGCGATCTACACGCGACTGCCGCTGGAACGTGCGTTCCGGGATGTCCATGTCGCCGTGCAGCACGGCGCGGCGCTTCCCAGTTACTTCGAGTCAGCGGGAAAAGTGCTGCTGGGCTTGCGACCGGGCGATCCCGGTTGGTGATCCTGGCGGCGCACACCTCAGCCGCCGCGGCAGACCTTCGCGCGGGCTCACCGGTATAAACGACCTCACCCCGCCATCGCACATTGCGATGGCGGGTCGATCATACAGAGCCTCACCCACCCGCTCTCGGGAGGATCACCTCGCAACCCGAACGATGACGCCGGAAACCTTAGCCCGGGAATTGCCGGGCGCGGGTGATGGCTTCATCGAACGCCGACAGGACCTGCCGGTGACTGGAGTTATCGTTCATGCTCTCGATATCGTTGAAGCCGCGGCTCATCGCCACCGACAACAGGATCGTGTTGGCCCCGGTCTGCGGACCGTGCAGGTTCATCAGGCGAGCGGCCCCGCGCAGGGCGCCGACCGCACAACGGCGTCCGTCGCGAGTTTCATACCGCCGTTGCACCCAATCCTTGCGGTCTTCGATCAGCGCGCGGCCGACCGTCAGGACCTGTAGCGTCAGTGCATCGGGCTGGTTGGCCGGTACAGGCTGGAATGCCTCTAACGGAAGGGCTTTCGCCACGGGAGGCTGTCCCAGGGCGAACTGAGTCAATCGTGTCCAAAGCGAAGGTTTAGCAGGCGTCGCGGTGGTGCTGAGATAACCAAGTCCATCGAACGGCATCGGTGCCTCCCGTGGTTGAGGGTGCTGTAGGTTAAATCACGGTTTTGCCCCCAATGTTCAGGGTACAAGGCAAGTTGACCAGTGTTCGTGACGGGGGCGCGTCTGTAACTTGATCGAATCAATTTTCCAGCCCCGGCGAAGCGCGATCTAAACGATCGGCAACCGCACGATAAACCGGGCACCGAGCACGCGGCCGTTGGCGTCGCGGCGATTTTCCGCGGAGATCTGGCCCTGGAGCGCCTCGACGATTTGGCGGCTGATCGACAGGCCGAGGCCGGAATGCTGTCCGAAACTCTCGCCTGAGGGCCGTTCGGAGTAGAACCGGTCGAAAATATGCTCCAGGTTGGCGTCCGGAATGCCGGGACCGTCGTCCTCCACGCTCAGTTCCGCGATCCCGCCGGCATCGCGGACCCGAGCGACGATGCGGCCACGCGGCGGGCTGAAGGAATGCGCGTTGCCGATCAGGTTGCGCAGCACCTGCACCAGACGGTCCTCGACCGCCCAGACTGACAGGCCGTTGGGCGGGGCGATGACCTCCAGCGCTGGGTCTTCGTCGCTTTTGCGGGTGGCTTCATCCAGTTCCTGCAACGTGCGCAGGATCGCCACGACATTGACCGGTTCGGCGGTGACGCGGGACAGTTCGGCGTCCAGGCGGGAGGCGTCGGACACGTCGCTGATCAGCCGGTCCAGCCGCAGCACGTCCTGGGCGATGATCGTCAGCAACTGGCGCTGGCGGCCGACATCGTCGATCCGCAACAGGGTTTCGATGGCACTGCGGATCGACGACAGCGGGTTCTTGATCTCGTGCGCCACGTCGGCGGCGAATCGTTCGGTGGCGTCCATCCGCTCCCACAACGCGGAGGCGCTGTCGGACAGGGCGGAGGCCAGGGCGCCGACCTCGTCCTTCCGTTTCAGCAGGGACGCCGGCACGCTGCCGGCCCGTCCGCCGCCTTCGCGCATGTCGGCCGCCGCCTCCGCCAGCCGCAGGATCGGCCGCGCGATGGTCAGCGACAGGTACCAGGACAGCAGCACGGTCAGCAGCAGCGCCAGTCCGAACAGCGCCAGGATCGACATGCGGACGGTGAACAGGCTGTCATCCACCTCCCGCGCCTCCCGCGTCAGGGAGACAATACCGACCGTGTGTTTGTCGCGTTCCACCGGCACGGCGACCGTCACCAGCAGGCGGTTGTCGCGGGTGCGGCGGATATAGGGCGCGGTTTCGTTGCTGTTGCCGGCGCTGTTGAGGCGCAGTTCCTCTTTCACGTCAGGCTGCCAGTCGGGACCACCGGCCGATGGCGTGGTATCGACCATGGTAAGCGGCGCCTGATGCGGCAGCAACGACAGCACGCCGTCGTAAATCCAACCAATTGCCGCCAGTACCGGTCCATGGTCCGGCGGCGGCGGCAGCGGTTCCATGGTCACCACACCGTTTGGTCCCTCACGCCGCCGCGAGTCCGCCAGCAACGTCCCGTCGGGCGCGTAAAGCTTGGCCTGGGCGTCCGGCGAGGGTTCCGTCAGACGGTGCAGCAGCGACGCCGCCACCACGCCGACCAGTTTCGGGTTGTCCGGGTCGGTGTTGAGGACCGCGCTTTCGCCCAGCGCCCCCGCGAACACCCGGGCCTGTTCGCGCAGGGACGTCACCTGCGCTTCCAGCAACCCGTTCTGGTACTGATCGAGATATAGCAGCGCCACCACCAGCAGAGCCAGCGGCAGCGCGTTGACCATCAGGATGCGGCGCAGCAGCGGTGACACCCAGCGCTGGCGGAACCGCCGGTTCGGGCGGATCAGGCCGGAAAAAAGATGGTCAGAATGGGGCATTCAGGACCTGTCCGGCAATCAATGCTCCTTGTAGCGGTAGCCGATGCCGTAGAGCGTCTCGATATGGGTGAACTCTTCCGTTCCAACGCGGAACTTCTTGCGGATGCGCTTGACGTGGCTGTCGATGGTGCGGTCATCAACGTAGATGTTCTCGCCATAAGCGGCATCGATAAGTTGGTCCCGGCTTTTGACCATCCCGGGACGGGCGGCAAGCGCTTTGACCAGCAGGAATTCGGTGACCGTCAACTGGATGTCGGTGCCCTTCCAGACGCATTGGTGCTTGGTCTCGTCCAGCACCAGATCGCCGCGTGTCATCACGCCACCCGGAGCGGCGCCCGAACCCTCAGCCTTGCTGGCCTCATTGCGACGCAGCAGCGCTCGGATTCGCTCCAGCAGCAGGCGCTGGCTGAACGGCTTTGTGATGTAGTCGTCGGCACCGAGGCGCAGGCCCATCAGCTCGTCGACTTCCTCGTCCTTGGACGTCAGGAAGATCACCGGCATGGAGGTGCGCTGGCGCAGGCGTTGCAGCAGCTCCATCCCATCCATGCGCGGCATCTTGACGTCGAGTACCGCCAAATCCACCGGCTTGGCGGTCATGCCCTGCAGGGCGCTCTCGCCATCTGTATAGGTGCGGACGGTGAAGCCTTCCTGCTCCAGCGTCATCGAGACGCTGGTAAGGATGTTGCGGTCGTCATCAACCAGGGCGATGGTCTGCTTCATCGAAAGCTCCTTTTTGGGCGCGTGCCGCGTGGTAGCATACTATGGCGGTGAATTGTGGCGGATTGCGGACGAGGGGTGAACGAACTATGGCATCTGAACCAGAGAATGTAACCCCGGCGTGGCAAGCCAGGACGCTGCTGCGGTCGGCGCGCAGCGGGTGTCTGGCAACCAGCGCCAAGGGGCATCCGTTCGCGTCACTGGTGACTCCGGCGTGTATGCCGGACGGATCGTTGTTGCTGCTGCTGTCGCGGCTGGCCGACCATACGCGGCATTTGCGGGCTGATCCAAGGTGTTCGCTGATGGTGACCGGGGTGGCGACGTCGATCAATCCGCAGACGACGCCGCGGGCAACGGTCTCCGGCGTGGCTGAGGTGGTGGATGATCCGTCATTAAAGGCTCGGTTTTTGGCGGTGCATCCGTATGCGTCGCTGTATGCGGATTTCGGCGATTTCGCGACGTGGCGGATCACGGTGGAGACGGGCGTGCTGGTCGGCGGGTTCGCGCGGGCATTCCGGTTTGTCGCGGCCGACCTGGCGCCGGATGCCGATGCGGTGGCGTCCCTGTTGGGGTCCGAGGCGGGGATCCTGGAGCACTGCAATCGGGACCACCCGGATGCGCTGGCGGCGATCGCGGGGGCGCCGGGGGCGTGGCGGATGGTGACGGCCGACGTGGATGGATTCGATCTGGCGCTGGAGGAACGAGTGGTCCGGTTCGCGTGGTCGGCTCCGGTCAAGGATGCCGGGGATGTGCGGCGGGAGTTGGTTCGGATGACGAAGCAGGCGCGGGGCGGCTAAAGGCGACAACCGCGCAGGTCATGTGCCAGTGACGAATCATTGGCTCTCATGCCAGCAGCCGTTGGAATAAACGTGCTGCCATTCCGCTTGCGTCACGGCTCGGCGTGCCCCGGGCAACCCCTTGCCGCAAAGGGTTGCCCGGATAAGTCAATCAATCGCAGGTGCCGGCGTTCTGAAATTTGGCAAAGGTTGCTGAAGCCAACCATCCCCGGTTCTTCCAGAAGTTACTTCGATCAAGGTCCCATCGGCACTGTGGCGCATCGAGGAAATTCGCGACTCCTGCCAACGGACTATATCCGCGGCCGGAATCCGATACAATCGGGCAAGATCGTCGACACTGACTAAACGATCTGTTTTGGGACGAGGCAGCCCACCAAAGCGGAACTGATTATAGAGCGCCCAATATATTAAGATGCCGCTGTTCAGCAGGACGAAGGCACCGTAAATACGCAGCGTTCCCAGGAAGCGAGTGATTTCCGGAACAAACGGGCGCGCCGTCCCATCAAACATCCAGCTAAACGTTTCCTCGCTAAATAAGAATGAGTCCGCCAACACTCTTCTGATCATGTAGAAATATAGTAACCACATACCAACGGACAGAAACGCATCAAAACCGCGGGCCAATAAGGGACGCGTCCCCGATTTCTGGATAACCAACGGGTGCTCGGTCATGAAATTCCCCTGTCCGGGCTGATCCACACGGCGCGTTTTCGGCGGAGGGTAAAAAGCGCCTTAGGAAAGCCGACCAAAGACGTCGTCAGCATGACGATCCAGAAAAAAAACGGATACCAAATGACCCAGAAGATCGATCTGTAAAGATGCCGTTCGTACCGCGATTCGATTACCAGAGCAACAATGAACTGAATAAGGCAGAGCGTCGCCAACATCAGTCCCCAGAACTCCGGCGGCTCGATACTGGGGACGTTCAACCCCTGCGGCATCGCTACCAGCTTGCCGATCGCCCAAAGAACCAGAGATAGTACAAAGGCCCAAACCCAGGCAAGACTCAGACAATAGTCGATCGCCAAACCCCACATACGGCGCCGATCCCAAGAAAACATTTGATTGATCTGCTTGAGAAAGACTTCCGCCCCGCCCTGCGCCCAGCGCAGTCTTTGTTTCCAAAGACCACGCAGGGTCTCTGGCATCAAAATCCAGCACAATGCATCGGGCTCGTACTGGATAGTCCAATGATCGGCCTGAAGCATCCAACTTTGGTCAATGTCTTCGGTGACCATATCAAGGCTCCAATAACCACAATGATGCAGCGCCGATCGACGATAGGCGACGATCACCCCGGACACGGTGTTAACCGTTCCGTAGATACGTTGGGCCCGTTTGATCAGGCCGATGATTGATGAAAACTCGCCGACCTGCACTCTGCCGATCAGCGTTGAGCGCGTACGGATGCGTGGATTTCCCGTCACCGCCCCGACTCGCGGGCTATTGACGAGCAGACGGGCCATATAGGTTGTGGCGTCAGGATCAAGCACCGCGTCCCCGTCGATACACAGCAGGAACTCCCCGCGAGCGACTAACGCCCCCATGCGCAAGGCCATGGCCTTTCCCTGGTTTTTAACAAAGTGCACAACACGCAATCTTGGATTATCGACCGTCAGCGCATCGAGCATTTCACCGGTCGCATCGCTCGAACCATCGTTGATCGCGATTACTTCGAAATTTGGATACGTCTGCGCCAGCGCCGCGTTGATCGTGTCGGTCAGATTTGCGGTCTCATCGAAGCATGGGATGAGAATCGACACAAAAGGTGGGTTTTCAATGAGCGGTGGTCGTTTCGCCCTGACGCCATGTCTTTCCCAGTGAAGGTAGAAATAGATCCCGCCGACGATCCAGATAAACGACATGAAGAAAGGATACAAAAACACGAACTGAAGCAGGTAGCCGCTGGCAAGTGCCGATCCGACGAGCGTGAAAATCAAAAGCGGGCCGAGGATGAGTTTGATCATCGGGTGAACGGATATGACTGGAGGGAAAATGCCGGATGCAGCGTGCGCTGATCTGGAAGGCCGGAAACAAAATCATCCGGATAGTAGCCAAAATTCAGCGCGCCCAGGCGCAGTAGCAATCGCATTTGCTTGACAAGGAGTTCGGACGGAACGTTACTGGCTTTCGAAGTTCGCCAATCGACAGCCTGGAGTTCGAAGATAGATCGTTTTAGCCCCAATCGCCGGGTGGCCACCGTAGCGACCAGGCTTCGCAGCCATTTCTCCGACTCGCGTTCCGGCACATTTTCCATCGCCGGCATAGCCATGATCGCGGTGTAGTCATAGCTGTCTAGAAAGCGGTCCAAATCCTGTGAAAACCAGTCCTTGCTGTCGTTGTCCAGCACCGGACGCGCATAGATGTTGCGGGCAGTCAGCAGCGGTGTGCGATATATTTTCGCCCGCGCCGTCAGTTCACCTGTGAATTCTATGAGTGCCTCGGTTTTGAATTTCGTCCAGCGTTTCAACATCTCCGGATCGGCGCGAATGGCGGCAATGGATGCAGGTAAGCCGGCTTTGGCATAGGCCGCGAGTGCTGGTTTGCTGGCATCCTCAAAATCGGACAGCAGTGCATCGTCGTGAAATAACAGCCCCTCAAACGGAGCGGAGCGGGCCAGATCGTCATACATCATCAATACCTTACTGCGTGCCGATGCATCGAAGGGGGAAACGCGGCGATATGCTTTCGGATCTGGTGCGGCAGTATCTGTCGCCGGGTTCCACGTCAGAACCGTTGCTACGGTGTCACCAAAATCGAAAGCCAATACCGGCATCCAGGCAAACACTTGGACATGCGCCCGGGTCCGCAACTGCCACGAAACGCGGTTGAATAGATCGGCCCGCATAGGCAACAGGCGGTTGGGAAAATAGACTTCCCGAGCAAGACCGGTGCCGTTGGGATCGGCGAAGGCTTGCAGGAATACGGTGTTGATTTGCATATCGTATATGCGCTGCACCAACTGTCCGACATTACGCTCCTGCTGTGCTGGATCGGCATCGTAAACATAATCGAGATCGACCTGAACTACTCTGACCGGAGCTACGTCGGTGAAGGTGCGCAGCTCCGAGACAAATTCCCTAACCCTGGGATCGGGGGTAATTAAATGCCTGGGGACGGCACTGAGCCGGTCCACTGTCGCCACCCCATCCGCCAGCGTAAAGCTGATCGCCATACCATTGGCCGCGGCGATTGAAATCGCGAGTTCGTTGTGCTCCCCATACGGCCAAACCATCACGCGTGGCCGCTTACCCGTTTCCAATTTTATTTTCGCAGCCATCCTTGCGCTGTCGTCTTTAAGGATCTGCCGCTCGCGGGCGTCGTTCTCATAGATGCCCGTAGCCCGATCGAAGTGCCGGGTTGTCACCGCTGGTTCCGAATTACCTTGCGGATTGGCATCGCTGCCACGATGGGCTGCGTATGAATGCGAAGCGATCTCCACCAGACCGGAGGCGCCAATTTCTCGCACCTGGTTCCACGTCAGGAATTGGTTTCGCGTTACGTCAACGTCACCGAAATGGACCTCTCCCGGTGGCGGGGGCGGCGCCTTATCCGCGTTATAGCTGACATTCGAATTGGGGCCGCCTTCCATCCAACTTCCAACCAGAGCCAGGACGGCTGGGAAGTGGAACACCTTAAGAATTGGCAATACCCGCGTGTAGAAACTTTCGTAGCCATCGTCGAAGGTTAAAAGAACGGCTTTATCTGGCAGTGCTTTGCGGCCGTCGCGTGCCGCAAGCAGATCATCAACCGTGACCGGTACATAGCCGTTCTGCTGAAGCCAACTGAGCTGGACCACCAAACGGTCGGTGGAGACGCCGACGAACGTTTGATCAGGATCGTGGTCCTCAACATTATGATAGGCGAGGGCGATGAAACTGGGCGTTGCCGGGTCCGCCGCAAAGGCGCGGGGTGCCAGAAGGACGAGTGCCAAAATCAGGGCGATCATTCGTTTCATGTCTAAAATCGCTCCTTTAAATGCAGCAGAACAGCGACGGTGTTTTCGTACTGGCCGTCGTATTGCTGACGGCTGAAGGTCACGCCAAGTCCGGCATCGAATACGTCGTTGATCCTAAGCCGATGTTCGTAACGAACACTGGCGGCGGCACCGCTGCCGAAACCTTCTTGCCAGTACACACCTGGCGTGATGACCAAATGATGGTCGTAGATAAATTGGTATCGGCGATAGATGATCTGCTCGATCGATAGTCCGACCGTACCCAGGGCATCTTGGCTGGGATTGAAATAAGGTCGCGTCTCACCCAAGCTGTTTTGCGATGCGGCCAGTCCAAATATTCCGTCGATAGTCAGATGCGGACGAGTCAGCAGACGCTGAGTGTACTGACCATCGAGGCTTGTTCGAACGTTCCCATCGGAAAAGTCCATTACCTCACCGGTTAGCGTAAAGGCGCGTGACTCGCTCTGCCGGTAGGCTACCGATGTCGAGGCGGCGTTTGCGGTGATTCCGTTAGCCAGAGCGCGCAACGGTATATCAAGCGCGAAAATTTCAGCCTTGCCCCCAATACTCCAATTGTCATTCAACGACCAATCGGCCTGCACCTGCGCGCCGGCACGACCGGCACCTAACCCGGATCGCAGGGTTGTATCGACATTTGGGCCGAAGGCGTTGATCGTTGCCTCAAGGCTTACGACCAGGTCGTTGCCCCGATACTCCACACCGGCGGCGGAGCGCCGCAGGGCGATCTTTCCCTCGCCCAAGGGCAGCTTTTCCTCAGCAACGTGTTCCGAGACAAAAACCCGCCAGTTGTAATCGATCGGAGCCGAATACAGCTGAGCGTCGATGGCAATCCCGGAGCCGCCCTGAACGTTGGTCGGGGAACTCCAGCTGGGTTCAACAGTCAGCCCAAACTCGGCCATGTTGTGCACCTGCAACAAGCGGTCGAGGCGCTGCACTTCCTGGTTTTCCGGAAATCGCCGGGTCAGATCGGTGGCCTCGGCCTCTGCGAGGCGATAGGATCGCAGGTCCAGATTGTTGCGCGCCTGCCCAACCTCCGTCGCAACGTCCCGTGATTTCAGCGCTCGGCTGATCTCATATTCCTCGGCGGCGCGACGGGGCCAGCCGCGGGCACCATAGATATCAGCGAGCGCTGACAGATAGTGGGTGTTGTTGGGCGCGACATCGGCCATTGCGGTAATACGTCGATGCGCTTCGACAAGTTCATCGCCATAGAGCCGAGCATAGGCGGCGGTGAGGTCGGCGGTTGCACGGTCCGGATTCTCTACTGGTTCGCTCAATCCTTTGAGATAATGCCAGATAGGTTGATCGGCGCTTTCCGCATCGACCTGCCTGTAGGCCGCGGCAAAATCCTCCAGATCGAGATAGGCGTAGTATAGGGCCAGGCGTGTTTCGGGATTGTGCGTGTCAACCTCCAGGCCTTCGAGATAGAGGTCGCGTGCCTTCTTCGGGTGACGAAAATAGAGATAGGCATCCGCGACTGCGACCAAAGCATATCTTGGTATAGTAACATGGCTGGCCTTCAGGCCGTCGTATTCGGCCAGCACATCCGCCATGCGGACACGGTCGCGCAAGGCGACCATGCGATCGAAGCGGGCCCGCAAGATCGCTGGTTTCGCGTCGTCTCCCTCCCGCGACCACTGGGCGATCAGGAGATCGAGCGCCGTGATGGCGCGGTCAGTGGCGGCGAAGCGTAGTTCCTCACTGGGTGGTTCGAAGATGCCCCATCGCACAAGAGCTGCCGCGACGTCGCCTTGAATCGTACGACGTTCGGATACCGAAATAGTACCGGGTTGTTCGTCGGCGCGTTGCAGCGCGACCTGTGGTGCCCCTATGGCGTCGATCGCCACGATGCGATCATGCCGGGCCTCGCGACTGGTGGGGTCAAGCTTGATGGCGCGATCTATGTAACGCAGCGCCTCAACGGGTGCTTTCATTGCCGTGGCGGCCGAGGCGGCAGCGAGCAAGATGTCGATGCGATCGCCATGAAGGCGAAGATCCGTCGTGGCCGAACTGAGTGCGGCCTCGGGTTTACCGAGATCGACCAGGGCGTGGATTTCACCGCCGATAAACGCTGGATTATTGGGTGACCGGCGAAGGCCTTCGCGGTACAGCACAAGGGCTTCGCCAGCGTTTCCCAGGCGGCGATAGGCAAGCGCGACAGCATCCACGACGTAGTCTGGTTGTGGCCCGGACGGGAGTGCTTCGAAGGCCTTAACCGCCTCCGACTCGCGTCCGGCCCAAACTGAAACAACGATAAAATCGCGCGCAACACCAATGTCTTTGGGATGCGCGCGACGCAATCGATCGAGAATCGCCAGCGCTGGAAGGGTTTGCCCCTGGCGGGCCAAATTGACCGCGGCGCTACGATCCGCAACGGCGGGATGATTGACGCTCGGTTCGGCAGCGGCCGCGGCTATAGCCCCATTAAGGCTGATTGCATAAAAGAAACAGAATCTGAAAATGCTTTTGACCAGCTTGGCCGAGCACCTCATTTAATTCTGCAACCTTAGGCTGTTGGTCTGAGAAATATTCATATAGACGCCTTATTGGGATAATCCTGGTTTGGGAAGAGACCTCCAATATTTATTACTAACAAATTAAAATAGACTCGGAATCTACCTAGGCCCGTCGCCCATTTAGCCGGCAGGGCACGGTACGGTCCCGAAAGCCGATCGATAAATTGCTGGTGGTGTGGCAAAACGCGCCACGATGACGCGAAAGCGCCAACCCGGCAGAGGAAATTATTGAGAGCCTAGCGGTAATTCCGTGTGCGAGGCATAGAAGCGCCAAGAGCCTGGTAACGCGTTGATCGACGAAGCGTTAAGCCCCGAAGATCTGCCCGACCCGCCGTTACACGCCAACCGCCGCCAGCGCTGCCTTTGCGGCCGCTTGTCCGCTTAACCACGCACCGGCTACCGTCCCGGCGAACGGCACATAGCAGGCCTCCCCTGCGAACATCAGATGCCCATCCGAAATCGGCTCGGCCAGAGCATCCCGAGCCAACGCCGCCCCCGGAACCGCGTAACAGTACGCACCGCGCACCAAAGGATCGGCATCCCACCGCGTTACCAGCGACGCCCCACCCGCGAACAACCCATCCACCTGCCCGCCAAACGCCCGCCGCAAATACGACAGGGCAAAATCCACCGCCGCCGCCTCGCCGGCCTTTGCCAGATCCCAGGCGATGGAGCCGCCAATCCAGCCCTGCACATAATCCCGCCCGAACGGCCAGCATTGGAACGGCATCAACGGCTCGCCCTGGCGTTCCAGGATGCGGTCCACCGAACAGTGCAACGGCAGGTCCAGCCGGTCGGGGCCGGTGGCCCGCAACGCGACCTTCATCGCCAGTCCCATCGGCAGCGCCTGCACCGCATCCGCCACCCGCGCCGGCAACACCGGGTCGAACTCCAGCGTGCCCGAGGCCAGCACGCCGGTGGAAACCGTGACGATACAGGCCTCGGCCGTGATCGAACCAGACGGAGTCTCTACGGTCACCTGCCCGCCGGGGCCGCCCCAACGCACCCGCGTCACAGGCGTGTTCAACCTGATATCCAGTCCGGCGGTCAGCCGCCGCTGAACGAACGCACCGATACCGCCGTCCGGCACCAGATTGCTGCCGCCCAAGGCGTTGCGCCGCCAATCCAGCGCACTGAACCGCTCCGCATCGACGGCGCAAATCACCGGCCCTTCCCAGGCCTCAATCGTCGCCGCCCACGGGTCGTCCGGGAGTTGCCGCGTCACCTCGGCCAGCGAGGCATCGCCCTTGGCCGCGATAAGCGAGTCCGCCTCTGCCTCATAGCGCGGCCATGCATCGGCGTAGGCGGCCAGCTCCGCCCCGGTCGCCACCCGATCGCCGATAAACGTGCGTTCCTTGCGGATTTCGTCCGATCGCAGCAGCGTGTCACCGGCCGCTCGGGCGATCGGGACCAGCGGGTTGTGCTCCGCATCGTGGAACCACACCGCGCCCATGTCGAACCAGACCCCACCGAGGGCGGCGGGATGATCGGTCCAGGCGCGGCCGCCGACGCGGTTGGACGCCTCAAGCACGACCGCGCGCCGGCCCGAATCACGAACCGCCCTGGCCGCGCCCAGACCGGCCAGACCGGCCCCGATGATGACGATGTCGGTTTCGGTCACGCCGCACTCCTTCATGTCGGATAAAGTCCTGGCAGCATCCCGGCGTGCGCCGGGTTGTCTGCATCCAACATGGCCGGGGTTGCCGGGGCAAGGCCCCGATCGGCACCTGGTAGCGTGAAACGTTAAGCGGTCATGCTTTGCGCGCCGGCGCCACCTGCCAGCCAGGGGCGATCCACGCCAACGCCCGACGGCATCTCGCGTCTTGCCACGAATTTTGACAGTTTGGCGTGCCCGGCCTGGTAGGCCGCATCCATGCTCACATAGCGATCGTCTGACGCGTAGATCGGGTTGTCCGCGCCGTCACGGCGTATCTCCCATCCGAATGGGGTTGCTCCGACCCTGACCCGACGCACCAGGACGCTGAGAGCAAGCGCTTCTTTGGAAATTCGCATGATGATTGTCCTCCTGAGGGGAGGTGTAATCGTCGCCGGCGGCGAAGGATGTGAAGCGGGTCACACCCCTCGCAAAATCGCGCCGAGGTTACGCCAAAAACCGAGCGACCTCCGCCGGAGACTGCAGAACAAGGCGATCGTAGTCTTTCATCAGGGTCTCGGTGATCGCACCCGGCGTGAACCGGTGCGGGCCGATCTCGCGCACAGCCGTCACCTCGGCCGCCGTCCCGGCCAGGAACACCTCCGTGGCTCGCGTCAGTTCGGACGGATCGATCTGCCGCTCGATCACCTGAATGTGGTGCCGGGCCGCCAGTTTCATCACCGTCCGCCGCGTAATCCCGTCCAGGAAGCAGTCGGGAGTCGGCGTGTGCAGCGCCCCGTCCATCACAAAGAAGATATTCGCTCCGGTGGTTTCCGCCACCTTGCCGCGCCAATCCAGCATCAGCGCGTCGGAATACCCTTCCTGCTCCGCCTTCACCTTCGCCAGCGACGCAATCACATACAAACCGGACGCCTTCGCTTTGATCGGAGCCGTCTCCGGCGGTGGCCGGCGCCATTCCGCCTCCCCGACCCGTATCCCCTGCATCCGTTCGGCCCCGAAGTAGCTGGGCCATGGCCACGCCCCGATCGCCAGATGGATCGACGTGCCGGTGGCCGACACCGCCAACTGTTCCGAGCCGCGCCAGGCGATCGGGCGAACATAGCCGTCGGTCAGTCTGTTCGCCGCCAGCACCGCGTTGCTGGCTTCGTCGATCTGTTCGGGCGACCAGGGAATCTCGAAGCTCAGGATACGGCCGGAGTTGATCAGGCGTTCGGTATGGTCGCGCAGGCGGAAAATATTGCCGGCGTAGGCGCGCTCACCCTCGAAAACCGCACTGGCATAGTGCAGACCATGCGATAAAACATGCAGTCTGGCGTCCCGCCAGGGAACCAGGGCACCGTCCAGCCACAGCCAGCCGTCTCGGTCGTCGAAAGGAAGTAACGCCATGGAGGCCTTCTCCGTAATTTTGTTGCTCTCAGCCGAGCGAACTTAGAACATAGACGCAAATTAAGTCAATAATACTGACCTATCCAGGGATCGAATATCAGGCATGCTGAAAGCTAAACCCCGCTACGCCAGCGCCGACCGGTTCGTGCCGCCACCCAAACTGCCGCCGCCGACTCCGGTTGTCGATCTTGGCGAGGCGGAAATGCGTGCCGCGCAGGACCTGCTGTTCTTCGGCTACCGCGATTTCACCGATGTCGCGGACAAGGTGCTGGAGGAACTGGAACTCGGCCGGGCGCATCACCGGGCGTTGCACTTTATCGGCCGTAATCCGGGGATCACCGTGTCCGGTCTGCTGGCGATCCTGCGTATCAAGAAGCAGTCCCTGGCCCGGGTACTGAACGCGCTGATCGACGAAGGCTACGTCGGTCAGGCGGCCGGGTTCGAGGACCGGCGCCTACGGCTGCTGACGCTGACCGAGAAAGGGCACGCATTGGAAGAAACCGTGTTCGCCGCCCAGCGTGATAAAATCGCGAAAGCCTACCAGGCTGTGGGTCCGCAGGCGGTGCAGGGATTTCGGATGGTCATGCGGGCGATGATGGACCACGGTGCACGCGCCTATATGGATGGCACCGGCTCACCGGAAGACACATGACAGCGGGGGACGTCTGATCGCATGCCCGAAGATCACCACATCCTGGTCGTGGAAGACGATCCCCGCCTGCGGGAACGGCTCGCGCGGTATCTGACCGGCGAGGGCTTTCGCGTCACCGCCGCGGCTGATGCGGCTGAGGCGCGCAAGCAATTGCGGGCGATCGATCCGGACCTGATGGTGCTGGACGTGATGATGCCGGGCGAAAACGGGCTGGATCTGACGGCGTCATTGCGCCAGGAAAAACAGCTCGACCTGCCGATCCTGCTGCTGACCGCGCGCGGCGCGCCGGAAGACCGCATCGCCGGATTTGAGGCCGGGGCGGACGACTATCTGGGCAAGCCGTTTGAACCGCGAGAACTGGTCCTGCGCATCAAAGCGCTGTTGCGGCGGGTTCCGCCGGCTCCGGCGGTGGAGGTGCAAACCGGACCGGTGCGGATCGGCGGTGCCGAATTCGACCCCGAACGCGGTGAACTGCGCGATGCCGATGGGCCGATCCGCCTGACGGGTGGCGAAGCGGCCCTGTTGACCGCGCTCGCCCGCAAACCGAACGAGGTGTTGTCCCGTGAGGATATCGCCGAAGCCCTGGGCATGGACGACTCCGGCGAACGCGCCATTGACGTCCAGGTCGTACGCCTGCGCCGCAAGATAGAGGCCGATCCGCGCGAGCCGCGTTTCCTCCACACGGTGCGCGGACGCGGCTATATTTTGAAACCCGGCGTTTGATATGCCCATGGACATCCCGGTTCCATTCGGCCCCAGACTGAGTTTCGGTCTCAAGCGCTTCATGCCCCGGTCGCTGCTCGGTCGGTCCTTGCTGATCATGCTGGTGCCGCTGGTCGTGGTGCAGGCGATCGCGTTGCAACTGTTTTACGGTAACCATCTGAGTGTGGTGTCGCGCCGCCTGTCCAGCGCGATTGCCGGCGAAATCTATTATACGGTCGAACTGTTGCGCCAGTTTCAGTCCCCCGGTGACCGGGAATGGGTGCTGCAAATGGCGCGTGACCAGTTCAGCCTGGATATCAAAATGGAACCGGGCGCGATGCTGGAGCCGCATAAGCGGACCAACATCCTCGGCCCGATGGACGATGATCTGGCGGCCGCATTGACCGAGAAGTTCAACGCGAAGTTTGACATGGACTGGACCTCCGACCCGCGCACCGTGCTGGTTAAGTTGCAATTGCCGGACGGGGTGCTGGACGTGGAGGCGCCCCGCAAACGGCTGGCGATCGGCACCGTGTTTCTGTTCGTGGGATGGGTGGTTGGCTCGTCTTTGTTCCTGTTCGGCATCGCCGCGCTGTTCATGCGCAATCAGGTCCGCGCGATCCGGCGGTTGGCGCGGTCGGCCGAGGCGTTCGGCATGGGCCGCGACGTGCCGCCAATCCGGCCGGAGGGGGCCGCCGAGGTGCGTCAGGCCGGCGCCGCGTTCAACCGCATGCAGGAACGCATTCGCCGCTTCCTGGCGCAACGTACCGAGATGCTGGCCGGTGTCTCTCACGATCTGCGCACGCCGCTGACGCGTATGCGGCTGGCACTGGCGATGCTGCCGAAAACCGAGGAACTGCGCCAAGACGTGGCGGAAATGACCGCCGATGTCGAGGAAATGGACCGGATGATTGGCGGCTACCTCGCCTTCGCCCGGGGGGAGGGGACGGAGCAGGCGCTACCGGTCAATCTGTCCGCCCTGTTGGACGACGTCGCGGCGGGTGCCAGGCGGGCCGGGGCGGAGTTGGCGCTGGATGTGCCCGATGGCCTGACGCTGAAACTGCGCGCCGATGCGGTGCGGCGTGCGGTGACCAACCTGGTCGATAATGCCAGGCGGCACGCGCGGCACGTCGCTCTGGCGGCGGTGTCGCAGGGGCGGTCGGTGCTGGTCACGGTGGATGACGACGGACCCGGCATTCCGGCGGACAAGCGGGAAAGCGTGTTCCGGCCGTTCGAGAGTGGCTCGACGGGCGGCACTGGTTTGGGTCTGACGATCGCTCGCGACATTGTCCGAGCCCATGGCGGCGACATCGTGCTGGAGGACAGCCCGTTGGGCGGTTTGCGGGCCCGTATCCGACTGCCGGTGTAAGGCGTGCGATCGATGCCCCTTGACTGTACCCGTGTCGTTTTCGTCATGGCCCGGCTTGTCCGGGCCACCGGTGGCGGCACTGTTCCCGCGGTGATGGCCATGCCGAGCCGGACGCGGACGATCCGGCATAGTCTCGTCATCAACGCCGACTGGACTTTCGCATGAACGGAATGACCCGCCGCGACCCCGGGAAACGTCTGATCGGGTTGGAACTGCTGCGCTTCCTCGCGGCGGTCGGGGTTCTGGTCTGGCACTATCAGCATTTTCTGTTTGTTGGTTCGGTGCAAACTTCCCCGGATTGGAATCGGATGCCGTTCTATTGGCTTCTGACGCCGTTCTATAGCTATGGCTATGCTGGGGTGGAGCTGTTCTGGTGCCTGTCCGGGTTCATCTTCACCTGGAAATATGGCGCGGCGATCGGGAGGGCAGGCCTGTCGTTTGGACGCTTCGCGCTGTTGCGGTTTTCCCGTCTGTACCCGCTGCATCTGCTGACTCTGCTGATCGTGGCAGCTTTGCAATGGATATACTTCACCCGGCATGGCCAGACCTTTGTCTATGTGCTGAACGACATCCCACATTTCGTGATGAATGTGTTCTTCGCCAATTACTGGGGTTTCCAAAGCGGCGAGTCGTTCAACGGCCCGTCCTGGAGCGTGTCCGCCGAAGTGCTGATCTACGTTATATTTTTTTGGGTCACGCGTTATGCCGGGGCGGGATGGCGGGTTGATCTGCTGGCGCTGGCCGGTATCACGGTGGCGGCCTGGCTGGCAAAGGCGGCGTTCGGGATCAAACTGAGTTTCAGCGGTGCCGGAACATTTTTCTACCTTGGCGCGCTGACCTGCCACCTGAATGACTGGGTCGCGACCCTGCGCAGGTCCTCGCAGGGCCGGGTCGCGATGGGTTGCGTGGCGCTGATCACCGTGTCCGTCATGTTGGTGGCTACGCACGCGCTGAAAATCGCCGGAGTCAGCCTGGCGATGTTCCCGGCCGCGGTCTTGCTGGTGCAAGTTGGTGGTGCGCCGGACGGGCAGCGAGCCAAAACCTGGCTGACGAATTTAGGGAACCTGACCTACGCGAGCTACATGATCCATTTCCCGATGCAGCTCGCCGTTGTGCTGGTCCTCGGGGACGTCGCACAGTCGCTGATCTATTCGGGTTGGTTCCTGATCGCCTATCTTGGCAGCGTCCTCGCTTTGGCGGTCTGCGTGTTCCGCTGGATCGAGCGCCCGGCGCAGGACTGGTTGCGCCGCCAGGTCCGTTAGCGCCGCCCTCCTTCGGGTAAGCCTGAAGCGACCGCCGCCTGTTCCCTGTAGCCGGCATCGAGAAATTGTGTCAGGCATGTCGAGGGACTTCAAAACGTAACTACAATGCGATAAGGAAACAGATGCCCAAAACACCGACGCGGCGGTTCGCACTGCAGGCAGGCCTCGCGGCGGCGTTGGTGCCCGTCGGGCATCAGGCCGCCGCACAAACCCGCCCTGTGACCAAGGTGCTGGATTTCACCACCTCCGCCGACATGGCGAAGGCGGAGCAGGAAGGCGCCCTGCTGTTCTACACCCATGATGGCGAGGCCGGCGCGGCGGCGGCCATGGATGCCTTCAGCGCGGATTTTCCAAAAATCAAAGCCAGTTATGTGCGGGCACAGACCGGCGCGCTGTACAGCAAGATCCTTGCGGAACGGTCGGCCGGCCGGTTTGACGTGGATGTGATCCAGTTTTCCGACGTCGGGACCGCGATCGATTTCGACAAGCGCGGCGCTTTTGAAACGTATAACTCCCCGCAAGCGGCGTTCTACGAAAGTGAATTCCTCAGCGATCCGGCCGGCCACTACTTTTGCAGCGGCATGACGTTCGCAGGCATTGCCTACAACACCGACAAGGTGAAGGCCGAAGACGCCCCGAAAACATGGAAGGACCTGCTGGACCCGCGTTGGGCCAATGTCACCAGCACGAAGCAATCCACGTCAGGCATGCAGTTTGTCGAGTGGTATGAACTGCGCAAGCTGTATGGCGACGACTACTGGAAAGCGTTTTCGAAGCAAAAGCCGCACGGATTTGACTCGCGCGCGCAATTGTTTGACCGGCTGGCCAAGGGCGATGACAAAATTTGTGCGCTGGCGGAATGGGCTGCGTATGTCCTGTACCACGACCGCAAGGCACCGATCGCATTCGTTGCACCCGAGGACGGCCTTCCGGCTACCGCGTTGGCAACAGGTATGGTTTCCAAGGCGCCGCATCCCGAGGCCGCGCGGTTGTTCATCGACTGGCTGATGTCGTTGCGCGGGCAGGCGGTGTATCAGCAGCATCCGGACCTGCTGTACGGGTCCGTCCGCAAGGATGCCCCTCCGATGCCGGGCGGCGTCCGCCTGCGCGATTTCAAGCTTTTGGTACCGTCGGATATGCAAGATTTCCTGGGCGTCCGCAAAAAATTCAACGCCGACTGGAACGCCATGCTCGGTTTACTGTAGTTTCCATGCGTTCGGAACGATCAGCCGGGCCGTCGGCACAGACCTTCGTTGGGATAACGGTCATCGGGGTGGTGGCGGCGTTCGTCATCTACCCGGTGTTTTATCTGTTGCAGGCGTCGTTCGACGTCGGCGATCCCGAAGCGCGGCCGCCGACCGCCTATGGCTTCGATAATTTCGAGGGCCTGCCGAAGTATTGGGAGATTATGCTCAATACGCTGTACGTGTCGTTCGCGGCGACCGTGATGGCGCTGGTGTTCGGGTTCCTGACGGCGTGGATTCTGAACCGGACCAACGTTCCGTTCCGGCGCACGCTGGAACAGGCCATGGCCGTGCCGTACTACGTCACGCCATTGCTGGGAGCCTTGGCGTGGAGCTTGCTGGGTGCGCCCGAAAGTGGGTTCGCCAACCAGATATGGCGCGCCCTCGGCGGCCATGACGCGATCATCGACATCGTCAGCCCGATGGGTATCGCGTGGGTCATGGCACTGTTCGAGGGTTCGGTCGCCTTCGTTATGATCGGCGCGGTGATGAAGTCGATGGACCCCTCGCTGGAGGAGGCATCGCAGATCAACGGCGCCGGCCGGTTCTACACAATGATGCGGGTGACCCTGCCGCTGGTGACACCGGGCGTGTTGGGCGCGGCGATTTTCGTGTTTGCCGAGATGCTGGGTTCGTTCTCAGCGGCTTTGGTGCTGGGCACGCCAGTGCGGTTCTATGTGATTACGACGGCGATCTATCAACTGGTGGCACAGTACCCGCCTCGGATTCCTTTGGCCGCCGCGATGGGTGTTTCGCTGTTCGCGGTGATGTTCTTCATGCTGTTCTTCTATCGCCGGATCATCGCGCACCGCAGCTATGTCACGGTCAGCGGCAAAGCGTTTCGGCCACGGTTGACGGATGTGGGCGGGCTGCGTTGGGTGCTGTTTGCGATTTGCGGATCGTACGTGGTGCTGTCCGTCGTGTTGCCGATTCTGACGCTGGTTTATGCGTCCGTTCAGCGATTGGCGGTGGCGTTCCCGGCGGTCGGTAATTTTACCTTGGACAATTATCGCACGGCGCTGACCCAGAACGCGGTGCGCTATGCGATGTCGAACAGTTTGATTCTGGGCGTGTTGACCGCAACGATCGGGGTGGCGCTGACCGGGATGCTGTCGTGGTTGATCCATCGCAGCCGCATCCCTGGCCGAGGGCTGCTGGAATACATCGTCATGTTCCCGCAGGCAGTCCCCAGGCTGGTATTCGCGTTCGGCATGATGTGGGCGTGGCTGGTGTTCCCGATCCCGATTTATGGGACGTTGTGGCTGCTGCTGATCGCGTATCTGACGGTGTTCTTGCCGTTGGGCGTTCGCACGATCTCCAGCGTTCTGCTGCAACTCGACAAAAGCCTGGACGAATGCGGCGAAGTCTGCGGCGCGTCCTGGGGATATCGGATGCGGACGATTACCATGCCGCTGCTGCGGCCGGGGTTGCTGGCGGCCTGGATGCTGCTGTTCATTGCGAGTGTGCGGGAGTTGGGGGCGTCAATCCTGCTGATGGGGCCGCATTCGCAGGTGCTGACTCCGGCCATCGTCAGCGCGTGGTTTGGCAGTAGTTCGGAACTGACGGCGGCGATGGCTTTGATTCAGACGGTCGTCCTCGGGTTGGCGGTGGGGCTGTTTACGCTGCTGACACGCCGAGCGTCGCGGCAGGGAGGATGACGATGGATGTACAGATTGGGGACCCATATATCGAGGTGGAGAATCTTGAGATCCACTATGGACCGGTTGCTGCCGTGGGGCCGGTGAGTTTCACGGTGATGCCCGGCCAGCAGGTGACGTTGCTGGGTCCGTCGGGGTGCGGCAAGACGACGACGTTGCGGGCGATCGCCGGGCTGGAGAAACCGAGCGCGGGGGTTATCCGTATCGGTGGAGACACGATGTACTCCTCCCGGTCCCGCATCAACGTGCGAGCGGACAAGCGCGGGCTGTCGATGGTGTTCCAGTCGTATGCCATTTGGCCGCACATGACGGTGTTTGAGAACGTGGCTTACGGTTTGCGGGTCCGGCGGAAAAGCCGCGCTGAGATCGAGGAAAAGACTCGCGCGGCGTTAGATCTGGTGCAGATGGGGGCTTATGCGTATCGGCATGCCTCGCAATTGTCCGGCGGGCAGCAGCAGCGGGTGGCGTTGGCGCGGGCGTGTGCTTTTTCGCCGTCGGTGTTGTTGTTTGACGAGCCGTTGTCGAACCTGGATGCCAAGTTGCGCGGCGATATGCGGATTGAACTGCGGGAGTTGCAGCACCGGTTGGGCGTGACGTCAGTCTATGTGACGCATGACCTGGAGGAGGCGCTGGCGATGTCCGACCAGATCGTGGTGATGCGCGGTGGTCACATCGAGCAGAACGGAACGCCGGACGAGATTTACAACTATCCGCGCACCGAATTCGTTGCGGACTTCGTTGGGTCGGCGAATTTGATCAGGGGCAAGCTGCGCCCGGATATGTCCGCCCTTGGTGTGGTGGCGTTAGAGGCGGACGGCGGCCACATCATCCACGGCGTCTCACACGGCCGCACGCCCGGGTTGAACCCGGTGATGTCGGTGCGAACGGTGCATTTGCGGTTGAGCACCGAACGGCCACTTGCTCCGGTCAATGTGTGGCCGGTTGTGGTGCGGCGGTCGGTTTTCCTGGGGGACATTACGCAGGTGCATGTGGAATGGGGCGGCCGGGAGTTGGTGATCCGGCAGACCGTTCCGGATGGATTGGCGGAGGGGGATGGGGCCTGGCTTTCGATCGCCACCGGTCATTGTGTGTTGTTGGAGGCTGAGTAGGGGGCGTATTGGAGGCACGTGGGCTAGCGTGCTCGTTGATCCAGAAGAATATTGAACATTCCTTTAGGGAGCGCCATAACTCGGTCGGATGATAGAGTTAGGCCCTAACGGGATAGCAAGCATACCATGAGCGCGACCTATAGCGGTCCCAATCGAGTTCAGATACTCGCTGGCCAGAGAGCTGCCTTTTCAAAGGCATTGCAAGCTTATAACCTAACGGAGGATGAGGATAAAAAACGCATTGCCGTAACGAAAATGGCTGCGGTAATAGATCGCGCTGGAGCCAAGGGTTTCACGCAAGAAGAGGTGACGCAAGGCGCGGATGTGCCAAGCGATGTGCTCGCCCTCCTTCGCCAAGGTGACACCATCACCCCGATAGGTGAGTCTGCGTCTGAAGATCCCTTGATGCTCGTACAAGATTTGCAACAGACAGTGGATATATCGGATCAGCAAACGTTTGGTAGCGGCAGTCAGTTTGTATATGCATATGGGTATCGCTGCGCGCCGGATCGTCTCAAGATCGGACGAACCGACAGCGATGTTGTTACTCGTGTCGCTCGGCAAATTGGCACCAGTACTCCTGATAAACCGAGTATTGCCCTCATAATCCGCACTGAAGATTGCCGAGGACTAGAGATGGCAATGCACGGTTTTCTGCGGGTTCGCGGACGGAAGATCGTTGGTGGTGGCGACGAATGGTTTGTTACGTCACGTGACGAGTTGATCGATATCTACAAAGCCGCCATGGGCAGCCACATTGCCGAAAATCAGGCCGGCAATGTGGCCAAATCTGGAGATCCCCCCTGATTTGATCGTAGGAGGGTGCTGCAAAGACCCGGGTCTGCGCCCAAATTATCGACTGGGGAGCGGGCCGAACATTGTAGCGCTTTAAGCTGGCCTAGCGCTGTATTCTACAGCCCGAACACCTTCCGCGCATTATCCCGGAACACCGCCCGCCGCTCCGCCTCCGTAAGCTGAATGCGGAACGTGTAGTTCGGATCGTCGAAATCCCAATGCGGATAGTCAGTGGAGAACAGCAACCGATCCCAGCCAATCCAATCGATGATCTCCCGTAAATGGCCGGGATCTTCGGTTTCCTCGATCGGCTGGGTCGTGTACCAGAAGTGTTTGCGAATATACTCCGAAGGCGGGCGCTTCACCTGCGGGACTTCGTTTCTCATGCGATGCCACAACTTATCCAATCGCCAACCGAGCGAGGGGGCCCAGGCGAATCCGCACTCGATCAGCACGAACCGAAGGGTCGGAAAGGCCTCGGGCACGCCTTCCATGATCAGGCTGGTCACCACGGCCTGCATGCTTTGCGCGTTGGCGTGGTGCTCCTGGAAATAGAACGACGGCCATCCCGCCCCGGTCGAGGGATGCCCCGGCACACCGGAGATATGAATCCCGATCGGCAGGCCGGCCGCGACCGCCGCCTCATAGATCGGCCAATACTTCCGCCGGCCGGCCGGCTCCAGCATGCGCGGAGGCATGTTGATCACGCGAAACGCGCTGTCGGGCGCGCACCGTTCGATCTCGGCGACGGCGGCGGCCGCGTCTTCCTGCGGGATGGTGATGCCGGCCGACAAGCGCGGTTCTTTGCGAACCCACGCCTCGACCTGCCAGTCGTTGGTTGCGCGGCACAACGCCGCCCCGAAATCCAGATTGCGTTCGTCGCAACCGCCGGGGCGCAGGCACATCAGCATGCCATGCTCGATCCCATACGCATCCAAATGCTGCGTGCGCATGAACTCCAGGTCCGACCCGGGAGGCCCGCCGTTCGGCGGCCACGCATCAGCGCGCGCCACACCCGGCGTCATGCGCGGGTGCGCCAGCGTGGATGACAGGCCCTGCCGCAAATGTGAACCGTACTCCCGCCAATGCTGCTGCCAACGCGTCGCCATGAACGGCGCCAAATCGGCGGGAGACCGGAAATTCGGATGAATATCGCAATCGACAATCCCAACTTTCTGCTGTTGGGAACCCAAGACTTCGAGAACGGTCTGGCTCATGCCACGGTCTCCTGCAATGCGGCGGCGAGCCGCGGATAGGTCGCCAGAGCGTTCCCGGACAGCAGCCCCGGCAGGATCTCCGGCGGCAATCCGAACGGCAGCGCATCGTCTCCGTCGAAATGCCAATGTGGGAAGTCCGTCGAGAACAACAACATCCCGTCGCCGCCGATATGGTCCAGAGTGGCACGCACTTTCACCAGGTCCTCCGGCGCATCAAACGGCTGCAAGGTCAGCCGCACGCGGTCACGCACGATATCGGGTGGGGCTTGGGTCACCCACGGCACATCGGGCCGCAGGCCGCGCCAGATCTTGTTGGTGCGCCACATAAACGGCGGCAGCCAGGTAATCCCGGATTCCAGCAGCACGACCTTCAGATCGGGAAACTTGGTAAACACGCCCTCGGTGATCAGGCTGAGCAACTGGCTGTCGAAAAGCTGCGACTGCGCCGCGTAATCCTCGATGATGAACGATGGCCAGCCGGTCGCCGTGGGCGCGTGCCGGAACAGTCCGCCGGCGTGAATGCCGATTGGCAGTCCGTGGCGTTCCGCCGCCTTGTAGATCGGCCAATACCAGCGGCGCCCGAGCGGCATGTCGGTCGTGGCGGGCAGCAACACCTGGACGAAGCGCTTGTCGGCGGCGCAGCGCTCGATTTCTTCGGCTGCGAGTTCAGGGCTTTGCATCGGCACGGTGATGGCGCCGAACAGACGCGGCTCCTTGTCTAGCCACTCCGCCCGCATCCAGTCATTAATCGCTCGGCAGAACGCCGCCGCCATATCCTCTGTGTGCAGCGCCATCGATCCATGCAGGCATTGGGCGATGGCTGCGCGCAGGCCGAAACGATCCAGATGCTGACTCAGCATTTCGCGATCCGTACCCGGCGCGCCTTGCTTCGGCCGCCAATCCGGACGCCCGGACAGCGGCGCGTTGGGCGGGTACGCGGTCAGGCTGAAATCCAGCCGGTCGATGCCGCGCATGCGGAACTGATCGGCCCAATAATCATCCAGATAGGGCATCAATGCACCGACCGACGGCACCGAAACATGCACGTCGCAGTCGATAGCACCCAACGTCGGAATTTTGGCCGTCGGTTGCGGCACGGTTGTCTCCTGTTCCATAAGGGACATGACACGCCGAGACAAAGCGGATTGCAACCGCTGTTCGGCGTGCCAACCGGGAGAAGCGCGCGTGCTCGTCAACGTTACCGAGATTATCGACTCAGCCAGGCTGAACGCTTTCCACATGCGCGTCGTCGGGCTGTGCGCGCTGCTGATCTTTTTCGACGGCTTCGACCTACAGGCGATCAGTTACGCGGCGCCGGCGGTGTCGGCGGCCTTGGGCATCTCGCGGCCGATGCTGGGGCCGGTGTTTTCGGCCGGTTTCATCGGTTTGACGACCGGGGCGCTGGTGTTCGGGCTGCTGGGAGACCGGTGGGGCCGGAAAACGGTGTTTGTGCTGTGCGGGGTGCTGTTCGGGCTTGCGTCGCTCGGAACGGCGACGTCCGGCAGCCTTAGTCAGTTGCTGATTTGGCGTGTGGTGGCCGGGTTCGGGTTGGGCGGAGCGACGCCGATTTCGATTACCATCGCGACGGCGGTTTGTCCCAAGCGACTGAGGGCGGCGCTGACGATGGTGATGTATTGCGGGTTCACCATGGGCGGGGTGTTTGGCGGCTGGATTTCTTCCATCGTCATGCCGTATGGCTGGCAGATGCTGTTTTATATTGGTGGAGCAATTCCGTTACTGCTGGCTCCGCTGTTGATTGTCGCGCTGCCGGAGACGATTGAGTTCCTGGTGGATAAGAACCGCGATCCCGCGCTGATCGGACGGCTGCTGTCGCGTTTGCAGCCGGGTTTCTTGGCTTCGCCCGATGCACGGTATGTGCTGGAGCATCAGAATGCGGGGGGCTTCCAGGTTGTCGAGCTGTTCCGGCACGGCCGGGCAGCGCGGACGTTGGTGCTATGGTCGATCTTTTTCAGCAGCCTGGTGGCGCTGTTTTTCTTCACCACGTGGTTGCCGACGTTACTAAACGGTCTCGGGCGGACGCCCGGCGAAATCGTCGGCATCACCGGCGCCGTCCAGGGCGGCGGCCTGCTCGGTTCGTTACTGTTCGCGCGCATTATTCTGCGGGTGCGGCCGTTCCTGATGATCGCCGTGGGATATGCGCTGTCGGCCGGCTGCCTGGTGGTGTTTTCGAGGATGCCTGCGGTGTATCCGCTGCTGTTCGGGTCCGGTTTGGCGACGGGTATTTGTCTGGTCGGGACACAGAACTTGCTAAATGCGATGAGTGCGCAAATCTATCCGGCGGCGATTCGATCGACGGGTGTCGGCTGGGCGATCGGCATCGGGCGCACAGGCGCGATTCTGGGACCGAGCCTCGCGGGGTTGTTGCTGGCGCAGCATTTCGTGGCGGCGGATTTGTTTCTGTTCGCGGCCATTCCGCCGACGGTGGCGGGGGTAATGGCGCTGGTGCTGCTGCGGTTGATCGGGCGGGAGAATGTGCGTGCCGAGGCGGCTGCGGTCGCTTAAGCGCTGGTTTCTGGTTCGAAGGAAACGCCATCATACAATTCGGCCAGTGGGACCTCGATGCCGATCTCCGGCATATCGAGGACTGCTGCACCCGAAATAATGTGGCCGACCCAGTCATCGCCCACGCGCGCGAAAACGGTGGCAAACTGGCGGTCCTGGGCCAACATGACGTATCGCTGGATCGACGGCGTGTCGCGGTATTCCTCGTTCTTGATCCCGATATCGGTGCTGGCGGTGCTGGGGCTGAGGACTTCGAATACAACGACTGGATCAGTCACCACCAAGGTTCCGCGCGGAATGGGCGAGCATACGACGAAGGCGTCGGGATAGCGGATCGACCCGGCGACAAAGACCTTCAGGTCGCTTGTGTAGAGCTGACATGGCTTTCCGCGCAGGCGGCCGCCAATCGCCATGGATAGATTGCGCTGGATCGCCGAATGCTCCGACGTCCCGCCGGTCATTCCCACCGGCTCGAACCCGTCGAATTCCCAGCGCAGGTCCTGCTGCTCCTCCCACGCGAGGAAGTGCTCCAGGGTCATTGGTGCGTGCAGGGCAATGCTCATGGCGTCACCCTAACACATCAGCTGTCCTTACGCAGCATCGCCAAATCGCAGCCCGGGGGCAATCGGGTGCATTTGCAAACGCAGGATCAAGCGTAGCCGCCGTCCCGCAGGGTCTCGAGATGCGCTAACACGGCGTTGGTGTGGCCGGCGGCGATCAATTCCTCGGCTGTTTGTCCATCGAAGCCGGATAGTGGCTGATGGCGGAACCAGACGATCGCCTTGCGGGTATCGCCGCCCAGCAGATCGGAGGCGGTTGCGATGACTCGTGCGATCTGACCGAGGCGGCCTTGGACGATCGCGGATTCCGGATGCTGCGACAGGCTGTTGCGGTGGACTTTGGCGATACGTGCCAGATGCGCCATCGGAATCCGCAGCGTCTCACTCATGCGCAGCGGCTGGAAAACACCCTGTTGGTCTGTTACGGCGTCGAGGAAGGCGTTCAGCATGGCGGTCTCTTGTACGTCGGCAATGCATTATAGGCACATAGACGGCACATTTTTGAGATTTTCCGAACCGGGAGCCAGCCAGGACTCGATGCACGAGGGATCTTACGATATGCTGGAAAGTCACTCCGAGATCGGCCATGTTGGATCTATGGATCACGCTATCAACCAGTCCGCGCCCGGCCGGGTCGAGTTGCTTAATGCAAGCTTGGCAGGGGTTGCACGCGGAGAACCGGTTCCGGTAGGCGAGGGGCATCACGCGATCGGATTCGCGCTAGCCTAACTTGAACGTGACATGGCCCAGAAAAGCGGGCCTTGGTGTTGCTCGCAGTCAGGTCGATAGGTTGATCCCCCGTTATCGGACGAAGCAGCGACCAGAAGCGATCCAAAATATTCCAGTAATGAGAGTTGTGTTGCCAACCGGGCCGAAGCTTTGAGTGGGCTGAATTTTGCCTGGTCGAAACAGGAGGATGGACCAGATCGGTTCATCGTGGTAACCAAGGTTGCTGTTGCAGGTCTCGATGGATCGTTAATGGTGCTCGATCTCTAAATATTTTCTGATTGGTGACAGAATGCGACTTCGCGGCATATTTTATCTAGCGGCTACCGCATGCTCGCTGGTTGGCTGCCATCAACCTATGGCTACGCCGAAGCCGCCAACTTTTCAGAGTACCGAGATCAGCGTTCGCGATTGGAAAAACGCGGCACATGACGTTTCATCGGAACTCGAATCATTGGGTTTAGTGCCCAGTCAGTGGCCGAAAGGACCAACACCGACAGCGCCGCTCAGGCCGGTTTTCGTTGAAATGCAGCGAACGGATTCGATTTTTCTTCGCGAGGCTGCTGACGAGTTGGCAGGCGACATCTTGCGTAGAGGTGGGATTATTGCTCGCGCACCAAATTACGCGACTGTCGTGAGCCTCGACGTGGATGTGGTACATTGGACACCTGGAGATTTATTTCCACCCAGCACGGAAGCCGTTCTGAAGGCGACGGTCACGATCGAAGGGCAGGTGGTGATGAAATTCGTTGAACCAATCTATGTCCGCGATGGCGACACAGCACTGTACCAGCTACCTCAACACTTGGTGCTTTCCGCCCGCCTACTCCGTTACGACCGATGACCAGCGAGGCACATATGCGTTGTATTCTGCGGTGGTTGGCGATTATCCTGCCGCTGGGTTTGGCGGTGGCGGGCTGCGCGGACGTTCATTTGGTGACGCCTGCCAGTCCAGACTACATCACTGGTGACTTCGGTACATTGACGTATCGCGCGATCGATCAGATCACTGGTGCGGCGTCAGGGATCGATAAAGCCACGCCAGTCGTCGTCACTTCGCTTGCAGATGTCCAGAACCTGGACCAAAGTTCGGCCTTTGGAAATATCGTGGCAGACATGATCCGGACCCGTCTCGTTCAAGACGGCTATGCCACGTCAGAAATCCGGCTGCGGAATGCCGTGAGTCTCCAAAAAAATCAAGGTGAGTTCCTTCTTTCCCGTGATTCCAAGGCAATCTTGCCGCCGCGGAACGTCGCGGTCATTCTGACAGGAACTTACACTACAACCTTGCAGAAGGTTTATATTAGCCTGAAGTTTATTTCTGCCTATGATGGCAACATCATTGCGGGAGTTGATTACGTGGTGCCTCATCGCGAAGTTGCGGAACTCTTGGAACAACACGGTACGTAATTTCTTACGGAACAGGTTCGCACATCGCCAGTGTCGATCCTATGTCCTTCCGAGAGCCGTCTTTGGACACCCATCGGTTTTGATCTTCCCGCGCGAATGGTGTCGAATCGTCACAGTCCGGGACCTTGAAGCACAGTGAATTGACAAAGCCATGGTTGACGGTCGCTTCGTTCTCCCGACAGAGACATGCCTAACCGAGACATTACCAATCAGAAGGGTGGCATTTTAGGACCATTCGGCAGTCTGGTTGGCGCTTGCCCACCAGCCTGCCGAATGTTTACCGTTCACCCCTCTTTACGCAGCATCGCCAAATCGCAGCCCTCATCCGCCTGCAACACCTGTTCGTGGATCAGCCTGTCCCACCCGCGCTTCGGTTTCGCCGGAGCCGTCCACAACGCGCGGCGGCGGTCCAATTCCGCAGCGGGAACCAGCAGATCCAGCGACCGGTCTTTGACGGATAACCTGATCCGGTCGCCGCTTTCCACCAGCGCCAGCGGGCCACCGGCGGCAGCCTCCGGTGTGATGTGCAGAACGATCGTCCCGAAGGCGGTGCCGGACATGCGGCAGTCGCTCATGCGGACCATGTCTTTCACACCGGCTCGCGCCAGACGGGACGGGATCGGCAAATATCCGGCTTCCGGCATGCCCGCCGGCGTCAAAGACCCGGCATTCTTCAACACCAGAATATCATCCGCCGTCACGTCCAGGTCCGACGAGTCGATGCGGTTGGCAAGATCCTCCAACCCGTCGAACACCACGGCGCGGGCTTCTTTCTCGAACAGCGATTCCGTCGCGGCGCTGCGCTTCAGGATCGCGCCCCTGGGTGCCAGCGACCCGAATAACGACACGATCCCGCCCACCGCCGACACCGGCTCCGACCGGGCGCGGATGTAGCGGCGATCCACAAAGTCCGGCTTGATCAGACGTTCACCCAGCGAAACGCCGGTCACGTCGATCGGGTCCAGGTGCAATAGGTCTCGCAGTTCCCACAACAGCGCGGGCATGCCACCGGCGGCGTGAAAATCCTCCATATAACCCTCACCGGTCGGCTTTAGATCGACCAACACAGGGGTGGAGTCGGATAGTTCGTTGAGTTTATGAAGATCGATTTTCACGCCGACCCGGCCGGCAATCGCCGTCAAATGGATCAGCGCATTGGTCGACCCACCCAACGCCAGCAGCACCCGCAACGCGTTCTCGATCGCATGCGCCGTCATGATCTGCGACGGCTTGATCGGGTTGGCGATCAGCCGCACCGCCAGCGCACCCGCTTCCTCGGCCGCGCGCAACCGATCCGCATGCACAGCCGGGATCGACCCATGCCCCAGCGGGATCATGCCCAACGCCTCGGCAAGGCACGCCATGGTGGAGGCGGTGCCCATCACGCCGCAGGTGCCGGCGGTCGTGGCCAACCGGCCCTCGATCAGGTTGATACGTTCCTCGGAGACGGTTCCGGCGCGATATTGTGCCCAATAGCGGCGGCAATCGGTGCAGGCGGACAGACGCTCCCCCTGGAACGGCGTCGCCAGCATCGGGCCGGTGACCAACTGCACGGCCGGAATGTCCGACGATGCAGCGGCCATCAACTGCGCCGGCACCGACTTGTCGCAGCCACCGATCAGCACCGCCGAGTCCATCGGTTGGGCGGTCAGCATCGCCTCGGTATCCAGCGCCGCGAGGTTGCGGAAGTGCATGGAGGTCGGGAACAGCGAGGGCTCGCACAACGACACGGTGGGGAACGCCAGCGGCAGGCCCCCTGCGGCCAGGACGCCGCGCTTCACCGCCTCGATCAGTTCGGGGACGGTGCGGTGGCAGTTGTTGTAATCCGACCCGGTATCGACGATCCCGACCACGGGCTTGTCCAGCATCGCCTGCGAGTAGCCCATCGATTTGGCGAAGGTCTTGCGCAGATACAGCGCGAAATCCTTGTCGCCATAGTTGGCGGTGTTGCGGGCCAACCCTTGCTTGAGGGCGAGACCGTGTTTGGGGGGCGTGTTTGTCATGGCCGCGATGCTAGCTCCGGTCGTGCCCATCGTGAAGAGGCAGGCCTGCCAAGCCTCAAACTTCTGTGACATTGCCCGCCGTATCGGTTACCAAGCCCCGGCAACAACAGGAGCGCGCAGGCATTGGCCCGTCGTCTTTTGATATCAGTATTGGTTTTGGCCGCTGTTTCCGGATGTGGACCGACCTATTCGCCGGATACGTATGCGAGCAACGCGGCGCAGCAGGCGAACAAGGTCGAGCAAGGCGTCATCGTCGGCGTGCGTGGCGTCGGCGTCAGCGCGGCCGGGACTGTCGGCACCGTGACGGGCGCGGCGGCGGGCGGAATCGCGGGATCTCAGGTCGCCGCCGGGCCGGTCAGCGCGTTCACCTCGCTGGGTGGGGCACTGGTGGGCGGCATCGCAGGCTCGACCATCGAGCATGCCACGGCCGATACCACCGCGTTCGAATATATCGTGCGCAAGCCGAACGGCGATCTGGTCAGCGTGACGCAGAAGGACAAGACGCCGCTTGTCCTCGGCCAGAAGGTTCTGGTGATTGGCGGTGCACAGGCTCGGGTGGTCGCGGATTATACCGTGCCGCCGCCGGCCAAGCCGGCCGAGACCCCGAAGGTGGCGGCGGAGCCGGCTAAACCGGACGCTGGCAGTCCGGAACCTAAACCGGCGGAAGTGACCGAGACGGCGGCGCAACCGGCCGATGCCAAGCCGCTTGTAGCCTCGTCACCGGCTGCGTTGGCTCCCCCACAAGCCGCGGTCCCGGACGACAAGGCCTCGGCGCAGGCCAAGCCGGTCGAATCGCCTTAGGGCTCCGTCGCGGCACCGCCATGGCGGGCCATGCGGTAATGAAACAGGACCGTTACGCGTCCGGCGGCCCCTTCAACTCCACGACGTTCCCCTCGGGGTCCGCCACATAGATCGACGGACCCTGGCCCTCGGCGCCGTAGCGCGACGCCACCGGCGCGGGATCGGCGCCGAACGCGCGGAGATGGCCGATGATCGCGTCGGCGTCGAACGGGTCCACCCGCAGGCAGAAGTGATCCAGGTTGCGGCCCTCTGTGCCCGGTGGCGCCCCGCCTTTGGCGCCTAACGGGCCGTTCACCGGCACCAGATCAATTAGCGCGGTTCCGGCCCGCAATTGGTACAGACCCAGTGCCTCCTGCACTTTTTCCACCGAACAGCCCAAAACCTCTGTGTAGAACGCCATCATGGCGCGCAGGTCGGTGACCCGCAGCACGAGGTGGTCGAGGTGCCTGATCCTGAACATCGTCAACGCCCTTCCCATCCGTTGGCCTAAGCAGCACTATGCGATCATGTCCCGACGCAGTGTGGAAGTCACGACGGACCTGTTGCTGCGTGCCTACCGCCACGGGCTGTTCCCGATGGCGGAGGGCAGGGCGGGCGACAAACTGTTCTGGCTGGACCCGGTCAAACGTGGCGTGATGCCGCTGGACGAGTTCCATCTGCCGCGTCGCCTGTTGCGCACCGTTCTGTCGGACACCTTCACCGTCACCGCCGATCGCAACTTCGCCGGCACCATCGCCGGCTGCGCCACACCGCTTCCCGACCGCACCGACACCTGGATCAATCCGCAGATTGAACGCCTGTTCACCGACTTGTTCCGCATGGGGCACGCCCACTCGGTAGAGACGTGGCAGAACGGTGCTCTGGTGGGCGGGTTGTATGGCGTTGCCCTGGGGGGTGTGTTCTTCGGCGAAAGCATGTTCAGCTTCGTGCGTGACGCCTCCAAGGTTGCCCTCGTGCATCTGATCGCTCGGTTGCGCCTGGGGGATTTCCGGCTGTTGGATACCCAGTTCGTCACGACCCATCTGGCCCAGTTCGGCGCGCGGGAGATTCCACGCGAGATCTACAAGCAGCAGTTGGCGGAGTCGGTCGATTATCCGGCTGTATGGCTCACTGATCCTGAACCGGAGGCTTTGGAGAGAGAGTTCCGTCTGTTAGCGGGAGCGTAGTCCCTGGACCGGCCGAGCCGCCTTAATCGGCCGCCGTCGTTAACGAACCAAGGGCCAGATTTCCATCGGCGCGGTAACCGGCTACAGTCGCAAATGTCTGGCGTGGACGGAGCCGCAGGATCGGGGACTCGAGACAATGCCAGGACAGCAGGGCCAACGCGACGGTAACCGTTATGGCACCCGTCACGACCGGTATGATGCCATACGTCAACCATTGTCCGGCCGCGACCAGGATCGTCAGGTGAACGACGTAAAGTCCAAAGGAAATGTCGCTGATCTTCCGGATCACCCGGGCGAACCATCCGTCGCTCTGTACCCAACTCGATGCCCCAATGATACACAGGGCAAAACCGATGTCGGCAACACTGAGGGAGAACGTTCTGAATACATGATAGGGAACGATCAGCGTCCCTGTTGAGAAGCACGCCCAAACCATGACGGCAAGCGCGGCGCCAATGGTTACGCAGAAGCGCGGATAGGCAAACAGCCGTGGACAGGCGTTCCGTAAACAGGCCAAGGTAACCCCATACCCGATCGCATCGAGCTTCAGGATCGTGATCTTTCTGACCGTTTCGTCCCAACTGACTGTATCCGGAATATTCCAACGCAAGACCGCCGGTACAATACAAACCAGCGCGAGAGAAATGAGCATCGCCGCCCCGCCTTTGCGGATCATCGCCAGGCCCACGGCACAGGTGCTGAACAGCAGATAGAACCATTCCTCGGCTGTCAGGGACCACGACACGCCGAACCATCCCGATGCGGGCATTGCCCATGCAAGGTTCTGTGAAAATGTCAGGTAACTGACAAAATGCCGCAGAGGATGGTCGGGCGGCGGAAACAGGATCAACGAGATGCACAACCATGCGCCATAAAGCGGCACGGTTCGCATCCACCGCCGAACCAGAAAGATGCGAAGGTTGGTGAATGACGGTGCAAGCCGAACGACGTCGAGCAGCAACCGTCCAATCAGGAAACCACTCAGGACGAAGAACAGTTCTACCCCGACGACGCCCAATGCCGCTGCCGGCCCCTGAACATCCAGTCCCGGTAGCGGAATTTTCGGTGGATAGCCAAGCCAGGCCGGCACCAAAACCCCGTAATGCGCTGCCAACACCAATACGATCGCCGTTGCCCGGACGAAATCCAACCCGAAGACACGACCGAGCCGCGCTGTGTTTGGCGAGGTTGAACTTTGTGGAACGATCACGGGTTGGACATGGCCTCTATTGTCCGGGGACGGCTGCGAATGCGGCGGAACTGCGTCTGACCGGCGGTCGTTGGGCACACGCACCCAGATACAGCGCCGAGGTGGCGAAGGTCAGCATAGCCAGATCAGCAATATCCGCCACGGCGAACGTTTCCAGTTGCAGCAACCGCGCGACAAGCATGAGCAACACAATCGCCCGGTGCGGTTTCATAACTATTCGTAACGGATTTCCCTGCGTTCCGCCAGCGCGCCGGAATAACGTTCGCAATCCGGTCAGTGCGGCGAGACCGAGCAGCAGCAAGATGAAGCCGGCGACGGCGCTGTTGGCGTTCCATGCCGTCACGGCGTCGGAAAGGCCGCTTGCCCGCGAAACAATCCAGGCTAATGATGCAATATCAGCACAAAAGCAAGCCGCCGCAGCGCGGCTAACGCCGCTGCTATCCGTAATGAAATCCAACAACGGCTGATACAGCCGCTCGATTAAAACGGTATCCAGCCGGGAAAACGTCTTCCGCATATCAGGGCCACTTTCACGAGAACGTGAGGCCCTAGGATAGTTTTTTTCGGATGAAGTCAAAGAAAATCAGATCAGGTGCATCGCGATAGCGATGGAACCAAGGGCGGCGGCGGCTCCGATGGTTGCGGCTGCGAAGGTGAGTGCGCGCATCCGTGTCACAACCGAAACGGATGCCAGGACGATCGCGATTTCCAGCGCGCCGACCGCGTATTCGTAATGATGGTAGCGGTGCTCGACCTCATTGCGTTCGGCTTCCATTTCTCTCGCCTTGGCGGCGAGCTGTTTCATGCCCGAGTCGCCTTTGGGATCGTCGCGCATGCGGGCGATATAGTCCTGTGCCTCCTTGATTCGGGCCTGAACGTCAGGGTCCGAGGCATTGGGCAGGCTGGACAACAGAGCAACCTCTGACGTTCGCATGACGGAGCGTAGGTTCTTGGCCTGGTAGAACGCCCACTGGTCCGAGAGTGCGACATGCTGCGTCAGGTAGGCGTTCTGCGCGGCCTTGCCGCCGATTTCCGACAGCGCCAGAACGGCTGCGAGCATCGACACCAAAATGGCCACCCAGCGCGCCCACGGATCGGAATGCGAGGCATGACCCTCGATTGTTTCATACTCCCGTTCCATCGACTCACTCACTGCGGCTTCTCCTGCATGGCGGCTTGCGCCAAGGTTTGGTCATAGGTGCATAGGTATGGTCCGCGTTAGGGCCGAATCATACGGAAAACAAGACTATACGGGGAGGTCGTCGCATGAAAGTCCTGCATGGCATACGCGTCGTCGATTTAAGCCGCGTTCTCGCGGGGCCACATTGTGCCCAGTTGCTGGCCGATTTTGGTGCGGACGTCATCAAGGTGGAAGGACCCGGCGGCGACGAAAACCGCGGCTGGCCGCCGCATGGTCCGGATGGGCAAAGTTCCAACTTCGCCTCGGTCAACCGCGGCAAGCGCGGTCTGGTGCTGGATCTGAAGCAAGCGGCGGCGCGGGACATCCTGCTGCGGCTGGTCCGCGATGCTGATGTGCTGATCCACAGTTTCCTGCCGGACACGGCTGTGAGACTTGGCATCAGCCTGGAGCGTTTGCGGGCGGATAATCCTCGGTTGGTGGTGGCGACGATTTCCGGTTACGGCGCCGAGGGTCCGCTGGCCGACAAGCGTGGCTACGATCTGATGGTGCAGGCGTTCGCGGGGGTGATGTCCACGACCGGCACGCCGGGCGGGTCGCCGATCCGGTGCGGCGTGTCGTTCATCGACATGTCCACCGGCATTTCGCTTTATGCCGGCATCGTCACGGCGTTGCTGGCGCGGGCGACGACCGGACAGGGCAACTGGGTGCATGGGTCGTTACTGGAAACGGCGGTGGCGCTGTTGGGCTACCACGCCATTTCCTGGATGCAATCCGGCGTGCTGCCGGTGCCGCAGGGGTCGGGCAGCGGCCACCTGGTGCCGTATCAGGCGTTCCGCTGCCAGGATGGGTACATGCTGGCCGGCGCCCCGAACGACGGGGCGTGGACCCGTTTCTGCGATGCGTTGGAGTGGAGCGATCTGTCCGCCGATCCCCGCTTTCACGGCAACGTCGCCAGGGTAGACAATCGCGCTATGCTGATCCCAATGCTGGAGGAACGCTTCGGCCGCCAACCAGTGTCATACTGGGTGGAACGCTTCGAGGCGCGGAGCGTGGCATGCTCGCCGTTGCACACGGTGGATCAGGTGATGCAGCACCCTCAGGTCGCGGCCAACGCAATGCGGATACAGACGCGGGATGCGGACGGGGTCCAGCGCGACCTTGTCGGCACACCGTTTAAACTGGCCGAGGGGGGCGGGGTGGCCGAGACGGCCGCTCCGCGATTGGGGGCAGATACTGAGGCGGTGTT
The DNA here is from genome assembly GCA_903932145.1 of uncultured Rhodopila sp. Lineage (GTDB taxonomy): Bacteria > Pseudomonadota > Alphaproteobacteria > Acetobacterales > Acetobacteraceae > Rhodopila. The sequence continues at coordinate 9,509 of CAIZFE010000065.1, read as the reverse complement.
GGTGGATCGGCTCGGCCTGTCGGCGGCAGAGATCAGTTGTCTGCGGGATCAAGGGGCGTTTGGGCCGGTGGAATAGGCAGACGGGATCGTGAAATGAAGATCCTTATTCAGGTATCCCTCGCGCCTGCCAGTGCCAGGTTGAAGCCCGCCTGAACGTCCGCCTTGCCGGACGTCCCCGGATCGGTCGACGGTTCTTCCTGACCGTCGCCGCCGCCGAACGAGCCTCCTAATGGTACAAATTGTTCAATATGCCGAATTAAGGGTGCGTCGTTAACCGGTTGTTAGGGATTTTCGCGTATCCTTTAATAACGTGATGCCATATTAAGCGTTATGCCGATATCCTTTAATACGGTGACGCGCTATTAAAGCATCCCTTAACAAGGTCCGCCCGTGCCCGACTACCCGACCCGCCTGGGCCACTACGAAACCACCGCCGTCGGGGGTGAGCGGGTGCGCGCCTACGTCCCGATCCCTTTGCCGCCAGTCCCGGCCGTCGATTTGACCGGCCTGCAGGCAGCGCTGGAACTGGCCAACCAGACGGTGGGGAGGCTCGATGGGATCGCCTCGGTGCTGCCCGACCCATCGTTGTTCCTGTATATGTATATCCGCAAGGAAGCCCTGCTGTCCTCGCAGATCGAGGGCACCCAATCGTCGTTGTCCGATCTCTTGTTGTTCGAAGCGGCGGAAGCCCCGGGCGTTCCGATCGACGACACCCGCGAAGTGTCCAACTACGTCGCCGCGATGAACCACGGGCTTCAGCGCCTGCGCGAGGATTTCCCGCTGTCCCTTCGGCTGATCCGAGAAATTCACGCAATCCTGCTCTCGAACGGCCGGGGCCAGGACAAAGACCCCGGCGAGTTCCGCCGCTCCCAGAATTGGATCGGCGGCACCCGGCCGGGCAACGCCTTGTTCGTGCCTCCGCCGCCAAACAGGGTCATGGAGTGTTTGGGTGCGCTGGAGTCCTTCATTCACACCGATACGCCGGATGTTCCTTTATTGGTGAAGGCAGCGCTGGTGCATGTCCAGTTCGAAACCATCCACCCATTTCTCGACGGCAACGGCCGCCTTGGCCGCCTGCTGATCACGTTCCTGATGTGCGAGCGCGGCGTGCTGCGAGAGCCGCTGTTGTATCTCAGCCTGTTTTTCAAACAAAACCGGCAGGCTTACTACGACCATTTGCAGGCGGTGCGCGAGCATGGCGACTGGGAATCTTGGATCGCTTTCTTCCTGCGCGGCGTCACCGAAACCGCTCGGCAGGGCATCGAAACCGCCCAAAGCCTGCTACGCCTGTTCGGCAACGATCGCAGCCGGATCGAGGCCATCGGCCGGCCTGCCGCCACCGCCTTGCGAACGCACCAGTTTTTGCAGCGCCGCGGACTGACGACGATCCCGGATGCGTCGCGGCATCTCGGCTTGTCGCAACCGACGGTCACGAGTGCCATCGCGCATTTGCGGAAATTAGGCATCGTGCGCGAAACGACCGGGCGGCTGCGCGGAAAAGTGTTCGTTTACGGCGCGTTCCTGGACCTGCTGAGTGAGGGCACCGATCCCTTGCCGCGATGAAGGCCCCGCCACTAAGCTGTCTCCACAACGAACCGGGGGAAATTGACCATGTGGGAACCGAGCAACCGCTATCCTGATCCGAACGTGCAGGTGCTGGACCCGGCGTTCAACGCGCTGCGGCTGCCGCTGGCGTCGGTCGAGCGGGTCGCCACCGGCTGCCGCTGGTCGGAGGGACCGGTATATTTCGGTGACGGACGCTACGTGCTGTGGAGCGACATCCCGAACGATCGCATTCTGAAATGGGAAGAAGAAACCGGCGCCGTCAGCGTATTCCGGAAAACGTCGTGGAACGCCAATGGCAATACCCGCGACCGTCAGGGGCGGCTGGTGACGTGCGAGCATCGCGGCCGCCGCGTCACACGCACCGAGTATGACGGCACCATCACCATTCTGATGGACAGCCATCAGGGCAAACGCCTGAATTCCCCCAACGACGTGGTGGTCAAGTCCGACGGGTCTATCTGGTTCACCGATCCGGCGTTCGGCATCAGCGGTTATTACGAGGGCGAGAAGGCGGACTCCGAGATCACACCCGCTGTCTGGCGCATTGATGGCCAGACCGGCGAGGCGACGATGATGGCGGACGATATCGAGGGGCCAAACGGTCTCGCGTTCTCGCCCGATGAATCGGTGTTGTACGTGGTGGCGTCGCGGGCCGAACCGAACCGGCTGATCCGGGCATTCGACGTGGTGGATGGCGGTCAGAAGCTGACAAACAACCGAGTATTTATCGATGCCGCCGGTGGCACGCCGGATGGGTTCCGCGTCGATATCCACGGCAATCTGTGGTGCGGCTGGGGCATGGGCACGGCCGAACTGGATGGCGTGCGGGTGTTCGACGCGCATGCCAAACCGATCGGCCACATCGCGCTGCCGGAGCGTGCCGCCAACCTGTGTTTCGGTGGTAAGTTTCGCAATCGGCTGTTCATGGCAGCCAGCCACGGACTATATTCGCTTTACGTGAATACGCAGGGCGCGGTCGGGGGTTGACCCTTACCGCATCTTTGCGATGACCGCGCGATGCACCGCCCAGGCGGCGGCGCATCCGGCCAGCAGCAGCGCGCCCCATAAGGCGCCTGACTGCCAGTCGCCGTCCTTCAGCCGCTCGAGCGAGAGGCCGGCGAGTTGGGCGGGGTAGATGTGAACCGGTGCCCAGACGAAGGCGGATGCGACATTGGCCATGACGAAGCGACTTTGCCGCATCCCGGCCATGCCGGCGACCAGCGGGACAGTGGAGCGCAGCACCGGCACGAACCGGCAGAACGCCACACTGTACATGCCGTAACGATTGAAGAAGCGTTCGGCGTTGGCCATCAGCGCCGGCCGGCTGGCGAAGGGCCAGACGCGGCGCAGCCTGACGCTGAATGTTTTGCCGATCCAGAACGAGACAAAATCGCCGATCACCGCGCCGATGACCGACAGGACCAGGAACGGCAGCATCGGTTGGCCAGCCATCGCTCCGGCACCCGCCACTGCCATCAGGATGGGCGTGCCCGGGACGATGATCCCCAGCACCGCGACAGCCTCGATGATGGCGGCGGCGAAAACGACCGCCAGAGCATATCCGGGATTGGATGCGACAAGGCCGACCGCGGAATCAATCCAAGACCACATGAGGCTACCGCGATGCTCCTGTTTCGAAAGGTAACCGCGATTATGGTCGGATCGGCGGCTGAAAGGAAGCGATCATTGCGGCATGGCGCACGACGTTCTGGTGAAATACCGGTTTCGCGGGGATGGCAAAAAGAAAATCCTGTTGCTGCATTGCAGCATCCTTGAAATGCAGTGAGCGAACCCAAGATGAGGGTTTCGCAATATGGCCGGCAAGGGCTGGAATCAATAATGTAAGCGAATATACCGGTCTGATCGATACTGGAAACGTCGTTTCTACTGGTTTTAATGAACAGATAGACATTCATTCTCCGTATTTCGTGACGGTCTTTCAAGTCCTGGTGAATTGTGGGGCAGGACGGTGTGGCGAATATGCGAGCAACGCCGACCGATCGTTCGGTATTGCAGACGATCAACCCTGAATCCGGAGACAACACGCATGCGTCTACGAAGCGCGATCCTTGCCACCACGCTGTTCGCCGCGCCAGCCGCCGCGATGCTTTTAGCGTCGGATGCGGCCATGGCTCAACCGATCACCGGTCTGTATGTTGGCGGTGGGGCGGGATTGCATGCCCCGCAGGACCCGAACGTGACCGCGTTGGGGGCCGGGTATGGGTCTTCCAGGCTGAAGATTGATGAAGGATACGGCTACAACGCCAATTTGGCCGTTGGCTATGGTGTCGGCAACGGGTTTCGCTTCGAGATCGAAGGCGACTTCATGCACAGCGATGTGCGTCACCTGCTTGGCACTCCGTTCCCGACCGCCAGCAGTGGAACGGTCCGTAACTGGGGCCTGATGGGCAATGTCCTGTTCGATATGGATGCCGGATTGCCCTGGATGTATCCGTACGTCGGGCTTGGCGCCGGCTATCAGTGGACGAAGTTGAACCCTTTGACCTCGGTGCAGCCGGGCGGCCCGTTTGCGTCGTCCACAACCGGGCAGAGCGGCGCTTTCGCCGGACAGGCGATTATCGGTGCCTCCTTCCCGGTGCCGAACGTCCCGGGTTTGTCGGTCACGGCTGATTACCGGTTCATGGATATCCTGGGAGGCGAGAAATACAATGGTCGGGTCGCCTCGGCGGCCGGCGCCGGCCCGTCGGAGCTGAAGCTGCATAACCAGTTCGATCATGAACTGGTGGTCGGAGTGCGCTACGCATTCAATGTCCCGGAACCCGCCGCCGCGCCCATGTCGCCGGCCCCCGTGGCGGTCCCAGCCCCGGCCCCCGCTCGGTCGTATCTGGTGTTCTTCGACTGGGACAAGGCCGATCTGACCGACCGAGCGAAGTCGATCGTGAAAGAGGCCGCGGATAACTCGACGCATGTCCAGGTCACACGGATCGAGGTCAACGGCTACACGGACACCTCCGGCACCCCGGCCTACAACCAGGGCCTGTCGATCCGGCGCGCCAAGGCGGTGGCGGGCGAACTGGTGCGAGACGGCGTGCCGGAAAGTGCCATCAACATCCAGGGTTTTGGCGAAACCCACCTGCTCGTCTCCACCGGCCCGAACGTGCGCGAGCCGCAGAACCGCCGAGTGGAGATCGTGTTCCGCTGATCGCCCGGAAGGGCCGCGTGGAGCAATCTCGCGGCCCTTTCGCTTGAGTCGCAGCAATCCCCGGATGGCGCTAGCATGGCTGGCGGGACCAGATTGCGAACCATGCAAGACACACACATCATCGACCGGGTTTCGGAAGAGCATCTCTGGGATCAGGTCCTTCACCGCCAGGCCGGCGCCGATTTCCTCTACGCTGTCACCACCATGGGCGTATATTGCCGGCCGGCCTGTCCGTCCCCGCGGCCCTTGCGCAAGAACACGCGGTTCTTCCGGTCGCCACCAGAAGCCGAGGCAGCCGGCTTCCGAGCCTGCAAGCGCTGCGACCCGAAAGGTGAGCGTGCCAGGATCGCGCAGGACGTCGTCCGCGACGCCTGCGCCTTCATCGAAGCCAGCGAGGATAGTCCCGCACTGGACGTGTTGGCGAAACGATCCGGCTACTCGCGGTTCCACTTCCTGCGCATGTTTCGTGACCACACCGGCGTGACTCCGCGTGGCTATGCCGAAGCCGTCCGAGCCCGTCGCCTGCATGCGTCTCTGGCCGATGGCAACAGGGTGATCGATGCGGTGGCGGAGGCCGGCTACGGCTCCGAAAGCCGGGTCTATGAAAAGACCGCCACCCTGCTCGGTATGACGCCCGGGGCGGCGCGCCGAGGCGGGCAGGGGGAGCGTATCCGGACCGCCTTTGCCGACTGTCCGTTCGGCCGGCTGTTGGTGGGCGCGACCGGCAAGGGCGTTTGCTTCATCGGGTTCGCGGAACCGGATGACGCGTTGATGGCCGATCTCCGGCGGCGGTTCCCGCAGGCCACGGTCACCACCGACGACGCCGCGTTGTCGGAAACCGTCAAAGCCGTGCTGGATTTTCTGCGGGAGCCGAAACAGGCGCTGGACCTGCCGTTGGACCTGCGGGGCACCGCGTTCCAGCAACGGGTCTGGCAAACCCTGTGCAGCATCCCCTCCGGTGAGACCCGCACCTACGCCCAGCTTGCCGAGATGGCCGGCAATCCGAAAGCGATACGAGCGGCGGCGCGGTCGTGTGCGGTTAATCCGGTGGCTCTGGCGGTGCCGTGTCACCGGGTTATCGGCAGCAATGGTAAGTTGACCGGCTACCGTTGGGGTGTTCCCCGCAAGCAGGCGCTGTTGGAACAGGAACGCAAGCTTGCGGGTGCCTGACAGTCTATGCCTCCGGCCTGAAGCCCAGGATGCGGGCGAAGCGATCACAGTAAGCCGGCCAAACCTCCGGGTTCAGCAAACGCGGAGGTTTCTTACCGTCCAGAATATCCAGCATCTGCTCAGCAGCGATCCGGGCGATATTGTGCCGCGATTGCCGCGTGATCCCCGCGGTGTGCGGGCTGACCAGCACGTTATCAAACCGAAGTAACGGATGGTCCGACGGCGGCGGCTCGTCCTCCCAAACATCCAGGCCGGCGCCCGTAATCTGCTTCGCTGTCAGCGCCGCCGCCAGATCGTCCTCGTTGTGGATGCCACCCCGCGCCGTCGTAATGAAGAACGCATGCGGCTGCATCATCGCGAACTGAGCCGCGCCCATCATCCCCCGCGTTTCCGCCGTGTGCGGGCAGTTGATTGAGACGTAGTCGGCCACACGCAGCATATCTTCCAGGGTCGCCGCCTTCTCCGCCCCCTTCACGGCCAGTTCCGCCGCCGTCTGATACGGATCGTAGGCGATTACCCGCATCTGAAACAATCCGCGGCACAGCTCCGCCACGCGGCTGCCGACATGCCCGAGTCCGATGATCCCGATCGTGCGGCCCTGCACATCGTCGCCCATGAAATCTCGCCGGTTATAGACGGCGCCGCTGCGCATCGCATGGTCCGACTGAACGATCCGTTTTGACAACGTCAACATCATCGCCATCACATGTTCGGCGACACCTTCCTTGTTGCCACCGGCCTGGTTCACCACCGCAACCCCGGCCGCCGTCGCATCCGCCAGGCTGACCGTATCGAAGCCGGCGCCATTGGTGGACAGCACCAACAGGTTCGGGCATCGCGCCAACAGCGGCGTATAGCCCTGCAAATTCATCGCCAGTTCCTGCCGGCTGCTGCCGATCTGATACGCATGCCCGTGAGTCAATATCGGCTCCAACACGACGTCCGGCGTGTCGTTGACGATCTTGTCCACATGGATATCCGGCCGTTGCGCCAGGATCTCCAGATAGATCGGGGCGGCCACGTCGTTCGCGTAGAAAACCCGCTTTGTATTCGGCGCCATTGTTGGTCTTTCATCGGACGGTTAGAGTTTCCTCAGTTAGCCCAACCCACCGCCGCCGGGCAAATTCCGCCCCCGGACTCATCATGGGAGCAACCACAATGAATCTCGCCGGAAAAGTCGTCCTGATCACCGGAGCCGCCCGCGGTCTCGGCTTCGAATACGCCCGCAGCCTAGGCCAGGCCGGTGCGCATATTGTCGCCGGAGATGTCTCCGACTGCGGCGCCGCGGTTGCGGCCGCCGGCAACGAGGCATTTGGCGTCACCCTGGACGTGTCGGACATCGCCTCGTGCGACAGCATGGCGGAACGCGCGATGGAGCGGTTCGGCCGGATCGACGCCTTGATCAATAACGCCGCGCTGTATGGCTCCCTGCGCGGTGGCCGGTTCAACCAGATCGCCGAAACCGATTGGGACGCCGCGATGGCGGTCAACGTCAAAGGCATCTGGAATGGCTGCAAAGCCGTCGTACCGGCGATGCGCCAATCCGGAGGCGGATCGATCGTCAATATCGCCTCCCTGGCCGCCACGTATGGCATGCCGTTCGCCCTTCACTACACCACATCGAAAGCCGCCGTCATTGGCCTGACCCGGGGCCTGGCGCGCGAACTCGGGCGCGACAACATCCGCGTCAACGCCGTCGCCCCGAGTGCCGTGATGACCGAGGGCACCGTCGAATTCCTCGGCGATAAATACGATCGTGGCCTGGCAGTGATCCGTGGCAACCAATCGATCCAACGCACGCTGGAGCCGGCGGATCTGGTCGGCACCATCGCCTGGCTGATCGGCGACGGCAGCCGGTTCGTCACCGGTCAAACGATCGCTGTCGATGGCGGAACCGTGATGCTGTGATGTGTTTCAGAAGCAGCCGGGTTTCCTCGCCCCGCTGCCGTAACCCGCCCCATCGTTCCGGTGCGGACACACAACGCTGATGTTGATCGCCAATCCGGCCGGTCCCGGCGCCCCCGCTTGCGCCGGTTCCGCCGGCCGCAGCACCGGCCCGACGCCGTACGCAATAAAGTAACGCGCCACATTCCGCTCCCGATCGTCCCGGCGGTCAGCCGGCAGATTGGAGGTGTCGGACACCTGAACCCGAATCAGGTCCGGGTCCAACAGCCCCTCGACGACCCCCGCCCGCACATCGACATCTCGTCCGGTCAGCACATCCGGATCGTCGGGAAAAGCCGAAGGATCGAGCAACGTCACCCGGACCCCGTCGCGCGTCCGCTCCACCACCGCTCGGTGCGCCGCGATGTCGGGCGCCAGTTGTGCCTCCAACCGCCGATCTAACAGTTGGGCGGTTTTCTGTTCGGGGGAGGACCCGCAGGCGGCCATCGCCAGCAACGGCAGGGCCAAAAGAAGTCGAACAACGGTGCTCATGGTCCGAACGATCCCCTTTCCGATCAGAACCATGTTCGCTCGGCCCGATCGCTCCGCAAGGGGCTCGGAAATCACGAACGCTTTCGCGATCACCCGGATCGGGCAGGCGAGGCCACCGAACCCGAACTGTGCTGGCCTCCGGCCCGATAGATCGCACTCTGCCGCAACAGGTCTGCCTTGAACGATGCCTTTTCCGGCCGACCGGCTTGCGGCATGACGACGCTACTTCGAATCGCAGTCGCGACCGTCACAGCCTGTGGTTGTGGAACGATCACTTTTGCCGGGGCCGGCGTTGCCTGCGGTGCCAGCGCCGCGGGGGCACGCGGTGGGCAGGCGGCCCGGTATTCCTTCATGATACCGGCCAGCCCGGCCTCAAACGCGGCCGTCTCCGCCCCCGCGTCCACCGGTTTGGGCTGCTTCGCAGGCCGTTCGGTTGGCGGATGCGTCCTTTGGTCGCGCCGCCGCTGCATCATGGTGCGCTCGCTTTGATTGGCGGAGCGGTGCAGCGCGTTGGCACGGCTATAGGCGCGCATCTGTTCGGAAAACGACATGTCACGTGACGCGGCTTTGCCGAGCAGGGCAACGGAGGCCAGGGAAAAGGCGACGATGCGGGCGGCGCTGATGTAATCCGCGTGGCTTTCCGGCGCATAGGCCTGAAGCGCGCTGATCGCCATGCGGGTTGCAAGCAAATGGTCCACCGGCCCGATCTCAAACAAGCAGGTGAGGCGTGCGGCAGAGACCGCCCGTAAGCCAACCTGCGGGTCGGCGGTGAAAGGGAGTTTTGAGGGTTCGGCGGGGTTGGACATGGATGGGGCGGCCTTGGGTGGAGAGTTTGTGATTGTGTTCCTTGTATGTTCTTTACAATGGGAGGTTGTGGAAAGGCAAGAGAAAACGACAGATCAGGGACAAGCTACGGCTTCACATCGTTTCGGTCTTAATTTCGGCAGGGCGGCCGGGCTTGCGAACAGAGGTGGTCGGCCAAATTCGGACAGGTCGATAAGTGGAAAGTCTGCCTGAAAGCGGCGAAGATGCCGCGGATCAGGAGCGAGCATGGCAAGACGAACACGCCGGACCCATTCCCCGGCCTTCAAGGCAAAAGTCGCGCTGGCAGCCCTCAAGGGCGAGAAGACGCTGGCCGAATTAGCACAGCACTATGATGTGCACCCGAACCAGT
>CAIZFE010000064.1 GCA_903932145.1 uncultured Rhodopila sp. | reverse complement strand
CAGCAGATTCCGAAACATCAGGTCGGCCTTGGAATCGAGCCGCCGGGACATCGGCCGGTGCTGTGCCACCACGCCTTCCTGGAATCGCTTACGGGCGATGTGGGCCGCCTTCCGTTCGGTGAGGTCGGTAAACATCAGGACAAAACCGAGCGACCGGCCTTTGGGTGCGAACACCGGGTCGGCACGCACCAGCAGCGGTATCGGCGAGTCACCGCTGCCGTCGAGACTGACTTCTCCGCGCCACCCGAGACCGGTCTTTATCAAGGTCCGCAGCGCGTTCATGGCGTCGTCCGAGCCGGTCAGCAGCGGCCACAAGTCGGCGAGCTGCGACGGCCGTCTGCTGTGACGCGGCAGCAGCGCATCGAACGCCGAATTGATCTGGAGAATGACACCGTCCGTGTCGGCAATGACCACGGGGCTGGCGGATTGCTGGACCTGACGTCGCACCTGATCCAACTGGTCCTCGGCGATCAGGGACCGCACAGAACGAAATTGAATGACGACATCGGTAACCGTCTCACCGATCAGGTGCGCCGCCGCGCGATCGGTCGGGCTCCACGGATCGGCTGTGCCCTCAACCAACTGGTGCCACTGCGCGAACGATCGGCGGGGCGACAGGGTGGACGGATCGTCGCCGACCAGATGCGGCTCAAACGGATTGCCGCCCCAGGTGACCGTTCGTACCCGTTCGGGGCGGAGCCAGACCAGATACTCTCCGGGGCCGGGTGAAACCGGAACCGCCAGCAGACCACTCGCGATCGGCGTCAGCGGGACGAACTCGGCCGCATCCTTGCCGAATGCCGCCGTGGCGATCAGGCCGGAACGCGGCTGCCGATCCAGCCAAAGGCCGATGTCACGCAGGGCCGACGTGCTCGGGACCTCACCCACAGTCCGTATTTCACCCTCGAACAGCAGGGCCGCGCCGGTGGCGCTAACCGGTTCGAGCAACGCCATAGACCGATCGAACAGCGCCCCCCGCCAATCACCCTCTTGCGAGATCGCTCGGATCATACGTTGTTCCAGCCGGCGTACCGAGATTTCGGCCTGCGCCTGAACGAAGCTTTCCAGCGCGGCGATCCGGGTCGCAACCGCTTCCGCCAGCAATTCGCAAACCGCTCGCTCTTCAAAATGGATGAACCGCGGGACGTAATGATGGCAAGAAACCAGTCCCCACAGTTTGCCATTGACCATGAGCGACACGACCAAGGTGCCACGGACGCCCATGTTCTTCAGGTACTGTACATGGATGGGGGATATGCTGCGTAGGAAGCAAAGCGACATGTCCAGCTGGTCGCCGGTGATCGGGGACAGCGGCGGGATCAGCGGGCTTGAAACATAATCGACATCCCGCAGCACCCGAATGCGATTGCGCTCGTACAGCCGCCGAGCGATTTGGGGGATGTCTGAAGCAGGGTAACGGTTGCCGAGGAAGGGTTCGAGGTCTGGCTCCCGAGCCTCGGACAGGACCTCGCCGTGGCCCTCGTCATCGAAACGATAGACCATGACCCGGTCGTATCCGGTCAGTGCCTTGAATATACGGGCGGTTTCATCGCACAGCGGACGCAGGGCAGCGGCGGCCATGATGGTCTGAAGCGAATTCTCCAGATGGTTCGACACCTCGACCGGTGGTCCGGCGCGTTCGAGTTCGATGATGAGACCGCCGCCAAGCGGTCGGTGGATCAGGCAATCGAACGAGCGGCGCTGACGACCCACGTGACAACGAACGCCGCGCACGATTTCGTGGAGCGAGTCGGTCAGGTGGGGGCGCAGCCGCTCGCCAAGGTCTCCGGCAATATCATCCAGCGATCGGCCGATCAGCGACCCGCGCATGTCGAGAAATGACGCCGCGTTCTGACTCGCCTGAACGATAACCTGATCGGCTTCTCGTACCAGAAGAAGTACACCGTGCGGCTGGATAGAACCGGCGAGGTGAATTTGCTCGCGCTCGCAGTTTAAGAGATCCGCTTCACCAAAGGCCGGCGTCGAAACTGCTGGCGTCGGCACGTGTAGCCTCCCATTTTTTATTTATTCGAATATGGGCCTGCTCGGGGATGACCATCCATTTCGTATTGCGCGAGTTTTTTGTAAAATCCCTGACGACTCATACCAAGTATTTCGGCGGCGGCCGTCCGGTTTCCCTTTGTCAGGTCCAGAGCAGCGGCGACGTAGTGGCGTTCCACCAAACCAACAGTATCCTTTATCAAACTATGTAGCGACATCTTGCCGGTTTGTTGGATGATCTCTGTCAGAGCTGCTTGTAGGCTGGATGCATCCTCCGATACCGATAAACGGCGGCCCACGTCGCGTAACAAGAGCGCGACATGATTCGGTCTGGAGCTTGTGTTGCCGACGGCAGAGATTTCCACCGCCGTCTCGCCACCCAGTTCTCCCTGTATCGTGGTCGCAAACAGCCGCACCGACCCGTGGCGGTGCAGATTGGCGAGCAAAACGGCAAGATCGGCGCCCGGCCGCGATAGAAAGCGGCCTAATGGCTCCCCAAGCAGAGCGCCTTCGCCACCAACCTGGGCGAGGTCCAGGAATGCCCTGTTGGCACGGCGGATGACGCCGTCCCGATCGATGACGACGAATGCGTCGGGCAGACGATCCACGAAGGCGTCAAGGGTGGTTTGTTCGGTTTCACGCGCATGCTCCCGCGCGCCGCTGGACGGCGCGAGTTGCACCAGGAACATCGGTCCCGGTTCGCTGGTCATCAGGGAGGCACGCACAAGCCAGCCGGTGCGTTCGGCGCCGAGATGCAGAAGAACGCCTGGCGCCCGTCCGGACTGGCGGACGCGTTGCAACATCGCCTGGAAGGTCTCTCGTTCGTCCGCCGCCATTTCCGGCAGCAGGTCCCGGCCGCGCGCGAAACCAAGGTTGCGCATGGCCGCGGGGTTGGCTTCGACGATGCGCAGGGTATCGGCCTGGAGCAGCAATACTGCCTCATTCGAGGCGTCGAACAGTAAGCGGTATCGGGTCTCAACCTCTCGCAGCTTCCAATATTCCTGTTCCACCGCCTGTTGGGCATCGATGAGGCGGGATTGGAGTTCGGCGACGGCGTTCAGGTTGCGCCCGATCGCAATCATGCCGGCGGTGCCGCCGAGACGAACGGTGGTGTATTCCATTGGGACTTCGAGGCCGCTGGGGAAGCGCTGATTCACCTGGCGGAAGGCCGAGACGCCACTGTCGCGCGCATCCGCCAGCATGCGCGTAACTTTGCCGCCCACATTGTCGCCGACAGTGTCCACCCATGGCCGGCCGCGCCAGTCGCTGACCACCTCATCAGAGACGGCATTTGATAGCGTTGCGTCCTGGATGACCCCGTCCAGATCGAGCAGCAGGGTGACATCAGGTTGGGCCAGATTGAGCCCCAGCGGCGGTGTAATGGCGATCGTAACCTCCTGGTGACGTACACTCTCAAACTGGTGATAGCTTATTCGATTTACAGGGTCAAAGCCGCCCACGATTACGAAATCTAGCCCAGACCGCGATTTCGGCGGATTGGATATGAAAAACAATTTAGCTATTTGTTTGCAATCCTCAATCGATGCAAACAGGCGGAAACGAAGATAGACATCGCCAACGTGGTACAGTTAACGATGGTGTGCACATCCTGGGACCGTCGACGGTTCAATTCAAATGCCAGTGCAGCCTCTTTCAGGTTTTGAACGATCGAGCCGCCAGGCCGATCCATGTTGGAGCGAAATGTAATCACACATCTGTCAGGATGGTCCGAGAATCCAGTGAACTCGGAGAACGCGATTTCCCCAAAAACCTGGATCAGACGCTGCGCATATCGGGATACGGAAGCAGCCATGAGTGCCTTCGCGGATTTTTTTTCGGCGCACCAAGGTCTTACGTCCGTGTGCGACGATAGATGCCGCAGGTGAATTTTTCCGGTCGGACAAAAAAACCGCACGAAATCCGCATCTGGACTTTCTGACGGTATTTTGGAGATTATTTGGATCTTATCCAAGTTAAATCAGATGTTTACGCCGCAAATTGACAATGGAGTGGGAGTGATTTTGAGCCACCCGGGAGTATCCGACGGTACCCAAGGGCTTACAAACTAACTGATTTTATCAGGAACTGACGTCGGCTTCTTTCCGCCATCAGAAACTTTCAAATCCAACTTTGCCAACTGGCCCGCGAGGCGCTCGGCGAGCGCGCGGCCGGCAAATCGATTGAAGTCTGACTCGACGATGAAGCCTGAGTTGGTCAACAAGTTACTCTGACACGGATATGGGCCAAACGCGACACTCGCCCGCGGGCTCCGTGGGACCGCCGCTTCAACTGGGCCTGGCTGTTGGTGCCATTTACCCGGCCCGAAATGTCGGCAGTCCGTCGTGCTGCCGACGGTCAACATCGAGGCCATGGACCAGCGTCTGGAGGCCATCAGCACATGCGTCAGTGAGGGAGCCATTGCTTTCACGATGATCGATGGGGCCGCCTGGCCCTGTCGCGCAGTCCGGTCATCCAGCATCGTGCGGCTCAAATTACCGCCTTACGCCCCGGAATCGAAATCGGTCGACACCACCCGGGCCTCTCTGCGTGCAAACGCATTAGGCCATCAGGTCTGGGAGAATTACGAAGCTATCGTGAATGCATACTGCGCCGCCTGGACTGCTTTGATCAACGACCCGGCCCACATCCGCTCTATGGGAACGCGCGATTGGGCAGGGCTGAGACTTTAGGGCCGCTGGTATGACGCGGCCCGGACCTCCGTGATGGCAACAGCGATGACAACTGATTTCATTAACGTTTCTCGTTAATGTCTATCAGACATCGAAGAACACCGTCTCCGGCTCACCCTGGAGACGGATATCGAACACATACACGACGGCGCCGTCACGCAGTTCGCGGCGGGCCAGCAGGGTCTCGCGGCGGACGGCCGGCTCGATCATCCGCAGAACAGGGTCAGCGTCGTTCAGTGCCGTTTCGTCGTCGAAATACATGCGGGTGTTGAGGCCGATATTGATCCCCCGTGCGACGAGCCAGAGATTGATATGGGGAGCCATCGGCTTGTAGCCGCGGCGCCCGATCACCGGACCGGGTTTGATCGTCTCGAAGTGGTAAAGGCCGGTGCCGAAATCGGTGCCGGTGCGCCCCCAGCCACGGAAGGTCGGGTCCGGGTCCTTGTCTGTCTGCCGGTCGGCCGGATGGTTGTAGCGGCCGGCGGCATTGGCTTGCCACGCCTCTAACATGATGTCGCGGCAGGGCTGACCGAGGCCGTCGAGCACGCGTCCCTCGATGCGGATACGCTCGCCCTTCGTGTCCGGTCCCGCCATGACGTGGCCGAACGGTTTTTCGAAAATGTCGAAACCGGCCTGATGCGGGATCAGGCCAATATGGACATACGGGCCGGCTGTCTGCGACGGGGTTTCAGACAGGTAATCGAGTTTGGGGATCATGGATTCAGTTCCCGTGCAGTTTGTTTTCGAACACCGTGGAGCGGGTGCCGCGCAAAACGATATCAAACCGGTAGGCCAGGCTGTCCAGCGGTACCGCGGCGTTCAGATCCAGTAGCGCAACCAGCCGCAACCGCGCCGCCGGATCCGGAATCGTTGCAAGAATGGAGTCTTTGGCAATCAACGGGTCGCCCTCAAAATACATCTGGGTAATCAGCCGTTGCGCGAAACCTGATCCCGACAGCGAGAAGTGGATATGCGCGGGGCGCCAGGAATTGACGTAATTGCGAAACGGGTATGCGCCGGGCTTGATCGTGCGGAACGCGTAGCGACCGTCCTGATCCGTGATCGCCCGGCCGCAGCCGCCGAAATTCGGATCGATCGGCGCGATGTAGGTGTCGTTCTTGTGCCGGTAGCGGCCACCCGCGTTGGCCTGCCAAACTTCGACCAGTGCATTGGGAACGCCGCGGCCGTTCTCGTCCAACACGCGGCCATGGACGATGGTGCGTTCGCCGATCGGTTCTCCTGATTTGGCATAATTCAAAATCAGGTCGTGATCGAGCGGACCCAGTTCCTCATGCCCATAAACCGGGCCGGTCACCTCGGACAATGAATTCTGCAACGACCACAAAGACAGCCGTGGCGAGCGCAGCACGCTGGTTTTGTACTCTGGCGTGAAACCCGGCGGATGCTGGCCGCGATCGCGCTGGATGAACTCGTTTTGTGGAACCATGGTCAGGAAACTCCCAAACGCCGTTGTTGGAGGGTCTTGGTCAAAACAGATCGGCGGTGGCTGGCTTCCGTTCCGCCCGATCCGGATCGCACAGGGGCGGCCGTATAGTCAAACATCGCCGCGACCGTTGGTGGCAACGGCCGTTTTTCGCCGGCGCCGGAACCCGGACATGTCCGCGTGGTCATGGCAGATTCTCCGCGTCTGCCTTCAGGCGCAGCAAACCCAGCAACACGTCGTCGCGTTGGCGTTGCATCGCCACCGGATCGAGCGCGGCGAGTTCCGCGTTTACGCCGTCCGCAACCTGCGCGGCAAGGCCGGGATCGACTGTCAGCTGGCCAAGATCTGCCCACATCGCCTGCGTCGCCTGCCACAGGGGCTTGCTGAATAACTCGGCGATTCCGCCCGGTCCACCGGACAGATGCAGGTTCAGAAATGGCCCTAACAGAGCCCAGCGCAGGCCCGGGCCATGGGCAATCGCGGCGTCAATGTCCGCAACACTGGCGACGCCGGCTTCCACCAGATGGAAAGCCTCCTGCCACAATGCCGCTTGCAGCCGGTTGGCGACGTGCCCGCGCACCTCCTTCATCAGGCGAATCGGCTTTTTCCCAATGGATGCGTAGAACGCCATGGCTTGGGCGATGGCGGTCTCCGACGTAGCCGATCCGCCAACCACCTCGACGAGCGGAATCAAATGCGGCGGGTTGAATGGGTGTCCCAACACGATCCGTTCGGGATGGGCACAACCGGTTTGGATTTCGGAGATCAGCAGGGTGGAGGAACTGCTCGCCAGAATGACGTCCGGCGCGGCGGTGTCCAATCGCTGAAACAGCGCGCGCTTGAGGTCGAGCCGCTCCGGTCCGCTTTCCTGCACGAACTGGGCATCGGCGACAGCCTCCTCCGGCGTATCGACGAAGCGGAGACGGTCCGGGGAGGCGCCTGGCGCCAGCCCCATTTTCTCCATGACCGGCCAATGCGCCGCGACCGAAAGGCGCAGAGCGTCCTCGGCACCAGGCGCCGGATCGGTTGCGGTGACCTCCAGGCCGCGGGCCAGGAAGCAGGCGGCCCAACTCGCGCCGATAACGCCGGTCGCCACGATGGCGACACGCTGGATATCCGTGGACATGGTTTTCTCCCCGGTCATGATGCGAAGACTCCATCGAAAGCCACGTCAAGATCAACCGACAGACAGCGTTGCACCAGCGCGGAAGCCTCAATCGTCGCCTCCGTCCTGTGGAATGCCGCCAACGCGGCGTAACTTGGGGCGAGAGGACCGGCGTCGCGTCCGGCCCGATGTAACAAGCCGTCGGCACAGGCCAGCGCAACCAGGCGCAGAAAGGGCAGCGCCGCCGCCTCCTGCGACCGCGCATCGACACCGGCGAGAGCCTCGGCAGTGTCGCGCACGGCAAGCACCAGGACCGGTGACGGGGCCAGCCGGTCCAGGACATCGTGCAGCGGGCCGAAACCATCTTTACCGAGGACCCGCCGTAGCAGCAGGTCCAGACCCTGGATCGCCGATGTGCCCTCGTAGATCGAGAAGACGCGGCAATCGCGCAGCATCCGTTCGACCGGCCAATCACGAACATAGCCCGCGCCGCCCAGCACCTGGATGGCGGCATCGGCGTTGGCGAACGCCGCCTCGGCACAGTAAGTCTTCGCCACCGGCAGCAGCAGCGCCGCCCGCTTTGCCGCGTCCGGGTCGCCTTCATCCTCGGCATCCACCCAGGCAGCGGCTTGTAAGGCGATCAGCCGGGCGGCTTCGGCGCGGGCGCGCATTTGCAGCAGCAGCCTGCGAATTTCCGCGTGCCGAGCGATCGGCATCGGCGGTCCGGCGGGATCACCCCCCTGGCCGCGTTCATCGGCATATCGCTCCGCCGTGGAAGCGGCCGCTTGCGCCACAGCCGCGCCCTGTGACGCGACGCCGAGGCGCATCGCCACGATCATCGCGAACAACGTCTGTAGTCCGCGCCCTTCCTGTCCGATCAGGGTAGCCGTCGCGCCATCGAAGATGAGCCCGCAGGTTGGCGAACCGTGCAGACCGAGCTTTTCCTCCAGACGCGCAATCGATACGCCGTTGCGGGCGCCTCCGGGCAACGTGTCGGGCACCAAAAACAGCGACAGGCCGCGCGTGCCGGCGGGGGCGCCGCGCGCCCGGGCCAGCGTGAAATGCCCGATGCGTTCGGTCAGGTCGTGATCGCCATAAGAGATCCAGCACTTGTCGCCTGTCAGCGCCCACATTCCATCGCCGCCGGGCTCCGCACGCGTACGGATGCGGCCAACATCCGAACCCGCCTGCGGTTCCGAAATGCAAATCGTGGCGCCCCAGAGTCCACCGGCAATGGCCGGCATCCAGGCTTCGCGCGTGGCCTCGTCGCCATGCCGGACCAGCAGGCGCGTGGCACAGCGGGCATTAATCGCGAGCATCCCGAAAGCCGGGTCGGCGGCGTCCATCAACTCCTGCACGGCGGCGGCGAGCGCCATGGGCAGAGCCTGTCCGCCGGCATCGTCCGGCGCGGTCAAGCCCGCCCAACCAGCCTCGGCATAGGCTTGCCAGGCGGATTTGTGGGGCGGGGCGGTTCCAACGCGTCCGGCGTCCAGACGACACCCTTCGCGGTCAGTTATGGGCGCCAATGGTGCAAGATAGCGTTCAGCGAAACGAGCCGCCTCCGTCAGGATGGCGGTCGTGACGCCGGCATCGGGGCGAGACCCGGCGCCGTCCACGACGTGCTCAAGCAGAATGGCGAGCGTTGCCGCCGCGTCCTTCATCATGATTGCCGGCCATCAACGCGGCGGGTGTCGGCGGGCTTAGCCGGCATCGGGTGCGCTCGAAGAAAGCCCGAGCAGACGGGCGGCGTTCTGCTTGAGGATCAGCGGCCGCACATCGTCTTTGATCTCAATCTTCTCGAAGTCCGACAACCAGCGCTCCGGCGTGATCATTGGCCAATCGGAACCGAACAAGACCTTATGCTTCAGCAACGTGTTGCAATACTGGACCAGAATTTTCGGGAAATACCTGGGGGACCAGCCGGACAGATCAATGTAAACGTTCGGCTTGTGGTTGGCGACAGCTAGCGCCTCTTCCTGCCATGGGAATGACGGGTGCGCCATGATGATCGGCATGTCGGGAAAGTCGATCGCGACGTCGTCCAGATGCATCGGGTTCGAGTATTTCAGATACATGCCGTTGCCGGCCCGCATGCCCGACCCGACCCCCGTCTGGCCGGTGTGGAACAGTGCCGGTTTGCCGGTTTCGGCGATCGCCTCATACAGGGGATAGGCCAGGCGATCGTTCGGGAAGAACCCCTGCATGGTCGGATGGAACTTGAAACCCTGGACGCCGAACTCCGCGACCAGCCGCCGGGCTTCGCGGGCACCGAGCTTGCCTTTGTGAGGATCGATCGAGGCGAAGGGGATCAGCACGTCGCTGTTCGCCGCCGCGATTTCCGCGACTTCCTCGTTCTTGTAACGCCGGTAGCCGGTTTCGCGCTCCGCATCGACCGGGAAGATCACCGCCGCGATGTTCTGGGTTCGGTAATGCGCGGCGGTCTCGGGGACGGTCGGCGGATGTTTCCACGGGGCCCGGAAATAGCTCGCCATCGTGGCTTGCAGTTCGTCGTAGCCGTCATCCCCATGGCAGCCACACGGTTCCTCCGCATGGGTGTGGAAGTCGATCGCGCGTATTTTGCCGAGGTCTATCATAAGAGTTCCTTACAGACGGATGATGGCCGGGTCGTCGTTGTCATAAAGCCGCTCGACGAACTGCTTCCTCAAAGTGAGCACCTTGCGTGCATTGATGCTGCCCTTGGCGGTCAGTTCGCCGTCGCTCATGGACGGCGGGGCTGTCAGGATCAGGGCGCGGGTGATCCGGGTCGAGGAGCCGGTGGCGTGTTCCGCCGCCCGCCTCAGACCGTCACGGACCGCGGCGGCAAGGTCCGCCGAGATCAGCAGCCCGCCGGCTGCGTCGGAGTCTGGCGGCAAGGCGTTCGCGTGCGGAAAGATCAGCACCCCGATCTCGTTACGGTCGTGCCCGGTTATCACCACGTCCATCGCGATGTCGGAGAAATGCCGTAATGCATCGAGGCGCACGTTCGTCGCGCGCACCCAGGTTCCTGTCTGTAGCTTGAAATCCTCGGAAATCCGGCCATCGAAGCCGAGTCCCGCGTTGGGGGCCGAGGCATCGATAAACCGGACGGCATCGCCCGTTATAAGATAGCCTTCGTCGTCGAAGGCTTCCCGCGTCTTCTCGGGATCGTGGTAATACGCATCAAGGATGTTGGGTCCCGCCACGCGGAGTTCGTAGCGGCCGTCCTCGTCGGGCAGAAGTTTCGCGGTGACCATCGGCAGGGGAACGCCGATATTGCCCGGCCGCTTTACCGGTTGATGCGTCTGGAGCGCCGCGGGCGACGTCTCTGACATCCCCCAACCCGAGAACATCAGCGGCACCTCGCCCCGGACCTCCTTCGCGAAACCCGCGAGTGCCGCCCACACGTCGGCCGGCACCGATGCCGCGGCATAGAAGATAAGGTCGCAATCGCCCAGATACGCGCGTTTGAGCGCCTCATCATCGCGCATCGCGGCGACCATCTGGGCGAAGCCGATCGGCACGTTGAAGGCGATCGTCCCGCCCTGCTCGCGGATGTTCCTGACCGAGGCGGCGAATCCGCTCCTCGTCGGCTTGCCCTCGTCGATGTAGAGGGAGCCGCCATTGGAGAGCATCAGATTAAGATTGTGGCTGCCGCCAAACACATGGTTCCACGGCAGCCAATCCACGATCCGGGGCGGTCGGGACGCCAGCAGCGGCATGCAAGCGAGCATCTGCGCCTGGTTGACACACAGCATGCGATGTGTGGTGACCACGCCCTTGGGGTTCGCGGTGGAACCGGATGTGAAGATGATTTTGGCGATCGTCTCCGGGCTGATCCCGGCATACACCGCGTCCAGATTGGTGCCGCCGTCGCCCATGAGCAGGCGCGACCACGGCGTGGCGGCAACCGTCGCGCCCTCGGCCGACGAAATGACCTTCTCGATGCCTTCCATGCAATCGAGCGCCAGGGCCGGTCCGTAGGCCGCCGCATCCGCCGCGTAGATCATCGCTGGCCGGACCGTCTCGACCGCATGGATCAGGCGCGGGTGGGCGTCCCGAACCAGTGCGTATTGCTCAGCCAGCGCGACCGTCGGCACTCCGACGTACTGCCCGGCGAGCGCCAGGACCGCATGGTCGATGCTGTTGCCGGAGATGATCATGACCGGCGTTTCGGCCCCCAGCCCCCGCGCCAGCAGCGACTGCGAGACGGCTCGGACCTGCTGTAGCAATTCGCCGTAGCGAAGTTCCCGCCATCCGTCGCCAGAGCGTTCCGCCAGGAAGACCCGGTCAGGCGCCTCCTCGGCCCAGCGGTGCAGCCATTCGCCCGTATTGCGGGCGACCGGACCGAGCGGGACACGGGATCGGAGTAAGATCGATCCGTCGCGACGGTCTTCCCGTACGACGTCGTGGGGGACGTAGGTTACCAATTTTTCCTCACCCGGCTCTGTGCGAGCACTTTCTTGGGACGTGATCAATCTGGTGGCGGACGCTTAATCGCCTGCCGGCTTCGCCACCTTGGCGCCGCGTTTGCTGACGAAATCCTCCAGCCGCTCCGCCGCCTCCGGTCCGCTTTGAGCCAAAGCCGCCATGGCACTTTCCACGAACAGCCCGTCATCCTCGCTCATGTCCTGAATGCGCGGCAGCGCGTGCAGCACGCCAAGCACGGTCAGTGGCGCCATCGCGGCCATTTTCGCGGCGAGTTCGGTGGCCTTCACCAGAACTTCGCCTGATGGCACGACATACTGCACCAGGCCCGCGCGCTCGCCTTCCTCAGCCGTCAGGACGCGTCCGGTAAGCATCATGTCCGCCATCCGCGCCGCGCCCAGCAACCGCGCCACATGAACGGAGGCACCGCCACCGACGTAGATGCCACGCGAGCCCTCCGGCAGCGCAAAGAATGCCGAGCTGTCGGCGACGCGAAGGTGGCAGGCGGCGGCGAGTTCCAGACCGCCACCCACGGTCGCGCCGTGGAGTGCGGCAATGACCGGAATGCGGCCGCGCTTGATCTCGCTGAAAGCCGCGTGCCAGGACCGCGAATGCTCGAATGTCTCCACAGGTCCGCGGGCCCGGTGTTCGGACAGATCCAAACCGGCACAGAAGCATGGGCCGTGGCCGAATATGACGATCGCTCGGGCCGCGGTTTGGGCAAGCCGGACAGCGTCGGTGAGCGCGGCAAGCAGCGTGTTCCCGATCGCGTTGCGCTTGCGCGGCCGGTTCAGTCCGATCCAGGCGACGTGATCGCGGACCTCGTACGTGACCGCGCGTTCGATATCGCCTTGAGCATCACCGTCCATCTCTTGCCGCTCTTTCATCGAATCAGGCTTGCGTTATTTATCTACCGGTCATAATAATATGACGCGGGGCGATAAGCAAGCTCCTTGATGCGGACCGGCTATCAAATCGAGCAGAGAAGGGGAGGCGATCAGCGATGCAGCAGTTTTTGCAGCAAAGTCACCAGTTGCTGACTCTCGTCGGCGCTCAGGTTTTCGGTGAAACCCGCATCGACGGCATCGGCGCTGCGCTTCATGGTTTTCCACGCGATCTTTCCCACCTCGGTGGCGTGCAGAAGACTGACCCGCAACTCGTTCTCGTCATTCATGCGTTCGACCAGTCTTTCCGCAACCAGACCGTTCACCAACACGGCGACATTAGACGGCTTGATCCGCAGTTCCTCGGCGATGGTGCCCGGCCGGATGCCCGGGTTCGTGGCGATCAGCGCGAAAGCCGAGAAACCGGCCGGCGTGACGCCAAGCCCCGCGAAGTGGCGGTGGAATTCGTCGAACGAACGCATTTGCGCCAGCCGCACCAAAAACGCCGCACGATGGTTCATCGGCGAAACGATATCGTTTCGCGGCACCTGCGTTGGGGCGTTGTGGCCGCGGGCCGGATCCGAACGAGGTTGCTTCGACATAGTACGGACATACCGAACAAGTGTCGGGTGCGGAAGCCCGCCATCTGATCCCGCCAGCCAAACCGCCCGGCCATATCGGGCGGCATGATCGCCAAACGCTCAACGAAACCACGAAGGAAACACGTCCATGACCATCAGCCGCCGCTCGCTTCTCGCAACCGCCAGCCTGACCGCCATAGCCCCGATCCCGCGAGCACGGGCGCAGACATCGCGCCCGCTGCGCATTGGCGTACTCACCGACTTTTCGGGATCGTTCCGGACTGACTCCGGGCCTGTCTCGCTCGCGGCCGTCCAGCAGGCCGTGCAGGATTTCGGCTCCGCCGCCGGCGACATGAAGATTGAGGTAGTGTCCGCCGATCATCAGAACAAGCCTGATGTCGCAGTGGGTCTGGTCCGGGAATGGTTCGACCGCGGTGAAGTGGACGCTGTCGTGGATTGCGTTGGATCAACAGTGGCGCTCGCCGTTGCCGGCGTGGCTCGAGAAAAGAACAAGGCCTGCATCGTGACCGGTGCCGGATCCGCCGACCTGACCGGTAAGCAGTGCTCCCCCAACACGATCCATTTTGCGTACGATACCTGGATGCTGGCGAAGTCCACTGGCGACGCCCTGGTGCGTTCGGGGGGCGACACCTGGTATTTCGTCACCGCCGATTATGCGTTCGGGGCGGCGCTGGAGCGTGACACCTCCGGCTTCGTTACGGCGGCTGGCGGGAAGGTATTGGGTTCGTCGAAGCATCCCTTTCCGGGCACGACGGATTTCTCGTCCTATCTTATTGCCGCCCAGGCATCGGGTGCCAAAGTGCTTGGCATCGCCAATGCTGGCGCCGACTCGGTGAACACCATCAAGCAGGCGGCGGAGTTCGGCTTGACGAAACAAGGTATGCGGCTGGCGGCGTTGGTAATGGTGATCACCGGCGTCCACCCGTTGGGCCTGGAGGCCGCGCAGGGACTGAACTTCACCGAAACGTTCTATTGGGATCTGAACGACCGCACCCGCGCGCTAACCCAGCGCATGGCGCCGAAAATCGGTTCGGATGTCCGCATGAACATGCTGCAGGCCGGCTCTTATGGCGCCACACTGCATTTGCTGAAGGCTGCGGCGGCCTTGTCGCCTGCCGACCGTGTTTCGGGTCTGGCGCTGGTGGACCGGATGAAGGCCATGCCGACCGACGATGACGCATTCGGCGCCGGCCTGATTCGCGCGGACGGCCGAGCGCTGCATCCGGCGTATCTGTTGCAGGTCAAGAGTCCGGCGGAGTCCAAGGGGCCGTGGGATTACTGCCGGGTTGTCGCCACGACCCCCGCCGAGACCGCGTTTCGTCCGTTGGCCGAGGGTGGTTGCTCGATCATCCATAGCTGATCCGGTCTCAGCGCCGCCCAATCACGATGCCTTGGAGATATCAGGGCGGGACGAAGAAGCGGCGCGGTTCAGCCGAACACAGAAACATAAGCGGTAGGAAACGAAGGGTAGCCAGGCACGGGGCAGTTTTGACGATCCGTGCCGAGCGGCGAGGAGGCTTCAAGGATCAAGGCGCCACATTAAGAATTGGAACGAAAAACAACGATCTCAAAGTTAGGTTAATCCGCGTGACCCGCCGCGTGAGAATGTGCATGCTCCGAGAACAGGTGCTGC
The DNA here is from genome assembly GCA_903932145.1 of uncultured Rhodopila sp. Taxonomy (GTDB): domain Bacteria; phylum Pseudomonadota; class Alphaproteobacteria; order Acetobacterales; family Acetobacteraceae; genus Rhodopila. The sequence goes on along the minus strand of CAIZFE010000064.1, from coordinate 24,967 downwards.
CAGCCCCATGCGGCCACCCGGTCCGCGACCGGCCGCGCCACCAGATCAGCGATCGCCACCGTCAACGCCAGCCAGACATTCTGCGCCAGAGCAGCAACGACCAGGAACAGCACCACCGCCTCGATCGCCTTGCGTCCCAGTAGGGTCAGGAAATTCCAACGCTGCGCCGAACCGGCCGTCCCAACAACCCGGAGGACTGCTTTGTTGCGCACATTGTCGTTCGCCTGCTTCGGAGCGTCTTCCTCGATCGTGCCCAAAGCCACGGTCTGGTTCGTCATCCGATCGATCAGGATGAACGAACCGAGCTCGCGATCGCGACGATAAACCGTGGCGGCGATTGCCTTGTCGAACGTCAGATCGACCACGCCGATGGCGTTCATTGCCAGGGTGTCAGCCGGATGATTCTGAAAGCTGTGGATGTCCACAGCATGTTTCAGCGCGGCGACCTCCGCGTTCGCCTCAACCGTGCCCAGCTTGATAATGAAGCTTGCGCCTGGACGCAGCGGCTGATCGATCAACCACAACAGCCGAGCGGTCAACGCTTTGCGGGCCTGCATGACAGACGCCTCGTGGACGATGACATCGCCGCGCGACACATCGACTTCGTCGGTCAGCGTCAATGTGACCGCCTGCCCGGCGGAGGCGGACGGGAGGTCGCCATCGGCCGTAACGATGCGCGCGATCGTGCTGTGGCGATGGTTCGGCAGCACGGTGACGCCGTCGCCAACCCGAACCGTTCCGGTCGCAACTGTACCGGCGTAGCCGCGGAAATCGAGGTTCGGACGGTTCACCCACTGCACCGGGAAATGGAAATGCTTCGCCTGGCCCTGCGCCTCGCCGATCGTCACCGATTCCAGGTATTCCAGCAAATGCGGGCCGCGATACCAGGGCGTCCGCACCGACGGTTCGGCGACATTATCGCCCGCCCGCGCGCACAACGGAATCGGCACGATGGTTTCGAAACCAAGCGAGCGGACCGTTTCGGTATAGGCGGCGACGATGCCGTCGTAGGTGGCCTTGTCGAAATCCACCAAATCCATCTTGTTTACGGCCAGCACGACATGCCGCACGCCGACCATGGATACGATAAAAGAATGGCGCCGTGTCTGCGGCAATATCCCTTTGCGAGCATCCACCAGGATAATCGCCAGCTCCGCCGTGGAGGCTCCGGTCGCCATATTCCGGGTATATTGTTCGTGGCCGGGTGTATCGGCGACAATAAAAGACCGTTTCGGCGTGGAGAAATAGCGGTATGCGACGTCGATCGTAATGCCTTGCTCGCGTTCGGCTGACAGTCCATCGACCAACAACGCAAAGTCGCGATTTTCCCCGTGCGTTCCGAATTTCAGCGAGTCCTTGTCCAGCGCCGCAAGCTGATCGTCCAGCACCGCGTTCGAATCGAACAACAAACGTCCGAGCAGGGTGGATTTCCCGTCATCGACGGAGCCGCAGGTGAGAAGACGCAGCAGCGAGGCCTCGCGGACCGCCGGTGCCGTGAGGGAAAGCGCGGCGCTCATCAGAAATATCCCTCTTGTTTCTTCTGTTCCATCGACGCGCCGCCGTCGTGGTCGATCATCCGGCCCTGGCGTTCGGACGAGCGTGAGCCGCGCATTTCATCAATGATCTCAGACAGGGTCGAGGCGTCGCTTTCAACAGCGCCGGTTAGCGGGTAGCAGCCGAGTGTGCGGAACCGCACCGAACGCATCTCGACGGTCTCACCGGGACGCAGCGTCATCCGGTCGTCGTCGCGCATGATCAGCGTGCCGTCACGCTCCACCACCGGGCGCGGTTTGGCGAAGTACAGCGGCACAACCGGAATGTTCTCTTGCGCGATGTAGTCCCACACGTCGGACTCGGTCCAGTTCGAGATCGGAAACACCCGGAAGCTCTCACCGGCGCGCTTGCGCGTATTGAACAGGTGCCACGGTTCCGGCCGCTGGTTCTTCGGGTCCCACCGATGCTCTGCCGACCGTAACGAAAACACCCTTTCTTTGGCTCGGCTTTTCTCTTCATCACGCCGAGCGCCGCCGAACGCGGCATCGAATTTCCAGCGATCCAGCGCTTGCTTAAGTCCTTGTGTCTTCATGACGTCGGTATGGAGACGCGAGCCGGATGTAAACGGGTTGACCCCGGCCCGCAGGCCGTCCTCATTCACATGCACGATCAGCTTGCAGCCGATTTCTTTCACCCGCTGGTCGCGAAACGTAATCATCTGCTGGAATTTCCAGGTCGTATCGACATGCAGCAGCGGGAAGGGCAGGGGTCCCGGGTAGAACGCCTTCATCGCGAGATGCAGCACCACAGCGCTGTCCTTGCCGATCGAATACATCAGCACCGGATTGTCCGAGGTTGCAACGACCTCGCGGAAGATATGGATGCTTTCGGCTTCCAGGCGTTGCAGGTGAGTCATACGGTTCATGCCGCTTTTTCCACCCTTACCAAGCGCCCGTCCGGCGTGACATGCAGACCGCATTCCCGGGTTTGGTCCTGTTCCCACCACCAACGCCCGGCGCGTTCCGGTTCCCCCGGCGCGACGGCGCGCGTGCAAGGCGCGCAGCCGATCGACAGGAAGCCTTTGTCGTGCAGTGCGTTGTAAGGAACTTCGGCGTCACGCACCAATTCAGCGACCTGGTCGCGTGACCAATCCAGCAATGGATTGACCTTCAATAAATCACGCCCCGCATCCAAAGACACGAACTCGAAACCCTGGCGGTTGCCGGATTGATCCGCTCGCAGTCCGGTCAGCCAAACCGCCGCACCATTTAAAGCTCGGCCGAGTGGCTCTACTTTACGAACGGCGCAGCATGCGTGACGCGCCTCGGTGGAGTGATAGAATCCATTGATCCCTTGCTGGTGCACCAACGCATCCAGCGCGCCGGAACGCGGATGAAACGCCTCAACCCGAATGCCGTAGCGCTGTTCGGTTTCCGCCCACACGGCGTGGGTTTCGGCAAACAAGCGCCCGGTGTCCAGCGTCGCGAACCGGCAATCGATCCCGGCATCCGCGATCAGATGCGTCAGTGCCTGATCTTCCAACCCGAAACTGGTCGTGAATACCACCGGCCCGGAGACGTTTCGCGCCAGAAATGCCAACCGGTCGCGGGGATGCAGACGTGCGAAGGTCTCGTTCAGGTATTTCCTGGACGAGTCTGAAGTCATATCCTCCATCGGCGAACTTATACCCTCGTCCTGCCAACGGCCCTCAATCAAGTCTGCCACGCCTATAGGCTCCTGCAATCCATCGTCCGCATCGCTAATCGGGCGGCCTGCATGAGCATATACGAGGCTTCTCACCGGCGTGAAGTCACGATTTGACGGTGAAAGGATCGGATGGCCGGACCTCCAGAAAAACCGCATGGAGGGGTTTGCCAAGACATCCTCCCTGCCTTCGCCTTGTTGGAGATTTTCCCTCCCGCGCTGCTGCGCCGCAGCATGGTGTTGCGATTCCGTATTTGCGCGATGGCCACAAGCCAACCGGCGTCGGCGGTATTTTCATGGCTGCTATGTCCGATTGGCAACACCGGCCGCCTCGGCATGCCCGGAATCATCGTGCCTTGCCCTCGGGCGCGCAAACCCTTACTCAGCCGCCCGAACCCGAACCCCCAAGGAGGCCGCCATGGCGACCGAACGCACTTTCTCCATTATCAAGCCCGACGCCACGCGCCGTAACCTGACCGGTGCGGTCAACGCCGTGATCGAACAAGCGGGTCTGCGGATCGTTGCCCAGAAGCGCATCCACATGACGCAGGCCCAGGCCGAGGCGTTCTACGGCGTCCACGCAGCCCGCCCGTTCTTCCGCGACCTGGTGACCTTCATGATCTCCGGCCCTGTTGTTGTGCAGGTCCTGGAAGCCGACAACGCTGTCGCTCGCTATCGCGACGTGATGGGTGCCACCAACCCGGCCAATGCCGAACCGGGCACGATTCGCAAGCTGTTCGCCGAGAGCATCGAAGCCAACTCCGCCCACGGTTCCGACAGTCTCGAGAACGCCGCGATCGAAATCTCGTACTTCTTCGCGGGGACTGAGATCGTCGGATGAAACTGACCGCTCAGGATTGGATCGGGCTTGCGGGACGCGTTCTCATGAGCGCGATCTTCATCCATGGCGGGTATGGTAAGGCGATGGCGCCGTCGGCGACGATGGCGGGATTTGCTCATCTGGGGCTGCCCCTTCCCGGGGCGGCCTATGCTTTGGCTTTGGCGATCGAACTGGGCGTCGGAGTCCTGTTTCTGGTCGGGTTCAAGGCCAGGGCAAGCGCGCTGGTTTTGGCCGTCTGGTGCATCGCGACCGCCATGGTCGCGCATTACCACCCGGAGAGCCGGGACCAGATGATCCACTTCTACAAGAACGTCTGCATGGCGGGCGGCTTTCTGACCGTTGTCGCGTACGGCGCGGGCCGCCTTAGTATCGATCGCCGATAGACGGTCATGGCGGGCAAACGGATATTGCTGGCCGCGGAATTCCTCCGTGGCGGCGCGACCGTTGCCCGCCTGCTGCCTTTGGCTGTTGCGCTCGCTGACAGGGGTCACGATGTGACTTTGACCGTGCCGTCTGAGTTGACGGCGGGCTTGGCTGCCTCCGGATTTCCATTGATCGATGCGCCGCGATGGACGCTGCCACCGCCGCCCGGATTTGCCGGCGTCTCGTACGCCGATATGTTGATGCATGGCGGCTGGGCCTCCACCGATGCCCTACGCGGACTGATGACCGGCTGGCGGCAGGTCCTCGATCAAGCCAAACCCGACCTGCTGATTGCCGACTTCGCCCCGACGGCCATGCTGGTAGCCCGTGTCGCCGGTATCGCGATGGCGGCCATTGGCGACGGCTTCAGCCTGCCGCCGTTGACCGTGCCATTGCCCGGGATGCTCCCCTGGTTGGACGCGCAACCGGAAGCCCCCGCCAGCGTCGAGGGCCGTGTTCTCGCCGTCGTCAACGCGCGTTTGGGTGCCCTGAAGGTCTCCGAATTGGGCTGCCTACGGGCCTTGTTCGAGAACCTGCCCTGTTTTCTCTGCACGTTCCCTGAATTCGATCATTATCCGGATCGGGCTGATGCCCGGTGGTATGGCGAGGTCTTCGCCCCGTCGCGCGGGCCAGCCGCGGCATGGCCGATTGGTACGGGGGAGCGGGTGTATGTCGATCTGGACCCTCGCCATCCTGCGCGTGGCGCGATAGCCGAGGCGTTGCACCGTTTGGGCCTGCCAACCCTGATCCAAGTCGCCGGCATGCCGGCACGTCAGGCCGACGCGCTCGAACGTGGCGCTATCCAGGTGACGACCACACCCAATCGGGCTTCCGTGCTCTCAGGATGCGACATCGTCATCTGCCAGGCGCACGAGGTCGCAGTCCCCGCCTTGTTGGCCGGTAAGAAGCTACTGATGCTGCCGGTGTTCGTCGAGCAAATGATGACCCTGCACCGGCTCGCCAAACATGGTTTTGCGCATGGCGTCGAACCGAACGCCGGCGTTGCCGCGATCGACGCGGCGATGCGCCGGCTGGTCGGTGATGAAGCCTGCCGTCTGCGCGTCGCGAACTTCGCCAGAACCTACGACGGCTACCGCCCCGGTATCGCCATCGATGCCATCGCTGATGAGATCGACGAGTCGTTCGGATAGGGTTGTGTCCTCAGAACCCGCTCGGCATGACCGCCTTTCATCAGGGGAGGGCGCGGATGTGCAGGAGGAACTTAATTGAGAGATACCGCCACATTTCCAGCCCCCGACGCGATGATCAAAGAGCGGATGTCCAGTTGGGCGACAGACGTAGTACGTTCAGTAGGTTGGTATAGTCATCTGTCCAGCGGTACTGCTTGCCTGCCTCGTCTGGAAGGGCCTTCCACCCGCGCACCCGTTGCAACAGTTGGGTATCCGTATCGTCTTTGCCCAACACGACCCAAAGCGAGCTCACTGCGAGCGACGCGCTATCCTCGACATCGAACCGATAGGTTCCCGTCCACCCCAATGCCGTCGATAACGTGCGGAACACTGGCAACAAGTCGAGATATTTGTTCGAAATGTTGAACGCGATCAGCCCGTGCGGCTGCAACTTTCTACCGTACATCGTTAGCGCTTCAAGCGTTAGCAGATGCATCGGAATGGCATCGGATGTGAAGGCATCGATGATGATGAGACCGTATGCGCCATCGGGAGCCTGATTAAGTGTGATTCGCCCGTCGCCCACGATGATACGGCGCTGCCCGGGGCAATCGCGCATGAACGTGAAATAGGTCGGGTTGGTCGCGATATGGATCGACGCAGGGTCGATCTCATAAAAATCCATCTGCTGCGCCGGTGCCGCGTAACAGGCGACCGTACCAATGCCAAGCCCGATCACTCCAATCGGTGTTTGCAGATCCGCAGCAGGGAGATTTGCGAACACGTCCCGTAGGGGGGGGCCATAGTAGGAGGTAGGCTTTAGGCGGAATTGTTCCTGTGTGCTCTGCACCCCATGCATCGTGACGCCGTGGGAGTATATGAGCCGGTCATGATCGGTCTCTGCGTGCACGCGGCTGATCCCGAAGAAATTTCGCTCGACATAAAGCCACGAACTGCCATGGGCGGCCGCGAGATGGCCTCCAAACAATCCGACCACGAGAATAGCGAACACTGCTTTCCAAGGTGATTTGTAGAACCAATCCGACAGCACCAAAGCAATAAATATGGTCAGCGTGATCATGACCGCGCTGACCGCCAGGAACCAGCCTTTCCAAGGATCGACGCCGGACAGAAAATACAGTTTCATGCTCAGCAAAAGAAATATCAGGCTGGCAGCCTTGATTATTGGAAAGCCCTGTTTGCGGGGTACAGTCGTCGACAGGAAATCGGGCAGTAGCGCGACCAACAGACTAAGGGCGAGCATCAGCGGAAATTCTCCTGCTGTGCTAAAGATGACTGGGGCGACGAAGCTATTGAAACAGCCACCGATCGCTCCGCCAAGGGCGAGAATAACGTAAAAAAGACCGGAATCCTGTGCCCTCGGGCGAAGTTCGTACAGCCGCCTGTGAAACATAAACGTTCCAAAAAGCAAAGCGGTTAGAGTCAACATCATCTCGATGGCAGGCGTAACGCCGACGCGGCCCGCCAGCGAAGCGGACACCGAACCGAACAACGTCAGTAGGCCCACGGGAACGTAAATTCCAACCAGAACACGAATTCTGTATTGTCGTTCGGAGAACGCCAAGATGAAACTTGAAATATAAAGTGTAAGGGGACCGATCCACAGCAGCGGGACAGAGGCGATATCGGTAATGATGAACGTCGTCGTGCCGAACAGCAGACTGGCCGGAATAGCCGAGTATGCCAGCCAGCGAAACAGCGGCGCTTTCTCCAGAGGCATATTCGGTGCAGCCGACACAGGGATAGCCGGGCTGTGTTCATACCGCCGCATGATGACGACGCAACAGCCGAAACTGAAAACCAGGGCCAAAAATCCAGCGGTCAAAACGCCGAATTGCTGGGTTGTCGTGAACAAAGGTTCGATCAGAAATGGATAGGCTAACAGGCCCAAAAGGCTGCCTGCATTACTGGCGGCATACAGCGGGTAGGGATTTTTGGAAAGAGGATGGGACGTATTGGCGGCCCACCGTTGAAGCATCGGTGCGTTGCTTGACAGCAGCAGGTAAGGGGCGCCGACGCTCAGAATAAGGGTGGTCAATAACCACATCTGTGGGTGGGCGTGGGCTTCGAAGCCCGCCGGGTGGAGCGCGAATGGCATCAGGAGAAGGCTGAAGGCAAACAGTGTCAGGTGAATGGAACTTTGACGACCTACCGTAAGATATCGACTAGATAAATAGGTGTAGGTGTAGCCACACAGCAGGAGTAACTGAAACACTACCATGCAAGTGATCCACACTGATGGACTTCCACCGAGAAGGGGTAGGATCGGCTTTGCGATCAGCGGCTGCACCAGAAACAGCAAGAATGCGCTGAGGGCAGCGGTCAGTGCAAAAATGGGCGTCAATGGCCCTTCATGAGGACCCGAAAAATTCGCGGATGAGAGATTTGGGGCAGCGGGATTGGTCGCCGTTGCACCGGAAATCTGGCCCGCGCCAGGTGCGGCCGGTACGAAGGCGGGGGCCTCCAATTCCAAGATGCCAATAGGTTCTTCCACGAGTTGCCCCTAATGATACGACTTCATTACCGTAATGGATATGCATCGGGTGGCCAGTAACAACTCGTTGATAGCTCGTCGCGTGTCGTAGCCGGCGCGAGCCCCCGCCGGCTGCGATTCGGTCCCGTCAGGCGGCATCCTTCAGCACCATATCCGCCGCTTTTTCCCCAATCATGATCGACGGCGCGTTCGTATTTCCCGACGTCAGCGTTGGCATAATGGAGGCATCGGCCACCCGCAGCCCCTCAATCCCATGCACGCGCAACCGAGCGTCCACCACCGCCATGGCGTCCGATCCCATCTTGCAGGTGCCGACCGGATGGTAGGTCGTCTCCGCCGCCCGTCTCACCCAATCCAGGATCTCATCGTCCGTTTTCGCGTCCGCACCCGGCGCGACCTCTTTCACTCGCAGATGCGCCAACGCCGGAGCCGTCATGACGGAACGAGCAATGCGAATCGCGCGCGCGGTCAGTTCCGCGTCGATCGGCGACGACAGGAAGTTGAAATTGATCGCCGGCTGCCGCCCCGGGTCGGAGGAAACAACGTGAATATGCCCCTTGCTCTCCGGCCGCATCGGGTGCGCGTAGCAGGTCAGCCCGGACTCGCGGGACAGAATCGGCCCTTTCGGACCGTGTTCGGTCAGCATCGGCACCCAACCGAGCAGCAGATCGGGCGCCTCCAGCCCGTCGCGCGATCGGACAAATGCGCGCACCGGGGCGGCCACCATGCCCAGCAAACCCTTGCCCGAGAAGGCGTAGCGCAACGCCTGCCCGACCAGTCCGAGGCCGCGTGCCGTATCGTTATACGTGTATCCCTTGGCACCGATGTGCCAGCGGGTCCGGGGCGCGTAGTGATCGCGCAAATTCTCGCCGACGCCCGGCAGCGCGTGCCGCACGTTGATCCCCAACCCTTGCAGGCGATCGGATTGGCCGATTCCCGACAGCTCCAGCAACTGCGGCGAGTTGATCGATCCGGCGCTGATAACGACTTCTCGTCCGGCGCGCGCCTCTTGCACCGTGCCGCCAACGGAATACCGCACGCCGGTGCAGCGCTTGCCGTCCAGCTTAACCGCCTGAGTCAACGCGTTCGTCACGATGTGCAGGTTCGGGCGTTTGCGGATCGGGTCCAGATAACACCGCGCCGTGCTCATGCGCTGCCGCGAGGCGATGGTCGCCTGGCTCATTGCGATGCCTTCCTGACTGGCGCCGTTGTAGTCGGGGTTGTGCCGGATTCCGACCTGCGCCGCCGCCCGGATCAGCGCGGCGGATAACGGGTCGGTCGGTTGCGGGTTGGTGACGCGCAACGGGCCTTCCCGGCCGCGGAATGTGTCATCCCCGCCGCCTTCGTAGCTTTCCATGCGCTTGAAGAATGGCAGCACGTCGTCGTAGCTCCACCCTTGGTTGCCCATTTGCGACCAAGTGTCAAAATCCTGCGCCTGGCCGCGCACGAACGCCAAACCGTTGATGGAACTGGAGCCACCGAGCATCTTGCCGCGCGGTACCGGGATGGCTCGGCCGTTGGTGCTGGCCTCCGGCTGCGCCGTATAAAGCCAGTTGGCCGTCGGGTTGTTGATCAGCTTGGCGAAACCGATCGGGATGCGGGCCCAGGGATGGCTGGCAGGTCCGGCCTCCAGCAACAGCACTTTGTTGCGTGGGTCGGCGGACAGCCTGTTCGCAACGACCGCGCCGGCGGACCCCGCGCCGACAACGATGTAGTCGTAGGTTTGCATCCCGTCTCGTCCCCTAAACCTTCAGCCCTGACGCCAACCGCAGCGGATTGTGCAGGAGTTCCCGTCGCTCGTCATAAGGCCTCCGCCTCAGGGCCACCTTATGCAACGACCGCGTGGGCAGCAATTCCGCAAAGTCCTCTTTTTGCATCGGTGACCAGCGGGACACAGGTGGCGGCGGTCCGGCGTACTGGTCGTGGCTGACAAACCCCGGCGCCGGGTGTAGAGCGATCCGGCACATAACGAAGGCGACCACCATGTCCGACGCAGTCTCCCTCCACGGCGACACTATGATCGTTGATATGATCCGCCGCTTTTCACAGGATCGTCTGGCGCCGCTGGCTGCCGAACGCGAGAAGCAGAAGCGGATCGAGCCGGAGATCATCGCCGAACTGGGCGAACTCGGCGTATTCGGCGCTACGACACCCGCCGAGTGGGACGGCAGTGAGCTTGACCCAGTCACCTACGCCATGTTGCTGGAGGAGATCGCGGCCGGCGACGGTTCGGTGTCCACCATGGTGTCGGTGCACAACTCGCCAACCTGCATCGTGGTCAACAACTACGGCAACAATGCCCAGAAGGACCGTTGGCTGCGCAGGCTGGCAACCGGCGAGCATGTCGGATCGTTCGGACTGACCGAACCGCAGGCCGGATCGGACGCGTCCAATCTGAAGACGCGCGCGGTGAAGAAGGGCGGCACCTATGTCGTCAACGGCGCCAAGCAGTTCATCAGCAACGCCGCCCATCCGGGCAGCCTGGTGTTTTTCGCGGTCACCGATCCCGGCGCGGGCAAGAAGGGCCTGTCGGCGTTCATCATTGACAAAACCCATCCTGGATTCTCGATCTCGCGGGTCGAGGAAAAACTTGGCCAGAAGGCGTCCGATACCTGCGCACTGGCGTTCGAGGACATGGAAGTGCCCGAAGACCAGCGCATCGGCGCGGAAGGGGAGGGATACAAGATCGCTCTCTCCACACTGGAATCCGGCCGTATCGGCATCGCCGCACAAAGCGTCGGCATGGCTCGCGCAGCTTTGGAGTACGCGATCGGCTACGCGCGGGACCGCAAGGCGTTCGGCGGTGCGATCATCGATCTCCAGGCCGTGGGCTTCCGGCTTGCCGAAGCGAAGACCAAGCTGGAGGCCGCCCGCCAGTTGACGCTGTATGCCGCCCGCCTGAAGGCCGAGGGCCGGCCCGCTTTGGAAGCGGCCTGCATGGCGAAACTGTTCGCCTCCGAAGCCGCCGAGGCCATTTGCACCGCTTCGATCCAGACACTGGGCGGATACGGCTTCCTGGCTGACTACCCGGTGGAACGGATTTATCGGGACGTCCGGGTGTGCCAAATCTACGAGGGCACATCGGACGTGCAGAAGCTGATCCTGCAACGGATGCTGTGATGCCGCACTCGGCGCTGGTTTCCTGTGTGAACATACGACGGGCCCCCTGATGCTGCACCATCTTCTGCAAGGTCTCCGCGCTCCGCTGACCGAAGCGCCGCCGCCATTGGACCCGGAGATGGAGGCACTGGCCTCCACCCTCGACCAAACGGCCCGCGATCGGCTAGGCCGCAGCCTGTCCATCCGGCAGGTCGATGCCGGATCGTGCAACGGCTGTGAACTGGAAATCCATGCGCTGAACAACGCGTTCAACGACCTGGAGCGGTACGGCCTGCGGTTCGTCGCCTCGCCGCGCCATGCCGACGTCTTGTTGGTGACCGGGCCGGTGACCAAGAACATGCGCGAGGCGCTGGAGCGCACCTGGAACGCCACGCCCAACCCCAAATGGGTGGTCGCGGTCGGCGATTGCGGCGCGGACGGAGGCGTGTTCGCCGGCAGTTACGCCGTGGTCGGCGGAGTTTCGACCGTCGTGCCGGTGGATCTCGTGATCCAGGGCTGTCCGCCGACGCCCAAGCAGTTGCTGCAAGGACTGCTGGCGTTGCTTAAGGCTTAGGCGCGCTGCGGGGCTGAAAGCTTATGCTAACCGGCGTTGAGACTGACACATGCGGATTGTCCTCTCATCGTCATGGTGCGCGGAGGCGCACCATCCACGTATTTAATTTAACTCAACAAAGACGTGGATGCCGACCTTCGTCGGCATGACGGGGGATGGCCGACGAAGAGTCGGCATCCACGTGAACTGGTATTAAACGCCCGAGGCCGGCCGATCGCTGAACAGAACCCCGCCCTTCGCCTTGTTCTCTTTCGGCGATTCGACGATCTGGACCATGACCGACTCGGCGCCAACGTTGAAATTCTTCACCACCGCGGCGGTGATGTCGCGCACCAGGGCGCGCTTCTGGTCCAGGGTTCGGCCCTCGACGGCATGTACATAGATTTCCGGCACGTTCGCTGCTCCCCATTGTGTTCGCTTCCAATAGAGTTTTCTGGCCTTGCAGGCCATGACCGGGCATAGGCTCACTCACGCGTGTACCGACCGCCATTTCGGGCGCATCGGATGAATCGCAGGAGTTTCGATGCGCTTTCCTGTTCGGTTGCTCAGTCAGACTGCCATGCTGACCTGCGTCTTGACCGTGTCATTGCCCGCCCTGGCGCAAAAAACACCCTCGTCAGCACCCGGCGCCATGAACGAACCGGCGCTCGGTATCGCACCCAGCGACATTGGAACCGATGGCGGTGGTTCGGCACCGCAAACCACGGCTCCCGATCCGGTGGTCGGCAGTGTCGAGGGCCATCTGATCTACCTCAGCGACCTGGGCGAAGCGTCCAAGACGTTGCCGGAAAATCTCCGCGGTCTGCCCTTTGACACGCTGTATCCCGTGCTGCTCGATCGCATGGTCGATCACGAAGCGTTGGTGATCATGGCTAGGCGCAAGGGCCTCGAAGAGAAAAAGCAGGTCCAGCATGACATTCAGGCGGCCATCGAGCGTATTCTGGAAGGCGCCTACCTGGCGGATATCGCCGCACCCCGCGTCACCGAGCAGGCAATCCAGACCCGCTACAACCGGCTGTATGCCAACCGCCCGGCCACCGAGGAGGTGCGGGCCCGCCATATCCTCGTCACCACCGAAGCCGAGGCGCGCAAGGTCCTGGAAGACCTTCGGAAAGGTGCCGATTTCCCGACGATCGCGCGTGTGCTCAGCAAGGATCCGGACGCCAGCAAAGGCGGCGATCTCGGATTCTTCCGCCGGGAACAGGTTTGGCCGAGCTTCGCGGACGTGGCGTTTTCACTGACCCCGGGGCAGATCGCGCCGAATCCGATCAAGAACGAGTTCGGTTGGCATGTCGTGAAGGTGGAGGAGAAGCGTCTGGTCGCGCCGCCCAGCTTCTCGGACGTTCGCGACCAGTTGCGGCAAGAATTGCTGGCTGCCGCCGTGCAGGCGGCTGTTGACGATGCGCGTTCCGCCCTCGCGATCCACCGCTTCAACCTGGATGGGTCCGAACTGGATAACGGCCCGCGGCTCAAAATCACCGGCTCGGGTAGCGGCCAGGCTCAATAACCCGCCCGGCTTGTTCGCCGACCCGGGTTCGGTCATAAGCAGCCGGTCTTTCGATCAGGGGTTTCCATGCCGATTTTTCCAGACCGCTCATTCGGGCCGTCGTCTCGCCTGCTTGCGTCCATCGCCCTGCTGGGCCTGATTTCGGCTGGTTCAGCCGTGGCGCAAACCGACGCCGACCCGATTTTGGCCAAAGTCAACGGTCAGGTCATCCATTTCAGCGACCTGAAAGCCGCCGCTGAAACGCTGCCGCCGCAGGCGCGCAGCATGCCGCCGCAGCAGCTTTATCCGATGCTGCTCGAGCAACTCGTCGATGCGCAGGCCCTGATGGTCGAAGCGAAGAAGACCGGTTTGGACAAAGAACCGGACGTTCAGCATCTGATGCAGATGGCGTCGGAGCGGGCGCTTGAATCAGCGCTGCTGAACAAGGTCATCCGTCCGCAGGTGTCCGAGGAAGCGGTCAAGGCGCGCTACGACCAGGATTACGCCAACAAACCCGGCGAAACCGAGGTGCACGCCCGCCACATTCTGGTGAGTGATGAGGCCACCGCGAAGAAGATCACCGCCGACCTGAAGAAGGGTGGCGATTTTGCCGCACTGTCCAAGCAGTACAGCAAGGATCCCAGCGCGAAGGAGCAAGGCGGCGACCTCGGCTTCTTCAAGAAGACCGACATGGTTCCGGAATTCGCCGACGCCGCGTTTGCATTGAAGGACAAGGAAGTCACGGCCGCGCCGGTAAAGACCCAGTTCGGTTGGCATGTGATCCAGACGCTGGAACATCGCACGTCGCAGCCGCCGACCTTCGAGCAGGTGCGCGATGAGTTGCGCCAGCAGATGGTGCAGGCGGCCGTGCAGAAAGAAGTCGCCGAGGCTCGCACCGGTGTGACCATCGAACGGTTCAACATGGACGGTTCACCGGTTAAGGCGACCGATACGGCGGAACCGCCGGCGCCCGCGGCGAAGTAGTGATCCGCAAGAAGACGTAAGAAAGGGAACGAAACGATGGCAACCGCGGTTTCTCCGCTGGCAGTTCCACTACCGGAACTGCCGCCGCTGGCCGGCGTCCGTCTGTCCGCGACGGCGGCGGGCATTCGCTATCAAGGCCGCACCGACGTCGTGATGATGGAAGTCGCGCCTGACAGCACGGTTGCCGGCGTTTTCACCTCCAATCAGTGCCCCGGCGCCCCGATCGACTGGTGCCGGGAGTCCCTGAAGGGCGGCAAGGTTCGGGTGATCGTTGTGAACGCGGGCAATGCCAACGTGTTCACCGGCAGGGCAGGACGCGTTTCCTGCGCTGAGACGGCGGAAGCGGCGGCGGAGCTTGCCGGCTGTCCGGCGACACAGGTGTTCGTCGCCTCGACCGGCGTGATCGGGGAGGTTCTGCCCCACGCGAAGATCGTCGCGGTGCTGCCTGCGTTGCAGTCGGCTTTGACGGCGGATGGTTGGGAAGCTGCCGCGCGCGGCATCATGACCACGGATACGTTCCCCAAGGCCTCGACGCGGACAGCGGATATCGGCGGCGTCACGGTGCGGATCACCGGGATTGCCAAGGGCAGCGGCATGATCGCACCGGACATGGCAACGATGCTGTGCTTCGTGTTCACCGACGCGAAGATCCCGGCGGACGCGCTGCAAGCGATGCTGAAGGCGGGAGTCGATGCCAGCTTCAACTGCACGACGGTGGATTCGGACACCTCCACATCCGACACCGTGCTGCTGGTTGCCACCGGCCAGACGGCACATCCGGCTGTCTCACCGGACGGAATGCTGGCTGATTTCAGCCGGGCGCTCGACGAAGTGCTGATGGACCTCGCGCTTCAGGTCACCGGCGACGGCGAAGGCGCGCAGAAGCGTGTGCGCATTGATGTTACCGGCGCCACCAGTGATGCATCCGCGAAGAAGATCGCGATGGCGGTCGCGAACTCGCCGTTGGTGAAGACAGCGATCGCCGGGGAGGATGCGAACTGGGGCCGCATCGTGATGGCGGTCGGCAAGTCCGGCGAGCCTGCCGATCGGGACAAACTGTCGATTGGTGTCGGCGGCGTGTGGATGGCGAAGGAGGGCGCCGTGATTGCCGGGTACGACGAAACCCCGGTGGTCGCGCACATGAAGGGGCTGGAAGTGGAAATTGCTATCGACATCGGTCTCGGCCAAGGCAAGGCAACCGCCTGGACCTGCGATTTGACGCATGGCTACATCGATATCAACGGATCGTATCGAAGCTGAGGCGGGACGAAGGGGGCCCCGGCCCCTTCGCGGTTTGGTCGGGGGCGGCGCGCAGCTTGCGTGTCTAGCCCACCGCCGGTAGCCAAAGCGTCACAGTCGCACCCTCCTGTGGACGCACATCGACGTGTAACGTCCCACCGAACGTCGCAGCGCGTTGTTTCAGGCCGCGCACGCAGTCGGTTCGAAGTGTGAGATCAGCCGCCGGCATGTCATCGGTAATCCCGACGTAAATTCCGCCATTTTGCCTGCCCGCGGTCACCAGCATGCGGCTTGCCGGGGCGCTTTGGATGGCGGTCGAGAGCAGATCTTCCAGCAGATTGGTTATGGCCGCGCCTCGCATCCGCACCATCAACCCTGGCGGCAAGGCGATTTCAGCCTGCACGGCTCGGTTTCGCAAAATGGGGAGCAATCGTTTCAAGGCCACGCGCATTGCCGCGCCGACATCGGCCGACGGGTGAGGGGCGGACAGATCGATCGCCGGCTGATCCCACAAAGGATCGGCGGGGAACCGATCCGTCCCCGGGGCAGATGCCAATGCCGAGACTTTCTTGTTGCGCCGACCCGCCGCGATGAAAATGCCCGACGCAAGCATTGTCGCGATGATATACGTCATCCCAATCGTTATCACGTTGCCAGACCCGATGTTCAGTCCAATTATGTAGCAGACAAGTCTTGTTCGCCACTAAACAAGAGGGCGTGTGACACATTAGTCACATGTGTTTGTCCATTGCAATGGCGGACAATATACATTGCCGGAATGCTTTCGTATTTGCGGGCGCGGGAGTCAGGCTGGTTCCGTATTCTCGCATAATTTCAATAAAATTCGAAACGGAAACGACGGCGTCTCTGATTGTGCGATGGCTCGTTTTTGCAAGTGCGGTGTCGGCATACACGGTCATGCGATACGAACGATCAACGACCAGCTTCCCTCCAGCCTGGAACACGCCACGTTCTGGTGCGGGCGAGAGGAAACTCCTATAGTCCCGCAATGATCCATTTTCGGAATCCCCTGTTCGGCCCCAACCGCTTCAAGCTGGGGATTTTCAGCGCCAACTGCGATGGCGGCCTGACCATGAGCCTCGCCCCGGAACGCTGGAAAGCCAACTGGGACGACATTGTCGCGATGACTCAAATCGCCGATGACGCGGGACTGGAGTTCATCCTGCCGGTGGCGAAATGGCGCGGTTACCAGGGCAAGGCGAATATCTACGGACGGTCGTTCGAGACGCTGACTCACGGGGCCGCCCTGGGCGCGGTGACCAAGCGGATCGCGATTTTCTCGACCGTGCATGTGCCTTTGGTGACGCCGGCGTTCGGCGCCAAGGCCATCGCCACGATCGACCATATAACGCACGGACGCGCCGGTTTGAATATCGTCTGCGGCTGGAACCAGGCGGAGTTCGACCTGCATGGCGTCACCATCGATCCGGAAACGCGCTATCAGCACGGGCTGGAGTGGTTTCAAATCTGGGCGAAACTGCTGGAAGGCGGGCCGGAGTTCGATTGGGACGGGCGCTTCTTCAAGCTGAAAAATTTGCAGACCGACCCGGTTTCGATCCAGCGTCCCCGCCCGCCCGTCATGTCGGCCGGATTTTCCCCCGCCGGACGGGATTTCGCGGCGCGGGCGGCGGACGTGCTGTTCCTGAACGTGACGGAACTGGATCAGGTCCCGGCGATCCTGGCCGACGTGACGGAGCAAATGGCCCGGTATGACCGTACGATCTCGGTCTTCACCATGGGCCACGTCGTGTGCCGCCCGACCCGGCAGGAAGCCGAGGACTATTTCCATTACTTCGCCGAGGAGATGGCGGATACCGATGGGCAGGATTACTATCGCCGGATGCGCGGTACAACCGTGCCCGGCGCGGTGGCGCCGATTGTGCGTCCGATGGAGAACCGCTTTACCAGGACCGGGACCGGACGTTACGCGGGTGGCTATCCCGGGGCGTATCCGTTCGTCGGCTCCCCTGACGACGTCGCCGAGGAAATGGCCCGTATGAGTGCGACCGGTCTGGCCGGCTGCACCGTCGCGTTCGTGGATTACCTGAAAGAGATTCCGTTCTTCGTCCAGGAGGTTCTGCCGCGTCTGGAACGGTTGGGTCTGCGCGAGAAGACCTGACATCCGCAGTGTGGTTGCTACTCCGCCGCGGGGCCTTCCTTCAGTTCCTGCACCGTCCACCACACCCAGATCAGGTTCGCGCCTAACAGAACGGTTGTCGCCACGAACACCCAGCGGATACCGAAACCGGCCGCGACCCCGCCACCCAGCAATGGACCGAGCGAATTACCGAGGAAGGTGGCGGAGGCTGTCATGCCGTAGATCGTGCCTCGGTTTTCGCGTGAGACGCTGCGCCCGATCAGGGCGTTGGCGGTGGGCAGAATACCGCCGATGAACAGCCCGACCGCGAACCGCTCCGCGACAAACGCCCAGTAGCTGCCGACGAAAATTTGCGGCGCGCTGGTCAGCGTCGCCCCCAGCAGGCAGATCAGCAGCACTTTGCGATAGCCGATGATATCGCTGCGGTTCCCCAGGAACGGCGCCGAGAGCAAATTCGCCAGACCGGTGATCGAAAACGCCACTCCCGCCAGCGTCGCGATCTGCGGCGGCGACCCGATCAACTCCTGCACGAAAATCGTCACCACCGGCGCTATGGTCCGCGTGCTGAGTTGCGCCATCAGCACCACCAGGAACAGCGCGCTTAAACCCGCCGTTCCCGCCATCAGGCCGAACCCGGCAAACAGCGATTTTTTCTTGCCCGAGGAAAGCACAGGCGTGAAATCCTCATTCACCACGGCCCAAACCAAGACCAATCCGGCGACGGTGATACCGCCGCACCAGAAGAACGGCGCGCGGTAGCTGCCGGTGAGGTCAGCCAGGACGCCGCCGATCACCGGCCCGACCAGCGACCCGATCATTTGTCCGGATGCCAGCCAACCGAGCGCGTAACCCAGCCGCCGCTCCGGCACCTGACTGGCGACCAGCGCGATGGCGGCGGAGGAAAACCCGGCGAACAGCCCCATGACGGCTCGCGCACCGAAGAACTGCCAGACATTCGTCGATAGGCCCATCAGCGCGGTGAACAGCGCGATGGCGAAACTGGACCGCAGCAGCGCCAGTTTGCGTCCGTGCTTGTCGGCGACCCGGCCCCACACAGGCGAGGCGAACGCGGCGACAAACGATGTGGTGCCGGTGATGATGCCGGCCCAGATATCAACACCCTCGACCGTCTCCACCCCGAGGCTCGGCAGCAACAACGGAATGATCGGGCTGAGGAAGTTGACCGCCGCCGTCATGACAAACTGAATGCCGACCATCGCCCACAGGGTGCGCTGCCAGCCCGTGTCGCCCCCGGGCCGCAGCTTTGGATAGTCCTGGTCCATGCTTGTGTCCGGCGCTTCCGTCATTGGCGACGATGCTAACGGAACGGCGGCGGATGGGAAGGCCGGTTTGACACCGGGATGGCTGTTTGGGACAACCGAAGCCATAACAGGAGGAAATCAACGGTCATGCCAGCTCGCAAAGACCAGCTTCGGATCGGATTGCTGCTGCCGTCCTCCAACACCACGCAGGAGACGGAATTTAACCGGATCATGCCGGACGGGGTGACGCTGCATGTGGCGCGTCTGCCGCTGCGCACGGTTGAACCGTCCTCCACCGCGCGGATTGTCGAGGACATCGAAACCGAGAGCCAGAAGCTGGCGGATGCCGACGTCGATGCGATCGTATTGGCGGCGACGGCCCCCAGTTCGCGCAACGGTCTTGGATACGATCAAGAACTGATCCGGCGGATCGAAACCGCGTCCGGCCGGAAGGCGACGACGGCGTCCACAGCGTTGATCCAGGCGCTGACGGCATTCGACGTGCAGCGGCTGGTGATCGGGGCGCCCTGGGGTGAGGGCGTTAACGTCACGACCGCCGCATTCATCGAAGCCAACGGTTTTTCTGTCCTGGCACACCGGGCGCTGGGTCATGTCAGCAATCTGGAGATCGGTCTGCTGGACCAACAGACCGCTTACGATATGGGCGTGGCGATCGACCAGCCGCAGGCGCAGGCGGTGATGCTGGCCTGCGGCAACTGGCTGACCATGGGGATCGTGGACCGGCTGGAAACAGCGATCGGCAAACCGGTGCTCAGCACCAATCAGGTCAGTCTGTGGGCGGTTCTGCGTTTGGCCGGCTATCGCAAACCTGTCCCGGGGTGGGGGCAACTGCTGCGGGACTATATGGTGGATTCAAAATTATAACGAAATGGTTGGACCATGAAAATAGCAATCCCCGATGACTACCAGGATATGGTTGATCAACTGTCCTGTTTCTCCCTGTTGGCCGGCCACGATGTGGTGCGCTACCGCGAACCCGCCGCCAACCTGGATCAGCTTGTCGAACGTCTGCATCCGGCGGAGATCATCGTCGCGATTCGCGAACGTGTAAGCTTCTCCCGAGCCTTGATCGAACGGTTGCCTAACCTGAAACTGATCGCGCTGGTCGGACGCAATGCCACAACGATCGACTACGCGGCGTGCAAGGACCACAGCGTCCTGGTTTCCACCGGCGCCAGCAATTCGCCCGTCGCGCCGGCCGAACTGACCGTTGCCCTGATCGTCGCCGCCCGGCGGAACATCGCGCTGGAGGCGGAACGGATGCGCCACGGCGAATTTCCCTGCACCCTGTCGCACCGTTTGTCCGGCAGCACGCTGGGTATCTTCGGCCTGGGTGCGATCGGATCGCTGGTGGCGAAGGCCGGGGCAGGGATGGGGATGCACGTCCTTGCCTGGGGGCAGGCAACCTCCGCCGCCAAAGCCAAAGCCGCCGGCTATGATTTTGCCGCCAGCAAGGACGATCTGTTCGAACGATCCGACGTGCTGTCGTTGCACGTCCGCCTGCGCCCGGACACGCGCGGCATCGTCGGCCCCGACGATCTGGCGCGGATGAAACCAACCGCGCTGCTGGTCAACACCTCGCGCGCCGAACTGATCCAACCCGGCGCGTTGCTGGCGGCGCTACAAGCCGGCCGCCCCGGCTATGCCGCCGTCGATGTTTACGAGGAAGAGCCGATCACACACGCCAACCATGCCTATCTGACAATGCCCAATGTGCTGTGCACGCCGCATCTCGGTTGGGCGGAGTGGGACAATTTCGAACTGTATTTTCGGGAATGTTTCGAACAGATCGTCGCGTACGCAACAGGCACTCCGATGCGTCTGGCGGGTTCGCGATGATGACCGTCGAACAGACTGCCTTCCGGAAAATCATCTGGCGGATGATGCCGCTGCTGCTGTTGGCCTACATCCTGAACTATCTCGATCGTACCAATATCGGCTTTGCCGCCTTGCAGATGAACAAGGAACTCGGTCTGACGGCGGCGCAGTTCGGGGTGGGTGCGGGCATCCTGTCGCTGGGATACTGCACCTTCGAGATACCCAGCAATCTCGCCTTGTTTCGGTACGGTGCCAGGGTCTGGATCGCCCGCATCATGATCACCTGGGGCCTCGTGGCGGCGGCCTGCGCGTTCATCACCGGGCCGAACAGTTTTTATGCGATCCGGGTCCTGCTTGGCATCGCCGAAGCCGGTTTCTTTCCGGGTGTCGCGTTCCTGTTGGCGCAGTGGTTCCCGGCGGACTATCGCGCCCGCATGCTGGCCATCCTGCTGCTGGGTGTTCCCGTGTCCGCCGTCGTCGGAGGCCCGATCTCCGGCGCGCTGCTCGGTCTGGATCAGTTTGGCGGACTGTCAGGCTGGCAATGGATGTTCATCATCGAGGGCGTACCCGCCAGCATCCTGGGATTTGCCGTCCTCCGTCTGGTGGCCGATCGCCCGGCCAGCGCGACCTGGCTGACCCCGGACCAAAAGGCCGCGGTGGAAAGCCGGATCGCCGCTGAACCGCGCCATAACGAGGTGAAGAATTTCCGGGCGGCCTTGAAAGATCCCCGGGTCCTGCTGCTGGCACTGATCCAGTTCGGTTTCACCACCGGATCATATGGCGTCGGCATCTGGTTGCCGCAGATCATCAAGATGCACTTCCATTCCAATCTGACGGTTGGTTTCGTTTCAGCCGGTCCTAACCTGATCGCCTCCGTGGCGATGTTGCTGTGGGCGGGCCGGGTCGATCGCAGCGGCCATCGGTTGGGCAATCTGATCGTGACCTGCCTGCTGGCGACAGCGGGTTTGTTGCTGTCGATTACATTCGATGATTTCTGGGTCTCGATCTTTTGGCTGACGGTCGCGCTGGTAGGCATTACCGCGGCCCGAGCGGTTTTCTGGACGATTCCATCGCGGTTTCTGACAGGAGTCGCGGCGGCCGGCGGTCTCGCCTTCATCAATTCCGTCGGCACACTCGGCGGCTTCGTCGGTCCCGCGGTGATGGGATGGTTGAAAGATTTGACTGGCTCCTTCTCGGCCGGATTGGCCGGGATGGGGGCGTTCTTGTTGCTGTCCACGCTGCTGGCCGGGGTGTTACGCTGGTACGCACCCAGGGAGTAAAATATCACGACTTCGTGAGGTGCTGTCTTCTCGAATCATTTTCGTGTTAACCGCTCCCGGATAGAGGCATGGGGGCGACGAAATTCCGAAATGATCAGGCAGCCCCCCTTGCCAAAGCGACATCACCTTGCATCCGTCAGTGCGGCCCTTCGTGTCGTGGCTGTGGCGGTCTTTGTCCTTGCCGCGGGTGCGGTTTATCACGAGCTGCATTCGACGCGGACCGCTATTATTGCTGATACAGAACGGCAGATGGCGCGGCTGGATATGGTATTCGCCGAACAAACCGGGCGTGCGGTCGAAGTGGTTGACCTGCTGGTAACGGGAGCAGTGGAGACGGTGCAGACCCGGCGCCCCAATGTGGCTGATGTTGGCGAGGTTTTGCGGCGGCGTCTGCGCGGCGTGCAACAAATCGCGGCCATTTTGGTCGTCGATGCCGACGGGCGGACGGTCGTTGCAACCGATACCGATCGGTCGTCCAGCCCGCCTTCCGCTGTCGAGGCGTTATTGGTTCGTTACCGAGCCGATCCTAAAAATGACCTGCTGATCGGCCAGCCCTTTCGGGTCGGCGACAACAAATGGAACGTTTTGTTGAGCCGGCCCGACTATGCCCCGGATGGCAAATTCCTTGGGATAGTGGTGGGTTCGATCAATCTGAGTTATTTTGAGGATTTCTATCGCGCGGTCGAACTGAATGAAAATGGTTCCGTTATGCTTCATCTTCGTGACGGAACGATTCTGGCGCGCTTTCCGCATGTCGATCAGGCCATTGGCACGAGTTTCGGCAATCTGCCTCCGTTTACCGAGGTTTTGGCGCATGCCCAGGCGGGAACGCTGCAAATGGAAAGCCCGATCGATGGCAGCATTCGGGTAACGGCGATCCGCGCTTTGCGGGCTTTTCCGCTTGCGGTTCTTGTTTCGGTTGAGCAAGGTCGCATTCTGGCGGATTGGCGGTATGAAGCGTGGTCGTTGATCGGCAGCGCCATTGCGTTGGGAGGAGTGGTCATCTTTCTGTTGCTCTCGCTGTCCCGCCGGTCGCGGCAGGTAGAGCGTTTGTTGGACGAGACGCATCTCGCCCATGAAAGCGCCACGAAAGCCCGGGATGGCCTGCTGCAACAGATTTCCGAACGCGAGCGGGCCGAAGTCGCTCTGAAACAGGCGCAGCGCATGGAGGCGATCGGCCAGTTGACCGGCGGTGTCGCGCATGACTTCAACAATCTGCTGACGGTCGTGCTGGGTAATGTGGAAATCCTGCAACGCCAGGCGGCGGCGGATCGCAATGGTGCTCTGGAGGAGCGGTTGTCTGCCATCCGTACGGCGGCCGAACGCGGCGCGACATTGACCGGTCATTTGCTCGCCTTTGCCCGCCGGCAGCCGTTGATGCCGAAACCGACCGATCTGAACGCGATGATCGCTGGCATGCGTAACCTGCTCGATAGTGCTCTCGGGGCCAAGGCGCATGCCAGAGTTGTCCTGGCGGTCAATCTGTGGCCCGCGATGGTGGATCAAAGCCAAATCGAGCTTGTGGTGCTGAATCTGGTGATCAACGCCCGCGATGCCATGCGCGATGGTGGTATCATTACGATCGAAACGGCCAATCATCGCCGGACTGAAAAGATTGGCCCTGACGGATCGCCGCCCGGCGACTACGTGGCGATTACGGTGCGCGATACCGGAACCGGGATCGCACCCGAGGTACTGCCAAGGGTGTTTGAGCCGTTTTTCACCACGAAAGGACCCGGTGCGGGATCGGGGCTGGGGCTGTCGCAGGTATTCGGCACGGCTCGGCAATCTGGCGGTGAGGTCCGCATCGAAACGGCGGTCCGTCGCGGCACTGCGGTAACAGTCGATCTTCCGCGCGCCACGGTGATACCGATGCGGGCCAAAACCGCACAGCCCGAGATCCGGCTGCAAGGGACACAGGCCAACATCCTGTTGGTGGATGACGATGACCTCGTCCGTGCCGTCTCGGCCGCCATGCTACGGGACCTCGGGTACCATGTGCGGGATGTGTCCGATGGGGAGGCCGCTTTGGCGATTTTGGCGGCCGGCGCCGATATGGATATTCTGCTCACGGATCTGGTGATGCCGGACATGAACGGGTCCCAGCTAGCGGCGTTGGCTCAGGTCAGACGGGAAGACCTGTCAGTGGTGTTCATCTCCGGCTACGCGGAGCAGGCGGAATTCGTGCTGCCGCCCGGTCATCGTTTGATTCACAAACCATTTACCGTCGGCGACCTGCATGCGGCGATCGAGGCGGCGTTGCTGGAACGGCGGCGTGTTCTAGTGACAATCTGACCGTGGCCGCGCGAGCGGCGTCTCTGGCGCTTTGCGGCGCCGGGTAGGATAGTTGCTGGCAATCGCGGCTTCGCGATCCGCTCAGAATGAGGAAACGAAATGATCAAAATCGTTGGTCTGCTGACCCGTAAGGACGGTATCACGCACGAGCAGTTTGTGCGTCACTGGTTCGATATCCACGGCCCGTTGGCTCATGCTGTGCCGGGCATTCGGCGCTATGTGCAGTCCCACATTACCGGCACGCGCACGCGTCCTGACATTGCCGAGACGGGAATCGAGGTCGATGGCATCGCGGAACTTTGGTATGATGATCTGAATAGCTACCAACGCGCCGCGGCAACGCCCGAGATGAAGGCACTGACGGATGACGGCGTGCTGTTTATTGGTCAGATCAAGACCTACGTCATCGAAGAGCGCCAGATTATTCCGAAATCGGCGTAATACCATGTGTGGACGGCATTGCCTCTCCGGCGACCCGAACCCGTCGCGCAGACGGAGGTCGGCATCCACGTCTTTTATCAGTTAAATCAAAGACGTGGATAGTGCGCCTTCGAGGCTGTAATCCAATCCCCCGCGGGGATGTTATTTCCATGGTTCATTTTGAGGATTCCCTTCGCTCCGGTTTTGCGATTCGCTGTTGCAAAGCCCGGAGGCGATTCGATGAGTGAAGGTATCCGTCTGCT
>CAIZFE010000063.1 GCA_903932145.1 uncultured Rhodopila sp. | reverse complement strand
TTGCGCGCGAAGCCGAAGCTGGTCTCGGCGATGGTCAGATCAAAATGTTTGCGCATGTTATGCTTGTCGATCACGCCGCCGATGGCCAGCGCGATGTTGGCGGTGCCCCGCAACGGCTGACGCGGGCGCATGGTGGCGGTCCGGCCGTGAGGGCTAAGCCGAGGAACAGCTTGAATGGCCTCATAGAAGGTGCCTCTACAACTCGGCGCCGCACACACGGCCGGCATTGCCCGGTCGCGAATGCTCCCGGCCAATGACAAACCCGCGCCTAAAACCCGTAAAGCCGAGCCGGATTGTCCACCAGCACCCTCTGCCGAGCGGCCGCATCCGGCACCCACGCAAACAATTGGTCCAACAACGCCCCAGCCTCGGGCAGCGGGTCCATCTGCGGATGCGGCCAGTCCGTCCCCCATACGCACCGTTCCGGCGCGGCGGCGACAAGCGCCCGCACATTCGCCTCCACATCCGCGAATGGCGCGCCGGTCGAAGACGCTCGGTAATGGCAGACCTTGATCCAGGCCCGCCCGCTGTCCATCAGCCGCAGCAACGCCTGGAACTGAGGGTGCCCGACGCCCAGCCCCGCCTGCACGCCACCGCAGTGATCGATCACGACCTCCACCGGCAACCCGGCCAGCAGCGAGCCGATCTCCACAATCTTCGGGCCGTCCGCATAAATCTGGATATGCCAGCCCAACGGCGCGACCCGGCGGGCCAGAGCCTCCAACTGATCCTCCGGCGTGCCGTTGCCGGAGACCATATTGAACCGCACACCTCTGATTCCCTGGTCGTGCATGCGGCGCAGGGCCGGCTCGTCGAAGCTGTCATCGACCACCGCGACACCGCGCGCCCGGTGCGACCCGAACTGAGCGATGGCGTCCAGCGTCACCGCATTGTCGGTGCCGGACACACTGGCCTGCACCACGACCATCCGTTGCAGCCCGACCGCCTCCGCCATCTCCAGATACGCCGGCACAGAGGCAGGCGGCGGATCGTAGGTGCGGCCGGCGTCCAGCGGAAACCGGTCGTACGGTCCAAAGATGTGGAAATGGCTGTCGCAGCTCAGCGGCGGAGCCTTCTGTTGCGGCGCTCGGGTTGTCATGGCTTCCCTCCAGGTGCAGGCAGCACTGTAACCAACGTCTCGGACGTGACCAGAACCGCAGGCGGGCGCACGCCCAGCACGGCCCAGATCGACACCCCGAACGCCAATGCCGACACCACAAACGGCGCGCCCGGCAGCAAGATCGGCGCGTTCGGCCCGGTGAAGGTGGAAAACACCCAACTGGCAATCAACGGAGCGGCAATCGCCGTCAAACCCTGAACCGAGGACAGCGCACCCTGCGTCTCGCCCTGCCGGTCGGCGGAGGCGCTTGCAGAAACCATCCCCTGCACCGCCGGGTTGGTGATCGCACCGACCGCCTGTAACACGATCCCGAGCAACACCACCCAGCCGACGGGCGCAAACGCCATACACAAATAGGCCACGGCGGTGATCGCCGCTCCGGTCAGCGCGGCGCGGCGCTCGCCCAATGCCGGCACGATGCGGCGGACCAGCAGGCCCTGCACCACCGCCGATCCCAATCCGGCCAGCGCCAAAGCCATGCCGTTGTGACGCGTGTCCCAGCCAAACCGCATCTGATTGGCCAGCACGAACGTGGTCTGCAGCGCGCCGAGGGCGAACCAGTTGCAACCGTATGCGATTGCCAAACGCCAAAGGATGCGATCCGCCGTCAGGACCCGCAGCGAGCCCAACGGGTTGGCCCGCCGCCAATCGAACCGCCGGCGGCGTTCGGGGGGGAGACTCTCGGGCAACACCAGGATGCCGTAGAGCAGATTGCAACCCGCCAGAACGGCGGCGGTCATAAACGGCAGACGAAGATCGTAGGCCCCCAGCGCGCCGCCGATCGCGGGACCGGCCACGAAACCGATGCCAAACATCGCCCCGACCAGGCCGAACTGTCCGGCGCGCTCCTTGGGCGGCGTCACATCGGCGATATAGGCCGTTGCGGTGGACGCGTTCGCCGCCGTGGCTCCGGCGATCAACCGGCCCAGCACCAGCCAGATCATCGACGGCGCCCAGGAGAGCAGCAGGTAGTTGATGCCGATGCCGGCGAGCGAGATCAGCAACACCGGCCGGCGCCCGTAGCGGTCACTGAGGCCGCCCAGGATCGGGGCGCAGACGAATTGCATCAGGGCAAAGGCGGTCAGCAGCCCGCCGACCCAAAGCGAGGCGTCCGACACCGCCAGGCCCGAAAGCTTCAGCACCAATGACGGCACGATCGGCACCACCAGGCCAAAACCAAGCGCATCGATTACGAGGGTGATCAGGACGAAACGGACGGAGGCGGAGCGCTGGCTCATGCGGCGAGCCGGGGGTGGGGGAGGTAGGTCATGGCCGCACCATGTGCGCGGAGGTGGTTGGTTGCCAAGGTGGGGGACCGAGATTGCTGCCGCCGGCGCGACTGAACAGCCGCATGCCGGTCAGGTGTAAGAACGGACCCGACGCCTTATGGCCACTTCACCTCGGGCGGCAGGCTCATCAGGATCGCCTCCACGTTGCCGCCGGTTTTCAGGCCGAACAGGGTGCCGCGATCGTGGATCAGGTTGAACTCGACATAGCGGCCCCGGCGGATCAACTGGTGTTCCCGCTCCGCCACCGTCCACGCCTGACCCATCCGGCGCCGCACGATTGGCGGATAGGCGGTTAAGAACGCCTCCCCCACATCCCGGACGAACGCAAAATCGGCTTCGGCGTCGCCGGTGAAATGATGGTCGAAGAAGATACCGCCCGCACCCCGAGGCTCTTGGCGATGTGGCAGGTAGAAGTAGCGGTCGCACCAGGCCTTGAACGTCTCGTAATATCCTGGACCGTGCTTGTCGCAGGCGGCTCGGAACGCGGCGTGGAAGCCGGCCGCA
The DNA here is from genome assembly GCA_903932145.1 of uncultured Rhodopila sp. Classification (GTDB taxonomy): domain Bacteria; phylum Pseudomonadota; class Alphaproteobacteria; order Acetobacterales; family Acetobacteraceae; genus Rhodopila. Next base: position 17,170 of record CAIZFE010000063.1, on the reverse strand, counting down.
TCCCCCTTCGCGGGTTCGGTATCCAGCCGCATCGGCGTCAGATCGCCACCGCCGCCGAACCACCCCTTGGTCGTCACCAGCATCCGCGTATTGAAATGCACAGCCGGCACCAGCGGGCTTCGCATATGCGCGACCAGACTGATCCCACTCGCCCAGAACCGGGGGTCCTCGGCCGCGCCCGGAATGTTCGCCCGGAAGTCCGGACTGAACTCGCCCCAGACGGTGGAGACGTTCACTCCGACTTTCTCGAACACCCGCCCGCGCATCAGGCTGATCACCCCACCGCCGCCGGCCGCGCCATCGTCCGTCGGCCGGTTCCAGGCCGTTCGCTCGAACCGGCCGGCCGGCCGGTCGTCGTCCTGCTCATCCTCGATCGCCTCGAATGCGGCGCAAATGCGATCGCGCAACTGCTCGAACCACGCCTTCGCGGCGGGCTTCAGTGCTTCATGGGCCACGGTGTGCGGATTTTCAGTCATCGGGGGCTTGTTCCTGCGCGATAGTCGGGATAACCCCCTGCTGCCAGCTTGTTGCAAGAGGTGAGGCCCGGTCTCCAGACTGCGCCAGACGCCGTTACCGGGGCAACCCGGTATGTGATAAGAAGGTGTTTCGGGCCGATCTCAGGGTTGGCCCGCGGTCAGGCGTGCCTGCTTCATCGGAAGCTGGATCTGGCTGAAACGGTAACTCGAGGGAAAGTATGGCTGACTCCTCTGCCGCCGCCCATCACCCCGCCTCCGGCGACGTGACCAAGCGCGATCTGTTGCAACTGATCGCCCTCTCGGGCGCGGCGATCGCGGCTGGGGCCATTGCGTGGCCGCTGATCGACTCCATGAACCCGTCCAAGGACGTGCTGGCGTTGTCTTCCGTCGAGGTCGATCTGACCCCGATCGCGGAAGGCCAGGGCATCGTCGTATCCTGGCAGGGCAAGCCGATCTTCGTGCGCCACCGCACCGCCGCTGAAATCAAAGAGGCGCAGGATGTCAAGCTGAGCCAATTGATCGATCCCCATGACGGTCTGGACAGCGAGCGGGTCAAAGCCGGTCACGACCAGTGGCTCGTGGTCGTAGGCATCTGCACCCATCTTGGCTGTATCCCGTTGGGCAATAAGCCGTCCGATCCGCGTGGCGAATACGGCGGCTGGTTCTGCCCCTGCCACGGCAGCCAGTATGACACCTCCGGACGTGTACGGCATGGACCTGCGCCGCTGAATCTGGCGCTGCCGCCGTACGCCTTCGAATCCAACACCAAGATCAAGGTCGGCTGATCCGTCAGCCTTCCGATCCGCGCCCCCGAACCCGACTGGGAAAAATCTATGGCCGGCCTGCACAAGAGCGAATTCGCCAATCCGGTGATCAACTGGATCGACACCCGTCTGCCCATCTTTACGATGATGCAGAAGGAATACGGGGTGTTCCCGACGCCGAAGAATTTCAACTATCTTTGGAATTTCGGCGCGTTGGCCATGGTGATCCTGATGATCATGATTGCCACCGGCATCTTCCTGGCGATGAACTACCAGCCGAACACCGATCTGGCGTTCAATTCCGTCCAGCACATCATGCGCGACGTGAACTTCGGGTGGCTGATCCGCTATGCTCACCAAAATGGCGCGTCGATGTTCTTCATCGTCACCTACATCCACATCTTCCGCGGCCTCTACTACGGGTCCTACAAGACCCCGCGCGAGCTGCTGTGGATGCTAGGCGTCGTCATCCTGATCCTGATGATGGCCACCGCGTTCATGGGCTACGTGCTGCCGTGGGGCCAGATGTCCTACTGGGGCGCCACCGTGATCACCAACCTGTTCTCGGCCTTCCCCGTCGTCGGCCCGAAGATCGTGACCCTGCTGTGGGGCGGCTTCTCGGTCGATCAGCCCACGCTGAACCGGTTCTTCGCGCTGCACTACCTGTTGCCGTTCGTTTTGGTCGGCGTCATCTTCCTGCACGTTGCCGCGCTGCACATCACCGGGTCCAACAACCCGCTGGGCATCGACGTGAAGTCGCCGCAAGACACGCTGCCGTTCCATCCGTACTACACGGTCAAGGACAGCGTCGGCATCTGCGCGTTCATGGCGTTCTTCGCGTGCTTTATCTTCTTTTTCCCGAACCTGCTGGGCGATCCGAACAACTTCATTCCGGCTAACCCGCTGTCCACCCCCGCCGACATCGTGCCGGAGTGGTACTTCCTGCCTTATTACGCCATCCTGCGCTCCGTCCCGAACAAGCTGCTCGGCGTGTGCATGATGTTCGGCTCGCTGATCGTGCTGTTCGTGCTGCCCTGGCTGGATACCTCCCCGGTTCGCAGCGCGCGGTTCCGCCCGATCTATAAGATGCTGATCTGGGTTTGGGTTGCGGCGTTCGTCGTACTCGGCATCTGTGGCGCCCACAAGCCGGAAGGCATCTGGGTCATCCTCAGCCGGATCGCCACCCTGTATTACTTCGCCCACTTCCTGGTGGTCCTGCCGATCCTCGGCAAGCTGGAGCGGCCGTTGCCGCTGCCGGAAAGCATCAGTCAGCCGGTCCTCGGTCGTCGTAGCGGTGGTGGACCGCTGCCCGGTGCCGCCCCAGCCAAGCCGATGGAGAAAGCGTGATGCGCCCGATGCGTTCCCTTCTGGCCAGCGCCTTCGCTGCCGCCCTGTCGTTTTCCGCCCCCGTGATGGCGGCGGAAGAACCTGCCATGCCGAATGTCGGCTGGAAGTTTGAGAAGCTGTTTGGCACCTACGATCTCGCATCCGCCCAGCGCGGTTTCCAGATTTACTCCAACGTCTGCGCCAACTGCCATTCGATGTCGTTGCTGCACTACCGCGACCTCGAAGGCATTGGCCTGGACGCCGGGCAGATTAAGGCCATCACCGCCGGTGTGACCGTGCCGCAAGGCACCGACGATCAGGGCGCTCCGAAGGAAGGTCCGGCAACGCCCGCCAACACGTTCAAGTCACCGTTCGCCAACGACAAGGCGGCCCGGTCGGCCAACAACGGCGCCTTGCCGCCGGATCTGTCGCTGATCGTCAACGCCCGCGAGGGTGGACCGAACTACATCTACGGCATCATCACCGGCTTTGCGGAGGCGCCGAGCACCTTCAAGATGCAGGACGGGATGTATTATAATAAGATGTATCCCGGCCATCAGATCGCCATGCCGCAGCCGCTCCAGGATGGAACGGTCGAATACGCCGACGGCACCGGCACCTCGCTGGATCAGGAAGCCCGCGACGTTGTGACCTTCCTTTCCTGGGCGTCGAACCCGGAGATGGTGGAACGCAAGCAGATGGGCGTCCGTATCGTCCTGTTCTTCATCTTCATGACCGGCATCACCTACGCGGTAAAACGCCGCCTCTGGTCGGACGTACATTAACCATGATCCAGCCCGTCATCGGCATCATCGGCGGCTCCGGCCTCTACGATATCGACGGGCTGGAGGATAAAGCCTGGCGACGGGTCGAAACCCCCTGGGGCGACCCGTCGGACGAATTGCTGTTCGGGCGCCTCGGCGGCGTCCAATGCGTATTCCTGCCGCGGCACGGCCGGGGCCACCCGACCTCCCCCACCCATCTGAATTACCGGGCGAACATCGACGCGCTGAAACGCTCCGGCGTGACGGATGTGTTGTCGCTGTCCGCGGTCGGCAGCCTGAAGGCAGAGTTGCCGCCCGGCCATTTCGTCGTCGTCGATCAGTTCATCGATCGCAGCTTCGCGCGGGAAAAGAGCTTCTTCGGCGACGGCATTGTCGCGCATGTGTCCATGGCGCATCCGGTCTGCTCGCGTCTCGGTGACGGGTTGTTCGCGGCGGCGTCCTCGCTGTCGCTACCGGTGACTCGCGGCGGCACGTATCTGGTGATGGAGGGGCCGCAGTTCTCCACTAAGGCGGAGAGTGAGCTGTATCGCTCCTGGGGCTGTAGCGTCATCGGCATGACCAATATGCCGGAAGCCAAGCTCGCTCGGGAAGCCGAGCTTTGCTATGCGACGGTGGCGATGGTGACGGATTTCGACTGCTGGCACCCGGATCATGACCATGTCACGGTCGAAGCGGTGGTGCGCATTCTGCTCGGCAACGCCGATAACGCCCGCAATCTGGTCCGGTCGATTGTCCCTAATGTCGGGAAACCGCGCGACCTGTGCCCGTGTGGGTGCGACCGGGCGTTGGATTTTGCGGTGATCACGGCACCGGACCGACGCGACGCAGCGCTGGCCGCCAAGCTGGATGCGGTTGCCGGACGCGTTTTGTAGTTTCTGGTACCCCGCCTTCAGCCGGTAGCCTCTGTCCTTCATCCGCTATCTTTCGGCCGCGTGGGGCGGATTCCCGTCGGCATCTTCATGTCTCGCTGGTGTCGTCAGCGCCTTGCTGACTTCGACCGCCCGATGCACTTCCTCCGGGCTTGCCTCTGCCGCCCCGGAACCCAGTTTTACCTCGCCGTCCGGTTGCGGTAGCGTGAGTGGCTTGACCTCCACCGGAACGACGCCTTTTTCTTTCAGATCGAGCCGATCCGCCACTTTCGGAGACAGATCGACGATCCGCCCATCCACATAGGGGCCGCGATCCTGGATGTTCACTGTCTCGGACTTACCGGAGTTCAGGTTGGTGACCTTGGCTACCGTCCCCAACGGCAGCGTCTTGCTGGCCGCCACATTCGACTCCGGGTCCATCCGTCGGCCGTCGGCCATCTTCCGATGGGCGAAACGTGTCGCATAATACGATGCCCGCCCCTTCTGCGTGCGGCCCGAGTGGTCGATGTGGCCTGCCGGTGATGGAGGGAGGGCCGGCAGTTGATCCAGCCGCTCCGCCTCCTGCCTGGCACCAGGCGTTTCAGCCGGCAGCGGCTCCGCCAGCGCGCTCAAAGGTGAGGCCACCACCAAAACCGCCAATATCACCATACGAAGTTCGGTCATCGCTGAATCCCGAGCAATCCCCGGAAAACGCGGCGACGGCACGAAAGTTCCGGCTTCAAGCCGGCGTGCCAGGAAGAGTCGTGACTCGCGCCTGCGTGAGCCGATATAGTCCGCAGTGTGGTTTTCTGATCGCGACCGTCGAACCTCGGGGGAATGCATGCCTGACAATGCCGCAATTGTATTCAGCACCATCATGATGCTTTTGGTGATCTTCCGCGCGGCGAAGGCGGACGCCGAGCGGCCATGCCTTCAGAGGATCAAGGTCAAAGACGCCGTTTCAGCCAGACGTCCAGGGCAACAACGACCGTAACCCGGCGCCCGGGGCAACCACTGCGTGATTCGAAGTCTTCTGCTGCTGTTTGTCGATGTGCCGTTTCCCGGACTGAGTGCCAGCGCGCCGCTAATTGCCAACCCGGGCTACCACCCGGGTGGATACGTTCAACCCTCCAATGCTTGCTTATCTCATTCTTAATCAGCTTCCCGCCGCGAGGATCAAAAGGCGGCGGTGTTCAGCCGCTATCTGGCGTTCCACCACCGTTTGCGCCGCCGATGCTTCTGTCGTCGAGCCCGCGGCTCGCGCTGACCCAACACCCCGACGGAATTTTCGGTTATGATTCGCAAGTGCATGTTGGTGCCGGGTCGCGAACCATGCCATGACTAACCCGTAAGCTGGGTAATGCCATTGAGGCCAGCCGGACGGGAATTTCCCGCTCTCATGGTGTTCGCCGCGGGGCTGCTCCGGGCATGCGAGGATCGTTGGTATGGAAGCGGCGCTGTTAATTTTTGATGTTGCCGGGTTGGTCGCCGCTATTTTGTGGGCAATCAAGAACGACAATACGAATGGTCCAACGACCGGCCTGTTCCGGTTCAAGGATCAGGTATCCAATCCATCCGCACCGTCAACCCCAACGGCGCCAGGCTGGCGGCGTTCGCGGTAAACGGCTGTGCGCGACGCCGCGTTCCTGGTTGCGATTGCTATCATCATTCCGATCGCGCTGTCCTGGCCGTACATCTGTCTTGTGTTTTGGGCGTATGTTTCGCTTCTTGATCCTAACGAGACCCTGTTCGGCATCGCTTCCGTGGTGCCCTACGCCAAGTTGGCAGCGGCCATGACCGTGCTTTCGTTCTTTATCACCCGTCGGAAGAACAACCCGTTCCACCTCGATCGGACGACCGTCCTGGTCCTGATCTTCCTCCTTTTAGCAGCGATGTCACAGTTCACCTCGTTGAGCAGAGACCAGAACGGATGGGACATCCTCGACAAGCTTTGGAAGATTGTTGCTCTCAATGTGCTCATTCTCTGGTGTATGCGGACCCGGTTGCAAATCCATGTGCTGCTACTGGGCGTTTGCCTTGCGGTCGGTTTCAACGCGGTTGACGAAGCCCTGAAATACCTCCTCTCCGGTGGCGGCCACAAGGTCGAAGGTTTGCCGGCGTGGGGGGACAATAATCAGGTTGGCTTGATCGTTTTGTTGACCATTCCGATCCTGGCCTACGTTCGTGAAGAATCGGAAGACCCGCTGGTGCGGATGGGCGCGCTGGGTGGCATTATCCTGTTCGCCGTATGTGTGATTGCCACTGCGTCTCGTGGCGCCTTAGGCGGACTCCTGCTTCTGGCGCTGACGGGCATCGCCAATTCGCGCCACAAGGTTCGTTATATGGCAGCGATGCTTGTTGCCATAATGGTGCTGGTCCAGACGGCGCCAGACAGTTGGACCCAACGTATGAACACGATCCAGACCGCGGATCGCGATTCCTCGTTCATGGGTCGCGTGATCGCCTGGAAAATAAGTACGCTCATGGCGATGGATCATCCCTTTCTGGGTGGCGGCTTGCACGCAGTGCAGGCAAAAAATGTGTGGGCCTCCTACTCTAACGACTTTTATAAATTATCGTTCATTCCAACCGAGGAACCTGACGTCAACCCGCACGCAGCGCACAGCATCTACTTCGAAGTGCTGGGTGATACCGGTTTTCTCGGATTGGCGGTGTTCCTTGGAATCATCGCAAGTAGCTTCGTGACCGGCTGGCAGATCAAGGCGGCGGTACGAAACAGGCCCGACCTGCAATGGGCCGCACGTCTGGCAAGTTCTCTACGCAACAGTCTGTTGGTGTTCCTGACGAGCGGTGCGCTACTCAGCGCCGCCTATCACGATCTGATCTTTCTCATCATCGCCATATTTTCGGCGGTTCGTGCGGCCGTCGCCGCCGCGCCGCTCCCCCTGGCAGCCCCTACGAGCGCCCCACCGCAAGTCACGGGCTGGCGGGCGCGTCGGCCGGACGAGTCTGGCTCCGTGAGATTGGGCCGGAAGGCCGATCCGGGCGGAAACTTACGGTAGGGACTTCTTGCACGCGATGGGGTGGTCCGTGCGGATACGGGGATACGACCGCGACCCGTTGATCAGGCCGGGGATTGGCTGTCCATCTCCGGCGACAGCAGGGACTCCATACAGCGCAACGCCGCGACCACAGCAGGCGAAGTGCCGCACAAATCAATCCCACGAAGCATTGAGGCGCGGCTCCATTCCCTAAACCGGACGAGCCGGAACCAAATTGTGCAACCTCCCCCGACCATAGACCGCTTTTCTCGAGGGTGCGATGAGCAGCGCGATTGGGGATCGGTATGACGACCGGATCGCCGGGGTGCTTTCATGTTACGGCGGGGTGGTGATCACCGGCACGCTTGCGACGGTGTGCTACGCGCATGAAATGACGCGGTTCCTCTACGCGAATGGTATCCAGATATTCAAATACCCGGGGTTCGCGACGGCGTTACGTGAGCGTGTCCGTGAACAGGCGGCGTCCGTCGCGGCGAAGGCCGGGGTCGTAATCGAGCACATCGCCAAAGGCCATATCCGCAAGGAGGCGGTTGTCGCGAAGGTGCTGGAACAGCGTGGCGATCATCCGGGCCTGTGCATGTCTTGCCGGCGATGGAAGCGTGCCCTTCGGCCCTGGAACGGCAAGCCATCGCACAAAATCGTCCTGCGTCCGGACACTGGCAAATGTCTGCATTACTATTTCTACTTCATGGATGCCGAGCCGGGTCTGGTCTATCTGCGCGTCCACACCTGATGTCGAGGAGATGTCCAGAGTTCGGCCGCGTTTAATCCCGCGGCCCTCTCTGCCCTTAACCTAAATGCTTCGCGAAAAATTCAACCGTCCGCTGTTTCGCGGTCTCGTAATCCGGCTGGCTATAGCTGCCTCGTTCATCGCAGCCGAAGCCATGCTGGGCGCCCGTATAGACAAACACCTCGACCTTCGGCTGCGCCGCGCGCACGGCATCGACGTCGGTCATCGGGATGGACGCGTCCAATTCACCGAAATGCATTTGCACCGGACAATTAGCGCTCTCGTTCTTCGTGCCCGGAATGCCGCCGCCATACCAGCAGGACGACGCGGCGAAGGCATTGGTGCGGGTCGCACCCCACCATGAGACGGTGCCGCCGAAGCAGTAACCGACAATACCGAGCTTTTTGCCGGACAGATGGGCGGCCGCGGCTTCAACATCCAGCATGACCTGCGGATCGGACAATTTCATGCGGAGTTCACGGCCCTTGCCAATATCGTCCTGGGTGTATCCCAGTTCGACGCCTGTCTGTGCCCGGTCGAACAGTGCCGGCGCGACCACGGCATAGCCCAACGCAGCGAAACGATCAGCCATGTCGCGAATGTGGTGGTTAACCCCGAAAATCTCCTGCACGACCACAATGCCCTTGGTGGCGTCGGCCGGCCCGGCCACATAAGCCGAAAAGCTGAAGCCGTCAGCGGCCGTCAACTGGATCATCTCACCCATCTTAATCCCTCCTGTGGAACATTCTGTTCTGCGAGCGGCCACATTGGCGAGATTGCTTAATCCGTCAACTGTGCCCCCGGGCCTGGCGGAAGGCGGCGTCAGTGAATGAGGTCGCACCATCTCCGGGCTGCGAGGATGAGGAAGCCATTCGCACTCCGGAACCGCACGCGGATCGTGATGGACGCTCCGGTCGGGGAACCAACCCGGCGGGCCAAAAAGTTGACGGCCTCGCCCTGCCGCCCCCATTCTCCCCCCAACGATAAACCACTCGGGGGAATGGAAATGGCTGAGATCGGCGATTCCAAGGGCGAGTTCCGCGGCATCATCTACCGCAACGACGCAGACCTTGCAGCTTGGCTGGCTAAGCGCCCGACCGAAGCAGCGCTGGAACCGGCACTGCCGATCATCGATCCGCACCACCATTTCTGGGACACGCCGCATCGCGGCAGCTACTTCCTGCCCGACCTGCTCACCGACATCGGCGGTGGCCATAACATCGTCTCCACGGTGTTCATGGAATGCCAGGCGATGTACCGCAAAGACGGGCCGGCCGAGATGGCACCGGTCGGCGAAGTCGAATTCGTCAACGGCATCGCCGCCATGAGCGCCTCCGGCACCTACGGGCCTTGCCGCGTCGCCGAGGTCATCATCGGCCACGCCGACCTGACACTCGGTGCCCGGGTTCGCGACGTGCTGGAAGCGGAAATCCGCGCCGGCGGAGGCCGCTTCCGTGGCATCCGCTATGGGGTGGCGTGGGACGGCAGCGCCTTGGTCGGCCAGTTCGCCTCGCGCATCGTGCCGCCGCATCTGTCGAAAGACCCGACTTTTCGCCAGGGTTTCACCGAACTGGGCAAACTGGGCCTGACCTTCGAGGCATGGCAGTATCATCCGCAACTACCGGACGCGATTGATCTGGCCCGAGCCTTTCCTGACACAACCATCATTCTCGATCACGTCGGCGGCGTTCTGGGCGTCGGCCCCTACTCCGGCCGCCGAAAGGAAATCCTGGAAACCTGGAAGAGGGACATCGTCGAACTCGCCAAATGCCCCAATGTCAACGTCAAGCTGGGCGGCATGGGCATGACGTCGTTCGGCTTCGAATATCACGAACGCGATGTCCCGCCGTCGTCCGAAGACCTCGCCAACGGCTGGCGCCAATACGTCGAGCCCTGTATCGAAGCGTTCGGCGTCAACCGTTGCATGTTTGAGAGCAATTTTCCGCCCGACAAGCAATCCGGCGGCTACACGGAACTATGGAACGCCTTCAAGCGCATCACCTCCGGTGCGTCGGCGGACGAAAAAAACGCCCTCTACAGCGGTACCGCGGCCCGCGTTTACAACATGATCAAACCGACATGAAAATCACCAAAGTAGAACCGCTTCTGATCGATCGCTTCTGTTACGTGCGTGTCGAGACCGACACGGGCATCACAGGCCTGGGCGAGTCCGGCACCTGGGGCCATATGGAAGCGAGCGCGGCCGCGGTTCGTAAATTCGCCGAATACCTGATCGGCAAAGACCCCCGCCCAATCGAGCACCATTGGAATGTCATGCTGCGGGCGCATCATTTCTCCGGAACCGCGATCAACGGCGCCGTCTCGGCCATTGACATCGCGCTCTGGGACATCAAGGGCAAGCTGTACAATGTCCCCGTCTGGGAGTTGCTTGGCGGCAAGATGCGCGACACGGCCCGGGTCTATGGACATGTGAAGGGACGCACCCGAGCAGCCCTGGTCGCTGAGGCCATCCGCCTGAAATCCGAAGGATTCACGGCGCTGGGCCATTTGAACCCGTTGCTAGATGAAGACGAAACCACCCCCTATTTCAAAAGCCACGCCCAGAAGATCGAGGACGCGGCCGAAACGGTACGGCAACTGCGGGAAGCGGTCGGGCCGGGAGTCGATCTCTGCATCGAAATTCATCGCCGCATGACTCCACCGGAAGCCGTCGCCCTGGCGCGAGCGATCGAGCCATACAAGCCGATGTTCTTCGAGGACCCGCTGCGCCCGAACGATCCGGATGCGATGGCCTGGGTCGCTGATCACATTCACATCCCGATCGCCACCGGCGAACGCTTCATCAGCCTGTTCCAGTTCCAGACATTGCTGAACCGGCGCGCCGTCGCCTACCTGCGGCCCGACGTGTGCCTATGCGGCGGTATCACCGGCGCCAAGAAAATCGCCGCGATGGCCGAGGCGAACGACTGCATGATCGTGCCGCACAATCCGCTGTCCCTTGTCAGCACCGCCGCCTGTCTGCAAATCGCCGCATGCATTCCGAATTTCGCGATCCAGGAGTACCCGACCCAAACGCCGGATCTGCATGGCACCAGCAACATCCTGGGGACAGGGATCGTGACGCCGCTCGCCGGTCCGGTGAACGGGTTCATGCCGATCCCCAACGGTCCCGGCATCGGCGTCGAGCTTATGCCCAACGCACAAGAACTCTTTCCGGAACGACCGCGCCCGATCCGGATGCGGCCGCATCACGATGGCGCAGTGGTGGATATGTAAATCCGATGGCACAGACCCTCTTCAGAAACTGCCGCGTCTGGGACGGCTCGGGCGCAGCAACCTTCCCCGCCGACGTACTGATCCACGGCGAGCACATCCGCACCGTGGCCAGGGATCGCGGTCAGCTCGACCCTGGCGGTGCCGACGTTATAGACGCCAACGGTATGACCCTGATGCCCGGCCTGGTGGAGGGGCACTCCCACATCACCTTTATCAACGCCCCGCGCCCCACCGACATCGGTGACACACCGCCCGAGGAACACACGCTGATCGCGGCGCGCAACGTCCGTCTGCTGCTCGATCATGGCTTTACCAGCGCCTACAGCGCCGCGAGCGCCAAGTTGCGCATCGACGTCGTCATCCGCAATGCAATCGAGGCCGGTGAATTGCCCGGACCACGCCTGCGCGCGTGCGGCCCGGAGATCACCGTCACCGGCGGCCTGGGTGACGATCGTCGAGTCCACCAGTTTCGTGACAGCTTCGCGATTGTCGCCGACGGTCCGACTGAAGTCACGAAACTTGCCCGGCTGTGCATACGGGAGGGCGTGGATAGTATCAAACTAAACATTTCCGGCGACGATTTCACCCGGACCGGCGCTCCGCCGCGCACTGTTATGAGTGAGGCGGAAATCACAGCCGGCGTCACGGTCGCGCATGATTTCTATCGGAAGGTGAATGCCCATTGTCGAGCGGCCGAGGCGGTGAAGCGGGCGGTTCGGTGTGGCGTGGACGTGATTTATCATTGCGAACATGCGGATGAAGAAGCGCTCGATCTCCTTGAGTCGGTCAAGGAACGTGTCTTTGTCGGCCCGGCGATCGGGCTGTTGCATGCGGCGGTGCATGAAGCTCCGGCGGGCGCGCTGCATCCGGGGTTGCGGCAAGGCTTTGAACTCGGCCTTGAAGCCGCGGCCCGGGCATATCCCGAAATGAAAAAGCGCGGCATTCGCGTCGTGATCGGCGGTGACTACGGTTTCGCCCGCACGCCGCAGGGCGAGAACGCGCGCGACATCGCGCATTTCATCAACCATCTTGGTTACAGCCCGGCGGAGGCGCTGGTCTGCGCCACAAGCCATGGTGCCGCGTTGATGGGCATTCATGCGGGTTATGTACGCAAAGGCTTTCTCGCCGACCTGTTGTTGGTCGATGGTGACCCCGTCGCCGACCCCAACATCCTGTGCGACAAAGATCGTCTGGTCGCGATCCTGAAAGGTGGCGATGCCTACAAGCTGGACCGGTCTGCCCTGCAACGCCGCACGATGCGCGCAGCCGAGTAACTACCGCCGTCCTATCAACGCGAGCGCACCGCCCAATACGCCGACGCACGCGGCCAGGGGACCAAACATGCCAAAGCCCCCATGCGCCATGGTCCACCCGCCCAGCGAAGCCGCCCCAAGCCACCCGAACGACGCTGATGTGACGTTCAGACCAAGGACGGTGCCTCGAACCTCATTGGGAACATTGGCGAGCGCCGCCATCAGGCTGGGCCGGGCAATCGCATTGACGAACACATAGCCGAACGCCAGAGCGACCGATCCCGGCAACCCTGACGTCCAGCCAAACAACGGCAACGCAATCAGGGACGCCCCGAACATCGCAGCGGCAAAGGTCAGCAAGCGGTTCGGCAGTCGATCGGCCAACTGTCCACCCAGGATGGTGCCCAGAATGCTGCCGATCGCGAACACCGCCAGCGGGATCACCACACCGGACAACGACAAGCCATAGGTGGACTGTAGGAACGTTGCGAAATACACCGCCGTCAGGCCATAGCAGACCCGCTCCGCGACGCCCATCGCCAGCAAGCGGACGACAGGCCCGGACAGTGCCGCGCGGTAGCTTGGACTGCTCGAACCCTGAGCACGCGGCCCATCCACCGGTCGACGCGTGGTGACGAACAAGCCGGCAGCGGCGGCCAGCGCCACCCCGGCCACGCAGAGATTGACCCCTCGCCAACCGACATACGACCCGATCGTCGCCGCCAACGGCACGCCGACCAGCAGCGTCAGCGACTGTCCCGCCATCACCCATCCCAGCGCCCGGCCTCGTTGCCGGTCAATCACGCGTGCGGATGCCTCGGCCATGATCACGCCGGTAAAGGCACCGGCACAGGCGCCCCCCACCGTTGCCCAGGCGGCGACGCCCAGGAAATCCGGCGAGCGGGACACTCCGACCATGCACACCGCCAACCCCACGGGTCCACCGAGCAGGAACGGCCGGCGGCCCCAACGATCCGAACCCGCCCCCGCCATCAACGAGGCGATCCCCCAGGAGATCGAGGTGATCGCCACCAGATTGGCCACCAACGGCAAACTGGTCGCCAAATCCCGCGCCATGTCGATCAGGAACGGCGCCCGCGTCGTCCCGCTGCACGCGGCGGCGAACATTCCCAGACACGCGGCGGCCAGCAACGGCCACGGCATGCGCGGAAAGCGGATCGGCAGAGCGGCGGGGCTATCTGGCATGCGGCTTTCTGATGCGGGCGAGCCGCGGGTTGGTCAGAACGCGAAAGGTGTTTATCATTCGTGGCTGGAAACTAGCCCCAAAGGAAACGTTATGACACCTCCCGACCGTCTGCGCGCGTTATTGGCCGAACCAGGCTTCGTCCTGATGCCCGCCGTGTGGGACGGACTCAGCGCCAAGCTGGCAGCCGCATCCGGCCTGAAGACCGCCTTCATGTCCGGGTCCTGCGTCGCCGCGAGCCGGCTGGGCGGCCCCGATCTCGATCTGCTGTCGGTCACCGAGATGCTGGATTCGTTGAACATGATCCGCGGCGCGGCACCGGAGACATTGGTATTAGCGGACGCCGACCACGGCTACGGTAATGCCATGAACGTGCAACGAACTGTTCGGTCCTACGGCCGCGCCGGCGCCGCCGCGATCCTGATCGAGGACAAAATCACCCCCCGCGCGCTGACCTCGGCCGGCAAGCCTTGCCTGACGCGTGACGAAGCCCGCATGAAGATCCGCGCGGCGATCGAGGCGGCGAAGGACTCCGGCGTCATGATCATGGCGCGTACCGATTGCCGCCCGACACAGGGTATCGACGAAGCCGTCGCGCGGATCGAGATGTACGTGGAGGAAGGCGCGGAAATCCTGTTCCTCGATTCACCGCACGATGAGGCGGAAATCCGCCGCGCCATCGCCGCCGCAAAGGGCCGGCCGTCGTTTGCCGTGCTGTCCCCCGGCGCCCCGCGCGCAACCCCATCCCAGGCCGAGGCCGCAGCGCTCGGTTTCAAGATCGGCACGCACCCCACGGGCCTGGTGTCACCGGCCGCCGCCGGGATCAAGGCCGGACTGGCCGCACTGCTGGCGGGCGAGGCCGCCTCTGCCAGCGCGCTGTCGCCGGCCGAACTGCGCGCAACATTGGGATACGCGGATTACGATACGCAGGCGAAGCCGTTTATCATTTCGTAGTGATTGGGCAAACTACATCCGGCAGCCGTGATCCGGCTGCCGAAATGTGTTCCGGCACGACAGGCGGGGGAGGGAGTTTTGTTGCGGCAATTTTTCGACCCACGCCTCTGATCGGCTGCTGGTCCGGACGAGATCGGCCCCGCCCTGTCAGTTTACGGGATCCATGCCCGATATTGTTGCGGCGGGTACGGTCGGGCTGCTCAAGGAGCGTCAATAAGGAATTCGTCTTCAGCTATGAATCCGAGCAGTATCGTGGACTTCCGATCCGGCATATCAAGAATATATAAGGAATAGAAACGGCGAAATTCGACCGAAAATATTTTGTTGTCTGTTCAGTTGGGACAGTGACGTTACTCACGATCAGACTTCGCGTCGCCAATTTAAATGGCCTGAAAATAATTCAGGCCGAGGCAACGAACCCCGGCCTGTTTCGACCCAACTCAGAACGTCAGGACGACGTCCGACGCAACCGTGAAGGAGCCAGAATCCTTGCCACCATTGTAGGGTTTGTTGTTGGTCAACGCTTGATCGTAACGGATTTCCGGCCGGACCAGCAAGCCGCTGATCGGGGCGGGCAGGTCGGCGGGCTTGTATGTCACCCCGAGCGTGAGTGCGCCGAACGTGGTGCTGCCACCGGGCGCCGCGGTCACACCTAACGCACTGATACCCTGTTGGGCCAAATCGGGACCGGAATTGGTTGCGTATGCACTAACAAAGAGGTTGTGGTCATCACGATAGATTTCGGCCCGGCCATTCAGGGTCATCGTGTCGGACAATGTGTAGGCGGCGTATTGTGCGACGCCGAATGCATTGGCCGTTTTGCCAGGAGCTGTGCCGACCGCGGCATCGTCACGGATCCAGTTGAGTTCGGTGACCAGGGTCAGCGCGTCGGTCGCCTTGTAGGTGACAACAACGTCGTTCAGGTAGCGATAGTATCCGTTAACATTCTTATTAAAGGCCCAGGCGCGAGAAGCATTTTCCGGTCCGATATGGGTCAACGCGAGAACCGTCAGGCCGCCGTCCATCATGGTCAGGTTTACGCCGCCGAGGAACGCCACGGCGCCATTGTTGTCGCCGGGATCGGACCCGCCGGTGCCAAAGCTGGTGTTCACGCCGGTGTCAATACCGAGGTAAACGTCAAGCAGTCCGCTCACGTGGCTCGTGGTGAGAATGCCGGTGTGCTTGAACGGCAGGCCGAAGTTGAAGATGTAGGAGTGAGAGTAGAATGGGTTGGTGGACGGGTCGATCGTTTCGAAGCCCAACGGGGTGGAATACTGTCCGGCCTTGATGTCAATGCCGCCATCGAACAACACGGGCAGATGGAACAGAATGTTCGCTTCGACCAGGTCGATCTGATTGCGGTCGTTCTGCAGGGTCCGATCGAACTCACCCAGGAAGTGGGTGTAGCGCGCGTCGGAACCGTACAGGCCTTGCAGCTTGAAGCCCCAATCGAAGCCGGTTGCCTTCGGGTCAAGCGGCTTGGTAGCGGTCAGCAGCACCTGGTTCAGCAGAACTGTGTTCGGCTTATCGCTGAAAAGATTGCCGAAATCATTCTTCGGGGCGGCGAAATTGCCGGTGATGCCGCCATCGATCTGGGCGGACAAATGGATACCGTTGACCCAGTAGCCGGCCGGCGGAGCATCAGCGGCAGCAGGTGCGGCAGGAGCGGCTTCGGTCGTCGCGGCGGGCGCTGGCGTCTGGGCGAATGCCGGCACCATGGTCGTGGCGACGGTAGCGGCGGTGGCAAGCCACGCACCCTGCCAGAGTTTGCTTATCGTCATTTGTGGTTTTCCATCCTGATTTGAAGGGGACGAATGGTGATCGTCCCGATTCATTCTAGTAGTAACGACTGTTGCCAGGAAGTGTCAGTATGGCAACACAGGCACAAAAAGGCGCCCCGAGCGACCGGGACGCCCCTTTGTCGTGATCAGTAAATCTGCTCGCCGTGCAGGACGATATCCAGACCTTCGCGCTCTTCCTCTTCGGTGACCCGCAGCCCGACCAGGGCCTTGGTGACCATCAGCAGGATCAGCGTCATCACACCGCTATAGACGATCGTCGAAGTCACGCCGATCGCCTGCAGCTTCAGTTGGTCCCAACCACCCGGGCTGCCATCCGGAGTCGCGTCCGTGGCGGACAGCGGGCCGTAGGACAGGACGCCCGTCAGCAATGCGCCGACGATGCCGCCAATGCCGTGCACGCCGAATGCGTCCAGGCTGTCGTCATAGCCGAGAGCATGCTTCAGCCACGTCGCCGACCAGAAGCAGATCACGCCAGCCGCGAGGCCGATGACGATCGAACCACCCGGCAGCACGAAGCCAGAAGCCGGGGTGATCGCGACCAAGCCGGCAACCGCACCGGAGATGATGCCGAGGACGGAGGGTTTGCCCTTGGTGATCCACTCCGCGAACATCCAGCCCATCGCGGCAGCGGCGGTGGCGATCTGCGTGACCGTCATCGCCATGCCGGCGCGGCCGTTGGCGCCCACCGCGGAACCCGCGTTGAAGCCGAACCAGCCCACCCACAACAGGGAGGCGCCGATGACCGCATAGGACAGGTTGAACGGTGCC
>CAIZFE010000062.1 GCA_903932145.1 uncultured Rhodopila sp. | reverse complement strand
TAATTCGGCCAGCGTCTTCTCGCCCTTAAGGGCCGCCAGCGCCACTTTGGCCTTGAAGGCCGGGGAATGGGTCCGGCGTGTTCGTCTTGCCATGCTCGCTCCTGATCCGCGCCATCTTCGCCGCTTTCAGGCAGATTTTCCACTTATCGACCTGTCCGAATTTGGCCGACCACCTCTAACAACGGATTCGTGGCGAAACGGCGTCAAATATCCGCGTAGCAATCAGTCTCCGCCGCGGTCCCCGGATGTGTCGTCGGCCCCAGATGGGCTGGCCCAACCTACCGGGCATATTTCCAGATGGCGCCGGCATTGTAGTCCGTGCGGCGCGGTGTCCACGCGGCCTTTCTGGCGGCCAAGTCGGCGTCCGGGACGATCATGTCGATGGTGCCTTTGTCCGCATCGATAACGATCTTGTCACCATTGCGCAGCAATGCGATCGGTCCGCCGGCGGTGGCCTCCGGCCCGACATGGCCGATGCAGAAGCCGCGCGTGGCGCCAAGGACTTGTCGCAGCCCGCCAATCCGACCAGCGCGTCGTACGAATGGCTGCGGATTGTCAGTGCCATGCTGTCGGCAATCAGGTCCCGCGATACCAGCTAGGACTTCATGCCCTGATGCCCCATCGCAATGCCGTCTGTCTCGGCTATCGTGGTGAACTCGCGCGGGGTTCCGTCACGTTCGGCGACGCATTTTTTGACGGACCGCGCCTGCCAGTTCAGCGCGATATTGCAGGGCACAGCCTCGTTCCAGCAGGTGGCGACACCGACGAATGGCTGGTTAATCTCCGCCTCCATCAGCCCCAAGGCATAATAATGGCCGTGATGCGGGGCGCTGGTCGGTCCTGTAGTGACGTGGCGGGACGGCATCCTGAATTTGTCCGGAGGACTGATCGTCATCGTCGTGTTCCTCCTGGAGTGACGCGCGACCGGATTATAACCCTTTGGCGCAGGACATGAAACGTCTCTGTTCGGCGGCCGGAATCAGGCCAGACGGCGATTCTGATTGCAATCGATATTTAGCGGTTGTTATAGCGGAATTCGTGTCGTTCCGCTGAGAGAATTCAATGTATCGCTGCTATTTCACGCATCGCGGTCGTGTCGCCCGGGGCTGCAACCTGAATGTGGCGACGCTGGACGCCGCCATCGCCACCGGCCGGAAGATCCTTCACGACCAAATGGATGACTGCGACGGCATTGAGATCTGGTTCGATCGGGGGTTACTTTACAAATTCGGCACCTGACCGGAGCGGGTGCCTTACATGCCGGCGACCATCGATGGACCCGCGCATCCTCCCCATCGAAGCCCGTCACAGTGCTTTGTTTCGGACAAGCACTTGGCTGGCAGGGCGCGTTAACATCCCAAAGCATCGCATTGATTGTCTTGAAAACCGGCGGATGATCCAAGACCAATAGTCATTGCCGATATCTTATTTGTGTCTTGCCGCATCGGTACAGTCGCATCACTTGAGAGGCGTCATCGGTTCGGAGCGCCTGTCGTCATGAGACTCAGCAAAGAAGCCCTCTCCATCAGGGTTGTTGTCCGCCGTGCCAAAAGGGGCGCGGCCCCGTTCGTGTGGGAGATTAACCGCGACAACATGGCGGAACCGGTCTTTGTGTCACCGGAAACATTCGACAGTATGGAGTCCGCCTATCGGGCCGGCCAGGCTCGCCTAAGCGAATTCGTCCCGCCGCCGCGGTCGATGCCGGAGTTGCCGGTGTGGCTTGCGGACGACGTGGAGGCCCGGGAGGATTTTGCCGACGCGCTTTGATCCGGATCGGTTCGGGCCGCCCGCTCGGTTTTTAATCCCTGCGCGTAAACTTTTTGTTCATCTTTAGGCTGTAAAGCCGATGCATGAACTTGCACCCGATCCCCGTCCTGCTCGCGCTGCTGACGCCGAGCGCCGCGCGCGCGGACATCGACCCGTTCTTGCAGCCGGCTCCGACCGGGATGTGCCGGCAGGCGATTGCCGCGGCCGAACGCGCCCACGGCATACCCTTGCATTTGCTGGCGGCGATCGCGAGGGTGGAAAGCGGACGGCGGGATCAGGCTTCAGGCGGCTTCAACCCGTGGCCGTGGACCATCAATATGGATGGTCAGTCGAATTTCTATGAAACGAAAAATCAGGCCGTGGCTGCCGCCATTGCGATGCGGCTGAAGGCGACGCGGTCGGTCGATGTCGGCTGCATGCAGATCAGCCTGACCTGGCACCCGGACGCCTTCCCCGGCATGAGTATCGCGTTTGACCCGGCCGCGAACGTCGAATACGGCGCCCGGTTCTTGGTGCAATTGTTCGAGAAGACGCGATCCTGGCCGAAGGCGGTGGAACTGTATCATTCCGCGACGCCGGAGCTCGGCCAGGAGTATCAGCGGCGAGTCTATGCCGCGTGGCCGGAAGAACAAAAATTCGCCGAAATGACCACGCCGCCGCCGCCCGGGTGGCATGCGGCCACCGGCAATCGCTTCCCAATGGGAACGGCGATCCGGTCGAACGTGGCCCGGATGATTCCACAGGCGAAGGGCTTGGACGGTGCGGTAACGCCGGGACGGTCGCTGGACGCTTATCGCCAGGCACCGGTGCGGTTGGCGTCAAAGGTGCGGTAGGACAATCCAATCCACCGTCCATTCAGCAGCCGATCTTGGTGGATCGGATTAGTAACCTCAGATATCCGCGCCGATGACCGGGGAACCGATCCGTGCTATGGTTGGACGAAACGTCCCCACATCCTTAAAAACCAGCAAGATATTCCAGTGTCCGCTACCATCGCCCCGCGTCGCATCCCTGCCAGAGAACTGCTGACCCCGGCGGAGCTTGGCGCGCTGCGTACCCGCATCGAGTGGAAGGGCATCGCCTTGGTTCTGCATGCCTGGGGCGTGATCCTCGGATCAATCGCGGTCGTCGCCTCGTTTCCCAATCCGTTGACTTATGTGCTGGCGGTCATGCTGATCGGCTCCCGCCAACTTGGGCTGGCGATCCTTATGCACGACGGCGCGCATGGCTGTTTTTCCCGCAACGAGGCGCGCAACATGGCCATCAGCCAGTGGTTTTGCGCATGGCCCGTTTTTGCCGACACGCGCGCCTATCGGGGCTATCACCTCGCTCACCACGCGCATACGCAACAGAAGGACGACCCGGACCTCGTGCTGTCGGCGCCGTTCCCGATCACCCGGACCAGCTACCGCCGCAAACTCGTCCGCGATATCACCGGCCAGACCGGCTACCACCAGCGCAAAGCCCAAATCCTGAACGCGCTCGGTGATGCAACGTGGCCTGTTGCGCAACGGCTTCGGCATTTTTGGACACGGTTGGGACCGCCGGTGGCCACCAACCTGGTTTTACTGGCCGGTTTGACGCTCCTGGGGGTCTGGTGGGCGTATCCTCTGCTCTGGCTCGTTCCGCTGCTGACCTGGATGATGGTGATCACCCGCATCCGCAACATCGCCGAGCATGCCGTTGTGCCGGATTCGAACGATCCTTTGAGGAATACCCGCACCACACGAGTGAGCCTGATTGAGCGCATCTTCATCGCGCCATATTTCGTTAATTATCACCTGGAACATCATCTGCTGTTCTATGTGCCCTGCTACAATCTTCCCAAAATCCACAATATCCTGACGAGCGGTCCGCATGCCGCACGGATGGAGGTGCAAACCGGTTACTTGGACGTTTTAAGACTGGCGACCGCCAAGCCCGACGGTCAGGACCGGCCGGGCGGCATCGTCAATAACGCACGGCGCCTGCGTTCCGGGTCTCGCGTAGCGGAAGATCAGGCGTCCTCAGGCTTCTGACGCTCGGGCGCGGATTGCGTGGCCGTTAGAAGCTCCGGGCGTGGCGGTTTGTGATTTGGCGCCGGTCAGGGACCGTCGGTAAGCTTCGTCTGTTAACCGGTCTTCCTGCCTGTTGGGCGGGTTATCTGACGGCTGGACATCCGCTAACAGCAGAGGGGAGGAACATCATGAAGGTAGTTACGCTCAAAGACGTCCCTAACGTTCCGGCCGAAGGCGCCGCGGAGCGCAGTGAAGGATGGACCGGGCCGGTTGACCGCACCCGTCAGACCATCATTGAACCCGGCGAATCCGCGAATTTTAACTGTAGCGTGGTGAACTTCAGCCAAGGCTGCATCCACAGGATGGCACACGCATAACTGCGACCAAATACTGGTCGTTACGTCAGGCTCCGGCATGGTGGCAACCGAGCGTGAGCAACGCGAAATCAATCCGGGAGACGTCGTACAAATCAAGGCGGGTGAGCGGCATTGGCACGGCGCCAAGGCCGATACGACAATGGGCCATATCACGATTACCCTGGTGGGCAGCCAGGCGACCTGGGGGTAGTTGGGATTGTAGCGTTGCCTTCATGGTTCGGTCTGTCCGGGCTGCCTATTCCAGGACCGGAGCATACGAGATGGCCCGGCAAGCCGGGCCATGACGCCTAAAGAACAAATATTACTCCCGCAGCGCGGCCAATCCCTGCTTCAGATCGGCGATCAGATCGTCCACATCTTCTAACCCGATGTGCATCCGCACAACCGGTCCGGCAAACGTGCCGCTGCCGGCGGTGCGGGTGACGAAGCCGGTCGTCGGTACCGCGAGGCTTTCGTAGCCGCCCCAGGAGGCGCCGATCCCAAACAGGTCCAATGCCTCGACGAAGCGATGCGTCGCGGCGGTGGTGAAGTGCCGCTGGAACTCGATTCCGAACAGGCTGCAGGCGCCGGTGAAGTCGCGGCGCCACAATTCGTGCCCCGGCGCGCCGGGAAGGCCGGGATGCAGCACCTGGGCGACCTCGGGCTGCTGGCGCAGCCAGTGCGCGACCAGCAACGCGGCGTCCATCTGCGCCTGCAACCGCACGGCCAGGGTGCGGATGCCGCGCAGGGTCAGCCAGCAATCGTCCGGACTGGCATATTGGCCCAGCATCCGGCCGGCGGCGTGCAGGATCTGCCAGTCGGCGTCGTTGTTCACGGTGATCGCGCCGATCAGCACATCCGAATGCCCGGCCAGATACTTCGTCGCTGCCTGGATCGAGACATCAACGCCATGCGTGAACGGCTGAAAGTGATGGATGCCCCAGGTGTTGTCCATGAACACCTTGGCGCCTCCGGCGTGCGCGGCCCGTGCGATGGCGGGAACGTCCTGTACCTCGAACGTGTGACTGCCGGGGCTTTCGGTATAGACCACCTTGGTGTTCGGCCGCATCAGCGCGGCGATGCCGGCCTCATCGATCTCCGGCGCATAGTAGGTCGTTTCCACCCCGTACCCGGTCAGCATGCCGGAGGCGAAATTGCGCGCCGGGCCATAGACGTGATCCGGCATCAGCATGTGATCGCCGGCCTTAAGCCATGCCAGCAACGGAGTCGTCACCGCCGCCAACCCGGTAGAAACGACGTAACAGCGCGTGCCGCCCTCAATGGCGGAAATAGCATCTTCCAGCGCCCAATGCGTTGCCGAACCGCCGGTTCCGTAGGTCAGCACCTGCGCACCACGCTGGGCGGCCAGCGCCAGACGCTCCTTGACGGTCGGGACCAGGACGGTGGAGCCGCGCAGCAGCGGCGGGTTAACGAACCCGTGCTCCCGCTTCGTGCCCCGGCCGACGTGGGACAGGGTGGTGCGGAAGCCGCGCTTCTTGGTTTCGTCGGTCATACTGTTAACCTACCTCGATCGGGGTGTCGGAGCGGCCGCCCCATTCCGTCCATGAACCATCATATACCGCCCCTTCCGGGAATCCGGCGACCCGCAAACCGAGCGTCAGGATACAGGCGGTGACGCCGGAGCCGCAGCTTGTGACCAGCGGCCGCGATCCATCAACGCCAGCGGCTTCAAAGCGGGCGCGAACCTCACCGGCTGGCCGGAAGGTGCCGTCGGCATGCAGCAGGTCAGTGTAGGGGACGCTGGCGGAACCGGGAATGTGGCCGCTGCGCATGCCGGCGCGCGGTTCCGGCACCGCACCGGTGAAACGGCCGGCGGCACGGGCGTCCAGCACCAGTTCATCGCGGGTCAGCACATTGCGAAGAATGTCGCCGACGCCGCGCAGTTGGGCGCCGCGATAGTTCGGTTGGAATGCGGCCGGTGCCGGCGCCGCCGGTTCGCCGTCCTGCGTCGGACGGCCCTCTTTCAGCCATTTCGGCAATCCGCCATCCAGCACCGCGGCGTTATCGTGGCCGAACAGCCCCATTAGCCACCAGCCGCGCGCGGCCGAGGCCAACCCCTTCTGGTCGTAGAATACGATTCTGGACGTGTTGCTGACGCCAAGCGCGGCCATGAGTTTGGCGAATCGGCCCGGGGTGGGGACCATGTGCGGCAGATCGGTGTCCTGGTCGGCGATCTGGTCGATGTCGAAATACCGGGCGCCGGGAATGTGGGCGCGGAGGAACTCCGTCCTGCCGTCCTTAGGTTCGTTCGGCAGGTATTTCGTCGCGTCGAACACCAGAAGGTCCGGCTTGCCGAGTTCCCCGGCCAGAAATTCCGTCGTTACAAGCGGCCCCATGTCCGTCCCCTATCATTGCGTGACAGGCAGTGTAGGTCAGACGGATGGTCCTGTCATGGAGGCGCATCGATTGAACACTGTCCCCTACTCGCCCGACAGTTCCCGCCGCCGCCGATCCAGTTCATCGGTGTAGCGCCGCAAGGCATATTGTTCGGTCAGCACGCCGATCACATGCCGCTCCTGCGCGCTGTCCACCACCACCAGAGCGTCGCTTTCGGCGTTCTCGAACATGGCCACCGCTTCCTTGATCGTCATCTGCGGCAGCAGAATGACGTCGGCGTGATGGACGATATCGCGCACCTTGTGATCGTCGTCCGCATCGGCGTGGGCCTCCGGCAGCAGCACGATCCCGGCATAGCGGTCGTCGTCGTCCAGCACGATGACGCGTGTCGCGGCGCCCAGCGGGAAGTCTCGCTTGAATGCGCGCAACGGCGTGTCGCCCCGCACCGTGCGCATTTCGCGCCGCATCATCCGGCCAACGGTCAGATTGCGCATCCAGCCGATATCCACGGCGCTGCGGATCGCCTCGCCCCGCAGATGAAACCGCCATGTGGCGAACGAGTAGCCGAACGTCCGCCGCACGGTCAGCGAGGACACCACGCACGCCGCCAGCACCGCGACTGTCATCGGCAGGCTGCCGGTCGCCTCCAGCGCCAGGAAGCCCATCGTCAGCGGCCCGCCGATGATCGCCACCGCCAGCCCGCTCATGCCGACCAGCGCGCAGACCTCTTGCGGGATCGCATGCTGGGCGCTGACCAGTGCCAGCGCGCCGGCAAACGCCTTGCCCAACAATGCCCCCAGAAACAGCGAGGCGAAGAACAAGCCGCCGCGAAAGCCGGACCCGATGGAGATCGCCGAGGCGGCCGCCTTCAGCACCACCAGCAGCACGACCCAGCGCAGCGACTCATGCACCTCGAATGTCAGGCCCAACGCGCCGTGGCCCGACGACAGCACCGCCGGTGTCACCAGCGCCAGCAGGCCGATCGCCAGCCCTCCGATGGCGGGACGCAGCCAGACCGGGACGCCGCTTTTGCGAAACAACTCCTCCGTGATGGTGACGCCGCGCATGATGGAAATACCCAGCAGGGCGCACAGCATGCCCAGAGCGAGGATGGGGATGTAGTCCAACGCATCGATATGGGCCGGAACCTCCGGCGCCAGATCGAAGATCGAGCCGCCCAGCGCATGGACAACCGCCTGCGATACCAGAGCTGACACCGCGACCGGGGCAAACGCTACTAATGTGTAGGTGCCGATCACCAGTTCGAACGCATAGAACGCGCCGGTCAGCGGCGCATTGAAGGCGCCGGCGATCGCGGCGGCGGCACCGCATCCGACCAGCAGGCGCAAATCGTTGCGCCGGACTCGGAACGCATGCCCCCAGCGGGACGCGATGGCCGATCCGATCTGAGTATAGCCCGCTTCCAGCCCGACCGATGCCCCGACTCCGTTCGACATCATGGTCTGTAGCACGACGATCAGGCTGCCGTTCAACGACATCCGGCCGCCGAACAAGGCATTCGCCTCGATCGGATCGACCGTGCGCCGGGGCCAGAAACGTCCGATGCCCAGTGTCACCAACCCGAGGACAAGCCCGCCAATACAAGGGACAAGGACGGTCCGAAACGGATCGAGCGATGCCATCGCGCTCAGGCGCTGATAGGGTTTGATCACGAACAGCGTCTGGTGGATCAACTGGGTCGTCTCGGTCATCATCCAGACCACGATCCCGGTCGCACACCCCAGGAACGCCGCCAGCACGACCAGCCAGATTTCATCCGCCCGGACCAGCGCCCGCAACACCTGCGGCGCATGCATGACGGCCGACCCGATCGGCCGGCGCGGCCGCCGGACCTGGGTTCGTCTTGATTCTGGAACGTCCGGCGTGGCGGGCGCAGGCTTCCCGGCGAGGCGGGCGCCGTGCGGACCCGCAATTGCAGAATCGCCGTGGATGGTCGGCATTCGGGACGTCCAGCCAAAGTAAGAGAAAAGCGAAATCGGTTGTGGAACCGGACCCGGCTCCACGCAACAATTCATCCTCGGATTAGGGCATCAGTGTGGTAAAAATATCGGATGGTTGTGGCAGTTGAGCATTCACATGCCCCGATCCGCCCGCGTTGCCGCCAGATCGTCCTCCACGAATGCCCGAATCACCTCCAACACAGGTTCGTGCGCCGGAAAACCGAGCGTGCGGGCGTGCAACGCTTCGAAGGCAGTTGGCCAGGTGGAGACGATCGCCGCGATGGTCTCGTCCGGCACCCGCTTTATGTGTGACGAGGCGCCGGGCGAAACCTGATCCAGGGCCTGGAGCAGATGCGCGACGGTGGTGCTGATGCCCGGCGGATCGATGCTGCGGTCCAGCCCCATCTTGCTGGTGTCCATCGACGCCGCGTGCATCAGCCAGTCCACCGCCCGCCGCGGGCTGCACACCCAGACGGCGAAATCGTCGGGAACCGGCAATTCGGTGTCCAAACCCAGCAGTGGTTCGCGCACGATGCCGGAGAAGAACGAACTCGCGGCTTTGTTCGGCCGGCCCGGACGCACGATCACCGTGGGCAGCCGCACCGACACGACATCAAGAAAGCCGCGCCGGGAGGCGTCCGCCAGGATCAACTCCGCTGCCGCCTTTTGCGCGCCATAGCTGTTGCCGGGAATCTGCCGTGTGTTGTCCGGCAGCGTGGTGTCCTGGTTGGTGCTGAAGCTGGCTACCGAACTGGTGAACACGACCCTGGGCCTTGTCCCCAGAGCTCTACAGCGATCAATCACCGCGTCGGTGCCGCGGATGTTGACCCGGCGGCCGAGATCGTAATCCGCCTCGGCCTGCGCGCTGACCACGGCGGCGAGGTGGAAGATCACATCGGTGCCCTCCGGGATCGCGGCGTCCGGCAGGTTGACGACGTCACCGCCCACCGATGTGACGGGGAACGGCGCGTCCGGCTTCGGCGGTTCGGCCATGTCGAACAGCGTCAGGCCGGTCACCGTGTGGCCCCCGAGCGTGCCGTCCGTCGCCAGTTTCGCCGCGATTTTGCGGCCGAGAAAGCCGCCGCCGCCCAGGATCGAAATTTTCATTCAGGTGCCCTCCATCAGTAGTGATCAATTGCACCGGAACGCCCGCTGGTCCACCGTTGATCAATGAATGGATTCAGACTTTTCGTTAATCCGCGCCTCGGGGTGCCGGGCGTCGCGGTTCTGCCGGCCAGCGGCTTTCGGCGCGCCAAGGCGGCAATCACCGCATGGCCGGGCTACGCGGCCACGCCGTTGGTTGATTTGCCGGGGATCGCCGACCAGACAGGCGTGGCGCTGATTCGGATCAAAGATGAGGGATCGCGCTTCGGGCTTGGTAGTTTCAAGGCGCTCGGCGGTGCCTACGCGGTGGCCAATTTGCTGACCGCCTCGTTGTCGCGCCAGGGCGTCGCGATGTCTGTTAGTCTTTCCGATCTGGAGGCGGGCGTCTTCGCCGATCGCACGCAAGCGATCACCGTCACCTGCGCGACCGACGGCAATCACGGCCGTTCCGTCGCCTGGGCGGCCCGGCGGTTCCATTGCGGCTGCACGATCTTCGTCCATGAAACGGTCAGCCAGGGCCGCGTCGATGCGATCGCCGCGTTCGGCGCCAACGTTGTGCTGGTTCCCGGTAATTACGACGACGCGGTGCGCGAGGCGGATCGGTGCGCCCAATTGAACGGCTGGTTCGTCGTCTCCGACACCTCCTGGCCAGGCTATACCGAGGTGCCGCGCGACGTGATGCAGGGGTATCGTCTGATGGCGGATGAGGCGGCGGACCAATGGACCGGCCCGCCGCCGACGCATGTGTTCATCCAGGCGGGGGTGGGAGGCGCCGCCGCCGCGGTGTCGGTGCAGATGCGGGCTCGATTTTCCCCGGCCCCGGCGTTGATCGTTGTGGAACCGGACCGCGCCGCCTGCCTGCTGGAAAGCGCTCGGTCTGGCGCGCCATCGGTGGTGCGGGGCGATCTGGACACGATCATGGCGGGGCTGGCGTGCGGCGAGCCCAGCCTGTTGGCGTGGCAGGAACTGGAGCGGGCGGCGACGGCGTTCCTGGCGATTCCGGACTCGGCGGCGGTGGATGCGGTGTGCCGGCTGGCCGACGATGGCATCGCCATAGGCGAATCGGGTGTCGCCGGGCTGGCGGGGTTGATTACGGTGGCGACGCATCCCATATCGCGAAGTGCCTTGTTCTTAACGAACGACAGCCGCGTGTTGCTGTTTGGTACCGAAGGTATAACCGATCCAGTTGTGTACAACGAAATTCTTTGCTCAGGACAGCGGTAACGGGTTATCACCCAGTTGTGGCCATCACTGTCGCGGGGTTGACGGAAATACATCCGGTGGTGCGCGTTATGCTGGCAGATAGTTGCAACAGCGGAGCATACGGATGCGGGCCAAATGGCCATTGCTGGCTACGGTGCTTGGTTTTGGTGTTGCTTATGGCGCCTCTCCCTATGTGGCGCTGTATCGGCTGGGTTCGGCGATCGAGAGCGCCGACGCCCGCACGCTGGAATCCCTGATCAATTGGCCGGCTGTGCGGGAAGGCATCAAGGAAGACGTGTGCGATCTGGAGGCTGACGATCCGACGCCGAAGACAGGTGCCGAGTTGCCGCCGTTTGGCGCATCGTTCGTGCGCGGCATTGCATCGAGCGCGATCGATCAGGCGGTCACGCCGCAGGCGCTGCTGACCGCGACCGCAACGTTGCCGGCTGACCCGCCGGTGAGACGTGGCGCCGACGTGCATGTGAACTGGGCGTTTTTTGACAGCCCGACCACGTTTCTGATCAGCCTGAGGGCACACGACCAGTCCGACCCGATCAAGCTGGAGATGGAGTTTCGGCATGGCTCCTGGCGCGTGCAACGGGTTTGGTTGCCGGCCGACTTGCTGTCGTCCGGGGCAAAGACTTAGGCGGCGCCTTGCCCCTCATCCGGACACGCAGTTGGCATACCAGATGATACCAACGGCCGTTGCGGCCGACGCTCCGGCAGAGCATCCCGTCATGCCGACGAAGGTCGGCATCCACGTTTTTTGTTATTGAAAACAAAGACGTGGATGGTGCGCCGTCGCGCTCCATGACGATATGAGGACGATCCGAGTGTGGTCAGTATTAAAGCCGATTGGCATTAGCCCGCCATCCGGGGACTGTCCCGACCGTTCGCAGGTAAGTCCCGCGACCGCTCACGCGATTGGGCCAAAAGCGATCCGGCCATCGCCCCGAGCACACGCTCGCGCAGGCCCGTTTCACCCGATCCTCTGGATTCACGGTGCGAGGGGTATGCGCTCATCCGCGTCTCAAAAGCCATGTCCTGAGAATTCGCCCCGGATTCTGAGACATTTTTCTCAACCCTCACGTCCACACCAGCCGCCGGCGCCTCAACCGGCGCTGCTCGGGATTGCGTCGCCTCCAACCCACTGGCATCCGGATCAGCCACATTCAGCATAGACCGCTCGGCCACATGCGCCGTCCAGGCGTCCTCGGTCGCCGTCCCCTCGATCGCCTCCCGCTTCTGGCGCAACGCCTGCACCCGCATCAGGCGTCCGTGTACGGACAGCGAGGTCCGCACCATCGATCCGTACTGCGCGTTCAGCCGCAACACCATCCCGATGTCGCCAGCGTGCTGACGAAGCAGTCGCGGCATCTCCTCGGCCTGAGCCCGAGCGGCGATGCAATGAGCGGCGAGATCGATCTCATTCGCGTTGACCGGTAGCAGCGCCGCCACCTTGGCGATGGCGGCATGGTTTCTGGCGCGGAGTGCTTCAGGCGAGTCATCGGTCGGCGGCGGCAACAAGTCGGTGAGGGTGTAAACGAGCTGATAATACAGACGGGCGCGAAGGTCGTCGGCCGGATGCAGCGAGGGGGAGGTTTCCATTCCTCGAAGAGTAGATTAATTTAGGAAATAAGTCAATCTGTTTGCGACTCTGTGCCGCGACAGCCCATTCCGGACAAAATGACACCTGGTGACTCGACTGTTGGGTTGGGCCTACTTGTAGTAACCGACGCCGCATCCCAGGCCGGCGACCGCGGTAACGAAGCTCACCTTCGGCACCCACGCCTTGTCAGCGCCGGGCTTGGGGGAATTGTAGCTGACCTCATTGACCTGTCCGTCTTTTGCCGCGGAGTAAAGCTCCGGGCCGTACACTTTGCCGGTTGGGTCCTTGAGCATTCTGCTGTCCGTTCCCAGCAACTGCTTTACGTTGGGATTGCCGATGGCAACTATATTGCCGTCACTGAGATTGAAGCAGAACGGATAGAGGTCACCCACAAGAAAGCCGTTTTCGCCCTTGTTGATCTGGTCGAGCGTCTTGGCTTTATCGGTTTTGACGGCTGCAACCGTCTTTTCAAGCATGGCCTTGGCGTCGGCTGCGGTACCTTGCGCGAATGCCGTCGTCGAGAACAAAACAGCCATGGCGCCCAGCGCGCCAATCACGCGTTTACGAAACATGAATATTCCTCCCTGCACTTCGAACAATCTGTAATTGTCATGCGCCGTGGGTAGGCCGATAGAGATCATATCCTAATATCGCCCCAATGACCAGTGTGATTGTGCGCGCCGACAAGTTGATAAATAGAGGCGGGGTGGCCATTTCCGGATGGGCCTTTGCAGGAATGTGTTGCAGCACAGCAAATGGTCCGCTTGTTGGGGTGGTGCTGCCACGAGAGGCCACCTCCGATCTCAGCCAACTTGGCGGTGTCTTGGGCAGATCCGCGGCGCGACACGAGCCGCTCGGTTTGAATTAGCCCCTGGTGGACACGCATGTCGGTTCCGGCCCGGCTGGGATAGCGGGAAACCGGTCCCTGGATCCGATCCACCCTCACCAAACCAACCGGTCAAGACCGCTGCCCAGAAGTACTAAAAGTCCTCGGCGATCGGAACGCGTTTGACCTCATGCGCTTGCAAGCGCGGCATGACCTCGCGGCCAAAGCGGCGGATCTGGTTCAGGAACATCTCGTGCGGCATGGCGCCCCGGTTCAGGCTGACCAGCACCGTGTTGGCGCCCGCTTTGTCCGCTTCGGCGATCAGGCGTTCGGCGACCTCGTCCGGTTGCCCCCACGGCGTGTGCTCCGCGCGTTTTTCCACATCCGCCATGGTCATGTTCCGAAAATCCTCGCGGGAATGGGCGGCTTGTTTCAGATTCTCCTGCCGGACATAGTCGGTGGAGTTGGCGCTGACGTAGCCGTGCTCCCGCTGGATCGCGGTTTCGGTGAAGTTGCCATGGCTGAACAGGGTGCGGTTGAAATACAAATGGTACGGGCCGTTTTCCTTCACCGCCTGCGCCTTGCTGTCGGCGACGTAGGCGTTGACGCCAATGGACAGATGGTCCGGCGTGACGGTGCGGCCGTGCTGCGTCTGAACGGTCGCGTAATGGCGGATGATGTCCTCGCGCAGCCCTCCGGGCGCCAGCCCGGGCGTGATGGGAATGTTCTTGCGGGCGGCAAATTCAATCGACTCGCGGCTGCCGACGATCGGCATCCACACCGGCGGGCCGGGTTGCTGCACCGGGCGGGGCCACAAAGCGACGTCCTTGTAAGACCAGTATTTGCCCCGGAATGAAAAGATGTCGTCCGTCCAGGCACCGAGGATAATGTCGTAGGCCTCCTCGAACCGTTCCCGCGACAACGCCATCGGCACGTTGTGCACCTGATATTCGCGGGGAATGCCGCGCGCGAAACCGGAGATCAGGCGGCCGTTGGATAGGCAGTCCAGCATCGCCAGTTCCTCGGCGAGGCGCAGCGGTTCGTGCAGTGGCAGCAGGTTGCCGTAGATCAGCAGTTTCAGCCGTTTGGTGCGTTGCGCGGCGGCGGCGGCCATCAGGTTCGGAGAATTCATCAGGCCGTAGGGCGAGGTGTGATGCTCGTTAAAGCCGACGCCATCGTAACCCAGGCGGTCCATCTCCTCCCACGCCTGCAGGTGTTCTTCGTAGGTGCGGACAGCCGTCGCCGCATCGAAATGCTGTTTGCTGAGCGGATACGGCAGTTCCGCGCCGACCTTGAGGTGGTCGAGATGCTGGCTGTAGGCGAGCAGATCAAAAACGAAGACCTTCATCGCGGCGTTTCCCGTATGCTTTGTGTTGGGGATGACGGTGCCAGATCGCGGGGGACCCGGGAAGGCTGGGGACCGAGCCAGCACGGGCGTTGACCGCGAAACCGCTTGTGCGGGTCGCTCTGACTACGTCATGGCCGGGCTTGGCCCGGTCACCCACGACTTTGCCTGGCGCGCACAGGAAGTCCCGGGTGGCCGGGCCAGGCCCGGGTCATGACAAAGTAAAAATCGTTATTACACCGCCAGCCCCAGCGCCTTGATCGCGTTACCGCCGGACAGCGCCTTCATCATCGTATCGTCCACACCCGGCGTCGAGGCGATGTGCCCGATCGGATCGTGCTCCGCCATGTCGAACGGATAGTCCGTGCCCATCAGAATCCGGTCCGGACCGAACACGTCCAGCATGTAACGAAGCTGGTGCGGGGTGAAAACGATGGTATCGAGATACACCTGCCGCAGATAGTGCGTCGGCGGCAGTGGCAGGTTCGCGTGTGCGTCCTCGCGGGCGCCCCAGGCGTGGTCGATGCGGCCGGAATAACCCGGCAGATAGCCACCGCCATGCACGGCCATCAGTTTCAGGTCCGGGAACGCCGCCAGGGTGCCGCTGAAGATCAGATGATGCAGGGCCGTGGTCGTATCCAGCGGATTGCCCAGCACATTATTGAAATAGTAATTCGTGAAACGGTCGCCATGGGTAAAGCCGTTGGGGTGCATCATCAGGAACGCGCCCAGTTTTTCCGCCTCGGCGAAGAACGGACGGAAGCGCGGATCGGACAGTTCCTCACCGTTCACGTTGGTCAGGATTTGCGCGCCCTTCAGGCCCAGCGGACCCATGATGCGGCCAAGCTCCTCAACCGCGCGGGCCGGATCTTGCAGCGTCACGGTACCCAGGCCGGCGAAACGATCCGGCTGGCGGGCGATGTAGGCGGCAACACCATCGTTCGTCAGCGCATGGGCCTCAGCGGCCATTTCCGGCGTCAGAGTGTAGTAGCACTGGCCGGGGGCCGGCGCGATCACCTGGATATCGACGCCCATCCGGTCCATGTCGCGCAAACGGCCATCGAGGTCAGCGTACATGATCTGAGCGCGGTCCGCATCCTGCATCGCGTTGATCTCACGCGTTTCGGAATTGGAGAAAAACGCCAGCGGGATCTGCTTCGGATCGACATGCGGGCCGGCGAGGCGCGCCGCCTCCGGCACCACAATATGGCAATGAATGTCGATCGTCGTCGTGCTCGGGCGGCGCACGCGGCCGGTGGCGGTATGGGCGCGGGCGGCGGTCAGGCCGTACCGGTTTTTCGGCGGGCTCATGATCTGGTTTCCTGTTAGATTGTTACTATTCCGCCGGACAGGGCGGATCGGGTGATAGCCTCGAAACAACGGGCGTTCGCCAGCATCTCGGCATGGGTGACGGGGTATGGCGCCTCGCCTTTGATGGCACGGGCGAACGCTTCCAGGTTGTCGCGCACGGCGGGATGCGGCGGGAAGAAACGATGGTCCGGGGCGGCGCCGCGCATGCGGGTCGTGACGTCCCAGCCTTGCGGCGATTCGGGATGCTCACGGTCGCGGATTTCCATCCAGCCTTGCGAGCCATAAAGGGTCAGGCGACCGTCGAACGGGGTGGCCAGGATCGCGGACATCATCGCAGTGGCGCCGCTTTTGAAGCCCAGCGTCACGGTCAACGTGTCGCCATTGGCGAAATTGGTGGCGTGCGTTCCGAACCGCGCCCAGACTTCTTTAGGCTCGCCAAACAAAGCGATGGCGAGATCGACCAGATGGATGCCGGTGGCGGACAGTGGCCCGACCGGCGCATCGGTCGCGGACAGCCGCCAGTTGTCGGGCGGCAGCGCCAGGAATTTGTCCTGACTGAAGTTGCCCTCCATGACCAGTGCGGTGCCGAAATCGCCCGCCTTCAGCCGAGCGGTCAGTTCTTTGACGGCCGGTTCGTGCCGCCGTTCGTGGCCAATCCCCAGCACCAGCCCAGCCTGTTCGATGGCGGCGATGGCGCGGGCGGCGTCGGCGCCGGTGATGCAGATCGGTTTCTCGCAGAATACGTGCTTGCCGGCGTTGGCCGCGGCGACGATCTGGCCGGCATGGAAACGATGCGGTGACGTCAGAATGACCGCGTCGATATCCGGGTTGGTCAGCGCATCCTCGAAATGTTCGCCGGTGGCCACGCCGGTAACCGCCGCGCGCGCCGCCGGGTCCGGATCGATTGCCAGAACAGGCCGGATCAGATCGCTGGCGGACAGCTCCCGCAGGATCGTCTTGCCCCACCACCCCAGCCCGATCTGTGCTGCCCGAATCATGACCGTGTCGCCCAATGGACGGCGAGCTGGCCGGAGTCGCTACTGCCTCGTCCGGCCTCGATGGCCTCTTCGTAACCAGCCAGGGCGGCAGTCGCGGCGGGCAGTTGCACGCCCGTTGCAGCGGCAAGGGCCAGCATGGTTTCCAGGTCCTTGCGGGCGCCGGTGATGTCGAACGATCCGGGTCCGGTGTCGGCTCCTCCAAGCCCTCGAGCGATGTCGGGACCGCGGCCTTTGATGCCGTTGGCGGCGCCGGTCGTGTCACCGAGGATGTCGATCAGTTGCGCCGGCGTCAGGCCGACGTCCTTGCACAGCGACAGCGCCTCACCGAGCGCTTGCCAATACACCAGGAGGGGCAGGTTGACCGCGAGTTTGACCCGCGCGCCCGCGCCGATGGCCCCGACATGGTCCACCCGGCGGCACAGTTGATCCAGCACCGGGCGGGCGCGGGCGACCGCTTCCTGTGTGCCGCCAGCCAGGCCGAACAGTTTGCCGTCTCGGGCCGGGGCGACGGTGCCCCCGACGGGGCATTCCACATACGCGCCGCCGCCTCGTTCGACGTCGACCGCCAGAGCGATTTGGTCGTCCGGCAACACCGTGCTCATGTCGATCAGCAGTTTGCCCGTCAGGTCGGCGGACAGCACGCCGTGCGGGCCGCGATACACAGTGTCCAGGGCCGCCGCATCCAGAACGATCGTAATGACCACGTCCACTTGACTGACCAGATCGGCGGGCGTTTCGGCGGCGGTGGCGCCGTCGGCGACCAGAGGCGCCGTTTTGGCGTGGTCCCGGTTCCACACGGTCATTTCGTGCCCGAAGGACATCAGACGGCGCGCGATGGTCGATCCCATCTTGCCCATGCCGCAAACGCCGATACGCATCCTGTCGTTTCCTTAGTGTTCGGGCCGGCGCGCGGCGACGCCCAGATGGGTTTCGATCAGATCGGGTTGGCTCCGCACGTCCTCCACGCCGCCGCTGAAAACGCAGCGGCCGGCGGACATGATGACAATATGGTCCGCCAGTTCCAGCGCGAGGCGGATGTTTTGTTCCACCAACAGGATGGACATGCCTTCGTCGCGCAGCCGGGTGATGGTGCGGCCGACTTCGGCGATGATCAGCGGCGCCAGTCCCTCCGACGGCTCGTCCATCAGCAAAACCGTCGGGTTGCCCATCAGGGCGCGGCCGATCGCCAGCATCTGTTGCTCCCCGCCAGACAGCCATCCGGCCAGTTGGCGGCGGCGTTCCTGCAAGCGGGGGAACAGTTCGAAAACGGTCTGAATGGTCCAGCGCGGTTTGGCGCCGCGGCGGGCGACGGACAGATTTTCCTGCACGGTCAGGCTGGGGAAAACCCGGCGTCCCTGCGGCACCAGCCCGATGCCGGCGCGGGAGATTGTTTCGGACCCCAGTGCCTCGATGCGGCGGTCTCCGAGGTAGATCGATCCGCCGCGCGCCTTGACCATGCCGGCAACGGTGCTGATGCAGGTGGTCTTTCCAACACCATTACGACCAAGCAGGCCAAGGACCTGGCCTTGCGGGACCGCGAGGGAGACGCCTTGCAGCACGTGGCTGTCGCCATAGAAGGCGTGGACGTTGTCCAGGGTCAGAGCGTCAGTGGCCAAGATAGACCTCCCGCGTGCGGGGATCGGCGATAACGGAATCGCGGGTGCCATCGACGATGACGATGCCGAATTGCAGCAATGTGACTGTGTCAGCAAGATCCAGCGCGATGTCCATATCGTGCTCGATCAGCACGACGGTGGTGGTGCGCGGGATGTCGGCGATGACCTTGCGGACGGTTTCGCGTTCCTCGGTGGAGAGGCCGGCGAGGGGTTCGTCCAGCAATAGAAGGCGCGGGTTTTGGGCCAGTGCGAGGGCGATTTCGAGGCGGCGCTTCTCGCCATACGACAAGGCGGCGACGGGGCGGTCCGCTAATCCGC
The DNA here is from genome assembly GCA_903932145.1 of uncultured Rhodopila sp. Taxonomy (GTDB): domain Bacteria; phylum Pseudomonadota; class Alphaproteobacteria; order Acetobacterales; family Acetobacteraceae; genus Rhodopila. Next base: position 81,202 of record CAIZFE010000062.1, on the reverse strand, counting down.
CCAGACCGACACGGGTCAGGGCGACGGCGGCTTCCTGCACCAGCGCGCGGTCGCGTGCTAACGGGCGGACCATGTTCCAGCGCCCCGGACGCAATCCAAGCAAAGCAAGTTCCACATTGCGCAAGAGCGTTTCGCGTGGAAACAGCGTCAGGATTTGGTAGGTCCGAGCAAGGCCCATATGCGCCCGCCGATGCGGTGGCAGGGTCGTTACGTCCGTTCCGAACAGTTCGATGCGGCCGGCGCCGGGCAGCAGGTCGCCGGAGATTTGATTGAACAGGGTGGTCTTGCCGGCGCCGTTAGGACCGATCAGCAGGCGGCGTTCTCCGGGTTCGATGCGCATCGTGACGTCGTTGGTGGCGATCAGGCCACGGAACGATTTGTGCAAGTTCTCGATCAGCAAGGCCGGGACGGTCATCGGTCGCGTCGTGCCAACAGCCGGCGCACACCCGGAACGATACCGTCCGGCATCACCAGCACGATCAGGACGAAGACGGCGCCCAGCAGCATGTTCCAGCGTTCGATATAGATCGACGCATAGTTTTTCAGAATGACCACCAAGGCAGCACCGACGACCGGGCCGGCGAGGGTGCCCGATCCGCCCGCGATGACTCCCAAGAGTCCTTCGGCGGAGGTGGCCATCGAGAGGACCGATGGATGGATGTAGCGCTGGTAATAGACGTAAAGCAGGCCTGCGACTCCCGCCCAGAAGCCGGCGATGATGAAGGCGGTCCAGCGCACCAGCCAGACGTTGTGACCCAGAGCGGCCATGCGGCGCGGTTGGTCGCGGGTGCCCTGGAGAGAAACGCCGTAAGCGGAGCCGACCAGGATCGCGATCACGGTCAGTGCGATCCCGGTTATCAGCAGCGTCGCGAGGTAAAAGGCGGCGGGACTGTCGAGCGACAGGCCGAACGGGTGCGGCCGGGTCAGGCCGGTCAGGCCGTTGTCGCCGTTGGTCAGTCCGACCCAGCGATAGGCGAGGCCCCACACCACCTGCGCCAACGCCAAAGTAATCATCAGGAAACCCAATCCGCTGGCGCGCAGTGCGATGGCACCAAAGATGGCGGCCAGCAGGGTGGTTCCGGCCAGCGCCAGAACCGCGGCAACCAATGGCGGCAGGCCGAGCGTGACCGTCGTTCCGGCACAGATATAGGCGGCAAAGCCGAGGAAAGCGGCATGACCGAGCGAAGACAGGCCGGCGTAGCCGACCAGGATGTTGAGGCTGGCCGAGAACACAACCGCGATCAGCACCTGGGTCGCGAGGTTGATGTAGAAGTCGCCTGCAACGAATGGCAGGACGATCAGCGAAATCAGGGAGACCGCCGTGTATAACCCGCGCGTTCTCATACCGCCATCCGCCCGAACAGCCCGTTTGGCCGGATCGCAATCACGAGAATCATCGGCAGGAACAGAATCACGTAAGCCAGGTCCGGCAGCAGCGCGATGCCGAATGTGTAGATCGCACCGATGATAAAGCTGCCGACAAACGCCCCGGTGATGCTGCCGACGCCGCCCAGGATGACGACGATCAGCGCCAGCGGCAGCATGTCGCCGTCAAGCCCGGGGTAGGCGGACAGGATCGGGCCGGCCAGCACACCTCCGGCGCCGGCAATGGCCGAACCAAGACAAAACACGAGCGTAAAGATCGCCGACACCGGAATTCCGACCGCCCGCGCCATCGCCATGTCATCCACCCCGGCTCGGATCATCGCGCCGAGCCGCGTGCGATCCAGCAGAATATGCAGGCCCAGGGCGGCGCAAACAGCCAGGACGACCACCGCGAGCCGATACGCCGGAAAAATGAAGCCCCACAGGAACACCGGCCTCGCCAGCCAGCGAGGCGTGGACAGCGGAATCGGATCGCCGCCAAACACCAGCAGGCAGCCGTCAGAAATGATAAACGCAATCCCCAGCGTCAGCAGCACCTGCCCGAGCGCATTGCCGGCGAGGCGGCGCAGCACGAAACGTTCCAGCAGGCCGCCAAACACCGCCACAGCGATCCCGCTGGCCAGCGCGGCCATCCACAGGCTGGTGCCGGGGAAGGCCCGCATCAGATACGCACCGATATAAGCGCCCAGCATGAACAACGCGCCGTGGGTCAGGTTGGCCAGCCGCATCAATCCGAAAATCAGCGAGAAGCCTGATGACAACAGGAAGAGCAGCCCGCCAAAGGCGAGGCTGTTCAACGTCTGTGCCACCCAGAACTGCATCAGTTCGACAGGTTCTTCGCAGGCGGCCAATCGCGTGAATAGACCGGGTTGGCAAGGAACGCCTTCTGGTCATAGGTCCAGAACTGGCTGACATCCGGATAGGTCTTGATCACCGAGTTGACCAAACGTCCCTCTTTCCGCGTCACCTTGCGGATATAGACATTACCGATCACGTTGCCGAATTCATCGAAACGAACCGGTCCGCGCACGGTATCGGTTTTGGTCGCGCGCAACGCCGCCATGAACGCCGGCTTGTCCTCGATCTTGCCGTCGATGCTTTTCAGAGCCGCTTCCAGCACCGCGCCCTCGACATAGGTTGCCGCCGCATAAAACCCTGGATCGTATTTGTTTTCCGCTCGGAATGCCGGAGCAAACTTCTGGTTCGCCGGATTGTCCAGTTCGGCGGAATACCAGCAGGTCGTTACGATCCCAAGCGCCTCGTCGCCCATGTTGCGCAGCACGGCCTCATCCAGCGCGGTCATGCCGCCCACCGGGATCAGCTTGGCTTGCAACCCATATTCATTGAACTGGCGCAGGAAGCGGAAACCGTTCGATCCGGCAAACCCGATGAAGATCGCGTCTGCCTCTTTCAACTGCGAAATATACGTGCCGTAATCGGGAGCGGTCAGCGGAGCGAACAGCTTCTGGACGATCTTGCCGCCGTTTTCCTCGAACACCCGCTGAAAACCGGCGGTCATTTCATGGCCATAGGCGATGTCGTCGCCAATGGTGATCATCGTTTTGTATTTCAAATCTTTCGCGCAATATTCGCCCATCGGGTGAGCACACTGCGCGGAACTGGATGTGCCACGAACCAGCCACGGGTTCGGCTTGCGTTGCGTGACATCCTCGGCTGCAGCGACACCCAGAACGGGAATCTGCTTTTCGCGGATGTAATCGTCGATCGCCAAAGCCTCAAACGCCGCCAACGGACCCATCAGGCAGTGGACGTCGTTCTTTTCCACCAGTTCCTGCGTCTTGGTGCGGGCGGTGGCGGGTGCGCCGGCCGTGTCGGCGACGATCAGTTCGACCTTGCGGCCGGACAGGGTGTTGTCGCGTTCCTTCAGGAACATCGTCAGGGCGCGCTCCATGTCGAGCCCGCCCGAGGCCAGCGGCCCCGTCTTCACCGTCAGCAACCCCAGCCGGATCGGCTCCGCCGCGCGGGCCGGGGCGGACAACGCGGCCGCGGTGGCAAGGCCAGCGGTGCCGTGAAGCATGGTGCGGCGCGACATCTTCATTGGTGCGTTTCCCCGGATTTTTTGGCGCGTGTTGATGGCAGACTACTAGGTGGTATCGCCACATCCCGTGAAATGACGATTCCTGCTCTAAGCCATCAGATTTTCTGATGCGCTTTGTCGAGCACGGCGAAAACCGCCGCCGTGTCCTGGTCGCCCAGTCCGGCCTCCATGGCGGTGGTGTAGATCGGCGCGCTCGCCTCGAACAATGGCAACGTCACGCCCAGGTCGCGGGCGAAGGCGCCAATGATGTCCATGTCCTTCTGCCAGGTCGAAACCCGCATTGTGGCCGGCGTGTAGTGGCGTGCCGCCATCATCGGCGCCCGCATGTCGAACATGCGGGAGGCTCCGGCGCCGGCGCCGGCCAGTTTCACGACCAGGTCGGGGTCGAGCCCCGCGGCGTTCGCCAGCACCATCGCCTCGGCCGCCGCGACGTTGTGGATGGCGACCAGCAGATTGGCGACGAACTTCATGCGGGTGCCGTTGCCGTAGGTGCCGATGTCATGCGCGGCGCGGGCGAAGTCGGCGAACAGCGGCATCTGGTCGGCGATGGCCGCCGAGTCGCCGCTGGCGTAGATGACAAGATCCCGGTTGACCGCCTGGGCGCCGGTGCCGCTGAGCGTGCAGTCCAACGCGGTATGGCCGGCCGCATGTAGCACATCATGCGCGGCCAGCTTGTCGGCCAGCGCCATCGTGCTGGTTTCGACGACGACACGCTTGTCCGGGGTGGCGGCGATGGCGGCGGCCACGGCGGCCAGGGCGTAGGGCGACGGCAGGCTGGTCAGGACGACCGTTGCATTGGCGCAGACCGCCGCCACATCGGGGCAGGCAACGCCGCCGGCCGTGGTCAGGTCCGCGCGCTTCGCTGCGTCAAGATCGGTGCCGAAGACCGTCCAGCCGCGCTCGATCAGGTTTTTCGAAATCGCACCGCCCATGATGCCGAGACCGATGATGCCAACTGTGCCGGCCATGACGATGCCTCCGTTTTGTCACCACCGTTGCTGGACGGCGGCGCTGGTTTCTGTTGATCGTTCACCTACTCAACCCGCTGGCCGGGAGCAAGCGGCGCCGGGCGATGCCCCCGGTTTCACCCGGACGAGGGTGGCCTTGACCGGTGCGGAGCGACCGGCGATCCTGATCATCAACCGAGATGCCGCGACAACCGGTCGGCCGAGGGAACACGCACCGAGATGAAAGCGCCGGCATTCGATTATGTCAGGGCAACGACCGTTGCCGAAGTCTGCGCATTGCTGGCCGAACACGGGCCGGATGCGCGGATCTTGGCTGGCGGGCAAAGTCTGTTGCCGGCCATGAACCTGCGGCTGGCCTCACCATCCGTGCTGATCGATATCGGGCGGATTTCCGGGTTGGACGCGATCGAGATGCGGGGCGATAGGCTGCGGATTGGCGCGTTGGTCCGGCATCAGACGGTGTTACGGGATGGATTGGTGGCCCGGCATGTGCCGCTGCTGACCGAGGCGCTGCGGCATGTCGCGCATCCGGCGATCCGGGCGCGCGGGACGATCGGTGGCAATCTGGCGCATGCCGATCCGGCGTCGGAACTGCCGGCGTGCATGGTGGCGTTGCAGGCCGTGATGCTCGCGGACTCGCCGCGCGGGACACGGCGCATCGCGGCGGAGTACTTCTTTACCGGTCTGTTCCAGACGGCTTTGGCGCCGGACGAAATGCTGACGGCGGTGGACATTCCACTGACCGGCGGAAGCTGGTTTTTCGAGGAGATCGCGCGGCGGAGCGGCGACTACGCGATCGTCGGTTTGGCGGCCCTCGGGTCACGGCTGGCGTTTTTCTCGGTTGGCGATCGTCCGGTCTTGCGTCAGGCCGGCGAGGCACTGGCACTTGATCCCCCAGATGACTTACAGGCGACGGCCGCGATGCGGGTGCATTTGGCGGGCGTATTGCGGGATCGGGCGCTGCTGGCTCTGGGGGGCAGGATATGAAGATCGCCCTGACGGTGAATGGCGAGGCGGTGCGGGCTGAGGTCGAACCCCGTCTGCATCTGGGCGACTTCCTGCGCGAGCACCTGTCGCTGACCGGCACTCATCTGGGCTGCGAGCACGGCGTCTGTGGGGCCTGCACAATACGCATCGACGGCGCGTTGGCTCGGGCGTGCCTGGTGTTGGCGGTGCAAGCGGATGGCTGCCGGGTTGAGACGATCGAGGGATTGTCGGACAGCGGCGAGATCGCTGACCTGCAGAAGGCGTTTCACGAACGGAACGCGCTCCAGTGCGGCTATTGCACGCCGGGCATGCTGATCGCGGCGCAGGACCTGCTGCTGCGGGAGAGCAATCCGGATCGGGAGACGATACGCGAGCATCTGTCGGGGAATTACTGTCGCTGCACCGGGTATCACGCCATTGTCGATGCCATCGTCACGACGGCGAATGGGCGGAGCGGTTAGTCGTCCCCCGCCGCCGCGACCGGCCGGACGTGCCGGCGCATGAACAGCAGCAGGACCATCGGCGGCACGATCGTCAGGATCATCAACCGAAAGTCGTTATTGTAGGCGATGATCCTGGCCTGATGGTTGATCATATCGTCCAGCAGGGCCGCCCCATGCCGCGTCACCGGGTTTAGCGTCCGTGAGACATAGTCGCCCATCTGAAGCACCCGGTTGAACGGCGTGATTCCCGCGGCGATTTCGGCGTGGGTTGTTTGCACGCCGCGGGTCAGGGTGAAGGACGTGACCGAAATGCCGATCGCCGAACCGATATTGCGAGCCAGCGATTGCAGCGATGTGCCCTCGCCGCGCAGTTGCGGTGACAGCGTCGTGTAGGCCATGACCGACATCGGATTGAACACCAAACCGATGGAGAATCCCTGTAGCACCAGCGTCAGCATCATCTGCTCTTGCGTCACGTCGGGCGTCCAGGTGCTCATTTCGTACAGCGCCCAACCGAGCACCAGCAGGCCGCACGCCATGATCTTGCGCTGATCGACCTTCATGCCGAGGCGGCTGGCCAGAAACATCGACATGATGGTGCCCAGGCCGCGCGGCGCCATCGCCCAGCCGGCGGTATAGACCGGGTAGCCCGCGAGATTTTGCAGGTAGGGCGCCAGCAGCGCCGCCGTCGCCAGCATGACCGATGACACGCAGAACACCATCACCATGCCGGCGCTGAAATTCCGGTCGCGGAACAGGGCGATCGCCAGGAACGGCTTGTCCGAGGTGAACATGTGAACGATGAACAGGTAAAAACCAAGCGCGGCGATGACCGCCTCGGTTATGACTTCGGCGGAGGAAAACCAGTCCAGTTCCTGGCCGCGATCCAACATAAGCTGCAACGAACCGCAGCCCAGCGCCAGGATTCCGAAGCCATACCAACTGAAACGAAGGTTATCTTGTGCCGGCGTCTCTTTCATGAAGATCAGCAGGCCGAGGATCGCCAGGATACCGAACGGCAGGTTCACGTAAAACACGAACCGCCAACTATAGGCGTCGGTCAGGTAGCCGCCCAAGGTCGGTCCCATGATCGGCCCCAGCGTGACCCCCATGGAGAACAGGGCCATCGCCTGGGCGCGTTTCGAAAACGGATAGATGTCCAGCATCGTCGCCTGCGACAGCGGTGCGATGGCAGCGCCGCACATGCCCTGCAGCAGGCGAAATCCCACAAGCTGATTCAGCGTTTGCGCCGCTCCGCACATCATTGACGTGATGGTGAATCCGATCAGCGCGCCGATGAACAACTTCTTGCGGCCGAAGCGGCGCGCCATCCATCCGACGGGCGCGGTCATGATCGCTGCGGCGATGACGTAGGAGGTCAGGACCCAGGTCACCTCATCCGTCGAGGCGGCCATGCTGCCCTGCATGTACGGCAGCGCCACGTTCGCGATGGTGGAATCCAGCGTCTGCATCAGCATCGCCAGCATCGCGGATGCGGTGATCAGGCCTCGGTTTGGAACCGCGGTCGAGTCGGACATCGGATCAGGCGGGGTAACGATGGGGCAGCATTGTCCTGGACGTCTTGTTGTTCCAGGAACTGTGCGCCCGGTTTTCGGGTTACGCCACCTCGCGGCGGCATTGACGCTGGATGGCCCGTCGGGCACGCATGCTGGATGACCGTTTTATCTCCCCTGGACCGGCCGAACTCCTACATCGGGCGCAGCGTGGCGCGTCCCAATCTGGCGCGCTTGCTGCAAGGACGAGGCACCTATGTCAGCGATCTTGTCCTGCCGCGCATGGTGCATGTCGCTTTCGTGCGGTCGCCTTACGCCCACGCTCGGATTGTCCGGATTGATGGCACTGCCGCGTGGGCGATGCCGGGAGTCGTTGCTGTGGTGACGGGCGCGGAGTTGGCGGCGGTTTGCTCGCCATGGGTCGGCGTGCTGTCCCATCTGAAGGGTCTCAAATCGGCACCGCAACATGCTATCGCCGTCGATGTCGTGTGCTGGCAGGGTGAGGCGGTGGCGGCGGTGGTGGCGGAATCCCGAGCGGTGGCGGAGGACGCGGCGGAACAGGTCGTGGTGGACTATGAGGAACTGGAACCGGTCACCGATATGCGAACCGCGCTGGATCCCACAACGCCGGTGATTCATGCCTCGCTCGGTGACAATCTGGCGTTTGAGCGTCGTCTGGATGCGGGCGCGGTGGATGATGCTTTCGCTGGGGCTGACGCGGTCGCGGAAGCGGAGTTCGTGTTTGGACGCCATACCGGGGTGACGCTGGAACCCCGTGCGGTCGTGGCCGACTGGCGGCCCGGCGAGGAGCGCCTGACCGTTTATCAAGGCACCCAGGCGCCGCACATGATCCAGAATATCCTGGCGCTGCACCTGGGGCTTGCCGAACAACAGGTTCGTGTCGTTTGCAAGGATGTCGGCGGATCGTTCGGCATCAAGGTGCACGTCTATCCCGATGAAATGGCCACCGCTGCATTATCGAAGATGTTGCGCCGCCCGGTGAAATACGTCGCCGACCGGCTGGAAAGTTTCGTCACCGACATTCATGCGCGCGACCACCGCGTGAAAGCCCGTGTCGCGGTGCGTAACGACGGGACCATTACGGCGTTTGAAATCGACGATCTGACCGGCATCGGCCCCTACTCGATGTATCCGCGCACCAGCGCGATCGAGGCGAACCAGGTGGTGAACCTGGTTGGCGGTCCCTATACCACGCCGAACTACCGCGCCCGCACCCGTGTCGTGTTCCAGAACAAGACGCCGATGTGCCAGTATCGCGGCGTCGGGCATCCGATTGCCTGTTCGGTGACCGAGGGGCTGGTCGATCTGGCGGCTCGCGCCATCGGCATGGACCCGGTGGAAATCCGCCGGCGCAATCTGGTTCCGGACGACGCGTATCCGTGCGCGTCACCGTCCGGCATGCGGTTCGAGTCGTTGTCGCATCATGAATCGTTGAACAAGCTATTGGCGATGATGGACTATGACGCATTGCGGGCGGAACAAGGCTCGTTGCGGGAAAAGGGTGTTCATCGCGGCATCGGTTTTGCCGCCTTCGTGGAAGTGACAAATCCGTCCGCGGCGTTCTATGGCGTTGGCGGCGCCCGCATTTCGTCCCAGGACGGCGTGACGCTGCGGTTGGATGCAGCCGGAACGATCATGTGCCAGACCAGCGTCACTGAACAAGGCCAGGGCGCCGAAGCGGTGACGGCTCAGGTGGTGGCGACGGCGTTGGGCGTGGCGTTGTCGGACGTTCGCGTCATATCCGGTGACACCGATGCCACCCCGTATGGCGGCGGCACCTGGGCGTCGCGCGCGGCCGGCATCGGCGGAGAAGCCGCGTGGCAGGCCGGCAAGCAGTTGCGCGCGAACATCCTGGATGTGGCGGCGAGTATCCTGCAGGCCCGGCCGGACACATTGGACATTCAGAATGGCGGGATCGTCGATATTGGCGGCACGGCGGAACGGCTGAGCCTGGCCGAACTGGCCCGCATCACCTATTTCCGCCCCGACACGTTGCCGCCCGGCTTCCAGGCCGAACTGATGGCAACGAAACATTATGTGCCGCGCGCGTATCCGTTCGCTTTCACCAACGGCATCCAGGCGAGCTATCTGGAGCTCGACCCCGACACCGGAACAATCCGCCTGCTCGAGCACTGGGTCGTCGAAGATTGCGGAACGATCCTGAACCCGCAGCTCGTCGATGAGCAGATCCGCGGCGGCGTTGTGCAGGGCCTCGGCGCGGCCCTGTTCGAGCATTGCCGTTACGATGAACGCGGCCAGATGCTCAATGCCAGCATGGCCGATTATCTCGTCCCGATGGCGGGGGAAATGCCGGATATCGCGGTGGGGCATGTGGTGTCCCCGACTGCCGACAGCGAACTCGGCGCCAAGGGCGCGGGAGAGGCCGGGACGGCCGGCGCCGCCGCGGCTGTGGCCAATGCGGTCAACGACGCGCTGGCGCCGTTCGGCGTAACGATTTCAGAAATCCCCCTGACACCCGAAGTCGTTCTACGCGCGCTCGGACGCATTCCACCGCGCTAGCGTATGATGAGACTGATCGTCTTTGACATCGACTCCCGCTCAGCGGCACCCCGTCATGCCGACGAAGGTCGGCATCCACGTCTTTTGTTTGTGTGAACAAAAGACGTGGATGGCGCATTCGCGCACCATGACGATATTGAGGACGATCCGCGTGTGTCTGTATCAACGCCCGCTGATATGAAACCGCCGCTCCTCAGGGATTGGTATCCCGCACTCGTGAAGTCCGTAGCCATTGCGGTCCCTCTGGGCTAGGGGCCACGATCTTCTCACTGTATCGCTGTTGAAGCAGGTTTGCCGACCGTTCTTACATAACTTTGTCTGAACCAAGCGAGGCCCCGGATGGGATTTTGGCCTGCATGAAGCCGTATCGCGCGTCCCGCAGGATCGCCGCCGCGGCAACCCTGATCGGCGCCCTGCATGTGCCATCCCGAGCCGCGCCACCGGCGGACGGCGATATGGCGTTGGCCCCCTGGTTCCGCAGCCTGCGGCAACCACGGACGGAATTATCCTGCTGTGACCGTTCCGACTGCCGGATGGTGAAATATCGCATCGTGGATGGCCATTTTCAGGCCTTCATCGGCGGCGAGTTCTCGCGATGGCAGAACCCGCCCTACGCCTGGGTCGATGTCCCGGAGGACAATGTGCTTCACAAACACGACAACCCGACCGGAGAGGGCGTCGCCTGCTGGTCCGGCCGGACCATCATTTGCTTCGTCGAAGGCACCGGCGCCTGATCACGCCTCGATCGGCAGCCCCAACAGCAAATAACTGAACGATTTGCCGTGCGAGTCGAGATTCAACGAGGTGTTCACCCCACCCTCCAACGCATCCAGCATGACGAAATTCAGTCCGTGCAGATCGTCCATCTCGTAACGGGTCACCGTCCCGGTAAACAGTTTTGGAAATTCCTGCTTGATCCGTTCTGCCGTCAATTGCCGTTTCAGCAACGGATAGTCTTTCGGATCATACACCCAGACCGATATATTGGAGGTGTTGCCTTTATCGCCCGCACGAGCATGGGCGATATCGTGGATTGTCTTCCGGGTCATGCGACAAACATTTCAAACGTCGGGGAAACCTGATCGCGAGCGATCAGACAGGAATGCGTCACAACACAAGGCGTGACCTGACCACGATAGCCGCCCCCGCCGGCGGGGCCGCAGCACAGCAAGGATTCGACCTCCCACAGCATTGTATCGATATCATCCCGGTCAGTCGAGCGCAGCGCCACGTGCAACCGGATGTCGGCGGCGTCGCTGACCGGCGTTTCCGCTGTCTGGTGCAGCGCATTCAGCCCCACCAGGTCAATTCGCAGATCGCCGCCGAGTTGGTTGATGCGGGTCAGGCGTTCACGGACAACATTGGCTGCCAGTTCGGCCCGGGCGCGGGCGTTGGGTCCGGCGTAGCTGACGCCGCCCTCACCCAGGAAGCCGCCGTCGAAGCCGATGGTCACTTTTAGTTTTTCGGGTCGAACACTGCCGTCCGCGCCGGTCAGCCGAACACGATCGGGACCGACCTGCGTGACCGAAACGCCGCGGAAATTGGCGGTGACGTCGGGAGTCAGATAGGCGGCCGGATCGTGCACTTCGTACAGCAGTTGTTCCTTCACCGTGGCAGGCGTCACGCAGCCACCGGTATCGTCCAACTTGGTGATGACGAAACTGCCGTCAGCGGAGACCTCGGCGATCGGGAAACCGCAATCGGCCAAACGCGGCACATCCTTGAAGCCGGGATCGGCGAAATAGCCGCCGGTGATCTGCATACCGCATTCCATCAGATGACCTGCCAACGTGCCACGGCCCAGGGCGGTCCAGTCGTCCAGCGCCCAACCGAAACGATGCACCAGCGGCGACAGGAACAGCGCGGGATCGGCGATACGGCCGGCAATCACCACGTCGGCGCCGGCTTGCAACGCCGGCAGCAAAGCCTCCACACCCAGATAGACATTGGCGCCGACCATGCGCAGGCCGACGTCTTTCACCGCGCCCGGGTGGTCCATGAATTCCGTGTCGGGGCCAATCAGATGGGTGACATCGTCGCCCTCCACGCAGGCGACCTTCAGGCCGGTCAGCCCGAGTTCGCGGGCGATCTCGATGACCAGCAGGGCGGCGGCGCGGGGATTGGCGACGCCCATGTTGGTGACGATCTTCGTTCCGTTGGCGTGGCAATGGGCCAGCACGCCGCGCATGCGGGCGCGAAGCTGCGGATTGTAGCCTCGCGTGGAGTCCAGCATGCGGTCACGGTGGCCGAAGGCCATGGTACGCTCGCCGATACATTCGAACACCAGGTAGTCCAGCGCCCCACGCTGGGCCAGATCGATCGCCGGCCCCAGCCGGTCGGACGAAAATCCGGCGCCGCATCCCAGGCGTATTGTTTCCATGCTGTTCATGCTTTGGATGTCTCCTTACCGATTGCATAGCGCCTGACGCTTTGGATCGGCAAGCGGGCTACCGGACGATGTCTTCCAGTGGCTGGCGCGCCGTCTCCGGTGCCACGAACAGAAAGATCGCTGCCGCCGCGAAGGTCAGCACCATGGGGAACAGGAAACCGAGCGAAATGTGGTCCAGATGGTTTTGGGCGATCAACGGGGGAATGGTTGGTGCAAAACTGACGGTGAATCCCACGAACACCGCGAAACTGGCCTGGACGGAGCCGCGGATTTGCGCCGGGAACAATTCGTTCACATAGGCATAGCTTCCCGCCCCATAGTGCCCGGTGACGAAGAAGTTTAGACCCAGTCCCAGCCAGAATATTTCATTGGTGGTCCATGTGCCGAAGATGATGGCAATAAAGAAACAGCCGCCGAGACCGGCGAACAGCGGGATCGCCCGCTTCTTGCCGAACTGGTTGGCCAACCAGCCGCACAGCCAATAGGCGATCGCGGACGCTCCCAGCCAGATGGCGATCCAGTTGGTGGATTGGGCGAACGGGATTTTCACCTCATTCACCAGCCAGGCGGTTTGCCAGGTGGAAAACGACGGATACGCGCCCAGATACACCACCATAATGAAAAACCCCAGTGTCGCTCTGCCCGGGTACGCTTTCCAGGGCAGCAGAAGGTCGGGCCTTTGGCGCTTTCCCTGGCGTTCGCGATGCGCGCTGGCATTTCGGAACGCATCGGTCTCGCGCATCCACAGCCACGCCGCCAGGAAGACCAGGACGCAGCTTGCATCGATGAAGAACATCGCGCGCCAGCCCCATGCCGGGATGATCACGCCGGCCAGCAGCGCACTGATCATATAGGCCAGCACAACCGCGCTGTTGAGAAATGACAAAATGAAAGCCCTGATCGCCGGCGGCGCGGTCTCGGCCAGGATGACGTAGTTGATGGTTCCTGTATTACGGAAGACTGCCGCCAGCGAGAGCAATATCGTCAGTTGGGAGAAGCTGCCGGCGAAGCCGATCAGCGGCGCGGTAATCGAAAACCCCAGCAGAACGGTCAGAAACGCCGGCTTCCGGCCAAGCCCGTCCGCGATCAGCAAAGATCCGCCCCAGCCGATCAGTCCGACCCAGTTCGCGACCGTCTGCGCGAAACCGAGTTGTGACGCCGTAATACCAAATTCCTTCAGTATCAATGGCGTTGACAGGCTGACCGCTCGTGTTTCCTCGCCCAGGAATACGTTGCACATGAACGTCAGGCCGATGACGAACGCGACGTATCCGGGGCTTGCCGCCTGCTTGTTGGTCACGTCTCGATCCCTCCGTTTCCGGAAGGCTGGCATCCCCTGGCCAGGGTGGCAATAGATGCGCCGCCGGGTATTGTTACTTAACCAACAGGTTTGCCGTCCCGCCGTTGCCGGAAGGCATTGACCGCCGCATCGGCCCGGCCCAGGGCCGGGTTTTGGCGTAGTGCCGTGCAGGTGGCGTCCGGCCGGTCGGCTGCGAAGTCCTCCAGCGCCTCCATATCGCCGTAACCGAGTGCGGCGATCACCTGATTGGCGCCGGGCGCGGACGACAGGGTATCATCGTCCGTGGCGCCGCTGCCTGTCGCTGCCTGCATCGCGGCTCGGCGCAGGTCGGACGACCATGCCTCATCGCGCAGCGCACACATCGGCGCCAGCGAGGCGACCGCGCCGAACGTCGCGCTATCGGCGATGCTCTGACCAGCCGGGGCCTGGGGAAAGGCCGCAGCCGGCCACGCAGCGAATAAAGCGATGGCCGTTACGAATCGCATCGATTGGTTCCTGTCCGAGATTGACATTCAGTTTGAAACGATCATCTATGCCGCGCAATGATGGAGACTCGCATGAAGACAGCATTGCTTGGAGCGCTGGCCCTGATCGGCGTGGCGGCGGTGCCTGCCGTGGCACAACCAGTGCCTGCCGAGGCCCCACCAGTGTCGGTGATTGCGTTCGATTCCGTCCCCAATCCGTTGACCATGCCACCAGATCTCTATCTGGGCGAAGTGTCCGGCGTGGCCGTCAATTCCAAGGGCCATATCTTCGTCTTTTCCCGCGGCAACACGAGCGGCCCGGCGTACGGAGCCGCGGCGGCGCAATTGCTGGAATTCAGCGGCGACGGCAAATTTGAGCGGGAGATCGGCCATAATCTGTATGCGTGGTCGTTCGCGCATTCGGTCAAGGTGGATAAGCAGGACAATATCTGGGTCACCGACAAGGGCTCCGATCAGGTCGTCCGCTTCGACCCGGCTGGACGCGTCACCATGGTGTTTGGCCGCAAGCAAGAGGCCTCGGACGAAGATACCGAACCATTGCGGCATCCCAAACCGCCTCGCGCACCGGTTGACGGCATGTTCCGCCAGGTCACCGACATTGCCTGGGACTCCGATGGCAATGGTTATATCAGCGACGGATACATCAACTCCCGCATCGCCAAGGTGTCGAAGAACGGCGACTGGCTGATGTCCTGGGGCACGCCGGGCGACGAGCCGGGCGAACTGATGACGCCGCACAGCATCGCGGTGGATGCGAAGAACAACATCTATGTGGCGGATCGTGGTAACCGGCGCATTCAGGTGTTCGATACGACGGGCGGGGTGATGCGTGTGATCACCATCGACGTGCCGTACGATCCGGACGCGAAACCGGCGATCGGCAACAAGCCGAAGCTGCCGATGCCACCCGGAACGCCACAGACGATGGCGCCCGGGTCGCCGTGGACGGTATGCATCACGCCGCCTCCGCATCAGGTGCTGTATGCGTCGGATGCCTATCCAGGCCGGATCTACAAGATGACGCTGGAGGGGAAGGTCCTCGGCGTCCTCGGAATGGCCGGCAAGCAGCCGAAGCAGTTCGGTTGGATCCATGAAATGGCGTGTCCGTCCGAGAATACGCTATTTGTCGGGGAATTGCTGAACTGGCGCGTGCAGAAGCTGATCCTGCATCCGTAAACTTGTGTCCCGGGTAAGCATGTGTAGCCTTCCAGGCAGAATACCTGAGAAGGGGAGACAACATCATGCAGTTCGGTATCGCGATTCCAACCGCGGCCGATTCCTGGCGTCTGGTCAGACGCGCGGAAGAACTCGGGTTCAGTAACGCCTGGTTCTTCGACACCCAGATGCTGAATGCCGATCCGTTTGTCGCCATGACGGCGGCGGCGATGAAGACCAGCCGGATCAAGCTGGGCACCGGCGTGCTGATCCCGTCGAACCGGATCGCCCCCGTGGCCGCCACCGCCTTCGCATCGCTGAACAAATTGGCGCCGGGGCGCATCGTGTTCGGCGTCAGCACCGGATTCACCGGCCGCCGCACCATGGGTCTCGGTGCGGTCAAGCTGGCGGACATGGAGGAGTACGTCCGGATCATCCAGGCGCTGTGGCGTGGCGAGACGGTGGAATTCACTGTCGAGGGTAAACGGCGGAAAATTCGTTACCTCAATCCCGATCTGGGACTGATCAACACGCAGGACGAAATCCCGACCTACATCGCAGCCTCCGGTCCCAAGGCGCGAGCGGTGACGGCCCGGCTGGGGGCCGCCTGGATCGATAACGTCGCGGACGCCGAACGCGGCGCGGCGACGCTGGAACAGATGCGAGCCGCCTGGGCGGCGGAGGGACGGGCGCGCGACGCGTTGACCTCCGTCGCGTGGATCGGCGGGGCGGTGCTGGAAGAAGGTGAGCCGGCGGACGGGCCGCGCGGCATGGCATTGGCTGCGCCGCGTGCGTCGATGTTGCTGCATCGCGCGGCGGATACCGCGCTGGCGGGCTATCCAACTCCGGTGGCGATGCGGCCTGAATTTGCCGCCGCGGTGGAGGCTTATGTCGAGCACGCAAGGTCGTTCGAACCGAAGGACGCCTATTACCTGGACAACCATCGCGGGCACCTGATGTTCGTCCGTCCGGACGAACGTCCCTTCATCACGGCGGAGATGATTCGGCGGACCAGCTTCGTCGGCACGGTGGCGGACCTGACACAGCGGATTGGTGCGTTGGGGGATGCCGGGTTCGATCAGGTGGTGTTCTCCATCCCGCCTGGTCAGGAGCACGCGATCGAGGATTGGGGCCGTATCCGCCGGGCATTTGGTTGACGCAAAGGCGGCAAGGCTCGGGCGGCGGTTTAACCCGCCGCCCGGACACATCAAGTGCTGGCGGAATTGAACGCGCCGCCATCAAGCAACAAATTCTGCCCGACAATAAAGCCGATCTTGGCCGAACACAGGAACGCGCAGGCATCGCCGAACTCGGCCGGATCGCCGGCCCGCCCGGCTGGCGTGTTTGACAGCCGCTCCTGCACCAACTCATCCACCGGCCGGTTGGTTTTCCGCGATGCCTCGGCGAATCCGCCGCGCAGACGATCCGTCAGGAACGGGCCGGGCAGGATGTTGTTGATCACCACGTTGTGCTTGGCCACCTGACGCGCCAAACCGGCAACGAATCCGGTCAATCCGGCGCGCGCTCCGTTGCTCATGCCCAGCTCGGGGATGGGGGACTTCACCGACCCGGACGTGATGTTGACGATCCGCCCGAACTTGCGGTCGATCATGCCGTCAATCACGCTTTTGATCAGGAAGATCGGTGCCAGCATGTTGGCATCGACCGCCTTGATCCACATGTCGCGATCCCAGTCGCGGAAATCGCCACGCGGCGGGCCGCCATTGTTATTGACCAGAATATCCGGGTTCGGACACGCCGCCAGCGCCGCCGCTCGGCCTTCCTCTGATGTGATATCCCCGGCAACCGCGGTGACCTTCACGCCGGTCATGGCGCGAATTTCGGCTGCCGTTGCTTCCAGTTCGGACGCCGTGCGTGCGGTGATCACCAACTCGACGCCCTCGCGCGCCAGCGAAATCGCACAGGCGCGGCCGAGGCCTTTGCTGGCGGCGCAGACGATGGCTTTCTTGCCTTGCAGTCCCAGATCCATGATTCGTTCCCTCCATGTAAAACCGGAGTGAACCCTACCAGCACACAACGGGATCGCCTACCGGCGACGGCGGTCAAACCGTCAGCGTCAGGCCTTCGCACGCCGCGATGGTTCCGGGCCGGGCCTGTTCGGCAGCCGCCACGATAACATCCAGGTCGCGGTCGCGCCTTGCACTGCTGTGGTGGAACGGCACCAGGCGTCCGGCGCCGGCCACCTCGGCGACCCGCACGCCTTCCTGCCAGGTCGAATGGCCGAACCCGGTGCGAGACGGCAACTCGGCATCGGTAAAGCTGGCGTCATAGATCAGCACGTCGGCACCCTTCGCCAACAGCGCAACGTTCGGATCGGGGTGTCCGGGCGTATGTTCGGTATCCGTTACGTAAACCACCGATTTCCCGTTCCACATGATACGGTACCCAATGACTCCCCCGGGATGATTCAAGGCGGCGGTCGCCACGACCAATCCGGGATGCAAAGTCAACGACGCCCCGGCTTTGAACGCCTGCATGGAAACCCCGGCCCGTGCCGCCCCGAGCAAATCCGGCATCAGCGGAGGCGACAGACTGGTGGACAACGCCTGCCGCAACGCCTTCTGCGACATATTCCCCGCGTGTAACCGCAACACCGTCTCCGCCCGATACAGCGGCGCGAAGAAGCCAAGCCCGATAATGTGATCGAGATGCAAGTGGCTGAACAGCACATCCGCGTCCACCGCCGCCCCGCTGGCAATCAGCGCATCACCCAGCGGCCGCAATCCGGTCCCGGCGTCCAGGATGATGCGATGCGGTCCGCAACAGACCTCCACACAGGCGGTGTTGCCGCCGTATTTCAGCGTATCGGGGCCGGGAACGGCGATGCCGCCGCGGGTGCCCCAAAAGCGGATCTTCATCGCGTCATCCGGATTGGCTCGCTCCGTGGCGGTGCGTCAGAGTCCATCGATACGGGTTTCGCGGCAGCGTGCCAATGCACGATGCCGCAATGTCCCGGTTCCCGTTTGCGTGATCAGCTTCCCTTGAATTGCGGCGCCCGCTTTTCATGGAAGGCCGCGACGCCCTCGCGGAAATCGTCCGACGACCGTAGGCGGCTGTAGCAGTGGCCCTCCAGTTCGATGGCAATCGACAGGGACGCGTCCTCGGTGTCGTTCAGCAGTTTCTTGGCGGTGCGCTGTGCCAGCGGGGCGAATTCGCACAGTTCCTTCACCAGCGCGTCCGTGGTCGCTTCCAGGTCCGCGTCCGGCACCACTTCGGTAACGATACCCCAGTCGTACGCCTGTTTGGCCGGGATGCGCCGCGACCGCATTACCATGTCCTTGGTGCGGGTGATCCCGATGATCTTCTGCAACCGCGCCGATCCGCCGGAGCCGGGAATTTGCCCCAGTTTTTGTTCCGGCAGGGCAAACCGAGCAGTTTCGGAAGCGATACGAAAGTCGCAGGCGAGGGAGATTTCGAAGCCGACACCGAAACAAAATCCACGATTGGCGACGATTACCGGCTTGGAACACCGCGCCGGGGCGGCGATGTTCCAGGCCAGTTTCGACACCGTCTCCGGCGAGGCTTCGATGAATCCCTTGATGTAGCCACCGGAGGAAAAATGTTCCCCCATGGCGCGCAGGACGATGATGCGGACTCGATCGTCGGCGTCCAGTGCCTCAAACGCCTGCCGCAACTGGTCGCGCTGCGGCATCATGACCGTGTTGAACGGCGGGCGATCCAGGATGATGTCGCCGCGCTGTTGGGCGGGATCGATTTCAATGCGAAAACCGTCTTTTTGTTGGGTCTCGGTCATACGTTGGAGTCCTTGGAGGTTTCTGGTGTGTAGTCGCCCGCGACCAGCTTGCGGCGCAAGAGCTTGCCGACGGGGGATTTCGGGATGTCGTCAACGAACACGATGCGGCGCGGGCGTTTGTAGGGTGCGAGTCCGGACCGGCGGCAGAACGCGTCCAGTTCGTCCGGCTCAACCGTGCCGCGGCGTTTGATGAAGGCGGTGACGATCTTGCCCCAGCGGGCGTCAGGCAGTCCGACGACAGCCACCTCGGCCACTGCGGGATGCAGCGACAGGCAGTTTTCTATTTCTACTGGAGAAACGTTTTCGCCGCCGGTGATAATCATGTCATCCACCCGGCCGGTGACGAACAGGTCGCCGTCGGCGTCGAAGTAGCCGGTATCGCCGGTCAGGAACCAGCCGTCGCGCAGCGCCCGCGCATCCGCTTCGGGCCGGCGCCAGTAGCCCTCGAACGCCTCGTCGCCGGCCAACAGCGCGGCGATTTCGCCTTCCTGACCGGTTGCTGCCGGCACCAGAGGATCGTTCAAATCCACCACCCGGATCATTTGGTTGAGTCCGGCGCGGCCGGCACACCCGGGTTTGCGGGGCGCGTCATCATTGATGGTGTAAGTATAGATTTCCGAGCTGCCGTAATGATTGACGAATAAATCGGGCCGGAATGCCGCTTGCAGTGTTTGCAGCAATCCATCTGTCATCGGCGCGCCGGCAAACCCCAGTTTGCGGACGCTGGAGACGTCCGTCGAAGCAAACAGCGGATGATGCACCAGATCATGGTACAGCGTCGGGACGAGATAGAGATTGCTGATCCGGTCGCGCTCGATCGCCGCCAGTGCAGCGGGGACATCGAAGCGCCGCAGACAAACGAAGGTGCCGCCGATCAGCGACATCGCCAACAGGGAGCGCACCCCCATCGTGTGATACAGGGGCATCACGCCGAGGGTGCACTCGCCGCGGCGGTACAGGTTTTGCGCGACATGCGCGATCGCGGCGGCGCGTTCGGCGCGATGACGGCGGGGAACGCCTTTCGGGCGCGACGTGGTGCCGGAGGTGTAGAGCATCAGCGACCACGCGTCGGCGTTAGCGCGGGGTGTTGCTTCGGGGGCGGTCGCGTTCAGCAGATCGGCGAAGGCGGTTTCGCCCGGTTCGGCGATGCCGACGCGAATCCGGGGCAATTTCGCCGCTGTCTCGGACCCGCGGACGGCGCTCGCCGCGCTGTCATCGTATGCCAGCGCGACCGCGCCGGCGTCGGCCAGACAGAAGTCGAGTTCCTCCGACGTGGTGCGCCAGTTCAGCGGCGTCAGGATGATGCCAGCGAACTGGCAGGCCCAGTGGAGGGTCGCGGCCTCCCACCGGTTTTGCAGCAGGCAGACCAGGTGGTCGCCGTGCTCTATACCCAGCGCGTCCAGGCCCGCGACGATGGCGGAAATGCGGGGCAGCCAGTCCGCGTAGGTCAGGCGCAGATCGCCATCGACGATGGCGGTGGCGTGAGGGTCGCGCGAGACACTGGCCAGAAACGACGTGCCGAGATCAAGCATCGGGATTGGCCTTCAACCGGTCGCGCGCCGCGAGCGCCGCCGCCATGATGGGAACATAGCCGGTGCACCGGCACAAATGCCCGGACAGCATCGTTCGAATCTCCGGTTCGGTGGCGTCAGGTTGGGCGCGCAGGAACGCGTCGAGCGACATCAGGATGCCCGGCGTGCAGAAGCCGCATTGCAGCCCATGAAATTCTCGAAAACAGTCTTGCAGGACTGACAGCCGGTCCGGGGCAGGGGCGAGGCCCTCGACCGTGCGGATGTCCGCGCCGTCAGCCTGCACCGCCAGCATGATGCAGGCGCGGGCCGGGTCGCCGTCGATCTGGATGGTGCAGGCGCCGCAGACGCCGTGCTCACAGCCGACATGCGTGCCGGTGGCTCCCAGGACGTGGCGCAGGAAATCGACCAGCAGCAGGCGCGGTTCGGCTTCCCCTTCGACGGCGCGGCCGTTCAGGGTGAAGCGCACGGTATGGCGGCGGTCGGCGGTCAGGCGCGGCATTGCATGGCCTCTTGCATCACGGAACGCCCAATCTGGCGGACGAGTTCACGCCGGTAGCGGGCGGTGGCGTGCAGGTCATCCCGGGCGTCCAGGCTCCAGGCAAAGGTGTCGAGCGCGTCGTCCCGGGTGGCGGGGTCGGCCGGGAGATCGATCGCGGTCGGGCGGTCGGCGACACCCGCGACGGCCAGACGAACGGTCGTGGCGTCGGCCACGGCGGCGCAGGCGACAATGGCGAAATCACCGTGCCTGCGGGCCATTTCCCGGAATGCGGTGCCGGTCCCTGGGCGGGCGGTTGGGATCGACACAGCCTCGATCATTTCTTCGTCCGTGCGGGTGGTTGCCATCATGCCGGTGAAGAAATCCGCCGCGGCGACATCTCGCCGGCGGCGGCGGGACCGCAGATGGATGGTGCCTTTCAGCGCGACCAGAACCAGCGGCAGTTCCGCGCTGGGGTCGGCGTGGGCGACGGAGCCGCAGACCGTGCCGCGCGATCGGGTTTGGGCGTGACCGACCCAGTCGAGGGCGGCGGTCAGCAGCGGCTGCCGCAGGCCGGGATGGCGTTCCAGCGCGATCTGCCGGACGCCGGCGCCGATGCGCAGGGTTGTTTCGGTCGTCTCGATACGTTGCCATTCCGGCACATGCATGATGTCGATTACGACGCCGGGGCGGGCGAGGCGCATGTTCAGCATCGGCAGCAGCGATTGGCCGCCGGCCAGGATGCGGGCATCGCCGCCGCACTGGTGGAGGGTTTCCAGAGCCTCGGCCGCCGTGCCGGCGCGCAGGTAGTCGAACGGTGCGGGCTTCATTTCGTGCCTAGCAGGCGGCGGAGGAGGCGGGCGAGGATACCCGGTTTTTCTTGCACGACGTCCCCCACACCGTCATGGCCCGGCTTGTCCGGGCCACCTTTGGCGGCACCGGTGCGGCGGGGGGTGGCCCGGACAAGCCGGGCCATGACGGTTGTTACATTGACGGCTGTTGCTCGGGCGATGGTTGCCCCGACGGTTGTCACCTTGGCGGTTGTTGGTGCCCACCACAGTCCTTTGCGTGCTCCCACAGCCCGCGCGGCCAGCGCGGCGAAAAACTGGCCGATGATCATGCGCGCGGCTCCGTCCAGCAGGCGCCCACCGATCGAGGCGATTTTGCCGCCGATCTCGGCCTCGTATTGGTATGCGATGGTGGTGCGTCCGGGAGTGACCTCGGTCAGGGTGACACGGCCGCTGCCTTGGCCGAACCCCAGCGCGCCGGTCGCCGAACCGGTCAGGGTGACGGACTCGGGCGGCCGGAGGTCGGACAGATCGATCGCCGCGCGATACGTGCCCTTCACCGGACCGATCCCCAGCGTCACCTGCGCTCGGAACGCGGTTTCCGACGTTTTTTCGATGCTGTGCGCCCCGGGGATGATCGCGGCCAGCTCCGCCGGGTCCAGCAGCATTGCCCAGATTTTTTCGCGCGGCGCGTCCACGGTGGTGGAGCCTTCGCCGAACAGGGTGCGCTCTCCGGTTTTCACATGCCGAATCGGCGTGCGTTCCGGCGGATGCAAATGTTCGGTCAACCGGGACGGCAGGATGGGCAGCGTAATGTCCGTCAGGCCCAAAGCGTCGGCGACCGCATTGGCGATGCACACGGGCGTGGACATGCAGTTGCCCTCGCCGACGCCTTTGGAACCGAGCGGAGTGAAGGGCGAGAGGGTTTCGTGGTGCAGAATGATGGGTTCCGGCACCTCCATCGCCGTCGGGATCAGATAGTCGGCCAACGTTCCGGCCTGGAAACTGCCGTCGTCGCCGTAGCTGTGTTCTTCCAGCGTCGCGGCCCCGAAGGCGTGCGCGAAACCGCCGGTGATCTGGCCGGCGACCATGCCGGGATGCAGCACCCTGCCGCAATCGTGCATCGTGACGTAACGGTCGAATTGCAGTTCGCCGGTGACGCGGTCCACCTCAACCGCGCAGATGTCGAAGATGAAGCCGTGGCACAGCGAGGAATTGACCTCGTCGGCCTCGTTCGGCGCGGTCAGTTCGGGCGGAGTCCAGAACACCGTTTCGCGGATGGCCTGATCGACGCCGGCCGGCAGCGTGCCGGGCGCCCAGTGGCTGGCGGCGGCGATGCGGCTGAACGACACGGCGTTGTCGGGGTTGGACCGGGCGTGGATTTTGCCGTTGGCGAAGATTGTGTCCTCGGCCGGGATGTTCAGTTGGGCGGCGGCGATGCGGGCCAATTTGTCGCGCAGTCGCGTGGCGGCGAGGTGCGTGGTGCCGGCAACGGCGGGGGCGAAGCGGCTGGCATAGTTGCCCGAGGCGATCGACCACGCATCCTTGGCAGTGTCCAGATCGGTAACGACCCGGATATCGCCGGGACGTAACCCGAACACATCGGCGACGACCTGCGACAACACCGTCCGGTGCCCCTGGCCTTGCGGTACTGAGGAGACATGCACGCTGACGGCGCCGACCGGGTCCAGGCTGATGGTCGCGGTGGCCTGGGCGCCGTTCTTCGGCCCGGCCTTGGCGCGTTCGGCCGGTGTCAGGACGGCGGTGATGTAGCCCATGTTCGATACGCTTGGTTCCACCACGGCCGCGTAACCAATGCCGTAAAAACGGCCTTCAGACCGAGCCTGATCGCGGCGCTTCAGCAGTTCGGCGTGGCCGCCCTGGTCGAGGGCCTTGGCCAGAGACGTTCCATAATCGCCGGAGTCCAGCAGGGCGCCGCTGACGGTGCGATAGGGAAATGTCTGGATCAGGTTGCGGCGGATGACGTCCAGCGGGTCCAGGCTCAGGTGTTTGGCGATACGCTGGATCAGGCGCTCCAGCGGGAAATAGATCTGCGGGCCGCCGAAGCCTCGGTTCAACCCGGTCGGCATCTTGTTTGTCAGCACCACCCGGTTGCGGATCGCCAGGTGCCTGATGTCGTAGGCGCCAGTCATGTTGCCGTGCATGCGATACAGCGTCGCCGGTTCGGGGGCGCGCAGATGGGCGCCGCAATCCTCGATCTGGTCCCAGTCCAGCGCCAGGATTTTGCCCGCGTTCGTTACGGCTGCTTTTAACGTGGTGACGCGGTTCGTTGCACAGGCGGAGGCGGCGAGATGTTCGAGACGGTCCTCCACCCATTTGACCGGGCAGTTGGCGACTTTTGCCGCGGCGGCGATCAGGACGATGTACGGGAACACGCCTTGCTTGACGCCGAAACTGCCGCCGGATTCCGCCGGGGTTTTCAGGCGCAACCGATTCCCCGGAACCTTCAGTGCTCTGGCTATCACCGCGTGGATCGAGAACGGGCCTTGGAAGTTGGCCATTACGTCGTAGGCGTCCGTTCCGGGGTCGTATTCGGCGAGCACACCGTACGTTTCGATCGGCGTGCAGGCGTTGCGCGGGTAGGTCGTTTCTATGCTGATGGTGTGGGCGGCGGTGGCAAAGGCTGTTTCCGGGTCGCCGTACCGAAAGCTACGGTCGCTGGCGAGGTTGCCGTTCAGGCCGGGGTGCAGGATGGGGGCGTCGGGTTCCAGCGCCGCTTTCGGGTCGATGACGGCTGGCAGGGGGGCGTAGGTGACCTCGATCAGGTCGAGCGCGTCCTCGGCGATGTAGCGGTCTTTGGCGACGACGATGGCGACGGGTTCGCCGACATAGCGGACCCGGTCGGTGGCGATGGGCCAGCACTGGATGGGGGCTTTGACCCCGACGACGAGGCTGGTGGTCAGGGCCTGGATGTCGGCACCGGTCAGGACGGCGGTGACGCCTGCCAGGGCGGCGGCTTTGCCGGTGTCGACGGCGGTAATGCTGGCATGCCCGTGCGGGGAGCGGAGGATGGCGGCGTGCAGGGTGTTGGTCGGGACCGCCTGGTCGTCGAAATACCGGCCCCGGCCGGTGAGCAGCGCGGCGTCCTCGGTCCGCGGGATGGAGCGGCCGAGCCAGGGAGCTTGGGGGGATTCGGTGTCCATCTTGGGGTTCGGGTCTCCTCTCCTGCTGTTGGTAGGGGGTTTTGGGCGGGTTGGGGAGAGGGGGGCTCAGGACCTTACAAAAGGCGGAGCAGCCGGTTGCATAAGTGGACCATTCCGACTAGGCTCTCCAAACGCCAATTGAGTGTGGCTTTGAGCAATGAGTGGGTTGTGAGGAATTCAAACTTCGACGTTTGTCGATTGTTGGTTTTTTGCCACCGTCGACCGGAGACCTGGGCATTGGCTAACGGCGCTTCGTCAGAAGACGACCTAGCGGAACGATTAGGATATTTCTTCGCTGGGTGGAATGCGGCAAGCCCATCGCCGATTCCGGTGACTCAAAAATGGTCCGAGTTCTTCGGCGAGTGGCAAAAGCATACGAGCGAGATAAATAACGCAAAAGACAGTGTAGCCAATCTGCCTGAGCCAAGCAATTTTCAGAAATTTGCGGCCTCGTTCTCTGATGCATTTCGCGAATATCGTGAAAGTGGAATGATGTTCAACGTCTGGCGGGCTGCGCAGCTCGGAACTGACGAAAGGCGCAATTGCAGCACCCTGGCTTCTCTCCTCGATCACAGCGCAGAACATGGCCAAGGCTCGGAAATCTTGTCTCACCTTCTCTCTATGGTTGGACTGCCAGATTTCGCGCGACGGGCAGCCAGCGAACGATATTACACTCGTACTGAAGTGTGGCCGTTGGGTGATCCAGATAGCCGAATTGATATCGAAATAGAAAGCGACGATTTTCTCGTTTTTATTGAAGCCAAAATTGCTGCGGAAGAGGCCGCGGGCCAGCTTAAGCGTTATGTTGAGCTCGCGCGACTCAAGGCCGGTCATCGACATTGGGCTGTAATTTATTTGACGCCGAATGGTCGAAATACGGCGGACTTGAGCTTAAGGGAGGATGGAAAAATTAAGTCTGCTTCATGGTCCCAGGTATCGAGTGCCGTGCGATCTTACATCCTCGGTCGCCCGTCGAACCCAATGCGTCACCTCTTACTTCAATATGCCGAGTTTGCCGATAGCCTTCGCTAAAGCGAATCCCGCAACACATACAGGCGATAGAATCTGATGACCTTGCACCAACTCATAATCAACAATCTAGCGATCCTTGAGAAAGCTCCAGAAGTTGCTGCTGAAATAGACGATAAGGTAATGCGGGCGATTGACACCAGGGTGGCCAAATGGGCGTCTCGCCAGACAGATTGGTGGGAAAAGGAAGATTACGAAAAGAACTTCTGCCAATTCGGGCCCAAAAACTGGCCCATCAACCAAGAAGAAAATGTCTATAAGGCCCTCTATTGTCTCGGACATACCGCCGAAAACGACGATGAATTTCAATACAACGTTTCAGCGCTTTGCGGTGCTGTTCCATTCGAGTTTGGTATCTGGTTCGGGGTGGACGCCACGTGGATTACGCGCCTTGTAGGAAGAGGGACGAGGCCGAAGGGTGTATGGCAGAAATTCTTGGCATCTCAACTCCTTCAACGACCGTCATTGCACAACGCAGGCTTTCGTTTGATTCATGGTGATTTGTTCCTCCCGGTTCATCTTCTGGTGAACGATCTGGCGAACGCCTATCCTGATGCCCTGGATGATGCGTTTGTGCCGCTGGATGAGGCGTTGAGCAAATTAGAGATCGCTCATTCTGAAATTGACGCCATTGTCTCTGCCGCTGCCGACGAATTTGGTCGATCGTGACGGAGCAAGATTCGCTTCCGTAAGGTAACTTCCCGGATCTCTTCCCTGCATCGGTATGATACCCTGCTGGTAAAAGAGGGTCGTGGCTTGCGATCCAATACTTTTACCTATATTATTCCAAACAGGTATATGTGGATCATGAGAAAAATTTCCATTCTGCAGACTCGAATGTGCTGAATTGGGTTCACTCGTGCTTGCCTGTGCTCGGCACTAGATGCCACCGCCGATGGCTAACGGCGGGCCGTGAAGACTCCGATGTGTTCTCCCAGGGTGCCCCCGCTTGAAGCGGGCTCCGTAACCGGTCATTCGGACGCGGTGCCTCATCCAGACGGGCGCGAAACCCCTCGAACGCTTCCGGCCCGACGCGAAACAAAGTCCGGTCCATCACCACGTCCTCCGCCGCCCGCCGAGCCGCATCCAGCACGAACGCGGCAGTCATCGTCCCGGCAACCCGAGCGGCACGGTCGAACAACCCCCGATCCTCCGGCGTCATGCAGAGAGACAGCGCGTGGCGGCGAGCCGTGGGCGTCGGGTTACGCATGAAAACCTCCATTGCTGACACACTCGCACACCGTAACGCTGGCGTCACCACACACCGCGCCGCTCCCCTCGGCCCCCCATCAACCAACGACGATCACAGCCAGGGCAGGGCGCTCCCGGCGCTTTGCAACGCGAGTGGCCGCCGCCGATTGTGGTTGACGAAATTTACGAAATGTCCTATCAACCAATCACTATCAACCGTGACGGTGCCGTCCTCTCACCCCCACCGAGGAACCCCATGAACCACGCGGCCTCGCCTCTCAGGAACCCGCTTGATCTCACCACCCTCACGCTGGCCGACACGCAGGCGCGGGAACGGGGCCTTAACGTGACGGAGCATCTGCGCCGGTTGGTGGAAGAGGCCGCCCGGCCGAACCCGCTCGCGCGCGGCATGGCCGAAGTCCAGGCCAGCCTGACGCCGCCGCCGTCGTTCGGCGCGTGGTTCAACCCCGAAGCCGCGTTGTACAGCCGCCCCGTCAACGATCCGATCCGCGGCAACGCAACCAGCCCGGCGCTGCGCCAGATCGCCGATTTCACGGTTCGGGTCGATCTCGCCGCCACGCTGCTCAGCGCGGCGTTCCAGGAGGGCGGCATCACGGATTTCGCGCCGCCGAAATACAGGGCGGCGAAGCAGGCCAACTGGTATGGCGACATGGTGGAACAGGCCCTGCACCGCGCCCGTCAGGTGCGTGCCGCGCTGCTGCATCCCTGGCAGCCGGACGTCGCGGCGGAACGGCTGGTGCAACAGGCGTTCGGCGTGCTGGCGGACCTCACTCCATCCGGAGAGGATCTGTTGCGTATCAGCCAATATGACCGGCCAAAAGCGTTCGCCGACATGGCTCGGCAGCTCGACGTCATGGCGCTGCAGATCGAACACGCCGCCACGCTGATCGCCGGCGCGCACGGGCCAACGGAAACCGCCAAAGACGATCAGGCCGAGGTGAAAGCGGCGCTGCTGAAAAAAGCCGGCGGCGGCCTGTCGCTGACCGAGGCCGCCGCGCTGCTGGGGGTTTCGCGGCAGGCGGTGCACAAGCGGGTCAAAGCCGGCACCGTGCTGGCCATGATGAACGGGTCGGCCCTGATCCTGCCGCGCGATCAGTTCACCCCGGCCGGAATCGTTACCGGCATCGCCGCTGTGGTGGCCCGGTTCAAGGTGGCTGGCGCTTGGTCGGCGCTACAGTTCCTCGTTGAACCCGATCCCAACCTGGGCGGCATCCCGCTGGACGCTTTGAAAGACGGCCGCACGGACGATGTGGTTCATGCCGCTGAGGCCTATCTCGACATCGAAGGCTAATGTCCGCCAGCGTCGGCGCGCCTCCGACGACGGTGCTGCGCGCTGGCACGTTGATCGTCCGTATTCATCACGCCGCGCGCGGTGCGGTGTTTTTCGGTCCGTCGCCCGGACAGAAACCGGGGAATCGCTTCGACGCCCCCAACGGTGAATATCGCGTTCTGTATGCGTCGCGGCGGTTGGAGGGCGCGTTCGTCGAAACCATCCTGCGCCGCCCGAAAGGCCGCATCCTGCGCCCTGAGTTCGTCAACGAACGCGCTTACACCGTGTTGAGGCTGGAACGCTCTTTGCGACTGGCCAAACTGTTTGACGAAGGCCTTCAGGCGTTCGGCGTGGATGCCGGAGAGATCGGCGCCGACGCGTATGCGCTGTCCCGCGAACTCGCGCTGCGCATCCATGGCAGCGGTGTGCAGGGTCTCGCCTACCGGTCTCGCTACAACAACGGCGAGCTGTGTTACGCCGTGTTCGACCGCGTCGCCCCGGCCGATTTTGCCGTCATTCGATCGGCCCGATTCGCGGCCGGGGACGAGACCGTCAGCCGGCTGATGGCGCTATACCGAGCCTCGTTCGATACCAGTCTGTCGTTGGTCTGACGACGGTCGCGCGGCTGCCGCCTACGATTTGGCAACGGCCTGCGCCACGGCCGCGGCCAAACCGGATTGGCCATCCGCGCGCAGTCCGTCGATGACGCCGGTCTGGTCGGCGGCCGGGCGGTTCTGGCTCATTTTGACCTTGCCCTCCAGGCGGGCGATCGGCAGCGAGATGCCGACGATGCCGCGCAGCATGCCCTGCACGAAGTCGTCGGGAGCGTCGGAGACGGCCCAGGGAGCACTTCGGGAAGTTTCATACTGGTTGGTCAGGCGGGTGACGACCGCCAGCAGGCGGGCGGGGTCGTCAAACACCTCCAGCGTGCCGTAGGCGTGGATCGCGGTGTAGTTCCAGGTGGGGACGACTTTGCCGTGCTCCTGCTTGGCCGCGTAGTAGGACGGCGTGATGTAGCCGTCCGGGCCGTGGAAGATGACCAGGGTTTGGATAGCGGCGTTGGCCAGGCGTGCGTGCGGGTTGGCTTTGGCGAGGTGGCCGACCAGTGTGCCGTAGGGGGCGGGTTCCGGGTCCAGCATCATCGGCGCGTGGCTGGCGATCATCCCGTCCTCGGTCATCGACACGAGCGTGGCGAGGCCGCCCGCCTTGATCAACGCGTGCAGGACGGCGGTGCGGTCTTCGTTGAAATGGGCGGGGATGTACATGGTTGGGACGTCCGGCAAAGTCGTGGGTGGCCGGGCCAAGCCCGGCCATGACGAAACAGAGAAGTCCCGCTCGCCCGTTTGATCAGCACCAGGGCGGGCAGCGGTGACCGCTGACGACGATCAAGCCATCACAATCGGATGCAACGGAAGGATCGTTTCCGGTGCATCTGATCAGTCCAATTCTACAGCGCGCCGCCGCGCCGTCCCGCCATCGCGCCGAGACGCAACCGCAGAGCATTCAGTTTGATGAAGCCCTGGGCATCGACCTGATCGTAGGCGCCCTGATCGTCCTCAAATGTGACAACCTTCATCGAATACAGGCTGTTGGGGCTTTCGCGGCCGATGCAGGAGACGTTGCCCTTATACAGCTTCAGTCGCACCCGGCCGCTGACGCTGGCCTGACTGACGTCGATCAGGGCTTGCAGCATCCGCCGCTCCGGGCTGAACCAGAAGCCGTTATAGATCAGTTCGGCATAGCGCGGCATCAGGCTGTCCTTCAGATGCGCCGCCTCGCGATCCAGGGTGATGCTCTCGATCGCGCGATGCGCCGCCAGCAGGATCGTGCCGCCGGGCGTTTCGTAGACGCCGCGCGACTTCATGCCGACGAACCGGTTCTCCACCAGATCCAGCCGTCCGATGCCGTTGGCTTTGCCGAGTTCGTTCAGGCGGGTCAGGATGGAGGCCGGCGACATCGCGATCCCGTCGATCGCCGTCGGATCGCCGTTGGCAAAATCCATCGAGATCACGGTCGCTTTGTCCGGCGCATCCTCGGGGCGGATGGTGCGCTGATAGACGGCCTCGTCCGCCTCAACGGCGGGATCTTCCAGGATCTTCCCCTCGGACGACGAGTGCAGCATGTTGGCATCGACGCTGAACGGCGCCTCGCCGCGCTTGTCCTTCGCGATCGGAATCTGGTGCTTCTCGGCGAATTCCAGCAGGCGGGTGCGGCTGGTCAGTTCCCATTCGCGCCAGGGGGCGATGATCTTGATGTCCGGCTTCAGGGCATAGTAGGCCAACTCGAACCGCACCTGATCGTTGCCCTTGCCGGTCGCGCCATGCGCCACCGCGTCGGCCCCGACCATCTCGGCGATCTCGATCTGGCGTTGCGCGATCAGCGGGCGGGCGATGGAGGTGCCCAGCAGGTATTGGCCTTCGTAGACGGTGTTGGCGCGGAACATCGGGAAGACGAAGTCTTTGACGAACGTCTCACGCAGGTCATCGATGAAGATTTCCTTCACGCCGGCCATCTCGGCCTTCTTGCGCGCCGGCTCCAGTTCCTCGCCCTGGCCGAGATCGGCGGTGAACGTGACGACCTCGCATTTATAGGTCGTTTGCAGCCAGCGCAGGATCACGCTGGTATCCAATCCGCCCGAATAGGCGAGAACGACCTTCTTCACATCCTTGACGGCCATGGCGCTGCAAATCTCCTGACTTTGTGCGGCGGGAGTAGCGCCGGGAAAGCCCTTTGCGCAAGCCGTGACACAGCCGGACCCTGACTCCAGTCGTACCGCGGACGAATTCGCGCGAAAAACAGCGAAATGCGGCGCGGCCTTAAGCGAATATTAACCAAATCCCGCGACAGTCGCGGGCATGACCCATTCCCCGCAGGCTGGTCCGTTCATTCACACCACGCCGCATCTGGTGTGGCGGTGTTTGCCCTCCACGCTGCGCCGCGGGGGACTCGCGCGGGTCACCGGATGGCTCGCGCCCAAGCCGTCGTCCGATGGCCGGATCGAGCCAGCGTATTCCGGCGGCGTCGCGATCGCCGGCGAGTTCAGCCGAGCCTCCGGAGTTGGTGAATCCGCTCGCTTGATGGCGACGGCCGCGCGGCGGATGGGCCTGGCGGTGTGGACCATTGATCTGCCACCTCCGGTCGATCCGCGGCCGGAGGTCGCCTACGTCCCGACCGATCCGCCGCCAGACGGCGTGCCATTGGTGCTGCATGTGAACGCGCCGATGTTGCCACTGGCGCTGCTGCGTCTGCCCGGCCGTCTTGTCCGCAACCGGCCGATCGTCGGCTACTGGGCGTGGGAGATCCCTGAGGTGCCGCCGGACTGGCGGCCCGCTTTGGCCTGCGTCGATCAGGTCTGGGTCCCGTCACGCTTCACCGCCGCGGCACTGGGACCGTTGTTGCAGGGCCGGGTTCGGGTGGTGCCGCCGCCGCTGGGACGCGTGCCGCCGGTTGCCTCAAACAAGAAACGGGCGGCGTTCGGTTTGCCAGCCGAGGCGGTTGTGGTGCTGGTTTCGTTTAACCTGGCGTCATCGTTCGCGCGCAAGAACCCGTTCGCAGCGATCGCCGCTTTCCGGACGGCGTTCGCTGACCGGCACGACCGCATTCTGGTGTTGAAGGTCAGCCATCCGGAGCATGCACCGGCGGATTTTGTGCGTCTTATGCAGGCTGCGCAGGCACCGAACATCCACGTTCTCAGTAAGATGTTGTCGCCAGCCGACAGTCACGCCCTGACCGCGTGCGCCGACATCGTGCTGTCGCTGCATCGCGGCGAAGGGTTCGGGCTGGTGCTGGCCGAGGCGATGCTCTTCGGCAAACCCGTCATCGCCACCGGCTGGTCCGGCAACACCGATTTCATGGACCGTTCGAATGCGGCCCTCGTTGATTACCGGCTGATCCCGGCGCGCGATGACCGATGTGTCTATCGCGGCCTTTGGGCAGAGCCGGATGTCGCGGAGGCGGCGTCCCTGCTGCGGACGCTGGCGGACGACCCGGCTCAGCGAGCCGCTTTGGGTGAGCGCGCCCGGACCAGCGTCCTGGCACGCCTGGACGGACACGAACTGGCGGACGCCGTGGCGGGTCTGTCATGAAAATCCTGGTCTGGCAGTGGGGACGCCGTGGCGCCGGGCCGCGCTTCGGGGCCTGCCTCGCTGCCGCTCTGCGGGGCCGGCCGGGGATCGAGGTCGTACTATCCCTGTGCCGGGATGCCGAGATCATGGCCGGGACGGATGCTCCGGTTTGCGAGATGCCGGTGCGGACCTACCGGGGCATGGCGACGTTTCTGCTGCGGGTAGCGACCGCGCCGGTGGCGCTGCTGTTGCTGATGGCTCGGTTGCGGCGGGTGCGGCCGGATCTGGCGATCTGCGCCATGCCGGGGCCGCTGGACCTGCTGATGGCGCTGGCCCTGCGGCCATTCGGTACCAGGCTGGTGGTCGTGGTGCACGAGGCTGAGGCGCATCCCGGCGACGGGTTCCCGTTCCAAATGCTGTTGCAACGCCTGCTGTGCCGCTGTGCCGGCGGGTTGGCGGTTCTTTGCACGCATGTCGGGACGCAGTTGGCCAATCAGGGCCTGGCGGGACGCCCGCCTACCCGGCTGATCCGTTTCGAACACCCGCCGTTCGGTTTCGATATGCCCGACCTGGATTGTAGGGCCGGACCACCGCGGCTGCTCTGTTTCGGCCGGCTGCTACCCTACAAAGGGCTGGATCTGCTCGCCGGCGCTTTGGCCCTGCTGCCGCCGGATACGGACATTGCCGTGCGCATCGTCGGGTGCGGACCGGAGTCGCCCGCACTCGCCGCGTTACGCCGATGCACCGGCGTCATCGTCGAGAATCGTTGGGTGCCGGAGATCGAAATCGGCTCCCTTCTGGCGTGGTCCGACGCGCTGATCCTGCCGTACCGCGAGGCCAGCCAGAGCGGTGTCGCAGCGGCGGCACTGGCGGCCGGGCGGCCGGTGATCGCCACCCGGGTCGGCGGCCTGCGGGAGCAACTGTCCAACGCGCCTCTGGCGGTGATGTGCGAACCGGAGGTGCCCAGCCTGTCCGATGCCATCCAACTGTGGCTGCAAGCGCCGCGGCAGATCGCGCCTCGCTTCGATTCCACCACTGCCTGGAGGCAGGCAGCGACCGACTTAATGGTGGCGATAGAGGTCGTACTCCCAGCCAAACTCGGGCACCCCGTGACCGGGTCCGCCTGCCCGAACGGGTCGCCGGCCGGGAAGACGATCACGGCATTTGGCGGACGGCGCCAATGACGTCTTTTCCATTTGCACAGGAGGCGCCAATGGCGTATTCAACTCATGACTGACGAACTGATGACCGTGGCGGAAACGGCTCCGTTTGTCCGACAGGCGGCGAAACTGTGGACTGACGATGATCGTAACGCGTTCGTGGATTTCATCGCCGCGAATCCCGATGCCGGTGACATCATCCCGGATACCGGTGGCCTGCGTAAGGTCCGCTGGGGTCGTCCCGGGATCGGCAAGCGCGGCGGGGTGCGGGTTATCTACTTTTACCACGATGACTCGATGCCGCTGTATTTGCTGCTGATTTACGCCAAAGCCGAACGGGAAAACTGGACCGGGGACGAAAAGCGGCATGCGAAGGCGCTAACCGATAGCATTAAGCAAACCTATAGAAGGCATTAGACAATGACCAAATTCGGTGAAGCGCTGATCGAAAGCCTGGGCGACGCGCTGGCGCACGCCCGTGGCGAAGCCTCCGGCGTACGGGTTCACACCGTCGCGCTGCCCGATGTGCGGGCGATCCGCCGCAAGCTGCATATGTCGCAGCAGGTTTTCGCGGAAACCTACCGGATTCCGCTGCCGACGCTGAAGAACTGGGAGCAGGGCCGCCGCCATCCGGACGCACCGGCCGCGGCCTACCTGCTGGCCATTTCGCGCCTGCCCGGCGAGGTCAGCGCGGCACTGGCGCAGGACGGGTGATCACCAGCCATTGCCAGCGGCCGTCCGCGCCAACATGATCCCCGCCGAAACCAGGGGATCGACCGACTTGCCCATTCGCGCCGTCTGCTTCGATGTCGGGGAAACCCTGATCGACGAAACCCGTCACTGGATCGAGTGGGCGGCGTTCCTCGGTGTCCCGGCCATGACCCTGTTCACCGCCATCGGCGTGACGATGGAGCGCGGTCAATCACTGCGGCGCGTGTTTGAGATCTTCAAGCCGGGCATGGACCCCGGCACCGCCCGCAGGCTGCGTGCCGAACAGGGCTGGATTTATGATTTTACGGCGGATGACCTCTATCCGGACGCGATTCCCTGTCTGACCGCCCTGAGAGAGCGGGGCTACAAAGTCCTGATCGCCGGCAACCAACCGGTGGAAGCCGAGGCCGCGCTGCTGCGCCTGGATGTTCCCGCCGACCTGATCGCCAGTTCGGCGGGCTGGGGCGTTTCGAAACCCGATCCCAAATTCTTCGCCAAGGTGATCGAGGTCGCCGGTGAGCCGCCCGAATGCATCGCCTATGTCGGTGACCGGCTCGACAACGACGTTCTGCCGACCCTCGCCGCCGGCATGAAGGCGGTGTTCGTGCGCCGCGGCCCATGGGGCTGGATGCATGCGGAAAGGCCCGACATCGAGCGCGCCCATATCCGGCTGGACAGTTTGCTCGACCTTCCTGACCGTTTGGCCGCCCTGTGACCGGCTTCGATCCAGCCGCCGCCGGGTGGCGTGCTTTGCCGGGGGCTGCCATGCCGGCCGGCCTGGGCATTCCCTGGGCACGGCGGGTGGACGGCGCGTGGCACTATGGATTGCTCACCACGGCCGAACACGCGAACAATAACGGCATTGTCCATGGCGGCGTG
Source organism: uncultured Rhodopila sp. (assembly GCA_903932145.1). Classification (GTDB taxonomy): domain Bacteria; phylum Pseudomonadota; class Alphaproteobacteria; order Acetobacterales; family Acetobacteraceae; genus Rhodopila. The sequence goes on along the minus strand of CAIZFE010000062.1, from coordinate 45,916 downwards.
CTGACGGCCTTCGCCGATCACGGACTAAGTTTTCTGGCCTGGGAGGCGGCGGATCGCGGCAGTTGTGCCACGATCCAGCTCAACACCCATTTCCTGGACGGCATTCGGCCGGGCGAATTTATCGAATTGCGTGGCGAGGTCACACGGCGCACGCAGGGGCTGGTGTTCGTGCGCGGTGTGATCGGCGTCCGGAAGCAGGAGAGCATCCGGGAGGTCGGCGCGGTGGATGGGATATGGCGGGTCCTGCGGCCAAGGGGTGCCGAATGACCACATCGGGCCGGCATACGATCGCCGTCCTGGACTGACGCGACCAAAACAACGGCCGCGCCCTTTTGTTTTGGCGCGAGCCTGCCTATTTGAGACATCGCGCCATAAAGGACATGTGATGGACATCAACCCCGATCCACAGCAGGGAAAGCGGGGCAAGCTGACCCTGGCGATCGATGTCGGAGGGACCCGGTTGAAAGCCGGATTGCTGGATGCGACCGGCACAATGGTCGCCGGTCCCAATCGCGTGGACACGCCGTCGCGTCCGGTGCCTCAGACCGTGGTCGAAGCTCTCGTCAACCTCGCCAGTCCACTCGGTCACTTCGATCGGATTTCCGTGGGATTTCCCGGAGTCGTGCGGGCCGGGCAAGTGTTGACCGCACCGAACCTGGGAACCGCGGACTGGCACCATTTTCCGTTGGCGGCGGCGCTGACCGACAAACTCGGCAAACCGGTGCGCGTGCTCAATGACGCCGAGGTGCAGGGTCTGGGTGTGATCACCGGCAAGGGGCTGGAGTGCGTGATCACCCTTGGCACCGGGATGGGATTCGCGCTGTTCCAGGACAGCCGTCCGTCACCACATTTGGAACTGAGTCACCACCCGATCCACAAAGGGAAGACCTACGACCAGTTTATCGGCGTCGCGGCGTTCAAATCCGTCGGCCGTGCGCGCTGGAACCGCCGCTTGCACAGGGTTCTGGCGAATATCACGACGCTGGTTGGCTTTGATACGCTTTATATCGGCGGCGGCAATGCAAAGCAGGTGGACATCGAACTGCCGTCGAACGTCAAGATTGTTTCGAATGAGGCGGGGATTACCGGTGGGGTCCGCCTATGGGACCGGGCGCTGGATTTTGCGTTCGCGGCGGGTGGGTGACAACACCCCCAAACGCATCAAGGCCCGGACGAGCCGGGCCTTGATGGATAGGATTTCGACAAGCCGATTGGCCTAGGCCGCGCGGCGGGCCGCCAGAGCGGTTGGCAACTGGGCAATCGCCTGGTCGATCAGAACGGCATCGGCGTCAGCGGAAATACCCTCGGCCATCACCTGACGTGCGGCCGTTGTCGCAATATCGGCGGCGGCGAGACGAACGTCATCGACAGCGGCCTTCTCGGCCGCCGCGATCCGGTCGATCGCCATCTGCTCGCGACGCTTGGCCGAGAACTCGGCCTCGGCGGCGGCAGCCGCGGTCAGTCGTCCGGCTTCGGCACGGGCACCGGCGATCAGCACCTTGGCTTCCGCCAGGGCGTCCAATCGCTGCTTTTCAGCGTCGCGCAGCATCGCTTCGGCTTCCCGGCGAAGCCTGGAGGCTTCCTCGAGTTCAGCCTTCACGCTGACAGCGCGGGCATCCAGCATCCCGGACAGCGCGCCCCAGATTTTCTTGCCGAACAGAATAAAGAACAGAAAGAACGCAACGACGACCCAATTCCTGGGATCGGCGAAGAAGCTTTCCTCGTTGTGCATCGTGGCGTCTCCTGCTTAACCGATACCGCGAGCGGCCAAAGCTGACCCGATCGCGCTATCCAGACGACCGGCGTCCGGCGCGCTGCCAGTCAACCTTGTCACCACGGTGGTGGCGGTTTCCGTTGCCACCTGACGGATCGCGCTCATCGCCGAGGCACGAGCCCGGGTGATTTGCGCTTCCGCGTCCTGCAACTGCTTTTCCAACCGAACGTTGAGTGTCTCGGCCTGAGCGGCGGCGGCGGATTTGGCGTCATTCAGCGCGGCGTTGATGGCCGCCTGTGACTCCGCACGGGCCTTGGCGGTGGCCTGATCGGCCTCCGCCATGCCGGCATCGGCACTGGACTTGGCCACGCGGGCCTCATCCAGATCGCGAGAGATTTTCGTCGCCCGCTCTTCCAACACCGACGCCACCATCGGCAGGCCGGTGGTGGACAGCACCCAATAGAGGAACCCGAAGATGAGCGCGCCCCAGACAACCTGACTCAGCGTGAGCGGAGTCGTGAAGTCGAGCTGAGGCATGCCTTTCGCCATTGCGGCGGCGGGCAGCATGAGCAAACCGGCTCCCAGGAGCGGCATGGTCCAGCGGGACATCTTCATGGTGTGTGTCGGGCGCAAGCGAGTTGCGCCCGCCTTTATCAGACGAAGAGGATGATGAAGGCGATAACCAGCGCGTACAACGCGACGGCTTCGGTCAACGCAAAGCCAAGAATGGCAAGCGGAAACACGCTGGCGCGTGAGGCCGGGTTGCGGGCCACGCTGGTCACGAGCGATCCGAAGATCGTGCCCATGCCGACGCCCACTCCAGCGAGAGCAATCATAGCAATGCCGGCACCCAGCATCTTGGCGGAAGCGACGTCCATAGTCCGAGTTCCTTTCGTTATCCGGTCGCGCGAACGGAGAAGTCCGTCCGGTTGTTCAGGGGGTTGTTAAGGGGAGATCAGTGCAGGTGAACCGCATCATGAAGATAAATGCAGGTCAGGATCGCAAAGACGTAAGCCTGCAGGGTGGCCACCAGCAGCTCGAAACCGATCAGCATCGTGTTGACACCGAGCGAAAGAGCGGCCGGGAAGTAACCCAGCAATCCGAGGCCGCCCAGCATGACGATGAATGATCCGAAGACCTCCAGCATCACGTGGCCCGCCATCATGTTGGCGAACAGACGTACCGAAAGGGAGATGATGCGCGAGAGATAGGAGATTATCTCGATCGTGACCATCAGCGGCGCGAGCGCCCTCGGTATGCCCTGCGGCACAAAGTAGGTGAACCAGTGCAGGCCGTGTTCCTTGATGCCGACGAACGTCACCAACAGGAAGACCGTCAGCGACAGCGCCAGGGTCACCATCACATGGCTGGTGAAGGTGAAGAACAGCGGGAACACGCCCAGCAGGTTACCAAACAGAATGAAGAAAAACAGAGTGAACACGAACGGGAAGTATTTACGGCTCTTGGGGCCGCCAATCGTTTCCGTGCACATGCCCATGATGGTTTCGTAACCCATCTCGGCGGCCGATTGGAGTCGGCCGGGGACCATGGCGCGGGGCTTCATGCCCATCCACAGCAGTCCCATGACGCCCAGGCCGGCGATAATCATCATCAGGTTGGATTGGGTGAAGTTCACCGAACCGCCCACGGCGCCCAAAGCCGAATGAAGCTGGAATTGTCCCAGCGCGTCGATGCTATTCGAACCTTCCGCCGCCACGCTGTGCGCTCCTACTTTCTATCCGACCGCTTTGGCGCGAAAAGACGCCAAAGATTCATAACCCCGGCCGCGCCGCCCAGGGGTACGAACACCGCTGTCAGGATCGGGGTGGTGTGGAAAATTCGATCCAGCCCGTATCCGATGGCGACTGCCACCACAAGGGCCGAAACCAACTCTACCCCAACCCGCGCGCCGATTCCCCATGCGGAACCGCCAAGGCCATCCTGTGCGGGTGGCTTCGGCGGGGCATCGAGACCCTGCTTGCTTCGGGCGGCTTTGAGACGATCCTCGAAAGAGGGGTCTGGGCCGCCAGGATCCTGGCTCATGCTCGCTCCTGGCAACATTACGTGCCGGAAAGCCGGCGCTTGCTACCGACGGGGGGGGCGGGTGTCAAGAACGCTTGGGCGATTAAAGTGTGGGTACGACACACAGCGTAGCCGGATGGCCATTGTAAAGGGGGCCGGTGCAAAAATCCTGACTGACGCCAGAGACAAGCGATCATTCCCGGATAGCTCGATTGGAGCCCGTCATGTTGCCCGCGAATCGCCGCGGGAGACGGTTGATCCCGCGGATCCGATCGTCAACCTGTGGCGCGCTGTCCGGGTTCATCCGGCGGATTTCCGATCGTGCCGGTCAAATTTCGCAACGGCCGGCGTGTAATCTCTTTAAAACCACACATCCAATTTATGGGATAATTGCGCTTTCATGGTTGTTGCGTCTGCAACTTTCGCTGTTAGAATGAGGTCAGACACGACAACCCTGGTCCGCTTGCCGCGCCAGCCTTTTGGAGACACGACATTGACTAGGCTGAACTCGTTCGCCATCGCGCTCACGGCCTTGACGATCGCCGCGCCAACCTATGCCCGGGCAGGCACTGAGACCTTCAGCGCGACGATCTCGCTCCAGGTCGATATCGCGTCTCTGGATTACACCGCCGTATACGAGTTGCCATCGTTCGACACGTCGCTCGGGACGTTGACGGGCGTCACGGTGGGCTACACCAGCAACATCACCGCCGAAGTGGATATCTTTAATATCAACGATACGGAGCAGGCATACACGGCCGCTAACGCCTGGGTCTCGGTGAACCTGAGCGGACCGGATGGGACGGTCGTTTACACCACGGCCCAGGCCGGCCCGTTCATCGGAAGCGTGGCGGCAGCCGATCCCTCCACCGGGTACACCCAGGTCGCTCTGACCGGTAATACGGCCACCGACACCAGTTCCACCGCGGTTACCGGTGACCTGAGCGCTTATGAAACCCCGGGCGGCGCGGATGTCGCCTTCATAGCCACCAACACCGATGGCGGCAGCTATACCGGAGTCACCACTGGCGACCCGACGGTTTCACTGTTTTTCAGTGGTGATGCGACTGCCGGGGGCACCGCGACCGTCACCTATACCTTTAGCACCGCTATCGCCGCGGTGCCGGAGCCGGCGACCATGTCGATCTTCTGCCTCGGACTGCTTGGGCTGCGCGCGGCACGCCGGCGCGTTTAACAGGCTGCCGGGTTCCCGGCAGTCAGCATGTCCGGCGCCTTTTGGCGGCGATCACGACGACACCGGCAGCGCCGGGTGGTTTTGCGAAGTCGAGGCCAGCTTAACAAGCTGGCCTTTTCTTTTGGGGAACAGGCTGTCGCTCGTGGCGACGAGCCACGGTGGATACCGGCGATGAACACCTCGTTTCCTCATCGGTCCAGCCCGGCGGCTCCGGACTCCGCGTGGCGTCTTGTCATGTGGGGGATGGGCAATCGATCCGTCCTCGGGGTCACGTTGACCGGCGACAAATGCCTGGCTGCTTAGCGATTGCATGAGAAGGTCGCCCCGGCCGAGCCGCATCGAAAGATGCCGGACCGAGGTGCCATCTAAACCGGTGGCAGTGCCCGCGTCGCCGTCGTGGTGGCCGAACGCCTGCATTTGTGCCGATCGGACCTTTCTGATGCCTTAATTGGCGAAACGCAGGGCTGCTATGCATTTTCTGCGGCGATTTCCAACAAAAAGCATTGGATAAGCTATCGCGCTGACAGTGGCTCCACAACCTTTGATTGTTAATGGCCCTGACCAACACCTTGAGGCGCCCGGGTTTCGCCGTGCCAGGCAGGATTATCGGCCGTAGCGGCCGGTTTGCGCCTGCGTGTATGGAAATCCGCCAATTTTAGGGAGGTAGAACTGTATCCGTGCGGTCGTCCCCAAGCCAGGTTTGGCGCCCCGTCCAGGCTGGGTTGCAACACGTTGAAATGTCGGCCAACCCAAACGACTAATAATGAGACGTTAGTCTGTTTTTAAATATTGCATGTCATCACATTTCTGCTAGACAGACGTTATCGAAATTAACCCAGGCCGCTCACCGCAGCGGCCGCCCGGAGACTGAACGTTGAATAAGTTGGCCCTCGCCGCCATTGCGCTCACTGCCTTCGCTACGGCCGAGCCAATCTGTGCGCGGGCCACGACACTGACCCAGACGTTCAGTGACACCCAGGCGGCATTTGCGAACGCAACCAGCGCCAACACCTACGAGCTGGAGTCGTTTGACACGGCACTCGGGACGCTGACCGGCGTCACGCTGAGCTTCAGCGTCACCACCACCGCTGAAGCGGTGGTCCTGGATTTGTCGGCCAGAGCGACGGCATTCAGGAACGCCACCGCCTCATTCACGTTCACCATGTCCGGACCAGGCGGCGCCCTTGTGACCGACATCGCCACTGCCGGGCCGGCCAGCGGCACCACGGCTGCGCGCATGGCCAGTCAGACAGTCGCCGCGACGACGAGGACCACCACCACCAATTCCGTCGCGGTTTCCAGTTTCGCTGCCTATGAAACCTCCTCCACCGGCGAAATATCAGTTGTCGTCGATAGCGCCGGTGTGATGGGACATTATTCGGGCACCGGCAGCGGAGTAGCCTTCGGCGGCTTATTTTTCGGCGACGGCGGCACCGAGACGGTTACCTACACATACACCGCCGCCAGCGTCCCGGGCTTAGGCGTCGGCGGTGGCCACAGCGGCCTTGGTCCGAGCGTGGGCCACTCCGGCGCCTCCGTTCCGGAGCCGGCCACCTTGTCGATTTTTGGTCTTGGTCTGCTCGGGTTGTGCGCGGCCCGTCGGCGCGTTTGACAGGCCGCTCATCTTCGGCCTTCAGCCGGTTTGTTGCGGCTTAGCACTTGGGGCAATCGACCCGCTGAAGCGCAACCTTTGAACCCGCCACGACCCTCTTCGATGACTCGTAATGTGCGCAATAGCCCAAGGTCCGCCAGACTCGGATCGCGGTTCGCTCGGCTCGGCCGCATCCTGATCGGCCAGCATCGGGATCGAGACATATCTCAAGATTCGCTTCTGGTCTGTGTGCACTGTCAGAACAACCATGCGACTCCGCTGGACGTGGATGCGTTCCGCCGCCCCGATTCCGGGTGCGATGCGTTGGCTGGGAGCGACCGATGCATCTGATGCGCGCCGCACGCGCGCCGTCTGCCTCAGACCAGCGGCATCACGGCAGCCCGGCGCCGCGGCAATCAGCGGCGGCGTCCCGCATCAGCCGGCAAACGTGGCGGGTCTTCCCGAATAGAAGGACCTTCACAGCGACTCGGTCATGCCGCCAAACCCAGCGATTGGGTGCGCACCAGCCTTGCATACAGCCCGTCATCGGCGACCAGGGAGGCGTGCGTGCCCATCTCCACGGCCTTGCCGTCGGCCAGCGCGACCACCAGATCGGCGTCTCGCACCGTCGATAACCTGTGTGCGATGACAATCGTCGTCCGCCCGGCGCGCAGTTTGGCCAAAGCCATCTGCACGGCCGCCTCGCTTTCGGCGTCCAGCGCGCTGGTGGCCTCATCCAGTAGTAGAATTCGGGGGTTGCGCAGCAAAGCCCGAGCGAGGGAGATGCGCTGGCGCTGGCCGCCGGACAGGCGGCCGCCGCCCGATCCGACAATGGTATCGTAGCCCAGCGGCAGCGCCGCGACGAAAATGGACGCGAAGGCGGCTTCGCCAGCCGCCTCGATCTCGGCGCGGCTGGCGTCCGGGCGGCCGAGGGCGATGTTGGCTGCGATGGTGTCGTCGAACAGCAGCGCGTCCTGGCCGACATAGGCGATGCTGTCGCGCAGACTGGCGAGCGTGACCGAGCGGACATCCGCGTCGTCGATGTTGACAGTCCCGGTGGTGGCATCGTGCAGCCGCGGAATCAGGGCCAGAGCGGTGGATTTGCCGGCTCCGGATGGTCCGACCAGCGCGACGGTCTGGCCGGGCAACGCCTGAAAGGTCAGGCCGTCCAGCCCGACTCGCCCGTCCGGATAGACGAACCCGACATTGTCAAAGCGCACATGTCCGCGTCCGGGCGGCAAAGGCACTGCTCCTGGCAGGTCCTGGATTCGAGCGGGTTCATCGATCACGGCGAACACCCGGACCAGACCAGCCAATCCCTCCTGCAGCGCCGTGTTCAGTGAACCCAGTGCGCGTAACGGACGCGCGGCGAGCAGCAGGGCGCCGACAAACGCACTGAAATCACCCAGAGTGTGGTCGTTGGCGGTGGCGCGCCAGGCCTCAAACGCGATGACCATGGCGACGGCGATGCCGCCGAGGACCTCCAGCACCGGTTCGACGCGGGAGCGGCTTTTGGTGATGCCCAGCAAAGTGCGATACAGCGACTGGAACGTGGCGCTGGCGCGCTTGGTTTCGATCTGTTCCAGACGGTAGGCGCGGACGGTGCGGGCCTGGGCGAAACTCTCATTCAACAGCGCCGCCGTTTCGCCCATCATTTCCTGCATCCCGCCCGAGGCTCGGCGGACGCGCTTGCCGATGCGCTGGATCGGCACGGCAGCGAGCGGATACAGCAAGGCGGACATGAGAGACAGCAGCGGGTCCATATAGATCATCGACCCCACCAACCCGACGACGGTGACGACGTCGGCGGCGCCCTGCACCGTGCGTATCATCGCGCCCCCGATCATCGTTGCGTCGGTTGTGAAGCGGGTGGCGAGCTGGGCAGGAGCCTCGCGTTCGATGCGGGCGAGGTCGGTGCGGGTCAGATGCGCGAACATGCGGTTCTGCAGGTCGCGGATCACCCGCAGCATCAGGTCCTGCGACTCGACGCTTTGGAAATATTGCGAGATGGCTTTCAGGCAGGTGACCAGGATCACCAGCAGAGGAATCTGCCACGCGATCCGCGGATCGGAGTGCGCGAACAGAATGCCGGCGTATTGCAGCACCAGCGGATACAGCGCCGTCGAGGCGGCCATCGCGAAGCTGAGGAACAAGACAAGACCGAGCGTGGCCTTATAGTGGCGGATATACTCCCGCCACAGCCGGGTCAGCAGATAGCGAGTTCCGTTGGCATTTTGGGCGATCTTCATGCGGGCAGTAGGTGCCCCAGTGGTGGAACAAAATCAAACAGATCGTAGCCAGGACGTGACCCTTTGGATCACCGCATCCTGGCGCCCACGGTAGAAATGGTCGCAGTTGGGGATGATATCGACGTCGCACGGCCCGCCGGATCGGGCCTTGAACGCCTCGGCCGGATAGTTGTCCGCGCTTTCCTCGTCGCCGCGGAGGAACAGGGACGGGCAGGTGATGCGCGGTGCGAGTTCCAGCATGTCGGGCATGGCGCTGGCCCGATCCAGGAAGCTTTCGGCGGTGATGACGTACCACCAACCGGGCATCAGCATCAGGTCGCGGCCCCGGCCGGCGGCAACCATTGCGTGCGCCTGAGCGGTGAGTTCGTCGAGTCGATCCGCGGCCATCAGGCCGGCGGCGCTGGTCCGGCGCACGCCGTCGCGGCCGCCGCCGTGGGCGGACAGTAGGATCAGCGCCGGTGTGTCCGGATGCGCGACGACGTGCGGGATCGACAGCATGCCGCCGTTGCTGTGACCGATGATGACCGGCGGCGGGAAACCTTGCTGTCGCATCCAGGCGGCGGCGAGGCGGTTGTCCTCGATCCCCTCGCTGGTCAGTTGGAAGGCCGCACCTTCGGCCGCTCGGCTGTCTCGGATGCTGAGGATGTCGTGACCGCGGCGGTTGAAGGCGAGGCAGGCGTATCCCATCGCGGTCAGCGCCGGCGGCAGGAAGCGGGGTGCGCCTGTGTAGAAGTTCATCGTGTTGCCGTGGAACAGCAGCACGGCGCCGGTCGGGGTTGTGTCCGGGAGGTGCAACGCGCCGTCGAGCGGGATGGTGTCGGTTGGAATGGAAATCAGTTCTGTGCGCATGACCACTCCTTACCCGCTTGGATTGGCGACCCGGGTTTCGGAAGTGCGGTGCTCAGCGAGATTGGTTGCCAGATGCGACGGAACAATTTGCTCGGCGCCGTTTGGGGGAAGTTGGGTCTGAGAAGGCGGGTGCCGGCTGCCGACAGCATGGTGGGTTCCCCCTGTTTTGGTGAGTCATGCAGAGGAAAGTGGATTGGGTCAAATCCAGAGCGGCGACGATTCTGGTGCCGTTTCCGGCGTAGCCGCTATGTCGCCGGCGAAGGTTCATCCCCGACCATCCGCGTGAGCGTCACGAGCAGGTCTGGCCGCTTTTTTTCGACGGCAGCCCAAACTAACCGATTATTGATCGTGGCGTAGGCGTGGATGATAACATTGCGAAATGCGATGATTTCATAAATGTCAGGTATCTCCGCTGCGTCCGGCGCAGGCAGGCAAGGGCCTCACCGATGATCTCGACTGGAGTTCGACCGCGGAACGCAGCATTTCATCGGTCAGATACTCATTGAGCGTGCGACCATCGATGAAGCGGCCGATTTTCTCGGCGGCATAGCCGGCATCCCAAAGAAATACCGACGATTCGGGGGAATCTGACGTCACGGTGCCTGAAACAGCAGGCGGCGTTCGGACAGAATCCGGCGGCGCAGAAATGGATTTTTGATGGACTCGTCCGTCAGGAGATCGACTGGAAGTCCTGACATATCTTCCAGCGCGCCACGCAATCCGAAGTAGGTATTCAGATAGTCCTTGGAAGCAAGCTTGTCGAAGGTCACAAGAAAGTCCAGATCGCTGCGTGCCGGATCGAAGCCGCGTCCGGTCGCGGCGGAACCGAACAGGTCGAGCCGTCGGACATTGAAGCGCCGGCAGATGTCGGACAGCGCTTCCGACTCGCCGAATATGGTGGGAAGGGCGTCAACCTGAGTCATTGCCGGAGTTTTATACCATGATCGCGGGCACATCGCGACACGGCTCATGTCAGCCCATACCAGGCACCTCGGCCGGCCCCGTGCGGCGTGAGGTGCCCCGCCCTGGTCAGAGCTTTGACGTGGTCGCGGACGGTGCCTCGGCTTTGGCCGGTGAGCCTGACCGCCGCCGCGATCGTCATGCGACCGTGCTCGCGGGTGAATTCCAGGATCTGCACGGACAGGTCCGGTAGAGTACCGAGCACGATCTGTTCACGGTCGATTTTGCGTTCGAGGTTTCGTTTCTGCTGTTGCAAGGCGTTCAGAAGGAACTCGATCCACGGGTTCCAGTCGGGCGTGCCGGTTCGGATGGTTCCCTGCGTCCGCCGCAAGGCAACGTAATAGGCCTCCTTGCTTTGCTCGATGACGCTTTCCAGGGAACTGTACGGCACGTAAGCATAACCGGCGCGCAAAAGAAGCAATGTCGTCAATACGCGGGACAGGCGGCCATTGTCGTCCTGGAACGGGTGGATTTCGAGGAAGACCACGACGAATATCGCGATGATCAGCAAAGGATGAAGTCTCCTGCCGTCCTCCTGCTCACGAAGCCAGGCGATCAGTTCGATCATTCGTCCGGGCGTATCGAATGGGGTCGCGGTCGCGAAGACGACGCCGAGGCTTTTGCCATCCGCATCGAAGGCTTCGACGTGATTGGCCAGGGTCTTGTAATCACCGCGATGGCGTTCATCCTTGTGGGAATGGATCAGCACGTCGCGATGGAGTTGTTTGATGTGATTCTCGGTCAGAGGAATGTCGGCCCAATGCGTGAAGACCGTTTCCATCACGCCGGCATAGCCCGCGACTTCCTGCTCATCGCGTGTGGCAAACGAACCGATTTGAAGGTTGGATAAAAGCTTCTCGACTTCGAGATTGCTGAGTTTGGCACCTTCGATACGAGTGGACGACCCGATGCTTTCGATCGTGGCCACGCGGCGCAGTGTGGAGAGGCGATCCGGCGCGATGCGGCCGAACGCCCGCCAGGCGCCCTTGAATTCGTCCAGTTCCGCGATCAGGGAGAGGATCGCTGGAGTGATGCGGACAGTTGTGGTTTCCAGCGGCGATGCCATTGTTCCATCCAATTCCATCCGATTAGACTGGAGATGGCCCCACCATTTGTCCATCCATTTCCATCCAATTTGGCCACCGTCTCTTCGAGTACACGGACCGGGAGTGGCTGGCCTCGCTGGAGACCGTAACGTTCCTGCGTAGTACATCCGATCTGTGGGACATGGTGTCCGACTTGACGCTGTGGCCGCAAAGGCTGACGGTTTTCGACAGCGATCAGATCAGCTTTAACTCCGAACGGGCGGTGCGGGGTTTCGATCGTTTTCAACCCTGGATTCACGATATCGGCTCGCCTATGTTTCAAGCATTGTCGCGTTAGCGGAGCGAACTGCATTGTCCAAACTACCTGCCAGCATTTGCGACGGCACCTTATCTACCGACGGCCAGTCCCGGTCCATCCGGATGGACGAGCATTTGTCGCTCGCCTATCGCGATTGGTATTGGGACCGGGTCAGGGACATCGTCCGCGCGGTCTTCCTCGGCGATACAGGCGCCGCGGATGCATGGCAACGCGAGGTTTATGCAGCGGAGGTGGAACGGACTCAGACGCTGTTTTATCATGCGGACGCCTTTCATACCGCCGCCGATCTGTGCAAGCGCGCGGGCGAACCGATCACGTCCGAGGAAGACGATCGGTATCAGGTCTTTCTCGACGCCGAAGAAGACGTGGCCGCACGCCCCGCGGCTTGAGCGGCACAATTGAAGGTAGGTCTTGAGAGACTGCCTTGGGATCGAGTCACGCCCGGCGACGGCATTGGCTGAAAAGCGATAAGCCAATGTCAACCCGGGTTGGCATGAGTCAGCAACTAACCGTTTTGATCGATCCGCTTCCCCGTCCCGGCATCGAAAACATGCGCCTGATCGGCCTGGACCGACACCGTCATCGTTTCCGCCGGCCGCACCACGCCGGGGACCTTCACCGCGATCGTCTCCCCGGTCGCACCGGCAACCCGCCCGTGCACCAGCGTCTCCGACCCCAGCGGTTCGATCAAATCGACGGTCAGCGTCAGCCCCTCGCCACCTAACGTCAGATGCTCGGGACGAATACCCAGCGTTACGGCATCGCCAACGCGACGCCCCGCCAGCGGAACCAGCGGCCCGGCATCCAACTGCACCGCCGTGCCATCCAGCACCAACCGCCCCGGCAGGAAATTCATCGTTGGCGACCCGACAAATCCCGCGACGTAGGTATCCGCCGGCCGCTCAAACACCTCCATCGGCGTTGCCAACATAGCCGGCGCACCCTCGTGCAGGATCAACAGGCGATCGCCCAGCGTCATCGCCTCGACCTGATCGTGCGTCACATACAGGCTGGTGACACCGAGTCTTCGTTGCAGCTTGCGGATTTCGGCGCGCATCTGGACCCGCAGTTTCGCGTCCAGGTTCGACAGCGGCTCATCGAACAGAAACAGTTTCGGATCGCGCACAATCGCGCGGCCCATCGCCACACGCTGGCGTTGGCCGCCGGACAACTGCCGCGGCTTGCGCGCCAGCAGCGCCTCCAAACCCAGCAACGTGGCGGCTTCCTCGACCTTTCGGGATATCTCGCCGCGCGACAGGCCGCGAATGCGCAGGCCGTACGCCATATTGTCGAACACTGACATATGTGGATACAGCGCGTAGTTCTGGAACACCATCGCAATATCGCGTTCGGATGGGTCCAGTCCTGTCACGTCCCGACCGCCCACCACGATGCGGCCGGCGGTGGGAGTCTCCAGCCCGGCCACCAGACGCAACAGCGTCGATTTGCCGCAGCCGGAGGCGCCGACGATGACCAGCATCTCACCATCGTTCAGCGAGAAATCGATCTGACGCAGCACCTGCGTGGCGCCAAAACTCTTGCGCAGGCCTTGGATTTCCAGAGTGGCCATCTATTTCTCGCCTTCCGTCAGGCCGGCGACGAACCAGCGTTGCATAAGCACCACGACCAACACCGGGGGCAGTAGCGCCAAGACGGTCGTTGCCATTACCGCGCTCCAATCCGTCTGGGTTTCCTGGCCGATCATTTTGACGATGCCGATGACGATCGTGTCCAGGCTGCGATCCGTCGCGACCAGTAACGGCCACAGATATTGGTTCCAGCCATAGACGAACAGGATCACGAACAGCGCCGCGATATTGGCGCCGGAGACCGGCAAGACAATATCCCACAGGAATCGCAGCGGCCCGGCGCCGTCCATGCGGGCGGCTTCCACCAATTCGTCGGGGATGGCGGTGAAGACCTGGCGGAACAGCAACGTTGCGGTGGCGGAGGCGATCAGCGGCACCCACAGGCCGGTAAACGTGTTGATCAGGCCGAAATCCGCCATGACGCCATAGGTGGGGATGATCCGCACCTCCACGGGCAGCATCAAAGTAACAAAAATCAGCCAGAAGGCGACCTGCCGGAACGGGAAGCGGAAGAACACCACGGCATACGCGGACAGGATGGAAATCGTGATTTTGCCGAATGCCACCGCCAGGGCCATGCCCAGCGAGATCATCAGCATGTGCCAGACGGGTTCGGACCCCATCGTGCTGTGCAACAAGACGCGTGGATAGACCGACAGGTTGGTCAGGTCGGGGATCAGCGATAGCTCGCCGCGGATGATGGCGTCGGAGTCCTGCGTGGAGCCGGCGAACACCAGCCAGACCGGGAGCGCGAACAACACGACGCCGAGGATCAGGATGACGTGGGCGAGGGTATCGGGGCGGTCTTTCATGGGGTGTTGACGCCACAAGACGGCCGGTCGTGACGAGAATTTTCCACAGCACGCGAGGGCCATGACCCCCCTCCGCACGGCAAAACCAAGACCTCCTTCAAGACACCGTCCTCCGTCCCATGAACCGGAACTGCACCGCGGTAATCGCGATCACGCCAAACATCAGCACCACCGACTGGGCCGACGACGACCCGATATCTTGATTGATCACGCCGTCGCGGAACACCTTGAGGACCAACGTCTCGGTATCCTTTCCTGGCCCACCTTGCGTCAGCGCGTAGATCGTCCCGAACGTGTCGAATGCGGCATAAACGACATTCACCACCAGCAGGAAGAACGTCGTCGGCGCGATCAGCGGGAACGTAATGGTCCGAAACCGGCGCCACCCTTTCGCGCCGTCCATGCGTGCCGCCTCGATCACCGCCCGGGGGATCGACTGCAACCCGGCGAGGAAAAAGATGAAATTGTAGCTGACTTGTTTCCAGGCGCTGGCGGATACGACCATCAGCAGGGCCTGCCCTCCGTTCAACGTATAATCCCAGTCGATACCGTGCCGGTTCAGCCATCGCCCGAGCAACCCGACGCGAGGGTTAAGAACGAACAGAAACAGGACGGCCGACATCGCCGGCGCGATCGCATACGGCCAGATCAGCAAGGTCCGGTAAACTGCTCGGCCGCGTATCGAACGGTCGGCGAAGACCGCCAAACCAAGCGCAATGCTCATCGCCAGGGCACTGACCGCCGCACAAAACAACACCGTGCGGACAACAGATTCCAGGTACAGCGGGTCGGTGAACAGATCGACGAAATTGTCGATCCCGACAAACACCCAGCCCTGACCGAACGCATCCTGAGACAGCAGGCTGGACCAAACGGCATTGCCGGCCGGCCAGTAGAAAAAGAAGAACGTCAGTATTAGCTGAGGGAGCAACAGGACCGCCGGCAGCAGACGTCCGTTGAACACGGTCCGGCGGTCCATGTCCGGTCAGTCCCCCGCCCGCGGAGCGAAGCAACCCAATCCGTCCTGCCACCCCAAGACGTGGATGGCAGGCCTACGCCTGCCATGACGGGTTGGGTGGCCGGCGGCTGCTTGGTCATCTGCGGTGACGCGCATCCAGGCCAATGTCGTTACGCCTTCGTGGATTTCGCGAACTCCCGCAGCACTTTGTTGCCGCGCGTCACCGACACATCCAGCGCCTGCTGCGCCGTCTGGCCGCCTTGCAGCGCCTTCTCCAGTTCCTCGTAAATAATATTCCGGATTTCCGACAACCGGCCCAACCGCAGACCCTTAGTGTTGGGCGTCATGGTGCCGCGGGCGAGCTGTTCTACCGGAATGTCGGCGCCGACATTTTTCGTGTAGAAGCCCTGCTGCTTCGCCTGCTCATAACCGGCGAACGTCACTGGCACGTAGCCGGTGTTCATGCTCCAGGTCGAATCGACATCTGCCTTGCCTATATATTTCAGGAATTCCGCCACCGCCTTGTATTCGGACTCTGTCCGCCCCGGTGCGGTCATCGTCCATAGGCTGGCGCCACCGATGATCGAATTCAATGGAGCCTTGATGATCTCCGGATCGAACGGCAGATAAGCTTCGGCCCAGTCATGTTTGGCGCTCTTGACCAGGTTGCCGCGGAAACCGGACGATCCGAACGAGATCGCCGCCTCTCCCGACACCATCAGCGGATCAGGCGCGGTATCGCGGCCGGCATACTTGAACGTGCCGTCCTTCGCCATCGCCAGCAGCCGTTCGATATGTTTGACATGCGCCTTGCTGTTGAACGCCAGTTCGGCGTCCAAACCGTCGAACCCATTCGACTTCGTGGCGAACGGCAGGTTGTGCAGTGCGCCGTACTGCTCCAACTGAATCCAGGCCGGCCAGGACGTCGTCATCGGCACCGGCGCCGCATCCTTCTCCTTAATGACGGCGGCCGCCTTCACGACCTCTTGCCACGTCGCCGGCGCCTTATCAGGGTCCAGCCCGGCTTTCCGGAATGCGTCCTTATTATACCACATCACGGCGGTCGAAGAATTGAACGGCATCGACGCCATCCGCCCATCGCTCAGGCTGTAATAGCCGCGCACGGCGGGGATATACGCCTTCGGGTCGATCGCCAGGCCGGTTTCCTTGGCCAACTGCCACACCGGCTTCACCGCCTTGCCGGCGGAGAGCATGGTGCCGGTTCCGACCTCGAAGATCTGCGCCAGATGCGGTGCCTGGCCGGCGCGCGAGGCGGCGATCGTCGCGGTCAGCACGTCGCCGTAACCGCCTTTGTAAACCGCCTCGATCTCGACATCGCTTTGGCTTGCGTTGAACCCGGTGGCGATGCGGTTGACCTCATCCGCCAGCGCAGCGGTCATCGCATGCCACCACACAATCTTGGTTTTCTCGGCTGCCCGCGCGCGCGGCGCCGCCAGGACAACAGGGACAGCAAGCAGGGTGCGACGCTTCATGGACGAAAATCCTCACCGAAGTTGGTTCGCAGCCGTTAGCGACGCTGCGTTGCTACACGATTACCGTTTTATGACGCTTGGGTGAAGGGCAGGCTTCAGGCCGGCAAACCGGCCCGGACAGCCTAATGCCGAAATTGTTCTCAAACAGGTTTTGCAATGGATACGCTGCCTGTGATCTGTTGGCCTAATCGGTCACCCCAAAGGCACCACCGTCCGGCATGGCGCGCTTCCCGACCAATGACATCATGGCCCTGATCGGGCCCGCCCCGCGCTACGATCTGGCCGAGAGCATAGGGCCGGCCCTGCATCTGCACGATGTCCTGGACTTCGAAGACATCGCCCTGGGTTATGGCTCCGCCGCCGGCGACCCTTTGCTGCGCGCCGCCATTGCCGAACGGCATGGGGTTGCTCCGGACGATGTGGTTGTCACGGTGGGCGGCGTGCATGCCCTGTTCCTGCTGGCGTTCACTCTGTGCGACCGGGGCGACGAAGCCGTCACCACCACGCCGGTGTTCGCTCTCGCACGCTCCGCGTTACAGGCGGTCGGCGCCCGGGTTCGCACCGTCGCGGTGAATTTTAGCAACCGCTATCAACCCGACCTGGAGGACGTCCGAGCGGTCCTGTCGGAACGGACCAAACTGGTCGTGCTGGCGTCGCCGCAAAATCCGTCCGGGGTGGCGATCCCGTCCCACACCATCCTGGCGATCCTGGAGGCGATGCAGCGGATATGTCCGCTCGCGACGTTGCTGATCGATGAAACGTTCCGCGAGGCCGCTTATGGCGATGAACCCGTTGCCCCCAGCGCGATCGGTCTGAGTTCGAAAATCGTCTCCATCGCGTCGCTGTCGAAATGCCACGGGGCGCCAGGGTTGCGGATCGGCTGGGCGATCACCCGCGATCCGGTGCTGCGCCAGCAACTGGTGGTCGGCAAGTTCAGCACCGTCATTGCTTGCTCCACTGTGGACGAAGCCCTGGCGCTGGGTGTGCTGCGGCAAAACCAGCAGGTTCGCCGGCATCATGTCGCGGCCGGCCTGGGGCGGGTGGAGGCCTGGGTGCGGGGGAATGCGCGATGGATCGAGTGGGTCCGCCCCGACGCCGGCGCGATCTGCTGCGTGCGTCTGCGTCCCGAGGTGTTCGACGATGACGCGGTCAGCCGGTTTTATGCCGGCCTGACAAGCCGGGGTGTCCGCGTCGGCAACGGCACCTGGTTCGGCGACGAAGGCCGCATTTTCCGGCTGGGCTTCGGGTTACTGCCGATGTTAGATCTGGACGCGGCCCTGGCGGCCGTCTCGTTGGCCCTCGATCAGGAAGCCCGTGCATGAGCCGTCGCTTCTACACCCTCGATGTTTTTACCGGTCAGGCGCTGGCGGGGAATCCGCTGGCCGTCGTGCTGGACAGCGCTGATCTGGATGACCGGCGCATGCAGGCGATCGCGCTGGAGTTCAATCTGTCAGAGACGGTGTTCGTCACCGGCCCGGCCTCTGCCGACCATAAAGCCAGCATTCGCATCTTCACCCCGGGTCGAGAGGTCCCGTTCGCCGGTCACCCCACCGTCGGCACCGCCGTGCTGCTGGGGTTACTCGACCAACAGCAGCAACCCGGACCGATGGCGTTCGTTCTGGAGGAAAAAATCGGTCTCGTCCCCTGTTCGGTGACCGTCTCGGGCGAGGGGCGCGGCCATGCTACCTTCACCCTGCCGCGCCTGCCGGAGCGTATCGGCCGCCTGCCCGATAAAGCGACATTGGCGGCGGGGTTGGGACTGAAAGAAGACGATATCGGCTTCGGCACTCACCAGCCGGCGATCTACTCGGCCGGCAATCCGTTCCGCTGCGTGCCGTTGCGCAACCGTGAGGCGGTCACCCGGGCGCATCCGAACGGGGAGGCGTTTGCGCGCGCCTTCGGTGAGCCAGACGACGGTTTCACCAATGCTTTCGTGTATTGCGCCGAACCTCTCGATCCCGCGCACGCCTTTCATGCGCGCATGTTCGCCCCCGGCGTGGGGGTGCCGGAGGACCCGGCGACCGGATCGGCCGCGGCCGCCTTTGCCGCCGCGTTCATGGATTTCGAGAAACCCGAGGATGGGCAGCATACTTTCGTCATTGAGCAAGGCGACGCCATGGGACGCCCGTCCCGCATCACCGTGTCGCTGACGGTCGCCGGCAGCCGGCTGCGCCA
Organism: uncultured Rhodopila sp.; assembly: GCA_903932145.1. GTDB lineage: Bacteria > Pseudomonadota > Alphaproteobacteria > Acetobacterales > Acetobacteraceae > Rhodopila. The sequence continues at coordinate 26,944 of CAIZFE010000062.1, read as the reverse complement.
GGTTCGCATCGGCGGCGAGGCGGTGGTCGTCAGTGAAGGGACGCTGCGGGTTTGATCTACCCGCTGATCGGATTATACCGTCCGCCCGGTGACGCCCAGCGTGGCGCCTGCCCGCGCACCCAGGCGGCATCGAGTGCAAGGTCGGGCTCCACCGCCCGCAACGGCGGGGCGATCAATTGGGCGACGACCTCAGGCCATGCCTGCGTCAGGCGGGCGATCGGCACCTGCATGGTCGCCACGCACTGGTCGCCCAACGCCGGTCCGCGATGCACCCACCGTTCATCCGGGTCGTAGAGGGCGCGGCCGGACAAGCCCCACCACTCGCAGCGAAACCAGACTCGCTGGATGCCGGAGAACAACCGGGCAAACGCGCGCGCATGGCAGACCAGTTCCGCCACTTCCTGGGTCAGCACCCCGGGACTGAGGCTGGTCCCCGGATGGGTCGGCGCGGCCGGCGCGGGCTGCGGCAGGTCCTCGGGGTAGCTGCGGATGATGGTGGCGAGTCCACGCGGTGACACCCGCCAGAAGTCGGCGGTTTCGGTGGGGATGCGTAACCGCAGCCAGGCCGCCTCCAGGAAATCCGTTTCTTCGTCGCCGCTCGCCGCATCGGTCATGAAACGGGCCTGCACGCCCCGCCGGTACGGCGGATCGAACATGTTCCAACCCGACCGGAACTGGGTCTGCACGTCAAACACCGCGCGCCGCAACCGTTCCGGAAGCTGGGCGTGTTCCACCATCTCCGGACGAACGAGTTCGAATCCGTATGACAGCGCGTAGTGACGCCGAGCCAGACTGTCGGCAACGGGGCTGCGCGGTACCAGAAGCTGAAAGGCGGATCGCGCGGCGCGGTGCCAGGTTCGCAGCCGCTGCGCCGCATCCGGTGCCGCGGTGCGGCCTTCGATCGTCGCGTCGAGCATCCCCAGCAGAGCCTCGCGGTCGCGGCGGACACAGCGGCGGATCAGCGCCGCCCAATCCTGCGAGATCTCGACCTTGCTGCTTTGCGGGCAAGGAACGCCGATCGCTCGGCCCGAGGCGATCAGGCCATGCGTACGCACATAGATGGCACCGCGTTCGATCAGCCTGGCGCCGCCGACCGCCGGGCCGTCCTGGCGGACACAGACCGGGGTCGTGCCATGGCCACCGACACGGATGACCGGATGCAACACGGCCTCGGCCGACATGGCGATGACCACCTCGCAGGTTGGTGGCGGATCGAGGTAGGCCTGAACGATGGCGGTGACGCGTTCGATGGTACAGTTGGTTCGAAACGGATCAGTATCGTCCGGCCCGAGTGTGCGTTCGTTGAAACCGAACACCACGAAGCCGCCGCCATGATTGGCCAGGGCGGCGATGTCGCGCGCCAGTTCGGCGCGGTCCTCCGCGTGGTCGAGATTACGCCAGCTTTTATACTCCACTTCGAGTGTGCGGCAGGGCGAATCGATCAGGTCCTGCACGTCGCACGGCGCCGCCGGCGCGAACGCGGCATCCTCCGGACTGCCTGACCCGAGGTACAGGTTGTCCAGTGGCCGGATGTCATTGGCTGGCAGCAGGGGCGCGAGGGCTTCAGACGGCATGGCAGGACACTATCAACCGGGGCTGGTACCCGTGTAGCAAAATCCACATCTGTCACGCACGAGAATCGTTTGCCTGAATCGAAGGTTTTGGAAAATTGTGTCATGCGGCCGATGCGTCCGAAATCAGGTTACGTTAAATATACGAAACATAACCGGCAAATTCTTAAGAATCGGTATCGTTCCGGCTGCGACGGGGCCGGAACGGCGCGGAACCAGGCGCCTGATGCCTGGCGGGATGCGGTTGGATTGGGTTCGCGACAATATCATGGCCGCCAGCCGACGCGGCCGCTGCATGATTTTCTTGACACGCAGGCGGCGAATTTATGATGCTGGCACACATCATAAGGAAACGTCCTTCGACCACGGCCGGGCGAAACCGGTCAACCGAAGGACCGTGTCGATGGACCCTACCGCGCCTGCCCCGAAGGTTCGCAGCCGCCAGACGGCCGGATTTTTCGCGAAATACGCAACGAAATTGTCCCGCCGGCCGCCGCGGTATGCAACCCTTGCGGCAGCGGCAGCCCCATGAGTTCCGCCATGAAACCCATTCTGAGTGCCTGTATTGGGATTGTAACATTTCAAATCATGACGGCATCCGCGCAAACCACTCTGGCGGTCGATCCCACCATCGGTTTCGATCGGCTGTTCGGTCTCGGTGGCCGCACCTGCAAGCAGTATGACGATACCGGGCGCCTGTATCTCTATAGCGAAGGCCTGCCCGCCACGAATGTCATGGCGTGGCTACAAATGTCTGACAACGGCACCCGACCGAATGTTCCGATGCCGCAGGAACTGGCGGAGGCGCTGCCTCGCATTCCCGGCTGCATGCCGGGCAAGCATCATGCGGCCGCCGCCAGCGGCTGAGAGCTTCGGCCCGCAACGCGCCTGAACGTCGGGCAAGTTATCGGGCCGAGACGAAAATCCGTTATTGAGACAGCGCAATCGCACCCGGGGGCGCCGCACAGGCCCAATTGGAGGCATCCGTGGTCGCTCCGGCGCCAGAATAGCGCGCCTGACGCGGAAATGGGCACAGCGGCAGGCTGTGTGGCGCCGCGCTGTCCGGTTTGGTGCTGGCGGCGATCGCATCCGGTGCCTTGCCGTGTTCGACCCACGCCTCGATCGCGGACAGGGTGTCGAACTGATCGGGTCCGATGCCGCCGCTGCAATGTTGCATGCCGGGGACCAGGAACAGCCGCACACTCGCCGCCGCCGAACCATGCAGCGTCCGGGACAGGTCGCCGTAAAACTGCACCGAACGCGCGGCCGGGATCGCCGGGTCGCTGGTGCCGTGATACAGGATCATCTTCCGGCCTTGCTGGATGAACGCCGACATCTTGGCCGGATTTTTCGTTTCCGCCGCTCCAAACGTCTTGTCCAGCGCGGCGATCAGGGTGTCGCCGGCGGTGTTGGTCTTCGGATCGATGTCAAGACCGAGCATGGATTGTTCCGGCCCCATGCCCATCCAGAAGCTCAACGCCTGACGGGCGAAACTCCAGCCCCGTGGCGCATCGTTCGGGTCGTTACCCCAGGGCGCCTCGGGCGTTTGCAGGTTCGGCACGGTATCGCCGGTGTTCCAGTAGCCGGCGCCACGCGGGCCGGACAGATTTGTCAGCGCCCAGCCAGGATACAGGACGTGGCCGTGCCGGTCGTGCAGCGGGCTGGTGTAGGTTTGCAGCACCTGCGCCTGTTCGGGCGACAGACAGTCCGCAGTGGCTCCGTTGCGGCAGATCAGGTCGGTGGGCTTTACCTTGCAGGCCCAGGGGTTCTGCACCAGCCCATCGGTCGCGCCGTCGATCGCGTCGCACTTCGCGGTCACGATCCTGTCCACCATCGCCAGCGTGGCCTGCGGCAGATACGCGGCGGGCGAGGACAGTGCCGCCTTCTGCACGGCAAAGCGCAGCAGGGTGGAGCGATAGTCCATCGCCGGATCGCCAGCGATAATGCCATCAAAATCGGCGGGATACCGTTCCGCCTCCATCATCGCCATACGGCCGCCGGTGGAGCAGCCATCGAAATAAGCATGCTGTACCGGGGCGGCGTAGTAGGCTTTAGCGAACTGTTTGCCAGTAATGGTCACGCTGTGCGCCGCGCGATACAGGAAATCCACCATCTTGGCGGTGTCGCGCTTGCCGTCAGGGGTTTTCAGCCAGCCGGCATCGGTGCCGTTCCCGGCATGGCCCGAATCCTGCACGATCGTCGCATAGCCCTTGCCCAGCGCCGACAGCCGGTCGGTGGCGTTGACAGACGGGGTCAAGGTCCCGGCATTGCCGCCGACGCCCATGAAGAAAAATCGTTGCTTCCAGGCATCGGGAAGCTGTAGCGCAAACCGAGCGGACCCTGCCGGAGCGCTGCCGCCCCGGGTGACCATGGTGCCTTGCACCGCGCAGTGCGCCGGTTGCGTGCCCTCGGCGGCGGTCGCGGTCGCCTGCGTGACCAGCACTCCGGGAACATGCAGGGCGTTCAGCGCATCGACCGTGCAGTCGGGTTTCGCCAGAGCGGTTGAAACCGAACCAGCGAGCAATAACGCCGCGATTGTAACAGTTGTGTTCATGAACGCACTTTCCTCGATGGATTTTCCAGTATCCCAGCACCTTCGGGGTGCAACGGCAACAACGCGCCCTGCCATCGGCCGTCCATCCGCTCGCTTCACGAAGCGCATTACCGGTCTTTAATGTGCCTGAACGACACCCCAAATCGGTGACCGATGGTGATGCGGCCGATGGGAAGGAGTGCCATACGATGCCGGCTTTTCGGGATATCGTGGTCGTTTTGGACGACTCGACGGCGAGTGAGACGCGGCTTGATCTTGCTATTGCGATCGCTCGGCAACACGACGCCCACCTCACGGGATTTTCGGCGCTGGATATGCTGGTGTCGACCCGAACGGACGTCAAATCGCTGGCTTATTCGGAAGTGGAGACGCTGCCCGCATCGCAAATGCTGAATTGGGGGGCCGGGTCGCTGGCCGCGTCTTCGGACATTTACCAACGGGCCGCCGAACGGGCCGAACGGATCGAGGCGGGGTTCCACATTCGCCTGCGGTCGAGTGCTGTTCGGGGTGCATGGCTTATGGCGGACGACAACGTGAGTGAGGCACTCGTTAAACAGGCGCGACACGCCGATCTGACGATTCTCGGCCAGATCGATCCGAACCACCCGCCGCCGCCACGCGGCCGGCAATTGCTGACGGATGTGTTGATGACCTCCGGCCGGCCGATTCTGGTGGTGCCCTATATCGGCCGCTTTGAAACGGCCGGCACCCGGGTTCTGGTGGGATGGAATGATAGCCGTGAGGCGGCGCGGGCGATGAGTGATGCGATGCCGATGCTGGAAAAGGCTGCGTCGGTCACTATCCTGGAGGCCACCCGGAAAGTGGCGACCGATGGTGGCGCCGGTGCCGGTATCGCCCGTCATTTGGAGCGTCACGGCATCAGTGTCCGGTCAACGCGAACGGTAATGGCCGACATTTCGACGGAGGATGCCTTGCTGAGTTATGCCGCGGACATGAGCGCCGATTTGCTGGTCGTCGGTGGCTACGGGCATTCGCGCTTGCGGGAGTTGATCCTCGGCGGTGTGACGCGCGGGTTGCTGCAGCACATGACGTTGCCGGTGTTGATGTCGCATTAGGCGTCCCCCCGCGTCGTCATGGCGCGCGAAGGCGCACCATCCATGTCTTTGTTTACACTCAAAAAAGACGTGGATGCCGACCGGAGCCTGTGCCCGGGCTCGACCCCGGTATCGGCATGACGGGCGAGGCCGGCTGAGAGTCAGTCTCAACGCGGACTGGTATAACACCAGCAAACGAAGTTGACGTACTGCCATTCCACATCCGTCATGACCAGGCTTGTCCGGGCCACCCGTGACTCGACAGTGCCGCGGCAGGTGCCCCGGGCGAAGTAATTCATGACCCACATGCGGCAGAATCATTGTGTCAGATCGTTCGTTTCAAAAAATCGTCCAACGCCGCCCGCTCTTCCGCCCCGAACCGCAACCCCAGCTTACTCCGCCGCCAGAGGATATCGTCGGCGGTTCGCGCCCATTCTGTGCGTATCAGCCAGTCCACCTCTCGTTCCGACAGGTCCGCCCCGACGATCCGGCCCAAATCCATGACGTCGCCCAGCATGTCCTCGGTCAACGTCCCATAGCCGCGTACGAACCGTTCCGCTGTCGCTGGTGTCAGAAACGGATAGCGCGCCAGCAATGAGTCCCGCAGGTCCGCTGCCCCGTTCCACGGGAAATCGCCGCCGGGCAGCGATGCGCCCGCGGTCCACGCACCGGGTAAGCCCGGAAAGAATGCCGCCAGCTTTGCCATGGCTGCCTCAGCTAACCGCCGATGGGTCGTGACTTTGCCGCCGAACACACTCAGCACCGGCGGGCGGCCTTCCAGTTCCAGCACATAATCCCGCGTGGCTTCCTGGGCGCTGCTGGCCCCGTCGTCGCGCAGCGGCCGTACTCCGGCATAGCGCCAGACGATCGAGGCCGGATCGATCGGCATTTGCAGGTAACTGCTGACGGCGGCCAGCAGATAGGTTTCCTCGTCAGGCGAGACCGTCACCGCGGATGGATCGCCCTCGTAATCTTCGTCGGTGGTGCCGATCAGGGTGAAATCGCCTTCGTATGGAATTGCAAAACAGACGCGGCCGTCGCGATTTTGAAAGATATAGCACCGGTCGTGCCCGAACAGCCGTCGCACGACGATGTGGCTGCCCTTCACCATCCGCACCCGGGTCGGCGTCATGTGTCCAACCACGCCTGACAAGAACCGGGACACAAGGGGCCCGGCCGCGTTGACCAGCACGCGCGCCCGAACATTGTCGCCGGTACTTAGCCCCAACGACCACACGCCTTCGACCGGCCGGGCGGAGACGCAGGCGGTATAGGTGCGGATATCGGCGCCACGGGCGGCGGCATCCCGGGCGTTCAGCACGACCAACCGAGCGTCATCGACCCAGCAGTCGGAGTATTCGAAGCCGGCGGTGAACTCGGGTTTCAGCGGTGCGCCGACCGGGTCGATTCGGAAATCCACGACCCGCGTTGGGGGTAAGATGCGTCTTCCGCCGAGGTGATCGTACAAAAACAATCCGGTTCGGACCATCCACCAGGGGCGTAGTCCGGCGTGGTGGGGGAGTACGAAGCGTAGCGGCCAAATAATGTGCGGCGCGGCGCGTAGCAGGACTTCCCGTTCCTTCAGGGATTCGCGGACGAGGCGAAATTCGTAATGTTCGAGGTAGCGGAGGCCGCCGTGAATCAATTTGGTCGAGGCTGAGGACGTGGCGCCGGCCAGGTCCCCTTGTTCCAACAGCAACACCGACAGGCCTCGGCCGGCCGCGTCGCGTGCGATACCGGTGCCATTGATGCCGCCGCCGACGATGGCGATGTCGAAGACGGTGTTCACGCGGCGGCGGTCATCGGCGGCGGGCGGAAAAGTGAAGATTCCTCACGGAGCACGCAAAGAACCCCGAAGATGCACAGAGAAGAAATCAGATGTGCCATTATACCAACGGGCCTAAGTGGCGAGTCCTCGCCGTCATGGCAGGCCTTCGCCTGCCATGACGGGTTTGGGCTGACCGGTCGAATCGTACGGCCGCTGGTATTGCATCCCACCAAGTATTGGCTCTCACGTCCCTTTGTCATGGCTCGGCTTGTCCCGGCCATCTATCGCAGCACCGTCAAGGCATTAGGTGACCCGGACAAGCCGAACCACAATGGAATTGGAATGGCGGCACGTTGATATCAATACCGGTTCGTATAAATCTTGACCTGCCTCCGGCAGAAGTTCTCATTCTGGTGCTCCCGGCAGCGATCACCTGGTGCGCGAAGCCCGCGCCATGACGGCCGGGAACAGAATCCCCGCATTGCTAAAATGGGAACCACTGTAGCTCCGAGTAGATTCGGGGTTCTCCGTGATGATTCTTTGCTTGCGGACGACCAACCGCTTCCGGCCTTCCCGCCCACAAATCACGTCCCGGCATCCAAGCCTACGGCGTCTCATCCGGCGCCTCGATCACCGTCCCGGTATAGGGCTCAATATAAACCAGGTGATCATGCACCCCCGTCACCCCCGGCGTGTTCTCCACCACCACCCGGATTGCGTGCCGTTCCGCCTCGTTGGTAATCGTCCCCCACACATCGGCAACGCCTTTCGCCACGGTCACATTCAATGTGGTCATCGGCGCCCAGGACTGAGCCTCCAGCGCATCCAAGATCACCGATCGCAATGTCCGGTCGTCCGTCGCGGCCGGTGGCAATATCCGGGAATGCCCCACCAAAGCCCGCAGCAGGTCCGACCGGCTGCACACCCCGATCACCCGCCCGCCCTTTGTCACCGGCACCCGCTTGATCCGATTCTTTTCCATCGTTGCCACCACGGCCTCCAGCGGCGAGTCGTCCGGAACCGTTAAAACCTCATCGGTCATCACGTCGCGCACATGCCGCCCATGCGAGTGGAAGAAATCCGAAGCCTGCCGCGCCGGCGACGCCAGCAACCGCAGCCACCAGGGCCGATGCCGTTCGGTGCCGATCTCATCGCGCCGCAGCAGATCACCCTCGGTGACGATCCCCACCAGGTCCCCAGCCGTATCGACGACAAAAAGCCCGGAAATCCCACGGGCCAGCATCAGCTTGACCGCATCCTCTATCGTCGCGTCCGGCGCGACGGAGATGACGTTGCGGGTCATGACGTCGGAGACAATCATCGTATTCACCCTTCTACTTGCCCGCACACGATACACCCGCACGCCGAAACGGTAAGCCCTGCCAACAGCCGAAACATTGACCGCACCACGATCCCCCCTGACACTCCATCCAAACAGGGAGGGCGACAATGGAGTTCGGCGTTTATCATGAGTTTCCGTCACTTGACGGGCATCCCGACGCCGTCGCGTTCGATGAAGCCTTCGCCATGGTCGACGCCGCCGAGGCATGGGGCCTGGACGCCATGTGGCTGGCCGAACTGCATTTCGACCCGGCCAGATCCGTGCTGTCCGCTCCGTTGTGCGTCGCCAGCGCCATCGCCGCCCGTACCCGCAACATCAAAATCGGCATCGCCGTCCAGGTCCTGCCACTCGGCAACCCGCTCCGCATCGCCGAGGAAGCCGCGACTGTGGACCAGATCAGCCGCGGCCGCCTGATCTTCGGCGTCGGCCGCAGTGGCGTCGCCCGCACCTACGAAGCGTACAACGTGCCCTATGCCGAGAGCCGCGACCGCTTCAACGAAACTTTGGACATTATCCAAAAGGCCTGGGCCAATCCGGTGGTTTCCTACGACGGACGATTCCACAGTTTCCAGAACGTCACCGTCACCCCCCGCCCGTTCCAGCCGCTGGGTCCGCCGATCCGTATCGCCGCCACCAGTGCCGACACCTACCCGGGTATCGGCCGCCAGGGCAAACCGATCTTCATGGGCGTGAAATTCGAGGACGCCCGCGCCCTGATCCCCGCCATCGAGTCCTACCGCAAAGCGTGGCGGGACGCCGGCCATCCTGGTAACGGACACGTCACGATGCGCGCCCCTGGCTATGTCGCCGCCACCGCGGCCGCCGCTCGGGCCGAATCCGAAGCCAGCCTCATCCATTATTACCGTGCCCAGGCCGCCCTGGTGTTCGACTCGCTGGGCCGTGCCGGTGTTGATGGCGGTGACAAGCGCGCCAAATCGGCCGAGAAACTGAACACCATCACCTACGACGAAGCCCTGCAAGGCAGCGTCCTGATCGGCACCCCCGATCATGTCGCGACGCAATTGAAAGCCCTGCAAGCCGACCTCGGCCTGGATGGGATCATGCTGGAGACGAATTGCGGCGGCCTGATTCCGCACGCGCAGGAAAAAGAGGCGCTCCGTCTGCTGTGCCAGGAGGTCATGCCCCGTTTTCGGTAAAACGTATCTACGCGGCGTCATGGTCACGAAAAACCATTGCCGGGGTCAACGTCCCATGTCACGCTCCCCATAGTGCGGGGCGGTGATTGCTGGACGCCGATCCCGTGGCGGGAGGATAATCCAAAGAGCAGGCCTGTTGGTTCAAACTGGCCGCGCATGGATTCCAGCGCCAGGCGTCGGCCCCTTGAATGGGGAGCCTCACACATGCTCGACAAGCCGATCGTCAACACATTCAGTCATGTCAAAGCCGGCGACACGCCCTGGTTCTCGGACGGGTTGCGGTCATTTTTCGAGTATCGCGATCTGGGCGTCGCCGACGCAACTGGTGGCCGCGTCATCGCTCAGTTGGCCCGAGCCAAGGAAGCGCCGGAAAAAGGCACCGGCTGGCACCGTCATACCGCCGATTTCCACATCGTGATCATGCTCAAGGGCTGGGCCAAGTTCATGTATGAGGACAAGGAACATCTGGTCGAGGCCGGCGACTGCGTGCACCAGCGGCCGGGGATCACGCATTTCCTGTTCGATTACTCGCCGGACATGGAATATTTGGAGGTCGTCGGGCCGGCGAATTTCGGCACGGTCGAAGTGACCAGTGACGTCCCGGTGCCGGAACCGCATCGCTGGTAGTGTCCCGATCGTCATGGCCGGGGCTTGGCCCGGCCATGACGGAGAGAGTAAAGCCGCGGCCTGGGAAAGGAATTTCTCGGGCCGCTGTCTATTTCTAATGATCATGGGGCATGGCTCGCCATGCCCCATTGGCAATAACCAGCCTAGAACTCGATATCCAGTTCGTCGATCTGTTCCGGCTCCTTCTGCGCGGCGGCGAACCACTCCTTCATGTCCGGCCATGCCATGATCTGCTGGCAGTAGCGTTCGCACGCGCCATGCATCTCCACGTCGTAACTGCGGAACCGGGTCACCACCGGCGCATACATCGCATCCGCGATTGACGGCTTCGCGCCGAACAGCCAGGGCCCCTTCGATGTGGCCAGGCATTCCCGCCAAATTTCGGAAATCCGGTCGATATCCGCCTGCACCGCCGACCACACCGCGAACCCGGGCCGGAATAGCTTCAGATTCATCGGCAGGGCCTCCCGTAACGCCAGGAAGCCGGAGTGCATCTCGCCGGAAATCGACCGGCACCGCGCCCGCGCCACTCGGTCGGCCGGTAGCATCCCGGCCCCGGGAAACATTTCGTTGAGATATTCGGCTATGGCGATCGTGTCCCAGATCACCACATCGTCGTGCATGAGCGCCGGAACCCGAATCGATGACGATTGTCCCAACAGCTCCTTTCGGTTCGCCGGATCGTCCGGATCGACGACTCTTTCCTCGAAACCCAGTCCCGAGAGGCGCGTAAGCAGATAACCCCTCAATGACCAAGAGGAATAATTCTTACTGCTGATGAGAAGCGTGGCCCCTGCCATAGTGACAACTCCCGAATGCGCTGGCATGCTGCGCCGCAATATAGCAACATGTCTGGCGAGTTGGCGAGCGTTTGTGATACTAAGATAACAATTCTGTGATAGAAGGCCGAGTGACCCATCAGGCGGTGATCCAAAAGCAGGCAATGATCTATAAACTTTATCAGGCGCAGGCTGACCTGCTGTACCCGGCGCGCCAGATGGCTCGCTTTGGTGCCAACGCGATCCGGACATTCGGCATGGGCGAGTACACGCCCGCGCCTCTCCGGCAGTTCGGGGCCGCCTGCAATTTGCTTGCAGACAGCGCCTTGACCCACGCCCGTCCGGACTACGGCTTCCGGACCGTCAGGATGGGCAACGACGAAGTCGCGGTGACCGAGGAGGTCCGGTTCGAAACCCCATTCGGCGCGTTGCTGCGGTTCCGCAAGGATACCGAACTCGTGCAGCCCAGGGTTCTGATCGTAGCGCCAATGTCCGGGCATTTCGCCACCTTGCTGCGCGGCACCGTGGCGGTGATGCTGCCCGACCACGACGTCTATATTACTGACTGGAAAAACGCCCGCGACATCCCGCTGTCGGACGGCGTGTTCGGTTTCGACGAATATGTCGATCACCTGATCCGCTTTCTGGAGGTCATGGGCGAAGGCAGTCACATGGTCGCGGTCTGCCAGCCCGCCGTCGCCGGCCTGGCCGCCGCCGCGGTGATGGCGGAAACCGGCAACCGGGCGCAGCCGCGCAGTCTGACCCTGATGGCCGGCCCGATCGACACGCGGCAGAACCCGACCAAGGTCAACGACCTCGCGAAATCCCGCTCGATCGAGTGGTTTGAGAAAAACCTGATCGCCAAGGTGCCATGGCGCTTCAAAGGCGCCACACGGCGGGTTTACCCCGGCTTTCTGCAATTGACCGCGTTCATGACGATGAACCTGGATAAGCATATTAACGCCCATATCAGCCAGTTTCACGCTTTGGCCGGCGGCGACGTCGTCAAGGCACAGGCGCACAAGAAATTCTACGACGAATACGGCGCGGTCATGGACCTGCCGGCGGAATTTTACCTGGAAACAGTCCAGAAGGTTTTCCAGGACCACGACCTGCCACTCGGTAAATTGACCTGGCACGGGCAACCGGTGCGGCCGGAGGCGATTCGTCATACCGCCCTGATGACGGTCGAAGGCGAGCGCGACGATATCTGTGCGATTGGCCAGACGATGGCGGCACTGGATCTGTGTTCCGGTCTGCGGATCAGCCAAAAGCGGCACCATTTGCAGACCGGTGTCGGCCATTACGGCGTGTTCAGCGGATCGCGCTGGGCGCGAGAGGTGTATCCGAAGGTGCGCGCGATGATCGAGGTGACCAATCAGTAGGTTCGGAGGTTCCGAACGCGGTTGAATTGCCTCGGGTCAGTGTTGTGCCCAACCCGGTCGAGACTGACTCTCGCTTCCCATCGTCATGGTTCGGCTTGTCCGGGCCACCTATCGCGGCACCGTCGAGTCACGGGTGCCCCGGACAAGCCGAACCATGACGGATGTGGAACGGCGGGATGGATGCGCGGCGGTTTTTGCCAGCGCGGTGGAAGGGCGCGCCTGTAATTCGGTCCCCACATTCTTCAGCGCCTCGATCCATAAGGCATCAATCTCGGGCCGGGCGGGTGAGCCGGACGCGGCGTCCGCCTGAAGTTTCGCGGCGAGAGACTTCATGGCAACAGCCCAATCGGTCCCGGTCAAGGTTCGGGCCTCGGGTTTGTCCGTTTCGACCGCGGGCCGGTCAGCCACGCTTTCCACAGACTCAGCGTCGCCCGGCGTGGTCGCGTCCGTCCTGTCGGGATCGGGCCGCGCGGCCGGCACGTCCATGCCTTCACAGGTGCGGGCGCTTTCCAGCAGGCGCGTGCATTGGCATGACGACCGGTTCAGCCCGTTCGCATTGCCCCGCAGCCGGAGTTTCATCGACAGCGAAATCTCCGCCGGCATCGACAAGCGCAGCGAGTCCAACGCCGCCACCGCGAATGCGATGATTTGCCCGATGGTGAGGACGTCCCGCCGGCCACGCGTCTGATAAGCGTCAATCGCCTCGCGCGCTGCCAAACGGGCAAGCTGTTGATCGGCAAGGGCCGGCGCCATCATCGACGACAGCGTGGCGAGGATGAACAGCATCAACGGACCGGGCGGAGTCTCGTCCGCGACCGGCAGGGTCATGTTCGGCTGGCTTTGCATCCTCATGGCACCAGATCCCCGTCGTGCAGCGGCCGGAACCGCGTCGGTTTCATGATCCCGTTGCGGCGGTTTTCCTCTCGTTCTCGTTGATAGATCAATCGCAGCCGGCGTTCGATGTACGCGGCCTGCGCCGGCGTGGGCTCCTCGGGGACGATGATGCCGCCGCCCGGCAGAATCCCCTCGACGGTGCTGAGGTCCAGATCGTCCTCGGTATCGAAATACGTCGCGTCCAGAATCTCGTCGTCACTGCCCTTGGACGGGTCGGCTCGCGTGACGACCGGCGCCGGCCGCAGGATGCCGCTGGAGTCGCTCGCCAAAAGCTGCTTCCAGTCGGTGTCGAGGTCGGATTCCTGCCAATCCCGCGGGTCGGGCCGGCCGATCGGCGCGGCCAGCGGTTTCGCCTGCCGCCGCTCCAACGCCCGCAGCATGGAATCGAATGTTCGCGCGGCACTGCCGGCGGTGGCGATGTGGCGGGTGCTGTCGCCGTGCGGCAGGGCCAGATTCATCCCAAGGCGCCAACATGCGGTCGCGGCATGGTACGCGCAGAGCACCTGAACACCGAGCATCAACTCGATTTCATCGCGGGCGTGCAGAGCGGCGAGGGCGCGGAGCGCACCATGCATCCGCCGGCTGACCACATCGTTCGGTTCGCCGGGGGTGATGGGGAGGGCCTGCTTGATGGCGGCAACCGCTTCGAGCACACAAATCGGGTCGATCGGGCTGTTGGAACGGAAGATCGCGTCGCGGTCGTAGATGTTTTCGGGGTTTGTGTCGGACATTGGGGCTCTAATTCACGGTATGTTCTCAATGCAGCGGAAGGTTGGAGGGCCTGGCAAGCTGTGCAAGGGGGAGAGCGATAAGAATTTTTACCGCGCTGGCGGCCGGTGACCATTTCGCCTTGCCAATCTCTGCGGCAGCATCCAGGTTGGCCCCCGCCGCTGACATCGGTTCGACCAAAACCTGATACCAACGGCCATTGCTGCCGACTCCCCCCCATCGTCATGGCCCGGCTTGTCCGGGCCACCTCTCGCGGCACCGTCGAGTCAAGGGTGACCCGGACAAGCCGGGCCATGACGGAAGTGGAATAGCGGTATGTCACCGTCAACGGCGGCGGCTACGACAGGCCAATTGACCGAGAGATGAAATCAGCCCGATGTGTTTTTCCCCAACCGCAAGCTTTCTCACCGCCGGCCTGACCGGCACCATCGGCATCGTTACATTATCGCGAACGAGCGGCCGGCGCGAGTGGCCGCTCGCGTCGGTGCCACTCTTCTTCGCCATGCAACAAAGCATCGAGGGATTGCTCTGGCTCAACCTGCCGTCGGACCCAACGGGTCTGATGGCCAGAGGTTTGCCGCTGCTCTTTCTGTTATTCGCTGAGGTTTTCTGGCCGGTTTTCGTCCCGGTCGCCGTTTTGCTGGTCGAGCCGTCCGCAAGACGCCGGCATCTGATGCTTCCCAGCCTCGCGATTGGCATCGGCGTCGCCACCTACCTGATGTGGTGGATTCTCACCCGCACCCATCACGCCGCCATTATCAACGACCATATCGTCTATTATACCGAGGACAGACATTCGAACGCTCTCGGCCTCGCCTATTTGGCGGCAACCGGGCTGCCGGCGATGCTGTCGTCGCGGCGCTCTCTACTCGTCGTCGGGTCGATTATTCTGGTCGGTTCGGCGACGGCCTATGCCTTCTATGTGGAGGCATTCGTCTCCGTGTGGTGCTTCTTCGCGGCGGCAGCCAGCACCATGATCATGTGCCACTTCGAATGGACGCGTTTGCCCCGCACCGCTGGCGCGTTCGCCCAAACCTGAGTCAATTCAGACCGTCATCGACCGCAATGCCCGCCGATCCTTCAGCAGCACGCGCCGAGCGGTCGGCAGCGCGATGGTGCCGTCGCGTTCAAGCTGGGATAAAGTGCGGGACACCGTCTCGATCGTCAGACCCAGATAATCGGCGATATCCTGGCGGCTCATCGGCAGTTCGATCGTGTTGTCGCTGCCTTCCCGCTGCGCGATTTCTTGCAGGAAGGCGGCGATTTTCTGCGCCGCGCTGCCACGCCCGAGCAGCAACGAATGTTCGCGTGCGGCGGCGAGCGAGGTCATGGCGTGCGAGAAAAACCAGTTTCCCAACCGGTCGTCATGGAACACCATCGACTCCAGGCCCCGGCGGCGATACGCGATCACGGTGCATTCGGAGACGGCTTCCGCCGACAACCGGTGGTCGGCGCCGGCTTCGAACCCGAACACATCGCCTTCCATATGGAACCCGTCGATCTGGCGGCGGCCGTCGCTCAGGAACCGACAGGTGCGCACCACGCCGCTGACCACTTTGTAGAAGGATCGCGCGTCGTCACCCTCGGCGTAGATTTGCCGTTCCGCGGCGAAATGCATCACGACGCCGCTCAGTTCGAACCCGGGACGAGCCTCTGCCTCCAATGCCGGCCCTGATGACCAGACCGTCGAAGGGGCGATGTTTGCGTGTTTGGCTGCGACCGCAATTGAGACCGACATCGTGGGTTCCTGTCATCCAATGACCATGCCCCCGCTGTATCGCCTCCAATTCATCGGCCGGATATTCGGTTTCATCCTACGGGAAACTACGTAAAATCTTCCAACCGGCCGGCCACCTCCATCCGGATATTGCCGAAATCGTCCACCCGCACCGTCATGCCCTTCGGCACCAGGCACGTCGCGTCATACTCCTGCACAATCAGCGGCCCGGCCAAAACGCCGGTAATCCCGGCGCGATCGGTCACCGGCGTCTCCACCCAACCCTGATCCGGGAACCACGCGCGACGGCTCGCCGGCACGGCCTGAGCGAATGGCGGAATCCGCTCGGGCAACCGAGGCCGATCGGGCAATCCGCGCGCCATGACCGACAGCCCCATCAGTTCTACGTGTTCTCCGGATGGCGCGCGGAATCCGTAGGTGCGTTCGTGTTCGTCACCGAACAGCGCCGCGATCGTGGCCGGTGCCACGTCGCCATATGGCAGCGCGACCTCGATCTCGCTCGACTGTCCCGCGTAACGAACGCTGGCCGCGCGTTGGAACACCTGCCGAGCGGGCGCGAACCCGTCTTCCGTCAGGCGCCTTGCACCCGCCTCGGTCAGATCAGTGATGATTTGGGTGATGCGATCGGGATCGGCCTGATCCAGCCGGACGCGGATACTTTGCCGCCCGTGATGTTCGGCATTCGCCACCAGCAGGCCGAACGCGCTGAACACACCCGGCAACGGCGGCACGATAATTTTCGAAATGCCCAGTTCGGCGGCGATTCCGGCGGCGAACAATGGCCCGTTGCCGCCGAACGCCAGCATGGCGAACTGCCGGGGATCGCGCCCCCGTTCCACCGAGACCGCGCGTATTGCCCGCATCATGGTGGCGGACGCCAAGCGCAACATCCCGTGTGCTGCTTCCTCCACCGACAGCTTCAGAGGCACCGCCAGATCGCGGTGAATTGCCGCGCGGGCTGCCTCCAGGTCCAGCCGCATCGTGCCGCCGGTCAACCCGCCGGGATCCAGATAACCGAGCGCCAGATTGCAATCCGTGATGGTCGGGGCAACCCCGCCACGACCGTAACAAGCCGGCCCCGGATCGGCGCCCGCGCTTTGCGGCCCGACTTTCGGCGCGCCGGCACTGTCCAGCCTACAGATCGATCCGCCGCCGGCTCCGACCTCCGCCAGATCGATCGCCGGCAGTTTCAACATATAGCCGGCGCCGACCAGCAGCCGCGATCCCGCCATGACGCCGCCGCCGACTTCGAGCGCTTCCGCGCGCAGCACCTCGCCATTTTCCACCAGCCCGGCCTTGGCAGTGGTGCCGCCCATGTCGAACGTCACGATCCGGGGTTCGTTCAGTCGCAGGGCCAGCGCCGCGCCGCCGACAACGCCCGCCGCCGGGCCGGATTCGATGATGTGGGCAGGGGACTCCGCGGCGAACGCAGCCGAGGCCAGTCCGCCGTTGGACTGCATCAGTTGCAGCGGCGCTTCGATGCCCACTTCACGCAGGCGGGCATCCAGCGCGGTGATGTAGGCGCGCACGATCGGCATGACGTAGGCGTTGATGACCGTCGTGCTGGTGCGGGGATATTCCTTGATCTCGGGCAGGATCTCGCTGCTGACGGAGATCGCGATATCGGGCAGCGCCGCCCGGACAGCGTCGGCGACCGCCCGTTCGTGGGCTGGATTGGCATAGCTGTGCAACAAACAGATCGCGACGCTGGCGACGTTTTCCGCGCGCAACATGGCAATCACCGGTTCCAGGCTTTCCCTGTCCAATGGAACGGCAACCGACCCGTCGGGCCGCATTTTCTCCGTTACTTCCAGGCGCAGGCGGCGTTCAACCAACGCGCGCGGCTTGGTCCAACCGATATCGTACAGCACCGGCATGCGCAGATCGCGAATCTCCAAAATATCGCGAAAACCGCGTGTGGTGATCAGCGCTGTTTTCGCGCCCTTGGCCTCCAGGACGGTGTTCGAACCCACGGTCGTCGCATGCAGAACGTCAGTAACCGGCCCCGGCCGATCCGCGAGCAGCGCGCGCAGTCCGTCAATGATGCCCTCGCCATAATCATGCGGCGTGGACGCGGTTTTCCATGTCGTTACCACCCCATCGCCCGAGATCGCGACCAGATCGGTGAACGTGCCGCCGATATCGATGCCGATGCGCAAGCTCATGCGGCTGGCTCCCAAGCGACGGAGGGCAGGGGCGGTCGTTCCGATCGCAGTCGCGCTCTCAGCACGTCGGTGGCACCGACATCGATCACCGGGGGATCGCCGGCCGCAACGACGCCGTAATCCCGAGCGGCGGCTTCGATCGAAACCAGTTCGTCGCGCAGGTCGCGGGCGACCAGGTCGAGATCGCGATCCAGCGCCGGTCCCCAGCCGCCCGCACCCGGTAAATCATGCCGGAAAATCTCGCCGCGCGTCAGGGTCATCGTCAGCTTGGCATGCAGTTTCGTTTCGTTCGGCAGTCCGGGATTCATCACGTTCCGCCCGAACGCCCCCGGCCCGCCGCCTTGCAGCCCGTACGGCCGGTGAGTCTGCCGGTCGGCGCGCACCTGCAATATCCCCTCATCCGCTAGCATCCGCCATGTTTTCCGCTGCGACATGCCACCCCGGAACCGGCCGGCACCGCCGGTATCCGGAACAAATTCATAGTCCAGCACTTCAAGCGGGTTTTCCGCCTCGATCACTTCCACCGAGAAACTGGCCATGTTGGCGAACATGCAGGTATTGCCATCCAACCCGTCCGCCCAGGGCCGCCCGCCCCACGCGCCAGAAATGAAATCGACGTAGATGAACGGGTTCAGCGCCTTGTCATAACCGCCGATCGTCAGTCCGGTATTGCCTCCGTCGGACGCCGCAAACACCTTGTCCGGATACAGCTGCGCCAGCGCCCCGAACGCACAATCCACGCCGCGGAACCCGGTCAACCCACGCGCCGCGCACGCCGCCGGCAGCTTGCCATGGGTAATCGTCCCCGCCGGAGCAATGATCTTGATCGGCCGGAACACCCCGTCGTTATTGGGCATATTCACCGACAGCACCGACTTCACGGCGGTAAAACTCATCGCCGCCGTGTAACTCAAAGTATTGTTGATCGCGCCCTTGACCTGCGGCGCGCTGCCGGTCCAATCGACCTCCATCGTGTCGCCATGTTTGCGAATCGTGCACACCAACGGAATCGGTACCCCCACATCGATCTGATCGTCATCGATCCAGTCGGTAAACGTCGCCTCGCCATCCGGAAGTTCCAGCAAACACTGCCGCGTCAGCCGTTCGGAGTAGTCCATCATCGCCACCATCAGCGAGGTAACGCCGTCCGCGCCATAACGCGCCACCAGATCCGTCATCCCGCGCGCCGCGATCTCGCACGCCGCCAATTGAGAGCGCAGGTCGCCAAACACTCGCCCCGGCAGCCGGACATTTCGTTCAATGATCCGGAACAACGTCGCATTCGCCACGCCCTTGTCGTACAGCTTCAGCGGCGGAATCCGCAGTCCTTCCGCATAAATCTCCAAACTGTCGGACGCATTGGATCCCGGCACCCGCCCTCCGACGTCGGTATGATGGCAAATCGTCGCCGCATAGGCGATCACCCGCCCGCATTGATCCCCGGTGGCGGCGAACAGCGGCTTGAATATAAAAATGTCCGGCAAATGCATGCCGCCATCGTACGGGTCGTTATTGATGAAAATATCGCCGGGATGCACGTCGCCGGGGAACGCCGCCAGCACCGCCTGCAACGCCACCGGGATCGAGCACAAATGCCCCGGCAGCGACAATCCCTGCGCCACCAGCCGTCCCTCCGCGTCACAGATCGCCGCGCTGTAATCCATGATGTTCTTCAGCACCCCGGAATACGCCGTCCGGTAGATCGTCAGCACCATCTCATCGCCGATCGCCGAGATCGCGTTGCGGAACAGTTCCTCGGTGATCGGATCGGACATGGCCACATCTTCCTGAGTGATCCCGGATCGGACCACCGATGTGCATCCGTGGCAACCGCGCCAACCCTGTGGCATGGTACGCAGACGAATCGACATCAAAGGGTCCGCCTGCATGCCTACTCGCCTGTTCGGCCTGCTTTTGCTGCTGCTGCTCGCCCGTTGCGCGGACGAGGCGCCGGTCAGGACCTGCGACCTGATCAAGGTCGCGGAGATGCCGTTGCAGGTGCAGGACCATCTTCTGGTGGTGCCCGCCGGCATCAACGGCCAGTGGGCTCACCTCGTGGTCGATAGCGGGGCCGAACGAACCACCATCAGCGATGCCGCGGCGAATCGGCTGAATTTGCCGCATGACCCGCAATACAAGACCCGATCCCTGGGCATCGGCGGCACCACCACCACCACCGACGTTACGGTCGGCCGGCTGGTGTTGGGCGGGGTACATTTCCCGATCGACCGGATTGCCGTCGGCACCTTCAAACTGCAATCCGAACGCGGCCTCAACGCCGATGGTTTGCTGGGTGCCGACATCCTGCTGGCGTTCGACATGGATATCGACGTCCCTGGCGGCAAACTGACCCTGTATCGCAGCCGGACATGTTCGGAGGCACGGCCGCCCTGGCCGGTTCGGCCGGTCGAGATCCTCGGTGTTCGCGTCCGGAAAGACCGGCTGCTGGTGCCGTTCGAGTTGGATGGCGTTGCCGGACTGGGACTTCTGGACACCGGGGCGCAAGGCAATGTCCTCGGCCAGGACATGGCGCACCGCATGGGGCTAACCGACGAAACATTGGCAGACGATCCGGTGGTGCGTCAGCACGGCGTTGGGCCGGGGGAGGCGCTCTCCCACCTGCATCAATTCCAGTATTTGAAAATCGGACCCGTCAACGATGTCGCGCCCGCCATCACCGTCCTGCCGTCGGATTTCGGCGTTGGCGATGCGCTGATCGGAGAAACTTTCCTGCAAGGCCGCCGCGTCGGGCTGGCCTTTCGCAATCGTCAGGTGTTCGTCTCGATGCGTCCAGGCGAGGGGCGTCCAGGCGAAGGACGGCCAACCGAGGGGCGGCCAACCGAGCGGGAAGCGAACGAACAATGATCGACAAACTCCAGATGCTGCTGGCCCTGGCCAAGGAACAGCATTTCGGCCGAGCCGCGGAAGCCTGCGGTGTCACCCAGCCGACCCTGTCCGCCGGCCTGAAACAGATCGAGGAAGGCTTTGGCGTCCTACTGGTGCAACGCCAGTCCCGCTTTATCGGCTTCACGCCTGAGGGCCTGCGCGTGCTCGACTGGGCCCGCCGAATCGTCGGCGATTACCGGGCGATGCGCGACGAAATCCGCGCGCTGAAACGCGGCCTCGCCGGCCACCTGCGGATCGCCGCGATTCCAACCGCGCTGCCGATCGTTTCCACCCTGACGACGCCGTTGCATGTCGCGCATCCCGAGGTCGTGTTCACCATCCTGTCGCGCACCTCGATCGAAATCCTGACTCTGATGGACAACCTCGAGATCGATGCCGGCCTGACCTACGTCGATAACGAACCGCTCGGGCGGGCGCGTTCGATCCCCTTGTATCACGAACGCTACTGCCTGCTGATCGCCGCCGACGCGCCGCTGGGTCTGAAGGCCTCCGTCACCTGGTCCGAGGTCGCGACGGTGCCGCTGTGTCTGCTGACCCCGGATATGCAGAACCGCCGCATCATCGACCGCAAGCTGCGAGAGGCGGGCGCGGAGCCGGCACCGACTTTGCAATCCAACTCCATGGTGGTGCTGTTCTCGCATGTCCGCACCGGGCGATGGGCCAGTGTCATGCCGGCGGTGCTGGCGGAAACGATGGGCCTGCCGGGGCCGGTTCGCGCGATTCCGATCGCGGATCTGGCGCAGCCTCCCACGGTCGGGCTGGTCTATCCGCAACGTGAACCGCTGACGCCGCTGACGGCCGCCCTGGTGACGGAGGCCCGCCGGGTTGGCCCGGGATGGATGGCCGCGCCGTAACGCGTATGCCTTGCAACCGGCCGACGTCGTCACATATCCGAAAGGATGGATTTTCGGGTCTTTGATCGTGCAGGCGCATGCCAGACTTTCGCCTCCGGCCGTCATGGCCCAACTCGTCCGCATAGGCGTCAACTTAATTGGGCGGCAGAGAGTATCTTTTCCGGGACGTGGCTTTCCGCTCTCCGTCATGACCGGGCCAAGCCCGGCCATGACGAATGGGTCAAATCCTCCCCCTCCACCGCTTAAGTTGATGCCTATGCGGCTCGTCCGGGCCTCCGATCGCGGCACCGCCAGGGCACAGGTGGCCCGGACAAGCCGGGCCATGCCGATCGGAAGCAGGGCCATGACAAGATGCAGCGTTTCAACGGCAGATTCACTTATTGTTTGGCGTCGCCCCGGGCCAGCGTACCATGAAGTTCGGTGGGTCCAAACCGCCCCGGGGACATCCTTTTTGGCGTATCCCTCTGTAACGAAACAAAAGTTTGCGTAACGCATGCGCGCACAGGCTTGTTGACCCTCCCCCCGGCGCCTAATGCGTCAGGTTACCGCCCGCCGGCCAATCGATAGAGGACCTGATCATCCATGGACGAAGATGTTGCCCGGACAGAGGTCAGACCATCACCCGACCGCCCGCTGTCCACACCTCCGTCCGAAACCCCGGCGCCCCCAATCCCGGCCGTGCGGCAATCGCGCCGCGGTTCCTGGCTGTTGACCCTCATCCTCTTCGCCGGGCTGGCCGGCGGCGGCTGGTATCTTTGGAGCCAGCGCCAATCCCAGCCCGCGGCAAAACCCGCGACGACCGGACGCAATGCACAAGGCGCGCCCCAACCGGTCGGCTTCGCCACCATCGACAAGGGCAACATCCGCATCGTGTTGAACGAGCTTGGGACCGTCACCTCGCTCGACACCGTCACCGTCTACACCCAGATCAGCGGTCAGTTGCAGGAGGTCGGGTTCAAAGAGGGCCAGGTCGTCAAAAAGGGTGACTTCATCGCCCAGATCGACCCGCGGCCCTATGCCGCGGCGTTGGAACAGGCGCAGGGCACGCTCGCCAAAGATCAGGGATTGCTGGCGCAGGCACAGGCCGACCTGAAGCGCTATCAGACGTTGGGGCGGCAGGACTCGATCGCGCAGCAGCAACTGGATGACCAGAAATACCTGGTGCAGCAATACACCGGCACCGTGCAGACCGATCAGGGATCGGTGGACACCGCCAAACTGAACCTTGCCTATTGCCGTATCATCTCACCCATCGATGGTCAGGCTGGCCTGCGCCTGGTCGATCAGGGTAACTATGTCCAGGCATCCACCACCGCCGGCCTGGTGGTGATTACCCAAATGCAGCCGATTTCGGTGCTGTTCTCGGTGCCGGAGGACAACCTGCCCGACATTATCCAACGTACCCGCGGCGGTGCCACCTTGAGCGTGGAGGCCTATGACCGCGCCAACACGCGACAACTCGCGACCGGACAGCTTGCCACGCTGGACAACGTGATCGACACGACCACCGGCACGCTGAAATTACGGGCGACCTTCGCCAACCCCGACGAGCTGCTCTATCCTAACCAATTTGTGAATGCTCGATTGCTCGTCAACACGATGCAGGATTCCGTACGCATACCGGTGCCCGCCGTGCAGCGGGGCGAGCCAGGGACGTTCGTGTACTTGATCAACCAGAACAACACAGTGTCCGTGCGGCCGATCAAAGTGGGTCCCGTTGACGGCAAGTTCCAGGCGGTGCTGTCCGGCCTGAACCCCGGCGACCGGGTGGTCACGGACGGCACCGACCGCTTGCGCGAGGGCGCGCTGGTCAGCCTGCCCGCGGCGCAAAAAGCCGCTGCCCCCGCTGGTGCGTCACCTCCCGCCGCGGGTAGTCAAGCAACGCTGGCACCGGACCCGAACGCGCCCCGAGAACACCGCCGTCCGCCGCAGGCCCAGTAAGATGGTGTTTTTCCGACGTGTCCCCATCGTCATGGCGGGCGAAGGCCCGCCATCGACGCCTTGCGGTATTGGTCACGAGAAAGGCGTGGATGGCGGGCCTTCGCCCGCCATGACGGGGGGCGCGAGGCCACTCGTGGCGACTGAGGCCGCATGAGCCCGTCTCGCCCCTTTATCCTGCGGCCCGTCGCCACCACCCTGCTGATGGCCGCCATCGTGCTGGTCGGGATCGTCGCCTACCGGTTTCTGCCGATATCGGCCCTGCCGGAGGTCGATTACCCGACCATCCAGGTCCAGACCTTCTACCCCGGCGCCAGCCCGGAGGTGATGACCTCGTCCGTCACCTCTCCGCTGGAGGTGCAGTTCGGCCAGATGCCCAGTCTGAATCAGATGTTCTCCACCAGTTCGGCCGGCGCCTCGCTGATCACGCTGCAATTCAGCCTCGATGTCAGCCTGGACGTGGCCGAGCAAGAGGTGCAGGCCGCCATCAACGCCGCCGGTAACCTGCTGCCGTCCGACCTTCCGGCACCGCCGATCTATGCAAAGGTCAACCCGGCCGATGCGCCGATTCTGACCCTGGCGTTGACCTCGAAAACCCTGCCGCTGACGCAGGTGCAGGACACGGCGAATACGCGGCTGGCGCAGAAGATCTCGCAGCAGCCGGGCGTCGGGCTGGTCAGCATCAGCGGCGGGCAGCGGCCGGCAGTGCGCGTGCAGATCAACCCGCGAGCGCTCGCCGCCTACGGGCTGAACATCGACGATCTGCGCACCACGCTGGGTAATGCCAACGTCAACACGCCGAAGGGCAACTTCGATGGCCCCGCGCAGGCGACGACGATCAACGCCAACGACCAGATATCCGATCCAAGCCAGTACCTGGATCTGGTGATCGCCTACAAAAACGGCGCCCCGGTGCGGCTGAAGGACGTCGCTAACGTGGTCAGCGGCGCCGAGAACACCAAGTTGGGCGCCTGGGCCAACACCACCCCGGCGGTAATCCTGAACGTCCAGCGTCAGCCGGGTGCCAACGTCATCCAGGTCGTCAACACCATCAAGTCGCTGCTGCCACAGTTGCAGGCCACGTTGCCGTCCGCCGTCGATGTCGCGGTCCTCACCGATCGAACGGCGACAATCCGAGCCTCTGTCGCGGACGTGGAGTTCGAACTGGGGCTGGCGGTCGCGCTGGTGGTGGCGGTGATCTTCCTGTTCCTGCGCAATGTGCCGGCGACGATCATCCCCAGCCTGTCCGTGCCCCTCTCCCTCGTCGGCACCCTCGCCGCCATGTATCTGCTTGGTTTTAGCCTCGACAACCTGTCGCTGATGGCGCTGACGATCTCCACCGGCTTCGTCGTGGACGATGCCATCGTGATGATCGAGAACATTTCCCGCTACATCGAAGCCGGCGAAAAACCCTTGGCGGCGGCGTTGAAGGGCAGCGAGCAGATCGGCTTCACGATCATATCGCTGACCGTTTCGCTGATCGCCGTGTTGATCCCGTTGCTGTTCATGGGCGACGTGGTGGGCCGGCTGTTCCATGAATTCGCGATCACGCTGTCCGTAACGATCGTGATTTCCGCCGTGGTGTCGTTGACCCTGGTGCCGATGATGTGCGCCAAGCTGCTGCACCACCGGCCGGAGGCGACACGCAGCAAGTTCGACCTGAAGGCGGAACGCGGGTTCAACTGGATCATCGGACGCTACGACAAGGCGCTGAACGTGGTGCTCGACCACCAGCCTCTGACGCTGCTTGTCGCCGTGCTCACCATGGGCGTGACCGTCCTGCTGTATACCGTCGTGCCGAAAGGCTTCTTCCCGGTGCAGGATACCGGCGTGCTGCAGGGCATTTCGGTCGCCGCGCAAACCGTGTCGTATGGCGCGATGGCCGAACACCAACAGGCTCTGGCGGCGGCGATCCTGAAAGACCCCGATGTCGTCAGCCTGAGTTCGTTCATCGGGGTGGACGGCAGCAACGCGACCCTGAACAGCGGCCGCTTCCTGATCAATCTGACGCCGAAAAACGACCGGACCCTGAACGCGACGCAGATCGGACGCCGGTTGCAGCAGGAAACCGCCAACGTGCAGGGCGTGTCGCTGTATCTGCAGCCGGTGCAGGACCTGACGATCGATGCCTCGGTCAGCCGCACCCAGTACCAATTCGTGCTGGAGAACCCCAACCTGGCGTCATTCAACGAGTGGGTGCCGAAACTCATCGCGAAATTGAACGAATCACCGGATCTGGAGAACATCGCCAGCGACCTGCAACAGCAGGGCCTGACCGTGAACCTGGTGATCGACCGCGAAACAGCCGCGCGTTTCGGCATCACGCCCGCCACGGTCGATAACGCGCTGTACGATCTGTTCGGACAGCGCATCGTCTCCACCATCTACACGCAATCCAACCAGTACCGCGTGATCATGGAGGCAGACCCGTCCCTGCAAACCTCACTTGATGCCCTGTCATCGATCTGGCTGCCATCCGCCGCCTCCACCAGCGGGCAGGTGCCACTGAGTTCGATCGTCACCATCGTGGAAAAGCCGGGCCCGTTGCAGATCAATCATCTGGCGCAGTTTCCCGCCACGACGATTTCGTTTGATACGACTCCGGGATCGTCCCTCGGCGCCGCCGTCGCCGCGATCCGGCAGACGGAAAAAGATATCGGCATGCCCGAGAGTTTCGTCACCGCCTTCCAGGGTGCCGCCTCGGCGCTGGAATCGTCGCTGTCGAACGAACTGCTTCTGGTGCTGGCCGCCATTGTCACGATGTACATTGTGCTGGGCGTGCTGTACGAAAGCTTCATCCATCCCATCACGATCCTGTCGACGCTGCCCTCGGCCGGCGCCGGCGCATTGGTGGCGCTGCTGATCGCCGGCGACAACATCGATGTCATTTCCGTCATCGGCATCATCCTGCTGATCGGCATCGTGAAAAAGAACGCCATCATGATGATCGATTTCGCGTTGCAGGCAGAGCGCGAGGAAGGCAAACCGCCGCGGGAGGCGATCCATCAAGCCTGTCTGTTGCGCTTTCGCCCCATCCTGATGACCACCATGGCCGCCCTGCTCGGTGCCCTGCCGCTGATGTTGGGCAACGGCACGGGATCGGAACTGCGCCGTCCCCTGGGCGTGGCGATCGTCGGCGGCCTGATCGTCAGCCAGGTGCTGACCCTGTTCACCACACCGGTGATCTACCTGATGTTCGACCGGTTGGCGTGGCGCCTGCGCGGCGGCAAGCCGGAAGAAAAACTGGCACCCGGCGAGGCGCCATCGTGACCCGCACTCGGTTTCGTGGCCGGGCTTGCTTCCATGGGCGTCAGGATAAGGCGTTTGGTGGGCAAGATTTACCCATTCGTGATGGCCGGGCTTTGCCCCATAGGCATCAGGATAAGCCGTTGGATGGCGAGGATTTGCCCATTCGTCATGGCCGGGCTTGGCCCGGCCACCCACGACTTCCTATCGTTCGCCAAGCAAAGTCGTGGGTGGC
>CAIZFE010000061.1 GCA_903932145.1 uncultured Rhodopila sp. | reverse complement strand
GGGATTGCCGTTGCCTGTGACTGGCGGTTGCCCGCCGGAACCGAGGTCCAGGTTGAAGTCTCGGGGACGCCGATCGGTGCCCGCGTCGTCCGCGCCGATGGATCAGGGGTTGGATTGGTGTTCCAGCAGGACCCCGACAGCCTGGCCCGTATCGACCGTGCGCTCGAACCGTTTGAGGGTACGCGTCAGGCGGCATGAGCCGCCGCGGCGACCACAACGTTACGGCTGTGGAGATCACCACTGGCGACAGTTGCGGCCGCCTCTCGCCGCTCATCGTCATGGACCGGACAAGCCGGGCCATGACGAACGTGGAATGGTAGTCCACGTCAACGACGGCTGATAGGACAAAAAGCGGCGCTGGGGGTTGCGATTCAGGTTCAGTGATCACGAATAAAAAACGATTCTCATATATTCCACGACGTAGGCTGCATCGGCTCTATTTCCAGCCGATAGCATTCGTCCCATCGAAAGTATAACACAATGGCCTGGATCAATAATCGTGGTATCGGCGCGCGAATAACCATGCTCGTCGGGGTGCTGATGGTCGCGATGGTCGCGCTGCTGGGCACCGAGCTGATGATGTCCAACCGGTCCCTGCGTAACGACCGTGGGCAAACCACGCGGCGCCTGGTGGAAGAGGCCCAGAGTATGCTCGGCCATTATGCGGATATGGAACGGGCTGGGCATATGTCCCGCGAGCAGGCGCAGGCCGGTGCACTCGCCGCACTGCGGGCCGTGCGGTACGATGGAGACGGGTATTTCTGGGTCAACGACGTTGATGGCCGGGTGATTATGCACCCAATCAAGCCCGCGCTTGATGGAACCGACGGGCGCAAAGTAATCGACCCGAACGGAGTATCGCCCTTTGCCACCGCCGCGGAGATTGGACGCGGCCCCGGGCAAGGATTCTTTGCTTACATGTGGCCGAAGCCGGACATGCCGAAGCCGGTGGAAAAATCTTCCTATGCCAAGCTTTTTGCGCCGTGGGGATGGGTGGTCGCGTCCGGCATTTACGTTGATGATCTGGACGCAGCCTTCCGCGATCGCCTGATCCAAACCAGTTTGTGGCTCCTGCCGGTGCTTGTCCTGCTGACGATCGGGGCGACCTTGATCGCCCGCGGCATTACCCGCCCGGTGGTGCAACTGACCGGCTCGATCGCCAAACTGGCGAACCGGGAGCTGGACGTCGCGATTCCGGGTGTTCACCGCCGCGACGAACTGGGCGTCATGGCGCGTGCGGTCGAGATATTCAGACAAAACGCGATCGCCGCGGACGCTTTGGTGGCCGCGCAAACAGCCGATCGTGCCGCCAAGGAGCGACGCCAAATCGCGATGGACCGGCACACCCAGGATTTCGGCACATCGATCGTCGGCGTGATGGGTGGATTGACTGCCTCGGCCGAAGGCATGCGCAAGGCCGCCGGGTCCATGTCGGAGGCAGCCGGTGACGTCCGCGCGGGTGCCAACAGCACCGCCGAAGGGGCCGCGCAGTCCTCGCATCAACTCACGTCTGTGGCCGCCGCCATTGAGGAAATGACCAGCAGCGTCGCTGAAATCGCGCGCCAGGCCTCGACAACCTCGCAGATGACGCGCGCGGCGGTGCAACGGGCCGAGGTCAGTCAGACCACGATGCAGGGGCTGTCCGACTCCACCGCCCGGATCGGCGATGTGGTACGACTGATCAGTGACATTGCCAGCCAGACCAACCTGCTGGCGCTGAATGCGACGATCGAGGCAGCGCGGGCCGGCGAGGCCGGCAAGGGGTTCGCGGTCGTCGCGGCCGAGGTG
>CAIZFE010000060.1 GCA_903932145.1 uncultured Rhodopila sp. | reverse complement strand
CCCGGAAGGCCGGGGGGCGGGCTGGCCTGGGGGAATTTTGCCCGGGTAGTCATGGGGTGCACCCCAAAAATAATCGAAAAA
Source organism: uncultured Rhodopila sp. (assembly GCA_903932145.1). Classification (GTDB taxonomy): domain Bacteria; phylum Pseudomonadota; class Alphaproteobacteria; order Acetobacterales; family Acetobacteraceae; genus Rhodopila. The sequence continues at coordinate 1,635 of CAIZFE010000060.1, read as the reverse complement.
CACCATTCCTGCGCGCCGCTTCTTGGCAATGGATGCGTGTTAATTGCCAGGCTTGGGTCCGATGTAGCCGGGGGAGCCTTGTCCGGCGGAACGAAGTGAAGACGGATGACCCCGGTGCTTGGGGTTCTATTTCTCCCACTCATCGGACGATAGGCTTGGTAAAATTAAGGATTTGGGACATGACCCCCTGCATCGATCCGAGAACTAGCCGATGGCACCGAATTCCTTCACGGCTTCGTAGAGGACGTGGAGATTGTCCATCTTTGTGCCCGGCAGCAGGTCGCCGGATATCAGCGTGAGCGGCCCGCTCCGCTTAAGCCGGTCGGTGAGCAGTGATTTCACCGCGTAGCGCACATCGGCGGCGGTGCCCAAGTTGACGATGCCGTCGGAGATTAGAACAATGAGGTGCGCGTTCGGGCCGACGTCGCGCCGGATGCGCTCGATGTCGAGCAGTGGGTAGGTGAGGCCATGCAGCATTTTCAGTTTGAAGTGGCGGCTAACGATCGGGAACAGGTGCTGGCCACGGCCGCAGTGGTGGAAAAGCTGCGGCTCGTCGGTCCGGCCGCGGTTCTTTTCCAGCAGGATAGGCAGGATATATTTCTCGTACATCGCCGGCGACAGCATGTCGATGCCGTGGTCGGTGAGCGGGAAAGGTGCGTTGCGATCCGCCGGCGCGGCCCAGCGGCGAGTCAGTGCGTCGCTCCAGTCGGCCAGCTTGCGCAGGAACCGATGCGCGAAGGCCTCGTCCTCATACATGTCCTCCATGATTGCCTCGCCCCGGAGGTCGAGCGCTAGGCTGAAGAAACCGCTCGTGCCCATCCCATTTTGGATCCGGTCCACCGTCTTCCCGAGGTAGATCAGCTTGTGCTGGTACTGGTCGACCAAGTGCTCGTGGAAACGGCGGACAGTGCCGATAAAGCCGCCGTCCTCGATACTCGGCATGACCAGAGCATCGGACTCTTCACGCGAAAGGTGCCGCGAGCGGTTGGCGATCACCGTCTCCCGACGGTACATGAGTTCGCAGTTGAATGCGCCCGGCGCGACCGCCGGCCACAGGTCCACGCCGGTGACCCAGCTTTCGCGCGGCGGCGCACCCAGGATGATGTCATGCACCGGGATTTCGCGCCGCCGCCGCGCCGCTTCCAGCTGCACCTGCAGCATCAGGTCGGGGTTCGTGTAATAATCGCGGTAATCGAGCCCAATCTCGTCGGCGAAAAAGCCATGCTGCCCGACCCACTCGCTGCACTTGAAGAGCACTCGCGTCGGCCGGCCGTCGTCGAAGGCTCCCTGAGCGGCTTCGACCTGGGCGTTGTGCCGCCGGATCGCCGGAGCAGCAGGATCGACCGTGAAAACGGAGCTCAGGTTCATGGCCTCGCATCGTGGCACTCCCGGCCGCGCCAGGCAATGGCCAGCATTACGAAAGCATGAGGAACTGTCCAAGTCCCGAGAGGGTCAGGCTCTGAAATCTGTAATTCTGGGTCCCGGCTGACGGCAAATTACAGAAGTCAGAGCCTGACCCGAATGGCGCTAAGATAAGCCCCGAGTGAAACTGGGTGAGGGTTTTCATCGAAGGCGCCTGGAGGCAGCGACGCGCATGAGATGACGGGGCCGATTGAGGAGGTTGAAGCATTTGGG
>CAIZFE010000059.1 GCA_903932145.1 uncultured Rhodopila sp. | reverse complement strand
TGATGGCGGAAAATATTGCGCTGAATGCCGTTACGATCGGCATTACCGGCATGATGAATGCCGGGACGTTGGTTGCGTTGGGCGCCGGTTCGGGCGGCATCACCGAGACTGGTGGGATCACCGCCGGAACGCTGATGCTGACCACCACGAATGCGGATGCCACACTCGGTTCGGCGGCCAATACCATCGCCAGCCTCGGTACTGTGTCGCTGGGAGGCGGAGCGCTCCGCCTGGCCAACAGCGGTGACCTGGCGATCACGGGACCGGTCGCGGCGGCAGGCGGCGTCCGGCTGCAAACCCTTGGCGACCTGACGATCGCTGCCGGAGGTTCGATCGGCTCGACCGCCAGCGGCACGGCCGTCGTCCTGGCCGCCGATGGGTCGTTTTCGAATGCCGCCGGAAGCAGCGCGATCAAGACCCCCAACGGAAGCTGGCTCATCTACAGCCAGGCCCAAGGGTCCAATGGCGCGGCGCCAACCAGCTTCTCGCCCGACGGGCTCACCGGATCGAACTATTTCAACGACGCCTTCAACTTTACGACCGGCACGTTGGCCGCACAGCCTAACAGCGGCAACCGGTTCGTGTTCGGCTTCCAACCGACCCTGACGGTCACGGCCACGACGCAGACGATGACCTATAACGGCGCGGCGCGAGCCGACACCTTTAGCGTCACCGGGCCGCTGCTGTATGGGGACACGCTGGCGACGGCACTCAGCGGCGCCATCCGCGGGTTGACGGCGGCGAAAAACGTTGGCTCGTATGTGCTGACGGGCAACGGACTGACGTCCGACCAGAATTATGCCATCGCCTACAATCCCGGTACGGTCACCATCAACCCGAAGGCGTTGAACTGGTCGGTCGCCGACGCCGCCAGCATCTATGGCACCCTGGCCACGCCGGGTGCGGCGACCCTGAGCGGCGTCGTCACGGGCGATACCGTCGCCGGCACCGTGACGGTGTCGCAGAACGCCACCCCGGTTTCGCTGGTGTTCAACTCAACCGCGGGCACCTACCAGGAAAGCGTAACCGGCCTGACCGGTGGCACTGCCTCCAATTACGTGCTGGCCAACACCGGCAACCATGCCGGCGCACTGACCGTCAACCAGAAGGTGCTGACCTGGGCGGTTGCCGATGCCGCCTCGGTTTACGGATCCCAGCCGTCGCTTGGCGCCGCAACGCTGACCGGACTCGTCGCGGGCGATACGGTGATGGCAACGGTTACCGCCTTCAACAACAGTAACGCCGCGATAACCCCGGGCCCCTCAACAGCGGTAGGCGGGTACCATGAAATCGCCACCGCTCTGGCCGGCGCCGCTGCATCCAACTACGTCCTGGCATCCACCGGGAACCACGCCGGCCTGCTATCAATCTCGCCGATTCCCGTTGTGATCGTGCCGCCACCGCCGGCCACCTCGACATCAAGCAGCACTACAAGCACCACTCAGACTGCGGCGCCCGTGGCTACGCCAACCGCACCGGCGCCATCCGACGCCGCACCATCGGTTTCGGCCCCTGTCACGGCCACACCGGAACCAGTCACCCCGGCACCAGTCGCTGCGGCGTCACCCGCCAGCCCCGTCGTGCAGGCCGCTCCGGTTTCCGCACCGTCGGTCGTTTCGGCGCCAACGGAGTCGACCGACGCCGCGCCGCAATCGGTCGTTGTTGCCAGCCGCACGTCAGCGGCAGGCGATGCGGCATCCTCCGCGGCCGATGGTTCGTCCAGTGTCTCGAAGGGGTCGTCCGGGTCGTCGGCCGACGGCACTGCGTCGTCAGCCGGTGGCTCCGGATCGACGACGTCCGACGGATCCTCCAGGCCGCTCGCCAGTCCCGGGGCCGTCAACGCCGCCGTCGCCAGTGGCGTCGCCTCGCGACCCGAAGCGCAGGCCCGCTCCGATGCTACCGCGAACCGCGTGCTCGCCAGTGGCGGCTCGCCCGTTCGGGCCGCCGCCGCATCGAAACAGGCGTTGGTGCAGCTTGGTCATGCGTCCAGCCGCCCCGGCCCCGCGACCGCAAGCCAACACCTGGGCGACAGTTTGGCGGGCGGCAAACCCGTAGCGGGCGGTGCCGCGCTCGGCGCTGCCCTGGCACATGGCGTGTCGCCGGCCGTCGCACTCGCCCGCGCCGCTGCGCGCGAGGCCACGACCGCATCAATGCAGAAGGCGACCAGCGTCCCGCAATCGGTCGCCAACCTGGCCGCTGGCGCACTCAGCCAGGGGCACATCGGCAGCCAGCCGGGCGCCGCGGCGATGATCGCCGCGCTGGCGGGCGGCCGCGACCCCGCCGCGGCCATGGCACGCGCCCTCCAATCGGTCGCAACGCGCAATGCGATGCAGCAAGAATCCATCGTTGCACTGACGCCAACCCGGCAGGATGTAGCCAGCCTGGCGACCGGTGATACGGGTAAATTGGGAACCGCCATGCTGTCGGCTCTGGCGCACAACATGAGCCCCGAGGCCGCCGCCGCCGCCGCCGCTCGCGCCGAACGGGAAAAGCAGTTCGCCCTGAAGCAGTCACAAGCACCAGTCACCGATGCCCGCGCCGCCACTCTGGCCGCCGGGATCGTGCCGGGCGGAACCAATCTGGTGGTCCGCCACGGCGTCACGACCCTGGTCCCCGACCACAGCGCCGAGCAGTTGAGTTCGGCCTCGGTTCCGGTTCCACAGGGTGATCCGGTAGCGGCGCTCTCGGCCGGAACCTTGCCGGATGGCGTGCAGCCGACGCAGGCACTGTCGATGGCGGTCGTGAAAGCACTACGCCATGGCGAGACACTGGCCGAAGCGATCGCGCATGCCGGTGCCGGCAGCCGGGCGGACGATGCCGCCAGCGCGGCGCGTGTCGCTAACCAGGACGCACTTGCTACCGCGCTGGCGAGCGGACGGATTGATAAAGATACCCTCGCCACTCTCGCCGCCGGCACCGATCTGAACCGGTTTATGAAGATCGTCGGCAACGCCTTGCAACACGGCGCCTCACCGCGAGCCGCCGTATCGAACGCCCTCGCCAACTCCCGCGACACGCATTCTGATGACGAGATCACAAAACAATGAATACCTCCCGGGCATCACTGATCGAACGCTTCAACACCCTGCCAAAAATGAGGCGATTTGCCGCCTTCGTGGGTATGGCCGCGGTCGCCGCGGCAATCATCTCCATGCTGATCTGGTTAACCGTGTTTCGCCAGCCGCCGCAGCGCCCCGTGGCGATCGCGATCGTGGCCCCGATGACGGGGCCGGACGCCGCCGTGGGTCAGTCCTTGCGCGACGGGGCGCAGGTCTGGGTGGACCACAAGGGCAGGTTGGCGAAGGGGCGCTCGGTGCGCATCGTTACCTTCGACACCGTGACCTTACCGGACGCCTTGCAGCAGGCGGCGAAGGATCCGGATGTCGTCGCGGTACTGGGACCCCAGGGGCTGGCCGATACGGCGGCGAGCGGCGTGCCCGGCCTGCCGCTCGCGGGACCGCCCGCCACGGATAACGGCTGGACCTTCCCGCTATCGGCCGAACCGACCTACGAGGCCCGGTTTCTCGCCAACTACGTGCGCAACGTCACCGGCGAAAAGCTGGTATCGATCCTGATGCCGGAGGGTGCGGACCAGGAGGCCGTGGCCAACGCATTCGATGAAACGCTGCAGCGTTTCGGCACCAAAGTGGTGTACAAATGGCAGGTTTCCGGCCGAGCGGCTCTGGACGCGCAGGCCAAGCAGATCGCCGACAAGCAAATCGCCGGCGCGATCCTGGTACTGGGCGATCCGGCCTTCGCCGCCGAAGCGGTTGCCGCGCTGGGTGCGGCTGAGGTCAGCAACCGCGTCGTGGGTTTGCGCGACCTGGCGACGAACCAATTCCTGTCGCAACTGCATAAGGCGTGGCGGGGTCCCGGCGCGCTGGGTTCGGCACTGGACAACACACTGGTGACCACGCCGCTGCTGTTCGATACCGCTGGCGTCGCGGCCCAGGCGTTCCAGACCTTTTACCGTTCGGTCCATCACCAGACCCCGGACTGGGTGGCACAACTGGGAAACGACGGGGCGCGTGTGATCTCCCAGGCACTCGCAGCCACCAACCCGGATGCTCCGGGCGGTGACTTGCGTGAGGCACTGCGAACCGAACTGCTGAAACACCGTTCGGCGGACACCGCGCTGGCGGGCCTGGCAGGACCGATCTTCTTCGATTCGCGCGAAGGCGGCTCGTTGCCGACCCTGGTCGGTCGCTACGACGGACAGGACATCGTGGCGGCACCGACCCAGTTGACGCCGATCCGCGATGACGGCGTGTCGAACTATCTGGAGCAGTTGCAAGCTGGCAAGATTCTGTATGTGAACGACCGCTTCATGTACAAAACCAACCTGGTGCCGGCCGGTATCCGGATCACCAAAGTCACGAACCTGAAGACCGACGTCAACACGGTCGATCTGGAGTTCATGTTGTGGTTCCGCTGGCGCGGCGACGTGGTGCCGAACGACATTGTGTTCGACAATGCTGTGGCGCCGATCACGTTAGGTAACCCGGAACGGTCGGTGGACGACGGCGACCAGCATTACCGGGCATGGCGGGTACGCGGCACGTTCTTCCTGAACTATGAGGACGTGACGCGGCAGTATGGCTCTCAGCTTGTCGATGTGACGTTCCGCCATCGCACTTTGGCCCGGAACAACCTGATGTACGTCGCCGACGTGATCGGTATGGACCTGAAAGCGCTTGGCGACACGCCGAAGGCAGGCTCCATGGTGGCCCGGTTGCTGAATGTCGATACCGACAACGGGCACGGTTCGGCGCTGGTGGACCAACTGACGCAATCGAAAGTTCTGGCCGGCGCGCCGGGCTGGTTGATCGATCAGGCCCTGTTCTCGCAACAATTGGGACGCTCGGGAGCGGATGGCGATCCATCCTATGTCGGGTTCGGCAAGCCGGCGCCGTTGTTCTCTCGCATGTCGATGGACGTGGTGCTGGTCCTGGACGAGCTCGACATCACCACGCTGCTGCCGCCGTCGATCCTGATCTATCTCGCGATCTTCGCATTTTCGGGCAGCATCCTGGCGTTCCTGCTGGACCGCCGGGGTTCGGGACAGTTCTGGCGGATGCAGACGCTGCTGCTGCGGTTGGTGTGCTGGCCGGCCCTGCTGGCGTCGTTCAGCGCCATGGCGTTGGACTACACCCTGCTGAATGCATCGTTGAGCATGGCCAACGTCGTGGATTTCATCAGCCGGTTGATGTGGTGGATGGTGCCTGCGCGTTTGGTGTCGCTGTCGGTACAGCGGTTCATCTGGGCGCCGCTGGAGATCCGCACGCAGCGGAAGGTGCCGACGGTTTTCCGGATATTGGTATCGATCATCATCTACGGGCTGTCGATGCTCGGCGTGGTGGCCTTCGTGATGGGTAAAACGGTCACCAGCCTGCTGGCAACATCCGGGTTGTTGACGTTCATCGTTGGTATGTCGTTGCAGTCCAGCCTTCGCGACGTCGTCTCCGGTGTGATGATCAATCTGGAACGGCCGTTCGGCCTGGGCGACTGGATCCGGATCGGCCGCACCGTCGGTCAGGTCAGCGACATTTCCTGGCGCACCACGCGCATCCGGATGCCGGGCGGACAAATTGTCGCGTTTGCCAACGGCCGGGTGGCCGACTCCGAGATCGAGAACATGACCCCGGCCGGAGCGTTCGATGCCAGCCTGGTGCTGTTCCTGGATCCTCGCTGCAATCCGGATCAGGTGGTTACGGTGCTGCGCCGAGCGGCCGAAAAGGTGACAAAGCCGGAATTCACCCTGTCGAAGGTCGTCCTGCGCGGGATCGAAAACGAAAAGGGTGCCTGGGTCGCGAAGTATGAGATCGATATGATCTGCACCAGCTATCGGGACCGCGGCAAAATCCGTTCCGCTGTATGGCTGGAGGTCTGGCGCGAGCTGGAAGCAGCCGGGCTGATCTGGGCAACCATGCCGCAGACGAACCACCTGCCAGAAGACGAGGTGGCGATAGCGGCCCAATAGGGGACGCTACGGCGCATCGGCCCCGTTCGGTTCGCCGGACGGGTCATGAAAAATTGGAAATGGCGGGCGTGCGGTCATGGCACGTCCGCCATTTCTGTATTTCCCGAACGCCGTTGTCAGGCGACGGCAGCGCGTTTTCGCGGCGTTGATCCAGCGGCTGTCGATCGCGCCCTTCGCATGGGCGGCACTCACTTCTGGTGTCGCCGCCCTGGTATCACAGGACTTGGATGGCGGACCAATCGCACTGTGCGGTGTCGAACAAACGATTCCAGCAAGATCTTGGTTCTATGGAATTGGGCGTGTCTTCCCGCCCGCCGGCGTGGTCATTTTTGGTTTCGGGAATGGGTCTCGAAAACTTTTCAGCATCGGCGTGGCATGCCCATCGAAAGTTCGTCGCTCATGAGTCGGTGACGAGGCATCCGTGACCTCCCCAAGATGCAATGATACCAACGGCGTTTACAGTGAAACACGCAGCGGCCCTATGTTTCGATCGGCCGGCCCAAACCCGTCATGGCAGGCGAAGGCCTGCCATCCACGCCTTTTCTGCTTTCCGGTTCAGCACCAACGGCATTGAACCGATACGCGCGCGCAAGCGCCCCCGGAATCAGAGGGTGCGACGCATGTCGGGAGGATAGGAGTCAGGGAGGAGCGGTGGCCAGCAACGGATCGAACGGGTCCGAAATCGGAGTCTCGCCGATCATATACCCGAACACCTGGCGAACGATCTCCGGTCCCGGGTGCCTCCAGGCAAAACCCCAGGTATCCGGCTTCTTGTCCCGCTCTTTCTGAAACGATGTCTCGCGGTGTTCCCGCATTTTAAACAGCGTGGTGAAACTACCGCCGTAATCATTCAGCATGTCGAATATCTGGTTCCAGAAAGGGCCGGTGCAGAAACTCGGAATAACAGCGAGGTCCATGCAGATCGATAGGATGGTCCGTCCGAGCGGCCGGCGGCGCACCTCGGCGTCGAGTTCCTCAGGAGTGGGGATGCGCAGATCGTCCGGATCGAAGGCAGGGCGTTTGGGCGTCTTTTCGTCGCCGCCCGGCTCGGACGCCCTTTCGTCGTCGCCCGGCTTGGCCCGGCCACCCGGGACTTCGCCTGCCGGCTCTCCGGAATTCGGCTCGCCCCCGGGCGGTTCGACGGGCGGCTTGGCCGGCGTGCGCTCACGAGCATACACGAACGCGATCTCACGGCCTTTTTCGGCGCGGGCCAGCAGGTAACGTCCAACGCCATGGCGCGCAAAATGCCGCGCTGCAGGCGTGCGAGGATGGTCGGCAGCATGTAGGTGCCGCAAACCCCGGCCACGATGGCGAATTCCAGGTTGGCGGCGCGCTCCGGCACCGTCTCAACAAGCCGGCGGCCGTGCCCGAGCAGAACGCGAACGACATGGAGAAGGGCAGCGAGACGTTGCGGCATGGTTCGGCCGGTCCGGTCCTGTGTCGGATCGGGCGTCGCAGGCCGGGTCATGGTGGGCGCCGTGTGCTCCATGTTTTTTTAATTAACTCAAACGTTAGAAAATGTCAATCGTGACGTGCATGTCAGACAGGAAAATCGCGCGAATGAACGTTTCGTGATGCATCGGGTGAGGCTTTGGTATCAGCGGCCCCAAGTTTCGTCCGGTCGGCCCAAACCCGTCATGGCAGGCGAAGGCCTGCCATCCACGCCGTTCCTGGCTTTCCACAGCAAGGCAAGGCGCGGATGACGAGCCTTCGCCCGCCATGACGGCGAGGAGTCGTCACCGAGTCCCTTGGGTATGACATGCCGGCCGCCCTCGCATCGTCACCGTGCGCGGAGGGCGCAGCATCCCCGCATCGTTTTGGTGTGCGAAGGCGCACCATCCACGTCTTTGTTTACACTTATAAAAGACGCGGATGCCGACTTTCGTCGACAGGACGGGATGAGGCCGGCCGAGAGTCGATGGCAACGGCGGCTGGTACAACATCCGGGTTTGCATCCGCTGTCGGAGCGCAAACGGTTTGCCGCCCCCCACCCAAACCCCCGATACCTGCGAATATGCGTCAGGTGATGGCGGCGCCCGGTCTGTTGGCCGCCGGACCGGGGAGCAGAGGACGTAAAAATCCCAAGGTTACGTCCCGAGCTCGAAAATGCTTTCGCCCCGGGCTTGAGGAAAATAGTGTTGGCGCGCTAAGGTAACTGGTCTTTTGACGAAACCACCCTCGGAGAATACACAATGTTTCCTCTCGTCATTATTGGGCTGATTTACGTTTCAATCGCCGGCATCATCGCCTTTATCGGGCGCCGGCGTAAATTTGGCGGCTGGGGTTATTTCTTTGCCGGGATCGTGCTGACGCCGATCGTTGGGCTGCTGCTGGTGCTTGCGTCTGATCCGCGGCCGCGTCCCGCCATCCAGTAACGACACTGTCCCGGCGCCAGGGTTTCCGGCGCCGGGTTTCTCAACCAGCCGGTGCAACTTTAAAAATGGGCCTCCTCGCCCGGCCCAGGATTTTACGGCAACCGCCTCATTTGGACAGGTCGGCGGTACTTGGCCGGACGAACTGTATGTTAAATGCACTGCGGCGTAATGTGGCTTCCGGCAACATATCCATGCCGTTACGGACCAGATAGCCTTTCGGCCCGGCTGCCGCCGGGGACATCAGTTCCGTAAGAAAGTTCCGTAGGTTCGGGATGGTATCCAGGCGTTTGACCTTGACCAGCGCGAGAATCGGCCGCTCCAGTGGGTACCGGTTGGCGTCCAGCGCATCCGTGTCCGGACTGACGCCGTCGAGAGGTTGCGGCACGGCATCTTTCATGAGCTGCATCGCGCGGCGTTCGTTGATCGCCAACTCATTTCCCTGAGGAATGATCGCCGGATTGGCGTTGTACGTCTCACCATCGGCATAAACCATCGCCTGATCGACACGACGGGCAAGGCAGTGCTGTTCGGCCGCCTGCTCGTCGATTCGGGCGAGTGCGGCGATCGGCGGCAGCGCCAGACAGGCCGGCAGCATCAGAAGATCTTCCAACGTCAGCCACTGCAACGCTCGCCTGGGCGGCCCGAGAACGCGGATCGGAACGTCGGGCAGATCCGGCGAAATATCCCGCCACCGTTTGTTGGGATTGGGCATGAAGCCACCCTCGGCGGCGTCGTTTTCGCCACCGCGTGGCAGTTCACGCGCGATGGCGCGGAACAATTGTTCTCTGGTCAGAGTGAAATGCGGCGCGCCCGGTGCTGTGTACAGCACAAACACCTGTCGTCCGAACGGCAGCGCAAGCAACGGTTCGCCGTTCGCACACAGCTTCTCAACCGGCAGGTCGGCCGCGAACGGGCCGATCATCAAATCCGGTGAATCCCGCAAAGTGGCGCAGAATGTGCGCCGCGCACCCTCCGCACTGGACTGCTCGATTTCCGGGAACTTCCGGTGCGCGGCGCGATTGAGCGCGGTCGCGACATCAGCGGCGTAAACGAGCACTTCGGGACGGCCAATGACACGCATGTAATCGCGGTCATCCTGAGCCCGGACGGCGGTGCTGGCAAAGACACCGGCAAAAGCGGCCAACAGGGCCAGCGGCAGCGTCTGGCACGGGAAAAATCGTCTCATACTCATGTCACGCACCGGGAACGTAATAGGCAATTTCGCTCGCTCGTATCGAGGCAAAGGCGAGCAGACGCGTGTAGATACGACCGTTGCCGCGGAACGACACCCGGCCGGCGACGCCCGAATAGGCCAGTTCACCAAGCAGGACCCGCCTGAGTTCCAGACGATCGAGCGAGCCAACACGCTCGATGCCTTCGGCGAGCAGCCCCACGGCATCGGTTCCCTGCATGGCAAAATCCACCGGCGGTACCCCGAAGCGCGCGGTAAAGGCGCGGTTCCATGACGCCTGAACTGGCGTTGGCGCGTCACGGGCCCGCAGCACTGGAAGCAGAACCCGCGGGATCACCTTGCCGATCCGCTCGCGCATGGCATCGACATTGGTCATCGTTGGCAACACGCAGGTAACATTCAGGCCGAACGACGATGCGTGCTTCACCAGTTCAACCTGAAGCTCATCGGGGCCGATGATCAGCAAATGATCGAAACGCAGGCCTTGCAGGCCACCGAGGAAATCGCGCGGACTGGTACCGCTTCGGAACGATCGTTCTTCTACAACCGGAATTCTGAGAACGGCGGCTTCGTTGGAGTAGGCCAACGCGACCTCCAACGCATCGGCGCTGCGATCGCGCACGATAACCACGCGGCGAAGCCCGATATCAAACGCAAGACGTGCGGTCTGGGCGCTGATCTCGGCATTGTCGGGCAAGGTCGCGAACACGTTTCGCAGACCGTGCAGCGTCAGACCCGTCGTGGTGATCGTCGGCGCGATGAACAGAATGTCGCGATTGAGATAGGCGATCGCAGCGGGCAGCGCGTCATCGACGGTGTCGTGACCGATGACGGCGATCAGTCCGCGTTCCGCTAACACGCGTTCGGCGACATCCAATGACCGGGCTCGGATCGTTGCCTGTTCGCGCAGGGATGCGTGATCGGGGTCAGGCTTCGGCTGGAATTCCACCATTTCGGCGTGCAGCCGCAACTTATGTCCCAGGACTCCACCGGCCGCATTCAATTGCTCGATCTCAAGCAAGGCGCCGTCGCGGATCGCGGCGCCACTATGACCGTGCCCGACGGTGGCAATGACCAGATCCTCATCCGCGGCCAACGCCGTCTCAGCGCCCGCCCGGTTGATGCGTCCCGCGATGGCGGTCGCAATACCACCGGTCACCGCTCGCAGAAAACCGCGCCGCCGCGGCCCGTACAGTTCAGGGAACATTGAGATTAAACTGACGCGAGTCGGCGCTGTTCATGATGATCATCTTCGCATTGGGCGACTTTGCCATTTCGCCCTCAACCCGGATCGCCTCCCACTTCAACAGCTCCGGAGTCAGGTTCTCCCGGATGATCTTTTGCGAGTCGTTAATGCCTTCGGCCTCGATCCGCTTGCGTTCCGCCTCGCGCTTTTCGCCCACCAGACGGAATTCATAGCCTTCGGCCTGCTGCTGATAAACCAGCTTGGTCGCGATCGCATCGCGCATGGCCTCGGGCAGCGTGACCTGACGAATGATGACGTCATCGATCGACACGAACTGCTCGCTGGTTTCCTCGATCGCTCGGGCAATAATGGTGGACAGAACACCTTCCTTATTGGTGTAGATGGCCTCCGGCTCCTCGCGGCCAATATAGCGCCGCAACACGGATTCGACCGTCGGCTTGACGATTTTGACGACGTAGTCCTTGCCGACCTGCTGATCCAACAAAGCGACCGTATCGAAATCCGGATGATACCGGATGGTCAGCTTCATCTCGATCGGAAGGCCCTTGTTGGTGAGCGCGGTAAAGTCGGTATCCACGGCCTGTTTCCGCGTGTCGTAAATCGTGAAACGATCCCAGGGGAACATCAATTGGAGGCCTTCCCCAACCGGACGCTCGATAACCGTTCCACCGAAAAACAACAGCCACCTGACGCCGGCGCCGCCTGCCGGGACGATATAAACGATACGATGCCACAACACGACCAGCACGATCAGGGCAAGCCCGATGAACCACGCCGACGTGCGCCCGCCGACCTGCATGGCCTTGATCAGCCGCGTCAGACGCGCGCCGGACAAGGCCACAGCGCCGGGTGCCGCGGTGTTTTCAGTTTCCTCGGTTGCCGGGTCGAAGAGAGATGCGGACATCGTGGTGTTTGGTCCAATGCTAGGTCAGTTGATTAACGATTCCGCCATCCCAACGCAATCGGCCTGAATAGTAATCGCATTAATGAGAGGCGATAGTATATCCAGAATTAGATATTCATCTCATCCTTCAATCACGCGATGCCCTGCTGCCCGACACCTTCACTGACATTGAAGCCAGGAAAGACGCCGCCGACGGATTGCCCACTGGAGCCAGTGTGTATCGGGCTCCGCCAGCGTGATAGATACCCCTCACCCGCCGCATGTTTCCAACGAAATTAACATACGGACGTCATGGCTCAGATTGATGCCCGTGTTCATGTCGGCCTGTCCCGGGCCATGGTCCGTATGAGACCGCGCCAGCATCGCAATCTTACCATAGAACAAAAGATGCGTTCGGTCATCAATGATGATGGCATTTGCTGTCGGCACCGCACGTTGCAAGGCCGTGTTGCCGGATATGCGCATCAGACCGTGGCGCTCTGATCTGACATCAATCGCGTGCCGTCGGGTAGCTCCTGCATCCGCATATCCGCTGACCGGAGCCGCCGATCATGCATCGACGTGTCGGAGTCGATCCGCCCGTCCACGAGATGCAGCAAGCGGTCGCAACGATCGAAAAACCGTTCATCATGGGTGACCGCGATGACCGTCACCCCTTGTCGCTTCAGCCCCGGAATCAGATTGTCGAAAAACTCGATCCGGAAATCGGGGTCCTGATCCGCTGTCCATTCGTCCAACACAAGGATCGGCCGGTCTTCCAGCACCGCTTGCGCCAGCGCCAAACGTTTCCGCCGCCCGGCCGAAAGCCGCCCGGCCGCGAAACCGGTGTCGGTGATACGCACATGGCCGGACAAATGCAGGGTCTTCAGCAACGCCGCGGCGCGAACATGGTCGAACCCGCGCGCATCAGGGATCATGTCGAACAGGTGGAAGTCGGTGAACACGGTTGAGAACAGCCCGCGCTGATCCTCGATATGCCAGGCCGAACCGTCCGTCAGCACCAGGCCGCCGGTCGGCCGGTACAGGCCGGTCAGCAGCTTCATCAGCGTCGATTTACCGCTGCCGTTGCCCCCGGTGATAAACACCACCTCTCCCTTGCGCAGCTCGAGATCCAGCGGCCCCAGAGTCGGCTTGTCGGCACCCGGATAAGCGTACGAAACGCCGCGGAACACGATGCGATCGAAGGCGCGCGGCGGTGCTCGGTGCGCGGTGGTGGGAGCGGCGTTCGGCCGCAACGCCTCGGTCAGGTCGTCCAATCGGTCAACCGCCCGGCCGGCCTCGGCGATCATCGGCATATAGGTGACGATCGCCTGGAGTCCTTCGTAAGTGTGCGAGGCGACGAAAACCGCGAGGGCCACGTCGGTTGCAAACCCCAGCGCCGGGGCCACGAACGCGGCGACGAAAACCAGCGCCAGCGCCACAGCCGTCGCGATACCGGCACTGGTGGCGGTCGTACGGGCAAGGCCGCGTTGCGGCCCCAGGTCGGTCGCCGCGGGGATCAAATGGCGCGTGACCAAATCCGCCTCGCGCCGTCGGCTGCCCAACAGTTCACGGAAACCGCTGACCAGATGGCGCACCAACTGGGTGACCCGCGCGTCGGCGGCGGCGGCGCGCAAAGCCACGGCGGCGGTGCGTTCGCGGACGCGATTTTGAATGTAAAACCCTCCCAGCGTGACGCCCGCCAGCAGCAGCATCATGACCGGATTAAACAGGACCAGCGCGACGAGCAGACCAGTCAGTTGCGTGCCGGCATGCAGGACTCCGAGCGCGGCGTGGGCGCCGCGACGAACGGCCGCCGTATTGCGACTGAGCGAATCGACCACACGCAAGCCACCCAAGGCCTCGATCGTCGCCAGTTCGCTGCCCGCGATGGCGGCGCCGACTCGTTCGGAGGCGTTTGACGCCATCCGCTCCACCAGCCGTTGGCCGACCAACTGCGCCAGCGCGGAAATCACGACGAGTACCGCCACAGTCGCGGCGAACAGCCCGCCGGCGCGCCACGGAACGGCGCCGTCCTGAAGAATTTGAGCACCCAGACCCACGCCCACCACGGCCAACGCCTGGAGAAATCCCGAACCGATCGTCAGCAGGATGGCCAGCCAGGCACCGATTCCCGCCTCGCGCAGCAACAGCCACACGCCGCGAGACTGCGGTTTGGGACGTCGTGAGCGCGGACGCTTGCTCATCCCACTACCATCCCGTCGTCGAAATGGATCAGCCGATCCGCCGCGTCGTAGTAGCGGTCATCGTTCGTCACGGCGATCACCGTGCGGCCCGCCGCCCGCAAGGCGGGCAGCATAACGCGGTAGAAATGTTCGCGGAACTCAGGGTCCTGGTCGGCGGCCCATTGGTCGAGCAGCAGGATCGGACGCGCCTCGATCATCGCGACAACCCAGGCGAGCCGTTTGCGCTGGCCGGTTGACAGGTCGAGTGAAGTAAACCGGCCGTCAACGAACCGGGTCCGGCCGGCGATCCCCATATCGGCGAGAAGCCCGTTAACCATCTCCGGGTCGGCGTCAGACCAGCCGTAGAGACGATCGAAAATGTAGGGATCGGCGAAGATCGCTGAGACGCTTTCGCGCAACTCGGACGGCGACACCGCGTCGCTTCCCAGGTGGATGTCACCGAGACCGGGCGTGTACAGCCCCGCCAACAGCTTCATCAGCGTGGTCTTGCCACTGCTGTTGCCACCGAGGATGAACGTGATCGTCGCTGGCGGGAACGCGATGGTGACCGGGCCAAACGCGAAGCCGCGTTCGTCATCTTCGTCGGGATATTGGTAGCACACACCATCGAGCGACAGCAGCAAGGCCTCAGCCGGAGGCGCGATCACGGAGGGCGGTTGTGCCTTTCCTGGTGGCCGTAGCGCGGAATTCAATCGTTCCATGTCGCCAATCGCCGCCTCGCCGCGCGCGAGCAACGGGATATCACGCACCAACCCGAATGAGATGTTGGACATCAGCACGGCCGCGGTGATCAGCGTCACGGGATCAACCGTTGGCAGCACGTTCGGAACGACGAAGATGCACATGCCGCTGGCCGCCAGCGTCGCGCTGGCCTGGAGTACGAAACCGATGGTTTGCCGCCGGTTGGCATAGCCGACGGCGGCGAGCATCGCATTCGCCCGCGTGTGTAAACCGGTCAGAAACAGACGCCGCCGCGCGGCATTCAGCCGCAATTCCTTGAACCCGAGAACCAGCGCGCGCAAATCCTCGCGCATCCCGGCCTCGAGTTCCCCCGCCTCGCTCAGAGCGCCCATGACGGCGCGATGGTTGATCGCGAGGGTTGAGAAGATAATCACCAGGATGCCGGCCATAACGGCGAACAACTGCCAGGCGAGCGACGCCAGAACGACCAGTGTTCCGATCATGTAGCATCCGGTGCGAAACCCGCGCGCCAGCAAGGGCGCGGTCGCGATAATGTCGTCAGGCGCGGCGGTCAGGGCCGCGAGGACGTTCTCGGGCCCCGCCCGCTCCACCGTCGCGAGGTCACTGCGCAGCGTCGCATCGATCAGGCGACGGCGTCCGAGCATGACGGCGAGCAGCAGGTTTTCGGTGACCCGGCGAACAGTAGAGATGCCCGCCCAGACATAGGCGACGGTGACCACGATCAGGCCGAGGGCGAGATCGGGCCGGTCAATGCCACTCGTGGCCGCGGCCACACCTTTGGCCAGGATCGGGCCCTCAAAGCCGAAGCTCATCATCAAGGCGCCGCCGACCACGCCGATCCCGATGACGTGTGCGCGTTCAGGGCCAAAGGCCAGACGAAGGACGCGCATTTCTACGATCCCTGAACGGCGAAAGCCGGGGTGCGGGTCATCGTTGCGCTATCGCGGACCAGCCGTTGCCGCTGTGGCACAGCGGACGCCGTTGTCGCCGCCGTTATGGCGGGCGAAGGCCCGCC
>CAIZFE010000058.1 GCA_903932145.1 uncultured Rhodopila sp. | reverse complement strand
CTACACAACGGAAGAGACGCTGGCGTCCAGTGACGATCCCGAATCCTGACCACCTGCTGGAACAAGCGGCACGCCTGGCCGCAGGACGCCCCCGACAGGCCGATCTGAGACGAGCGATTTCCACTGCATACTATGGTCTGTTCCATTTCTGTCTGGCGGCGTTAGCTGACGAATTTGTCGGCAAGACTCAGCGCAAGACGAGCCGATACGCGCTGGTTTATCGCGGCATCTCTCACCGCACACTGCGCGACCTATGCGTCGAGGCCCGCAAGCAAAAACCGGCATCCCGTTACACTCAGTTTATCCCCGACGGCGGGTTCAGCTCGGGCATTCACATCTTTGCGACCGGAGCGATGGAACTTCGGGACAACCGTCACAGCGCCGATTACGATCCCCAATCACAATTCGACCGGCGCGAAGCCCGGGCAGCGATACAAACCGCCCGCGCGGCGATCGAACACTTCCGCGCCGCGCCCGAGGGCGACCGGACGTTGTTCCTGACGCTCCTGCTCAGTCCACCCCGTTAGCCTTCTGAACCGGGTGAATACCAGGATATCTTGACTTATTTCCTACATTAATCTACCATCGAGGAATGGAAACCTTATCCCCGCCGCACCCGGCCATCGAACTGACCAGCCCGATGTACCATCAGCTCGTCTATACGCTGATGGGCCTGCTACCGCCGCCGCTGGATGCCTCGATCGAGGCACTCCGAGCGCGCAATGCGGCCGCCATTGCCAAAATCGCGGCGCTGATGCCGGTTGGCGCGAGTGAGATCGATCTCGCCGCCCATTGCATCGCCGCTCGGGCACAGGCCGAGGAGATGTTGCGGCTGGTCCGCGAGAACGCGGATGATGTCAGGTTGGTGATGCAACTGAACGCACAATACGCATCGATGGTGCGAACCTCGCTGGCGGTGCATGGCCAACTGATCCGGGTGCAGGCGGTGCGCCAGAAGCGCGAGGCGATCGAGGGCGCGGCGAGCCGGGACGCTCAGGCGCTGCATATCGTTGAACAGTCGATGCTGGCGATAGCCGAACCGCATGCCGCACGGGTGGCGGCGGCGCGGGCCGAAGCGGCTCCGGCGTCTGGTGTGGAGGAGGGCGTCTCGGAAAATGGGACGAATTCTCATGACGTGGCTTTTGAGACGCGGATGAGCGCGCAGCCTCGCAGCCGGGGGGCGAGAGGGCCGGATGAAACGGGCGTGGACGCGGCGATGGCCGGGTTGGTTTTGGCCCGCGTGCGTCTGGCGGGGCTGGCATTGTCCGCGAATGGTCCGGACAGTCTCGAGAGGGCGGCGTAAGGCGGTTGCCATTGGGTGTTGCGGAAAGCGGCCGGCGCAAGCGAGAATGGCTTTCGGCCTCCGCCGAACCCTGTGTCAGGATGACGTATGTCCGACCCCGCTTCCGTCCGCATGACGTCCGATGAGTTCATCGCCTGGGCCATGGAACAGCCCGGTGGCCAGCGCTTCGAGCTGGTCGCCGGCGAAGTGGTCGGCATGGCACCCGAACGCAGTTCCCACGCGCTGACGAAATTCCATATCGCTCGCCGGTTGGCCGAGTCCGTAGAGCGGCAGGGATTGCCTTGCCAGGTTTACCCGGACGGCATGGCCGTCAAAGTCGATGACGCCACAACCTATGAACCCGACGCCTTGGTCCGATGCGGTTCGCCGCTGCCCGACAATGCGGTGACGTTGGACGACCCGGTGATCGTTGTCGAAGTCCTGTCGCCTTCAACGCGCGCCCGCGACTCCGGGGCCAAGCTGGCCGACTATTTCCGTCTGCCTTCGGTGCGGCATTACCTCATTGTCCGAACCGAGGACCGAGCCATCATCCACCATGCCCGAGGCGCCGATGGCACGATCCTGACGCGCATCGTCAGGGACGGGCCGTTGCATCTCGATCCGCCGGGGCTGGTGGTGACGGACCTGTTTCCAGCGTCGCGCTGAATCCGGGCGCGTAGTTGGTGGCCCAATCTCCATGACGCACAGCAGTAGTTGCTAATTACAACAAACTTGACTCCCCTCCCCGCCTCTGCCACACAGGCCTCGCGGAAGAGTTCGCGGCGGCTGCTCGGGGGAAAGACCGGGGGGCCAAAGCGGCGCCGAAGGAGCAACCGCCCCGGAAACTCTCAGGCACAAGAAACCGCAAACGGACTGAATCTCTGAAAAGCGGAGCAGCCGCTCCCGCCGATGGTGTAAGTCGCTGCCCTATTCCGGGGCACGATGATGCTCTCAGGCCAATGACAGAGGGGGCATTTGAACACCCGCCACGGGCGGGGGAGAATGCGCATGTCCAACACCGACTCTCACACCATCGCCGTTATCGGCGCCGGTATTACCGGCATCACCACCGCCTATAACCTCGCCCGGCGCGGCCATCGCGTCACTGTGTTCGACCGTCATCCGTATGCGGCGATGGAGACATCGTTCGCCAATGGCGGACAGCTCTCCGCCTCCAATGCCGAGGTCTGGAACAGTTGGGGGACGGTGCTGAAGGGGATGAAGTGGATGCTGTCACCGGGGGCGCCGCTGCTGGTGAACCCGAAGCCGTCCTGGCACAAGCTGTCCTGGATGGGCGAATTCATCGCCGCCATCCCGCGCTATGAGGAAAACACCATCACCACCGCTCGGTTGGCGATCGAAGCCCGCCAGCATCTGCGGCGCATGGCCGAGGACGAGGGCATCGATTTCGACTGCGAGGATCGCGGCATCCTGCATTTCTACGAAACGAAGCACGATTTCGAAGCCGCCGAACGGGTGAGCGAGTTGCTGGCCAGGGGCGGGCTGGAGCGTCGGGCGGTGACGCCGGAGGAAATCCGCTCGATCGAGCCGACCCTGCGCGGCACGTATTATGGCGGCTTCTACACGCCGTCGGATTTCACCGGCGACATCCACAAATTCACCAACGGCCTGGCGCGTGCCTGCGCGCGGTACGGCGTGACTATCCGATACGCCACCGAGGTGATGTCCGCCGCCGCCGGGTCCGACAAGGTCACCATCGTCAGCCGCTCCACCGACCCGGCGCTGGACGGTTCGGTGCATCCGGACGCGACGGAGACGTTCGACAAGGTGGTGGTGTGCGGCGGCGTCATGTCGCGGCAGCTCAGCCAGGGGTTTGGGGATCGCGTCAACGTGTATCCGGTGAAGGGCTACTCCATCACCGTCAGCCTGCCCGAGGTTGCCGACCAGGAGGCCGCGCCGTGGATGAGCCTGCTGGACGACAGGACCAAGATCGTCACCAGCCGGCTTGGGCCGACGCGCTTCCGCGTGGCGGGGACAGCCGAGTTCAACGGCTACAACCGCGACATCCGCGCCGACCGGATCGCGCCGCTGGTGGCGTGGTGCCGGGCGCATTTTCCGGGCATGAGCACACGGCAGTCGGTGCCGTGGGCGGGGTTGCGGCCGATGATGCCGGACATGCTGCCCCGCGTCGCACCCGGGCGGAATCCGCTTGTGTTCTACAACACCGGGCACGGCCACCTCGGCTGGACGCTGTCGGCCGCGACCGCTGATGCTGTGGGGGCACTTGTCGACGCGCGCGCCAACGCCTGACAAACTTGGCACGGCCTGCTCCGGGTGGCCTCTGTGGAGATCCGCATGAACAGCGTGTTCGGAGAACTCGCCCTGCGATCAAAGGTGTCGTTGGGGCCACCGCGGGCTGCCCTTCAAGAGCAACTGCCCCCTTCAAACGCGCGCTGGTTGAAACGGGAGGTTGCCCGCACACAGAATCGATATAAAGAAATATTTCTCTAAAATTGATGAATATTAGCCCATTACGTCCTTGAACGAAACCGGCCACCCACCCGCGGGAAACGATACGAATCGCCAAGAAAACGGGGCCAAGCCTATCGGCGGCCAGAAGTGGGCGCAGTCGTTTCAGTAGAGCGAGACGGCCAAGCGTATTGCTGAAAACCTAAGGACGGAGCAGGTTGGGTATGCGAGCTTGGTGGCAGGTCTCGCTACTGAGGCGGTTAACGGCCCGGGCATGGCGCCGCCAGGGTAGGGCGGGAACCTGCCATACCGAGGGACATCGAGACCGCCCGTTGCCCCCATCGTCATGGTACGGCCTGTCCGAACCAGTTGTCGCAGCAGAATGGCGCAATGGCCGGCCCGGGTGCGGTTCGGCCGGGCCATGACGATGGCAGAATGACAGTAGTTCGACGTCAAACAACCATTGGGTTGCTCAAAATCATTTTGTCCCGGCAGGTCCGCCCCTCACCCCACCGCCAACATGATCTTCCCGATATGCGCACTGCTCTCCATCAGCCGGTGCGCCTCCGCCGCCTGGGCCAGCGGGAACGTCGCATGGATCACCGGCGGGCAGCGCCCGGCATCCAGCGCCGGCCACACTTTCTCGCGCAGCTCCGTCGCGATCACCGCCTTCTGGGCGGTCGTCCGGGGCCGCATCGTCGATCCGGTGATCGTCAGCCGCTTCACCATCACCTGCACGAAGTCGAACTCCTGCACTTTCGAGCCCTCCAGGAACGCGATCATCACCAGCCGCCCGTCCATGCCCAATGACCGCACATTGCGCGCCATGTAGGGCGCCCCGACCATATCCAGAATGACATTGACGCCGCGCCCCTCGGTCAGCGTCTTCACCTCGGCGGCGAAATCCTGAGTCCGGTAGTTGATCGCCGCATCCGCCCCCAACCGCAGACACGCCGCGCATTTGTCATCCGAACCGGCGGTGGCGAATATCCGAGCGCCGAATTCATGCGCGAACTGGATCGCGGTGACGCCGATGCCTGACGTGCCGCCATGCACCAACGCTGTTTGGCCTTTCGCCAGCCCGCCGATCTGAAACAAATTCGCCCACACCGTAAACGACGTCTCCGGCAGCGCCCCCGCTCGGATGGCATCGTAGCCCACCGGCCAGGGCAAGCATTGCGAGGCCGGAGCGGTGCAGTATTCCGCATAACCGCCGCCATTGGTCAGCGCGCAGACACGATCGCCCACCGCCAGCGCCGTCACCTGATCGCCAATGGCGACAACCTCACCCGCCACTTCCAACCCCAGGATCGGGCTGGCACTCGGCGGCGGCGGATACGTCCCCTGCCGTTGCGCCACATCCGGCCGGTTCACCCCGGCGGCCTGCACGCGGATCAGCACCTCATCCGCCTTGGCCACCGGAACCGGGCATGTGCCGAGCCCCAGCACCTCCGGACCACCGGCGCCGTTTGCGTGGACATAGGTCATGGTCTGCGGCATCGGCATCGGCATCGGCGGAGTCCTCCGGTTGGCATCGTTGCCGCAACCTAAGCCGATCGCGGCCGCAGACACAAACCGACCATCCTATGGGGGATCGCCTCATTGCCGCGCTGCGCTGTTACAACCGAACCCTGCCTGACAGGGCGGACCGGCACGAACGCGCGCTATTCGATGCAGGACTTTGCGCTTGCCGCGTTTGCCCCGTTCTTCATGCCAAGCTTGTCCTTTCTGGCGCCTCAACGGTTTCTCGAGACCGGACATTGCCGCTCGAACTGCCAGACGCTGTTCGGCAAGGCCAAGATCCCCTGCGACAACCAGATGCGCACCATGCTCGATCCCGTCGAGCCAACCCATTGCTACCCGATGTTCGCCGACATCGTGGCCGAATTCCAGCAATCCGGCGGTCTTGATGCCATGTGCTGTCTGGATGGGCGCCTGCTGATCGCGCTGGATGGCACCGAGTATTTCCATATGCTGCTCGCCGCCACCGTGGTGGCGCCGGGCCATAATCGCGCCGTGCCGCTGGAGCCGGAATTCATCGTGCCGCAGGACAGGCTTGAGAAGCAGGACTGCGAGAGCCGCGCCGCCCGGCGATGGCTGGCTGCCCGGGGCGCCCTGTACCGCCGGTTCGATCCGGTCTATCTGGGCGACGACCTGTTCTCGCAATTTCGGCCACGGGAAGAAGCACCTTGCCAGCGTGCTCGCCACCCTAAACCTGCTGGCCTTTGCCTGTCACACCGTCTGCGACCTGGCCGACAAGGCGTGGAAGGCCGCGAGACGCGCACAGGTGACCCGTCAGGGCTTCGATCATACGATCGTCGCGCTGATCACGTATCTAGTGTTCCCGTCTTGGGATCACCTACTCGGGACTATCGTCTTCGCCCGGCCTCCTCCGTTCGTCCCATAGCCCACACGAAAAAACAGCGGCGCGAACCAAGAGGACATGCGTCAGGTCATAATGAGAACTGCTGGACCGACACCATCCTGCTGGATAAGCAAGCCGCGAGCATACGACCATTGAGGCTCAATGACAGGAGCGTGACATGGCATCCGTCGTCACCATCAACCGGCCCGATGTCGTCGCCCTGATCGAAAAAGCGGCCGCTCGACTGACCGATGGCGACAAGACCGAAGCCGTGACCCGGGCGATGCAGCGTTTGCTGGACCTGGACGCGCGGACGGGAACGCTGTTCGGCCGTCAACGCGGGTCGGTGCGTATCGCCGACGGCGTGGACCTGACCGCCCCCATCTTCGAGGGAGAGACCGACGCGGAAACCGGCCGCGAACGCGAACATTGACCCGTGCCGTCGTGCACGACACGCGTATCGCGCGGTGGCCGGAAAATGCCGATGAACCGGCCCGGCCACGGTCAGGCTGATCGATGAGTGCTGGCGCGGCGGCGGTACTGCTCAGCACGAGGATCGCCTGGAAACCGCCAATTCAGCAACAGGCCGGTGGTTTATCAGGCGGAGACAGAGTGGGAGGGAACGGATACCCCCCGTTCCTGGAGAACTCAGACAGATGGATACAATCACCGCCGCTGCACCGCGGAAACTTCTCGGCGTAGGCCTTTACACGGCGGCCGAGGCGTCGGGCTTGACCGGAATTTCGTCAATTCGGATCCGCCTCTGGCTCACCGGCTATGCCCATGGCCCAAGGGACAGGCCGGGCTGGTCGGACCCGCTCTGGACCCCGCAGTTGCCACGCAGCGGTAAAGATGTCGCCCTCGGCTTCCGTGACTTGATAGAGTTGAGATTTGTTGCAAGCTTCATCGTCGCCGGGATCAGCTTGCACAGTATCCGCCGAGCGCTGGTCATCGGCCGGCAGATGGTGGGGGACGAGCGGCCGTTCTCTACAACGTGGTTTCGGATCGATGGGCGGACGATCTTTCTCCAGGTCTCAACTGAGGCTGAAGAGCCGACGTTGATCGACCTATTTCATCGGCAATATGCGTTTAATCGCGCGGTAGAACCCAGCTTCCGCGACATCGATTTCGCCGAAGCGGCGGCGGAGCGTTGGTGGCCGATGTCCCGCCGATCCCGGGCCTTGGTGGACCCGACACGGACTTTTGGTCATCCGATCGTGGCGGAGCATAGGGTGCCGACGCAGGCTCTTGCGGACGCCGCCATTGCCGAGGGGTCGGTCGCGAAGGTTGCGAAGCTATTCGAACTGCCGATCGGCGCGGTGCGCGATGCTGTGGCGTTCGAACGGCGAGCCGCTTGAAGGTCCTGGTCGATCGGCTTTAGCGGCGTGGCCGTGCCTGCAGGCATCATCGTTGATGAGCGGATCGTGCGCTGCATCCGCGCGAAGCACCCGAGATATCCCCCGTAGCAACGGACCTGCCTGCCGGGTCACAGTTTCTTCCCACGCGAGCCGTGAGGTTAATCCGCTTATAGAATCATATAGAAATCAGATTGACATTGATCTTTTGGTTTTCCACGATATAATCGTTCCGCCCGCTGATACGGCGGCTGATCTAACAGGATTTTGCGTGGCCGTCGCTCACAATCCGATTTCCGATGCCCAAGTCGGTTTGCTACGCGATACAGTCGTTGGGCTGCTCCGCCGGGCCATACCCCCGGACGTGATCGAACCGTTGCCACTAGAGCGTGCGGATTTCGTCGCGTTGGACTTTGAAACGGCTAATGCAGACTTTGCCAGCATATGCCAAATCGGGATCGTCAGGTTCTGTGATGGCGTGGTTATTGACACATATCAGACCTTGGTGAATCCGCAAGATTATTTTGACGGGTTCAACGTCAGCATCCATGGCATTGAAGAAGAAGATGTCCAGGACGCGCCAACATTCCCAGAGGCTTACGTCCATGTGCGCAAACTGCTGCAATATCAAGTCGTGGTGACACATACACATTTCGATCGCACCGCGCTGCGGCAAGTGCTTGAGAAATATAACCTGGAATCTTTCGAAATAGAATGGTTGGACTCAGCCCGTGTAGCTCGCCGCGTGTGGTCGCGATTCGCCAAAACAGGTTACGGACTCGCCAACGTCGCCGGTTTTCTCAACGTATCATTCAAGCACCATGATGCTTTGGAAGATGCACGGGCTGCGGGCGAGGTGATCATTGCTGCAATGCATGAGGCTGATTTAACATTCAGTGCATTAGAGTTTGTCGCACTTCGTAATCTCGCCAAGCGGCACAATCTTGCCAAGATTTCGCAGCCCGGTGATCCGGACGGTTATCTGTCAGGCGAGACGATCGTGTTCACTGGTGCGTTGTTGACGGTCCGTCACGAGGCAGCGGCCCTCGCCGCGAGATACGGGGCTGATGTCGCCGACAACGTTACCAAGCATACTACAATCCTGGTTATCGGCGATCAGGACATCAAAAGGCTTGCCGAAGGTATGACAAAAAGCAGCAAACGCCGCAAGGCGGAGGCACTTATCGCGACCGGTCAACGGCTTCGGGTCATCCGGGAAACAGATTTCGTTGCGATGTGCGGCGAATATGACACAGATCAACTCGCGACATGAAAATAGTCTTATGACAAAACGCAATCGCGTCTGGCGTATTCGCGCCGGTGGCGTTGACATACACCTCGCCGAGATGACTACGGTGGAGATACGGGAGCTAGTTATTGCCACCCGCTATGCTGTGCGCCACAAACGCCCCGGTTGGGCTGAGGCCAAACGTCAGATCCGAGTCGCGCGTCGTCTTTACGAGACCGAAGGGACCAATAAGCTGCACTGGAAGGAGATGAACGTCACTCAAAAAAGATCGTATATCGATCGTGCCTCCCAGGACGAGCACGCCAACGAAATGGCCTGATGGATCAGTGATTGAACTAGAGCAAATTCACGCTAGCTGGAATTAAGGGGGCTTCCGAAACGGGTGCCATCTGTGATTCCTGGAACTCCGGTTAGGCGAACCGGAGGAAAGTATGCTTTGGCGGCGTGGCCAGGCTTATTCGCAAGATCTACGGGATCTTTTTTTGCAGCGGCGGACGACGGCGAGCCGGTCGGCCGAATTGCGGTTTTGTTGCGCGTCAGCGTGTCCCACGTCTCCAAAGTGCTGTCGCGACGACAGCGAACGGTGCAAACGACAGCTTTGCCCCGTTCGCTGTCATTTGCCGCTGAAACTAGCCAGTTTGCATGACGCGATCGCGGCGCAGGTGGCGGCCCGCCCGAATGCGCGGCATTCAATGCGTCTGTTGACGTCCATGGACGACTTGCCGCCACCAATCCCGAATCCTAACTACAGCACCGCCTCGGCAACAACCCGAAGGACATCGACCCCGGAACCCTTCAGCACCATCGTGCCGACATGTCCGGCCTTGGACACCTCTTTCCACGCCTCCAGCCGATCCCTGATCCGCTCCGCCGGCCCGCACAGCGAAATCGCATCGATCAGCGCATCCGGCACCGCCGCCGCAGCCTCGTTCTTCTTGCCCTCCAGATAGAAGTCCTGGATCTTTTTGGCCTCACTTTCGAACCCCATCTTCGCGACCATGGCGTTATAGAAATTCTTCGACCGCGCCCCCATGCCGCCGATGTATAGCGCCAGTTCAGGCCGGATCGCATCCCGGCACGCCGCCACATCCGGTCCCATCTTCGCCCGCACAAACGGCGCGGTATCGAAACCAACCATCGACTTACCGACCTTGGCACGCCCCTCCAGCGTCGGCCCCGTCACGACATTCGGCGCATCCGGGGAGAAGAAAATCGGCAAGTTCCCGTCCGCGACCTCACCAGCCATCCGCAACCCGGCCGGCGTGATCGACGCCGTGTAGAACGGCACATTCGGGTCGCCATGCGCGATGCTGCGCAACGGCCGCCCGAGCCCGGTAGCATCCGGACCGTCGTAGGGGATGGAATACTGATCGCCGTGGAATTCCAGCGGCTTCTCGCGTGCCAGGATCTGCTTGATGATCGCGATATATTCCCGCGTTCGCTGCATCGGCTTGCCGAACGGCACGCCATGCCAGCCCTCGATCACCTGAGGCCCAGACGGACCGATCCCACAGATGAAACGATTGCCGGACAATGCCTGCAACGACAGCACCGTCATCGCGGCGCAGGCGGGTGTGCGCGCGGGCATCTGCATGATCCCCGTCCCGGCCTTGATCTTCGTCGTTCTCGCCAGGATCCAAGCAGCCGGGGACACGGCGTCCGTGCTGTAGGATTCCCCAGTCCACACCTGGGAATATCCCAGGCGTTCGGCTTCCAGGATCATATCCATGTCCAGGCGCGGATGCGGGCCGGACATGCCAACCGTAATACCAAGCTGCATGATTAACGGACCTTCGCCATAACGTCGTCTCGGAAGCGACGCAGATTTCCCACAGATGCCTCGGCGTCCGCGCCAAACAGCCCGAAGTCGAACGCGGTCACGCCGACATCCTGCAAGGCTTTAATATCGCCAGCGTAATCCGCCGCGCCGCCGGTAAACAGTTTCCGCTCCCCATCCACCGTGCCTTTCGGCTGCGCCTCGGGGTTCGACGACACCCGATACGCCAGCGCAACCGCCTTCGGATCGCGCCCCGCTTTTTCGGTCAACCCGCGCAATTTCGCGGCTCCGGCCTTGAACCGCGTCAACGTATCCATTGGGAACTGCGGATTGGTGCCGATCGGATACCACGCATCGCCATACCTGGCCGTCCGCCGCATCGCGGGGCCGCTCTCGCCGCCAACCCAGATCGGGATCGAGCCCTGGGGTGGCTTCGGCGGGAACATCACGTCTTTGAACTGCACGTATTTGCCGTCGAACGACGGCGCGTCGGAGGTCCACAATTCCCGGCACACCGCCATGAATTCATCGGTGACAGCGCCGCGTTCGGCGAACGGCAGCGCACCGATTGCGATAAATTCTTCCTCGCACCAGCCGGCGCCGATGCCCAACGTCAGGCGGCCCTTTGACAGGAAGTCGATCGTCGCCAGGATTTTCGCCGTCAGCACCGCAGGGCGATGCGGCACGACCATCACCGACGTGACGATCCGCAGTTTCGATGTAACCGCCGCGATGAACGTGGCGGCCGTCAGTTGCTCCAGCCTCGGTGCCGCCGCGCCAGACGGGAATTCGCCCGAATCGGAATATGGATAGCGGGACGCAATACTGTTCGGGATCATTACGTGATCGCTGACGGTGACGTAGTCGAAGCCCAAAGCCTCGGCTTCCGTCGCGATGCGAACCAGGCTGTCCGGCTCGATCAAGGGGCCGCTGGTTGGGGCGCTGCAACCGATCTGCATTTGTTCCTCCTGCTTGGATTGTGTTATCACCCCCGATAGCACACGATGCGGCGGGAAGAGGCAACGGGGCACACATGGACTTCGGACTCCATATCGGCACGCGCGGCTGTTTGACGACGCGGGACAACATCATGGCGATGGCCCGCGACGCGGAGGCCGGCGGTTACGCGATCATCGGCGTGGCCGACCATTTGATCGTCCCGGTGCAGACGGACGTGCGCTATCCCTACACCGCCGATGGCATCTGGCCCGGTGCGCCCACAGGTGAGTGCTTCGACGCGATCGCCACGCTGACCTTCCTCGCCGGCTTCACGCAGCGGATCAGGTTACTGACATCGGTGCTGGTGGTGCCGCACCGGCCGGCCGTGCTGACCGCGAAGTTGCTGGCCACCGCCGATGTGCTGTCCGGCGGCCGGGTTATCGCCGGCATCGGCTCCGGCTGGATGAAAGAAGAATTTGCCGCGCTGGAAACCCCGCCGTTCGAGGCGCGCGGTGCGGTCACGGACGAATATATTCGCGCGTGGCTGTCGCTGTGGACGGAAGAGCGGCCGTCGATGAACGGCGCGCATGTGAAATTCGACAACGTGGTGTTCAAGCCGAAGCCGACGTCCAAGCCTCACCCGCCAATCTGGGTCGGTGGCGAAAGCGCGCCGGCGCTGCGCCGAGCCGCTCAGGTGGGCGACGGTTGGTATCCGGTGTCGAACAACGCTCAAATCCTGATGAACACCCCTGCCCTGCTGAAGGCCGGCATCGACCGCCTGCACCGCGCGGCCGAGAAAGCAGGACGCGATCCGGCGTCGATCGACATAGCGTATGTCTGGTTCAAGCCGCCAGAGTGGATAGCGAAAACCGAAGCCGACGGCACGCGCCAGCCGTTCACCGGCAATGCCGACGCCATGCTGGAGGACGCCGCCGCCTTCGCCGCTGTCGGGGTCAAGCACTTGATCGTCTATGCACAACAGCCCACCATTGAGGCCACGCTGGACGTCCAGCAACGCTTTGCCGAGGACGTAGTACGGAAATCATGATGACCGATCTGACCTGGCTGGAAACCGCTTCCCTGCCCGAATTGATGGCGCAGGCCGCGCAAAAGCGCGACGACGCGTTCGGACGGAATATCTCTTACTCCCGGAAAGTCTTTATACCGTTAACCAAACTGTGCCGTGACGTGTGTCACTACTGCACGTTTGCCGAACGTCCGAAGGCCGGCCACGCCGCTTACCTGTCGGCCGACGAGGTACTGGCGATCGCCCGCGCGGGTGAGGCGGCCGGCTGCACCGAGGCGCTGTTCACCCTCGGCGACAAACCGGAACTGCGCTATCGCGCCGCTCGGGACGCCCTGGCGGAACTGGGACACGAAACCACCATCCTCTATCTGCGCGAGATGTGCGCGTTGGTGCTGAAAGAAACCAGCCTGCTGCCGCATGTGAACCCCGGCATCATGACGCGCGAGGAAATCGCCAGCCTGAGGGAAGTCTCCGCCAGCCAGGGCATCATGCTGGAATCGACCAGTGAGCGCCTTTGCCACCAGGGCGGCGTGCATTACGGATCGCCCGACAAACTGCCGGCGGTTCGCCTGGAAACGATCCGTCTGGCGGGTGAGCTGGCGGTCCCGTTCACCACCGGCATCTTGATCGGCATTGGCGAGACGCGGGCGGAACGTCTTGAGGCGTTGGTGGCAATCCGCGATTTGCATGTCGAGCACGGCCACATTCAGGAAGTCATTGTCCAAAATTTCCGCGCGAAGCCGGATACCAAACTGGCAGCGGCGGACGAGCCAGATTTGCTGGATTTGCTTTGGACCATCGCGGCCGCGCGATTGATCCTACCGGCCGATGTGCATGTGCAGGCGCCCCCCAACCTGTCTCCCGGCGTTTATCAAAAGCTGATCGGTGCCGGCATCGACGATTGGGGCGGCGTGTCGCCGGTTACGCCGGATCACGTCAACCCGGAAGCCCCGTGGCCGGAACTGGAAGCGTTGGGCCTGCGCACGGCCGAAATGGACAAAATCCTGGTGCAGCGCCTGCCGGTG
The DNA here is from genome assembly GCA_903932145.1 of uncultured Rhodopila sp. Classification (GTDB taxonomy): domain Bacteria; phylum Pseudomonadota; class Alphaproteobacteria; order Acetobacterales; family Acetobacteraceae; genus Rhodopila. The sequence goes on along the minus strand of CAIZFE010000058.1, from coordinate 28,105 downwards.
TATCCGGCCTGGGCAGCCGACACGGCGAAATGGTTGCATCCCAAGGTCGCGACCCGGGTGATGCAACAGGCTGACGCCGAAGGATGGGCGCGCGACGACGATTGGGCACCCGGCCTGACGGCTTCCCCCAAGCCGCGCGCGGTGTTGCTGAGCAAGGTCGATCCTGCGTTGGAACGGATTATCGACCGCGCGACGGCTGGCAAGCGGCTGGATGAGCCCGAGATCGTGCGCCTGTTCGCAGCCCGCGATGCCGACTATGAACGGGTCCTGACAGTCGCCGACGACCTGCGCAAAGCCGTCAGTGGCGGTATTGTTCGTTACGTCGTCAACCGCAACATCAACTATACCAACATCTGTTACTATCGCTGCAAGTTCTGCGCCTTCTCCAAGGGCAAGATGCACGAAAACCTGCGCGGCACGCCATACGACCTGGAAATGGGTGAGATCGTTCGCCGCTCGCAAGAAGCCTGGGATCGCGGCGCGACCGAGGTCTGCCTGCAAGGCGGCATCCACCCGGACTACACCGGCGATACTTACGTCAATATCTGCAAGGCCATCAAAGCCGCCATCCCGGGCATGCACATTCATGCGTTTTCGCCGCTGGAGGTCACACAGGGCGCGGCAACCCTCGGCCTATCACTGACTGAGTTCCTGATACGGCTAAAGGATGCCGGCCTGAGTACCCTGCCCGGCACCGCCGCCGAAATACTGGATGACGAAATCCGGGCGATTATTTGTCCGGACAAGATCAATACCCAACAATGGGTGGATGTGGCGCGAGCCGCCCACGCACTGGGTCTGCGCACAACGTCCACCATCATGTATGGACACGTCGAAACGCCGCTGAATTGGGCCAGGCATTTGCTGGTTCTGCGTGATCTTCAGGCGGAAACCGGCGGCTTCACGGAATTCGTTCCTTTGCCGTTCGTCCACATGGAAGCCCCCATGTATCTGCGCGGCATGGCTCGGAAAGGCCCGACACTGCGCGAGGCGATCCTGATGCACGCGGTGTCGCGTCTGGTGCTGAACCCGCTGATCACCAACATCCAGACGTCGTGGGTCAAGATGGGGCCCGAGGGCGCGGCGATGTGCCTGAATGCCGGCGCCAACGATCTGGGCGGCACACTGATGAACGAAAGCATCTCCCGCGCCGCCGGCACCCAGCACGGCCAGGAATTCCCGCCCGAGGCGATGGAAGGGCTGATCGGGTCCCTCGCCCGAACCGCGATGCAGCGGGACACATTATATCGCTCGGTCGGTAACGAACGGCGGGTGGTGTCGTTCAACGCGGCGGAACTGGCGCCGATTGTGCAGACGCCGCCGCGGAAGGTGATGGCGGCGGAGTAAAGGCCGAATTTGAAATTGGCCGGCCACTCTCTCTCGTCATGGCGGGCGAAGGCCCGCCAACCACGTCTTTGCTCCTCCACCGTTTTCGGTATTCGAATCATATCAAGATGATATGGTAGTATCACGATGGAACTCTCGGTTATTATTCCGGCATTGAATGGAACAACAACACTACCTCGCACGCTGCAAACATTGGGTGGCGGCCTCGAAATCATAGTTGTAGATGGGGGCAGTACCGACGGAACCCCCGAGCAGGCGGCGCTCCACGGTGCCCACGTCATAACCGCACCGAAAGGCAGAGGCAGCCAACTGGCCGCCGGGATCGCAGCCGCGACCCACCCCTGGCTGCTGCTGCTGCATGCGGATACGGTCCTGTCCCCGCATTGGCGAACGGCCCTGCCGATCGATGCCGGCAAAGCTGGCTATTTCCGCTTCGTTCTCGACAGTCCGGACCAGCGCGCCCGCCGCCTGGAACGGCTCGTCGCCTGGAGGTGCCGAACGCTCGGCCTCCCCTATGGCGACCAAGGCTTGTTGATCTACCGCGACCTGCTCCAGGCCGTGGGCGGCATGACGACCCTGCCTCTGATGGAGGATGTCGATCTGGTGCGCCGCCTCGGCCGCGGCCGACTGGTTCCGCTGGCTGCCGACGCGATCACGTCGGCCGCGAAGTGGGAACAGCAAGGCTATCTCCGCCGATCCGCCCGCAACCTGCTGTGTTTGTCGCTGTGGTTCGCCGGGATGTCGCCGTCACACATTCAACGTATCTACGAATGAAGGACACCGTCATCGTGTTCGCTCGGGCCCCTCGCCTCGGAACGGTGAAGCGGCGCTTGGCGCACGGTATCGGCGATCGTGCCGCGTTGCGCTTTCACACCGCCACACTGACCGCGCTGCTGCGCGACGTTGCATCCTGCCGCCGGTTCACAACCGTGCTGGCCGTCACGCCCGACCGAGCGTTCATCCGTCTGCCGTTCGGCGTCCAGCGCATCAACCAGGGACACGGCGACCTCGGCACACGCATGACCAGGGCGTTGTCCCGCTATCCGCGAGGCCGTGCCGCGCTAATGGGATGTGATATTCCGCAGGCCGGATCACGAGATATCCGATCCGCCTTCCGCGCCCTGGGTGCGGCTGACGCGGTATTCGGACCGGCGGAGGACGGCGGTTACTGGCTGATCGCTCTGGGTCCACGCCGGCCGGCGGCATTGTTTGGCCGGTCGCGATGGTCAACGGAACATGCCCTGGCGGACACGCTGAACCAGTTCCGTCACCATCGAACCGCCTTCGTTCGAACCCTACACGACGTCGATACAGTGGCGGACTGGCAGCGCTTCAACCATCCGGCGTAAGCCGGCCTTGCGCAATCGCCCCAATCAAACGATCCTGCCCCGATAAGGGGAGCAAACCAAATGGCTATCACCACCGTCGGCGTGGACCGCGACGCGGTCTATAACAAAATAACCTGGCGCCTGATGCCATTCCTGCTGGCCTGCTACGTCATCAACTACCTCGACCGCGTCAGCATCGGCTATGCCAAACTGCAATTCGTGCCGGAGATGCACCTGAATGAGGCCGTGTTCGGCCTGATCACCTCCGCCTTCTTCATCGGCTACATCGCGTTCGAGGTCCCGTCGAACCTGCTGCTGTTGCGTGTCGGCGCGCCGGCCACACTGACCCGGATCATGGTGCTGTGGGGCGCGACCATCGTCTCCATGATGTTCGCCCAAAATGAATACTGGTTTTACGTCCAACGTTTCCTGCTGGGTTCGTTCGAGGCCGGCTTTTTTCCCGGTGTTTTACTGTATCTAAGCTTCTGGTTTCCCAACCACCGGCGCGGTCGAGCGACCAGCTTGTTTCTGGTGGGGATTCCGCTGTCGGGGATTGTCGGAGGTGCCATCTCCGGCGCCATCATGGAGGGAATGGATGGTGTCATGGGCATTCACGGCTGGCGCTGGCTGTTCCTGATCGATGGGTTTCCCGCGGTTCTGCTCGGTTTGGCAGCCATGTTCGTTCTGACCGACAAGCCGGCCAACGCGCACTTCCTGAGCGACGCCGAAAAGCAGGTTGTCATCGAGGATATGGAGGCCGACCGTCGCGCCCGCACGACAGCCGCATCGACCACGGTCGGCGAGACATTACGGAATCCCAAAGTCTGGCTGATGGTGGTCGTATATTTCACCATGGCGTTCCTGAACACCAACCAGATCTGGTTTCCAACGTTGTTGCGCGAAGTCGGCGCGAAATCCGTGACCGAGGCTGGCAACATCCTCGTTGGCGTCTGGATCTTCGCCGCGATTTTCGTCCTGCTGGTGTGCCGCAACTCCGATCGGGTGGGGGAACGGAAATGGCACATGCTGATCACCGGGATGATGGCGACGGTGGCGTATCTGGCGTTTCCGCTGGCAGCCGGCAGCCTGTGGGCCAGTGCCTTGTTGGTCGGCATCGCGGCGGCATCCGGATACGCGGTGTTCATGGTGTTCTGGACCATCCCTCCCGTGTTCCTGGAGGCACGCGGGGCGGCCATGGGCATCGGGATGATCAGCGCGCTGGGCCAGTTCGGCGGCTTATCCGGTCCGGCCGTGGTTGGCTGGGCATTCCACGAGACCGGCAGCATCTATGTCGGCTTCACCGTCGCCGCCGTGGCGATCTTCCTGGGCACTCTGTTGGCCACGTTCGCCATCCCGCACACACGCCTGCGCAAGCCGGCGGGGTAGCCATCCGGACACGACGGCGCCATAGTTCCTTGAATTGGGAAGGAAGCGCCTGAATGGAGTTGCCGTCGATCGTGCCGCCGCCGCATGGGGCCGGATGGCCGGAGGCCCCTGCCGACATCGCCGGCATGCATTGGATGTGGCTGGAGGAAGCCGCGCATTTCGCGTCGGAAAACGAAACCCAATGGCCCTACGATCTGCGCCTGCATCTGGAGAGCGGTTTCTTCGAGCCGGCGCCGTTCAACGCGTTGTTGGGACCCATTCGCCCGCGCGGACCTGCGAACGGCCTGGTGCTGCGGCGCGGCCATAAGATCGCATCCTGGGGCGAGACGGATCAGGTCGATTTCACCTTCTCGGCCGCCAAAAGTTATCTGAGCCTGCTGGCCGGCATCGCGGTCATGGACGGTCTGATCACCGATCTGGACGAACCGGTTGGTCGCACCGTCGATGACGGTGGCTTTGACTCACTGCAAAACCGCGGCGTGACCTGGCGGCATCTGTTGCAGAACACGTCGGAATGGGAAGGCGAACTGTTCGGAAAATCCGATTTGATCGATCGGAACAGAAGCCTCGGGTTGGAGGGCAAAGGGCGCAAAGGCGATCTGCGTCCATTGCAAGCCCCCGGCGAGCACTGGGAATACAACGACGTCCGCGTCAACCGGCTGAGTCTGGCGCTGCTGCAACGCTTCCGCCGGCCGTTACCGGATGTGTTCCGCGAACGCATCATGGACCCGATCGGGGCGTCGTCCGATTGGTCGTGGCATGGGTATAGCAACTCGTCTGTCGAGATCGACGGGCGGATGATCGAAAGCGTTTCCGGGGGCACGCACTGGGGCGGCGGCATCCTGATCCACGCCGAGGACCAGGCCCGCATCGGCCTGTTGATGCAGCGGCGGGGCGAGTGGAACGGTCGTCGGATCCTGCCGGAAAGCTGGATCGCGGAGTCGGTGCGTCCGTGTGCGTTGAACCCGGTGTATGGACTGTTGTGGTGGCTGAACACCGGCGGCGGCCGTTACCAGAGCGCTCCGCACGACAGTTTCTTTGCGTCGGGCGCCGGCGGCAACCTGACCTGGATCGCACCGAAACAGGAGTTGGTCGCGGTGCTGCGCTGGACCGATCCGACCGCGATGGACACATTCACCCGTTTGATCATGCAGGCAGTAGAAGAATGACAACTTTCGAGACCGTTACCGTTGAGTATCCTCAGGAACACACCGTCCTGGTGACGTTAAACCGGCCGGCCGTGGCCAATGCGATGAACACGCAGATGGGCCTGGATCTGTTGGCGGTGTTCGACGGGTTCTGTGCCGCCCCCAATAAACAGCGCTGTATTGTGATAACGGGCGCTGGAAAAGCGTTCTGCGGCGGCGGCGACCTAAAGCAGCGCAAGGGCATGACGGACGAGCAGTGGCAGGATCAGCACCTGATCTTTGAACGGATGATCCGGGCGATGCTGGGTTGCCAGGTGCCGATTATCGCGGCGGTAAATGGCGCGGCGTATGCCGGCGGAATGGAGATTTCTCTCTGCGCCGACTTCATTTATGCCGCCGAGCAGGCCCGGTTTGCGTTGACCGAGGTGACGCTGGGGATCATGCCGGGCGCGGGCGGGACGCAGAACCTGCCGAGGGCCGTGGGCGCGCGCCGGGCCAAGGAAATCCTGCTGACCGGGCGGCCGTTTTCGGTGGAACAGGCGTTCGAATGGGGCATGGTCAATCGTATTTGTTCGGCGGAAACACTGGTGGCGGAAGCGCTTGAAACCGCCGCGGTGATCGCCGGGAATGCGCCGATTTCGACGCGACAGATCAAGCAGTCGGTGAACATGGGGCTGAATACTGATCTGCAGACCGGCATGATGTTTGAGATCGAAGCCTACAACCGGATGGTTCCGACCGAGGACCGTCGCGAGGGAATACTGGCGTTTAACGAGAAGCGGAAGCCGGTTTACAAAGGACGATAGGGAGGAAGTTGCAATGAACGCAATCAACGATATCAAATCAGGCCAGGGACTGACGCGGGCTTTGGCCGAGCAGGCCCGGGCGTTGCGGCTGTCGGACATTCCGGATTCGGTACGGTCTTGGGCACGTCAGTGCGTGCTCGACTATGTCGGGTGCGGGATTGCCGGGGCGTCCGACGAACTAACCGTCATTCTGCTGGCGGAGATGCAGGAGAACGGTGGCAAAGAAGTCGCCTCCCTGCTCGGACATCCCGGACGGTTGCCGGTTGCGTCAGCGGCGATCGTCAACGGCGCGGCCGCGCATGCGCTGGACTTCGACGATGTGAATTTGGCGATGCCGGGCCATCCCTCGGTCGCGATCCTACCGGCGTTGTTGGCATTGGCGGAGGACCGCGGATCCAGCGGCGCTGATGTGCTGACCGCGTTTGTTGCGGGCTACGAGCTGCAATGCAGGATCGGCAAAACGATCTCGCCCGGTCATTACGACGTGCTGGGATTTCACTCCACTGCCACTGTGGGCAGTTTCGGCGCGGCGGCGGCGTGCGCGCACCTGATGGGACTGGATGCGGATCAATTCGCGGCCGCATTGGGTATCGCCGGCACGCAGGCGGCCGGATTGAAATCGATGTTCGGCACGATGTGCAAGCCGCTGCATGCGGGCAAGGCTGCGTATCACGGGGTTATGGCGGCGAAACTGGCCGCCCGTGGCTTCACTAGCCGGACGGATGTGATCGAGTGCGCGCAGGGATTTGCGCGGACCCACAGTCCTGATTTCAATCCCGAGCGGGCGTTTGATACGCCGCCGGGCGGATGGTATGTGGCGAATAATTTATTCAAGTATCATGCATCTTGCTACATGACTCATGCCGCGATCGAAGCCGCACGCAAGTTGCGGGAACAGCATGGATTTTCGCCGGATCAGGTCGCCGGGATCGCCGTCCGGCTGGAAGAATCGTGCGACCGGATTTGTAATATCCCGTCTCCGGTGACCGGGTTGGAGGCGAAGTTCTCGTTGCGATTGACCACGGCGATGGGGTTGGCGGGTATCGATACCAGCCGTCTGTCCACCTATTCCGAGGCAGTCGCGGCCGACCCCGTGTTGATCGGGCTGCGGGACAAGGTTTCTTTGTCGTTCGAGTCTGGCATGTCAAACACGTTCACCGAGATTGCGTTGTCGTTGCGCGATGGCTCGACATTCACCGCGCAACACGATTCCGGTGTTCCGGCATCCGACGTCGTGCGTCAGGGGCAGCGGCTGGAAGCGAAGTTCGCCGCCATCGTCGATCCCGTATTGGGGACTGCCAAGACCGCTCGGTTGATCGCCGACATTGGGCGGTTGGAGTCGTTGCTGGATCTGCGCGGTGTCCTTGGGGGAGCAAACTGATGCGCCTGAAAGACAAAGTCGCCATCGTCACCGGTGGCGCGCACGGCATGGGCGAGGCCGAAGCCCGCCTGTTCGCCCGCGAGGGGGCCGCCGTCGTGATCGCCGATATGCTGGTGGCGGAAGGAGAGGCCGTCGCCGCCGATATTGCCGCCAGCCAGGGCCGAGCACGGTTTGTCCGAACGGATGTGACGTCGGAGAGCGATTGGCAGAGGCTGATTGCCGAAACGATCGCCACCTATGGGCGGCTGGATATCCTGGTGAACAATGCCGGGATCAGCGGCAGCGCGGTCGGCGACCCGGACGCGCTGGAGGGTTGGACCAGGCTGATGGCGGTGAACGCGTCCAGCGTGTTCCTGGGCACCAAGCTCGCGGCAGCGGCGATGATGCCGAATGGGCGCGGGTCGATCGTCAATATTTCGTCGATCATGGGTTTCGTTGGCAGTTCAGAGAATCATCCAGGCTATGCGGCGTCCAAAGGTGCCGTACGGCTCTACACCAAAGTCGCGGCCTCGAAATACGGGCCTTCGGGGATACGGGTCAATTCGGTGCATCCCGGATATTTGCCGCCGATGCTAAACGCAACGAATGCGGGGACGCGCGCGGCCAAGATCGAAGCGACGCCGTTGCGTCGGCTGGGCGAGCCGATCGAGGTCGCGTATGGCGTGCTGTTCCTGGCGTCGGACGAGGCATCGTTCATCACCGGAACGGAATTGGTTATCGACGGCGGCTATATCGCCCAATAGTTTCAGGAGTTCTGACATGGTTCCGACTACCCAAATCCCCGGCGTTTACCACCGCCGGATCGGCGACATCGTGGTGACCGCGCTGTCCGACGGCTATCTGGATGGCGCAGTGGAGGTGATGCAGAACATCACGCCCGCCGACGCGACTCAGATGCTGACAGACAAATTCCGCCCCGGCCGACGGACTTCTGTGAATTGCTATCTGGTGTATTCCGCCGGACGGCTGGCGTTGGTCGAGACAGGATCAGGCGATTATCTGCTGCCCACCGCCGGCAAACTGCTGGCCAATCTGGCGGCAGCGGGGGTGAACCCGGCCGATATCGATACGGTGATCCTGACGCACATGCACCCGGATCATTCCGCCGGACTGACCAACCCGAAAACCGGCGAGCGGTACTTCCCCAACGCCGAACTGGTGGTGCATCAGAACGAGCCCAAGCATTGGCAAGACGATGGCGCCATGAGCCGCGCCGACGAACGTGCCAGGAAAATGTACTTCCAATGTGCTCGGGAGCAGATGGCGCCCTATCACAACCAGATGCGGACATTCGACGGCGCGGTCGAGGTATTCCCCGGCGTGCGGTCTGTTCCGCTACACGGGCATACACCGGGTCATTCCGGGTACATGATCGCCTCGGGCGACAAGTCGTTGCTGATCTGGGGCGACATCATCCATGTACCGGAAGTCCAGGTCGCTCGGCCGGAAGTCACCATGGTGTTCGATACCGATCCGCATCAGGCCGCCGCGACGCGCAAGCGGACGTTCGACATGGTGGCGACCGACAAGCAACTGGTCGCCGGAATGCATGTTCACTTCCCCGGCTTCGCCCATGTGGTGAAGGACGGTCACGGCGGTTATCTGATGCTGCCAGAGCCATGGGATCAGGGGTTCGGGGGATAGTTCAACGGACGGGCGCCGGACAGAGCCGGCGCCCTGTCGTTAAAATGCGCCTGCACCGGCGGTTTCCGCGTTCACAGTTCGACTCCCTCGCGGCGCACCTCTCCCATGAATCCGGTGCGCTCCGCATAGGCCTCCACCGGGAACGGCAGAGCGGTAATAACAGCCCCTGTATCAGGCAGGATTTCCGTTTCGGCATCCGACAGCCGCCGTAATTCCTGGCTACGATTCGGCATGTCCCACAGGGAAACGGCAACGTCGTAGTCCGAATCCGCCCGTTGATCGCCCCGGGCACGCGATCCGTACAACACCACGCGCGCCAACCGCGCCCCGTAGATGGCACCCGGGGCAGTCCGGAAGCGATTCAGCACCGTGTCGGTCAGCATGCGCATCTCCAACCGGTCAATACCACCAAACCAGGGGGCTTCGACACTATCCCCCGGCCGCGCCCTGCGCCTCCACATACAACGCATAGACCGACTGGCTCGCAGCCATGAACAGCCGGTTCCGCTTCTTCCCCCCAAAACAAACATTCGCACAGCGTTCCGGAAGCAGAATCCGTCCGATCAGCACGCCGTCCGGGGCGAAAATCGCCACGCCGTCCTCACCCTCACCGCCGGAGAATCCGCACCACACATTGCCCTCGGTGTCGCAACGGATGCCGTCCGCCCAGCCGTTGCCACCGAAAAACACCCGTCCGTTCACCGCCCGCGTGCCGTTGTCCACGATGTCATAGACAAACGTGCTTTTCGCCCCGGCCCCTGGCGTATCCACCACGTAAAGCCGCGTCTCGTCGGGAGAGAAGCACAGCCCGTTCGGCCGAGCCATGTCACCGACGGCGATGCTCATGGTCATGGTGCGTGGGTCAAGGCGATACACCCGGAACGGATGCTCCTGCGGCGCCTTGTGGCCGAGGTAGTTGCCGCGCGTGCCGGCGCCGTTGTCGCTGAACCAGATGGTGCCGTCGGATTTGACCACCACGTCGTTCGGGCCGGTCAGCTTCTTGCCCTCCCACTGATCCGCCAGCACGACGACGGTGCCGTCGTATTCGGTGCGGGTCAGGCGCTGGGTGTCATGCTCGCAGGTGATCAGGCGGCCCTGGCGGTCGCGGGTGTTGCCGTTGGCATAATGCGAGGGGTTGCGGAACACGCTGGTCTCGCCCGTGGTTTCGTCCCAGCGCAGGATCCTGTCGTTGGGGATGTCGGAGAACAGCAGGTACCGGCCGTCGCCAAACCAAACCGGCCCCTCGGTGAAGTCGAAGCCGGTCGCGATGCGATGGATACCCGCGTTGCCGATGAATATTTTTTGGAACCGAGGGTCCAGCACGACCACGTCCGGATCGGGATAACGAACAGGGGCTGACATCTCCCAGCGTGATGCGGGTCCTGGCATGGGGCGTTTCCTTCGGTCTTTTTGGCTTGACCGATTTGGAGCATCCCCCGGTCGTCAAAGCAACCCGGCGGCGGTTTAACGCGCCGGGTATTGCTTCGGGTAAATGATCTGATCCGGCGGCCCCGGCGGTTCGGGCGGCCCCTTTTTGCCGCACGCGACCAGCAGCCCCAGGGCTACGGCCAAAGCCAGAACCGCCCTCATGCCAGCACCGCCAGCCACCGAGCCGCCTGTTCGGCCACATTCGCCGGGGCCGTGCCGCCATAGCTGGTCCGAGACGCCACCGAAGCCTCCACTGTCAGAACCGAGAAGATGTCGGCGGTGATCCCAGGCTCGACGCCCTGCATGTCCGCCAGGGACAGTTCGGCCAGATCGATGCCGCGCGCCTCCGCCATGGCCACAAGGCGGCCGGTGACGTGATGCGCACTGCGGAACGGCAACCGCGGCACACGCACCAGCCAGTCCGCCAGATCGGTCGCCGTGGCGAAGCCGGAGCCGGCGAAGGACCGCATCCGGACCGTGTCGGGCGTCATGTCGCGCACCATGCCGGCGGTCGCGGCGAGCGACAACGCCCAGGCCTCGGCCGCATCGAACACCGGCTCTTTATCTTCTTGCATGTCCTTCGCGTAGGCCAGCGGCAGGCCCTTCATGACGGTCAACAGCGCGACCAGCGCGCCCGTCACGCGGCCGGTCTTGGCTCGCACCAGTTCCGCCGCATCCGGGTTGCGCTTCTGCGGCATGATCGAGGAACCGGTGGTGAAGGCGTCGGACAGCCGGATGAAGCGATACGGGGCGCTGCACCAGATGACGATTTCCTCGGCCAACCGGGACAAATGCACCGCGCTGATCGCGGCGGCCGACAGGAACTCCATGGCGAAATCGCGGTCGGATACAGCGTCCAGGCTGTTCGACGTCGGGCGGTCAAAGCCCAGCGCCGCCGCCGTCATGCGGCGATCGATGGGGAATGACGTCCCCGCCAGCGCCGCCGATCCCAGCGGGCAGGCGTTCAGGCGCCGCCGGCAATCCGCCAGACGGCCGCGGTCGCGGTCCAGCATCTCCACGTAGGCCAACATATGGTGGCCGAAGGTGACGGGCTGAGCGGTTTGCAGGTGGGTAAACCCGGGCATCGGATCGGCCGCATGGTCGGCGGCGCGCCGGGCGAGCGCCTGCATGGTGTCGGCAATCTGCGCCGACAGCCCGTCGATCGCGTCCCTCACCCACAGCCGAAAATCCGTCGCCACCTGATCGTTGCGGCTGCGCGCGGTGTGCAGGCGCTTGCCGGCCTCGCCGATGCGGTCGGTCAGACGCGCCTCGATGTTCATGTGGATGTCTTCCAGGGCGACATCGAAGGCGAAGCTGCCAGCCTCGATTTCCCCGGCGATACCCTCTAGACCGGCGTCGATGGCGTGCTCATCTTCCCGTGTGAGCAACCCGATCGTCGCCAGCATCGCCGCGTGGGCGCGGGAGCCACGAATATCCTGCCGCCAAAGCTTGCGGTCGAACCCGATGGAGGCATTGATGTCCTGCATGATTGCCGAAGGCCCGCCGGCGAAGCGGCCACCCCATTGCATGTTGGCCGGCTTGTTGGCGTTCTCAGGCGTATCGGTCACGGAAAAGGTTCCAGCACTATGATGATCCCCCGCAGGTTAGCCCTGGCAGCGGCGGCCGGCACCCTAGCCGTGGGCGCCCTGCCGCGCAAACTTCATGCGGAACGGTTGGCGTCGCTGACCGAGGGGCTGTCCCCGGTCTCGCCACCGCAAGACCCGCCGGAGGGGGTGTTCGTCACGCAAGACGGATCGTCGCATCATCTGTCGGAGTTCAAAGGCCGCGGCATGGTGGTGAACATGTGGGCCACGTGGTGTGCCCCCTGCGTCGCCGAGATGCCGTCGCTGGAGGCGCTGTCCAAGGCACTCGCCCCGCACGATATCGCTGTGCTGCCGCTGTCATCGGATCGGGGTGGCGCGGATGTGGTCTCGGCCTGGTATCAGGCGCACGGGATTTCGGGATTGCCGGTGCTGCTGGACCCGAAAGGCGCGATGGCGCGGGCGTTCAACGCGAACGGCATTCCCACCACCGTCATCATCAACGCCGACGGCCAGGTCGTCGCTCGGTTGGAAGGTGCGGCGGACTGGGGGGCGCCGGAGGCGGAAATATTGGTGCGGAAGCTGACAGCAGGACAGTCGGCTCGGTAACCTGAACCGCTTCCCGGGCAGGCCCCGCTCAGTGCGCGGCGCCTGCGTTAGAATCCACCCCGCGGGCTACGCTCTCCCACGGAGCGAAGTCCTTGCGCATTGCGTCAAGCTTTGCCATCGCACCATCAAAGGCGTCGTTGCCCAACAGCAGGCGATGCGGCGGCATGGAAGCCGAAACCGCATCCAGAATGGCCCGCGCCGCAAGAACCGGATCGCCCGCCTGCTTGCCGGACACCGCACGAAGACCCTTCCGGGCGGCGCCCGCCGTCGCGGCATAATCGGCGATCGTCACCTTACTTTCGTTTGCCGACCGGCCCGCCCAATCGGTACGAAATCCACTCGGTTCCACCAGCATCACCTTGATGCCAAGCGGTTCGACTTCTTGCCAAAGCGCCTCGGACAGGCCTTCGACCGCAAATTTCGTGGCGTTGTAGAAGCCCAGCCCCGGGAATCCGCACAGACCACCAATGGATGAGAAGTTGACGATGAACCCCGATCGGCGCTTGCGCATGCCGGGCAGCACCGCCTGCACCATGTGGATCAATCCCAGGACGTTGATATTCATCAGGCGGCGTATCTGGTCCTCTTCGCCCTCCTCCACCGCAGCGAAATAGCCGATACCGGCATTGTTCACGAGCACGTCGATCCGGCCGAACCGGGCCTCCGCAGCTTGAACAGCGTCATCGATCTGATCCTGGTCGGTCACATCCAGCTTCAGTAACAACGCGTCACTCGATTCAAGATCGGCGATGTCGGCGAGATTGCGTGCGGTCACAACGGTGCGCAATCCGCGCTGCAACGCCTGCCTGGCGAGCTGACGGCCAAAGCCCGTCGAACACCCGGTGATGAACCACACCGGGCGATCGGAGGTACTCATGCGGATGGTGCGATGTGGGAGACGTAAACGAGCGGCCAGGTCAGCGCCGCGCGTTCAGCCGCCGGTATCCTGGCGATCATCATTCGACTATTCGATGATTCTGATGTCATTCTCGACACTGATCGCACCGGGCGCTGCCCAGGCTGTGGCCCAGGCTACCTGACGCTCGTGGGGTGAACGAACCGTACCGGTAAGATGTATACGGCCGCCATTGGCCATGACGGTGACAGTCTCATCGTCCAGCAGCCACGACCGGTGGAGGGCGTGCTGAATGTTGTTGCTGATGTTGGAAACATCGACTGTGGATCTCACGATGACCTGATTGGATACGCCGGTCACACCGTGCAGTCGGGTCACATCCTGTTCGGCGGCCGCCTTTTGGTAGTGCCACTCCACCTGGCCAGACAGGGTCAGCCAGCCCTGCTCGACCTTGATCGTGATGGCATCCGCCGGAACAGATGTGTCCCATGCCAGACGCTCGAGAGCGGCCGCGGCAATCTCGTCATCGCCCCGGGTCCGCTCGAACGGCAGTTCGACCTCAATGTCCTCGGCGACGGCCTTCACGCCCCTTACACGCCAAGCCGCGGCTTCAGCCGCATGCTTCTCGGCGAAGGTCTCGACATGTCCGGTCAGGGTTACGATGCCGGCGCTTGTGGTGACGCCGATATGGGCGGCGACGACGCTCGGGTCCCACCCGAGTTCCGCCAGAATGGCCTTTTGCAGTTGATCGTCTTCGAGCATGGAAACCTCCAAAGATGGACGCACACCTGACCTGTTCGCCTGACCCAAGCAGCGCGTCGAGACGTTGGTCCATACGAGATGACCGGCTTTTGAGTGCAGCCTCGGAAAATACCTAGAGTAGGTATCGTTGCATTGGTGCGCTCGGTTGAAGTGGAGTAGACATTTGCCGTTTCGCGCCACGCCAACCTGGGTGCCGCGCCATGTTCACCTGGTACGCATTACTGCTCAGAGGCGGTTCGGCCATCGCCCTGCTCGGGCCCGTTTATTCAATCGTCTGGAAACCCTGGTTTCGTACGCTCAACCACGTCTCAAAAGCCACACGATGAGAATTCGTCCCATTTTATGAGACATTCTCCTCAGTCCTCTGGTCCGAGTCGGTGATCCCGGCTGAACGCGCAGTATGCAATGCATCCTCAGCCTGAGCACGATGACGGCATGGTTAGGTCGACGTCCGGAGGCGAGGCTGAATGGTTATATTCCTAATATGATAATCCAATATAGGACATAAGTCAAGGTCTGTCGCTGCTGTTCCGGCCCGGGCTTCATCGGGTGAAATGGGCGATACCCGGTTGGCCGTGTTTGGGCTTAGGCGAGCGGTGCTAAAATCCAAACCGCTCCAATAACGCTAACGTCCGCGTCGGCATTCTTGGCCGAGCAGCCACGAAAGCCCGCAGGTCCACTGGATGATCGATATCCAACCCGATACCCGTCAGTCGCACGATCGTAGGCTCGATTCCCTGTGCTCTGGCCGCCATCAGGTGCGGAAAGTAACTATCGTCGCCAAACCGCAGCGGCACCGAAAACGGTGGTGCGCACAGCACGGCATTCGACCCCAGTTCATCGTGCGCCGGCACGATGGTGAACGACGGCGGCGCCAGACAAGACGACACCACCGCATCGATCTCCGCCGAGGTAACCCGAGGAATGTCTCCGGGGACCGTCAGCAGCGCGCCCTTCCCCTCGGCCACCAGCACCCGAGCCATGCCGTTCACTGCACCGGTGTGTCCGTCCAGCGCGCCCTCAGTCACGACCCTTGCGCCATAGCGCTCCGCCAACGAAGCCGCCACCGGATCGATCGTATTGACCAAAATCCCGGCCAACCGCGTCGCTCCTGCCAACGCCGCCAGCACGTCCTCCAACATCGTCGCCGCCAGCACCTCGCGCTGCACGGGCGTCAAAATCGATCCCGTCCGCGACTTCGCCCCGGTAAATGCCTTGACCGGCACGCACGCCCAAATGTCGATCATTGGCCCCTGCGATGGCGGAGGCCACGCATTTCACGCCGCCGCAACGTCGCTGCCGCCTCCACAACAATCCTGGCCAGCGCCTCGCGATCCTCCATCGTCCTCATCAGCGTTTGCGCCAAAGTGACCCTGGCATCGATCGAAACCACCTCGGACATATCGGCGTGATCGATTACATACCCGTCCAGCAAATCCGCATACCGCGCCGCGACTGTGCCAGCCGAGGGGTCCAACCCCAACTCCGTCATCATCTTCGCCGTCGGCCCCTTCACCGCTCGGCCTGCGATAATAGGCGAAACCGCGATGATCGGCGCTTTGCATGCCATTAGCGCTTCCCGCACGCCAGGGATCGCCAGGATCGGCTCGACGCTGATGAACGGGTTGGACGGACAGATCACCACCGCCTCCAGCGACGGATCGGCCAACGCCGCCAGGAACGTCGGATGCGGCTTAGCCGCCCCGGCACCCTGGAACTGCAACTCAGAAACAACCGGCTCACACTGCCGATGCACAAAGTATTCCTGGAAATCCAGCCACCCGAGATTCGTCAGCAACCGGGTCCGCACCGGATCATCCGTCATCGGCACGACCGCCGGTCCAACGCCCATGCGCCGGCACAGATCGGCTGTCACCGCGGACAGGCTTTCCCCAAGGCGCAGCCGGCGTGTCCGTTCCACGTGCAACGCCAGATCGCGATCACCCAGACGGAACCAGGTGTCGCCGCCCAAGGCCTCCATCGTCTCCATGAACGACCAGGTTTCGTCGTGCCGGCCCCAGCCGACCTCGCGATTGGCCAGCCCGGCCAGCGTATAGGCGACCGTATCGATATCGGGGGAAATCGACAGACCCAGATGTTCGAAATCATCGCCGGTGTTGACGACAACGAGCAGGTTCTCAGGCGGCATGATACGCGACAGGCCGAGGGCCAGCTTCGCGCCCCCTACTCCACCGGACAAGGCGATAATCACTGGAAAAGATCCTCTTCAGGCGGGCGTATCACGTCCGCCACCGGCAAACTCGGTGCGTGCCACATCAGGCCGCGCACGACAACAACCGGTTGCGATTCCGCTGCCTGGCCCTGCAACAACGACGCGGCGGCGGCAATCTCATCCGCGAAGCCGATGATGCTGACTTCCAGGATGCGGCCGAACAGGTCGGGTTGGCCGCGCAGATCGATCACGGACGGTATTCCTGCGGCGCCGATCGCCACGCCGGCTGTGCCCCGGCGCCAGGGCCGGCCGAAACTGTCGCTGATCACCACGCCGACGTCGGCTTTCACGGCCAGCGCCGACCGGATCGCCTCGGCTGAACCGTCCGGATCCAACGGCAGCAGCAACGCGCGCTGGTGCCCGTCCGCCTCCGCCACGTTGGATTGGTCCACCCCGGCGTTGGCCATCACGAACCCCAACCTGTGCTGCATGATCATCAGGTTCGGCCGGCTGCGGACGACTTTGACCGAGTCCGACAGCACGACCTCGACGATCCGCGGGTCCTTGCCGACCTCCGCCGCAAGCCTGACTGCCTCGGCGGACGGCACGACGTCGGCCAGATCCACCGTTCGCCCTTCGGCCTTCGACACAATTTTCTGCGCGATCACCACCACATCGCGATCTTGCAGCACCTGCCCGGCATGCTCCAGGCCAGCCAAGATCAGCGCGGGCAGATTATCCCCCGCCTGCACCATCGGCAGGCCCAGGATCGCAAAAAGCTCCAAACGGGCGGTCATGTTACCCGAACTGTTTGCGCAGCTTCGGCAACACCAGCTCGCCGTAGATCTTCAAAAACCGAGCCTGATCGTTGCCGGGAGCATGGAACACGAGGTGACGGAAACCCATATCGATGTATGGCTTGATCTTCTCGATATGCTCGTCCGGATCCGATGAGACGATCCATCGGCTGGCGGCCCGTTCGATCGGCAGGGCGTCCGCCAGCCGCTCCATCTCCTTTGGATCGTGCACCGTCATCTTTTCTTCCGGCGTCAGCGCCAGCGCCGCCCAGATGCGGGTATCGTCGAGCGCCCGCTGCTTGTCGGTGTCGAACGACACCTTCATTTCGATCATCCGGTCGAAGTCGGGCTTCGGCTTGGACGACAGCTTCAGACCCTCGGCAACGTTCGGCAACAGGGTCTCGGTATAGAGGTCCCACTTCTTGCCGCTCGTGCAAATGAACCCATCCGCCATCCGGCCAGCATACTTCGCGACCTGAGGCCCGGCCCCGGCGACATAGATCGGCAGGAACGCACCCGGCTTGTCATAAATCGTGGCGCCTTGGGTCTTGTAATACTCACCCTGGAACGTCACGTCGTCCTCGGCCCACAGCTTGCGGATCAGGCTGATCGCCTCTCGCAGCCGGGCGAAACGTTCTTTCATTTCTGGCCAAACCATTCCGGTGGAGGGAACCTCGTTCAGTCCCTCACCGGTGCCGACGCCCAGGATCACGCGACCGGGGAACATCGACCCCAACGTGCCGAAAACCTGAGCAACCACCGATGGATGATACCGAAAGGTCGGGGTCAAAACCGATGTGCCCATGACGATTCGCTGCGTGCTGGCGCCCAAGGCACCCATCCATGCCAACGCCGACGGCGCATGCCCGTCCGTGTGCTTCCACGGCTGGAAATGGTCGCTGACAAAAACGGAGTCGAACCCCGCCTTCTCGGCCTCGACCGAGAAATCCAACAACATCCTGGGGGCGAATTGCTCCGCCGACGCTTTGTATCCGAGTTTTAGGGTCATGGACCGGTCTCCTTCAGTTGCCTGCACGCTACCGCCGACATCGCGGCGCGGCAATCCGCACCCGGCAGGCGGCTGGTGTGCAAGTCATCTATGCACGGGTTGGCGCATGTTTAGGCGGCCGGCGGCCAAAGCGACGGGCAATCTGAGGAAAACTCTTGTGCTGCATTGCGGCATGACGTTTGCGTATAGTGGTGCCATGCGTAGCAGTGATCCGATTTCGTGAAAGTACTGCTGGCCGACGACGACGCGGAACGCGCCGGTGCTGTCGCGCGGATTCTCGCGGCCGACCCCGGCCTGACGGTCGTTCGCCTGAAATCCGGCGATTCGCTGGCCGACGCGGTAGCGTCCCTCGCTCCGGACGTCGTGCTGGTGGATATGGCGCGCCCGGATCGCGACGCCTTGGACGGCATCCGCCAGGTTGCCGCCATGAACACGCGGCCTGTCGTTTTGTTTGTCGACGAGGACGACCCCGGGTTTATGGAGGAGGCCATCACCGCCGGTGTATCCTCCTACAACGCCATCGGCATGCCGCCTCCGGACGTCAAACCGATCCTCCGCGCCGCCGTTGCGCTGTTCCGACGGCACCAGCAGGCGCACGACGACCTGAAGCAGGCCGAAGGCCGCCTGCTGGAACGCACCGTCATCGACCGCGCCAAGGCACTTCTGATCAAACAACGCCGCATGAGCGAACCCGACGCCTACAAATACCTCCGCCGCACCGCCATGAGCAGTGCTCGGAGGATCGTCGATATTGCCCAAGATCTGATTAAAGAACTGGAAGGGAGCGGAGCATGAGCAAACCGATTCGCATCGGCCTGCTGCGGCTGGTGGACAGCGCCCCCATTATTGTTGCGGAAGCAAACGGTCTGTTTCGCGCCCGGGGTATCGACGTCGAAATCAGCATCGAACCGTCCTGGGCCAATATCGCGGACAAACTAACATACGGGATACTGGACGCCGCGGTGATGTTGCCGCCGTTGGCCCTCGCGGCTTGCGCCGGTCTCAGGGGACCGAAGGCGCGTCTGGTCGTGCCGATGTCGCTCAGCCAGGGCGGCAATGCCATCGTGGCGAGTAACGCAGCCGCCGCCAGCCTGACCGAGGGCGGTGCACGGCCTCGTCTTCTCCTGCTCGAATGGCTCCGATCGCAAACTGAGCGGCCACGCTTTGCCGTGGTACATGCCTTTTCGACGCACAATCTGCTTCTGCGCTATTGGTTGGCGTCCGGCGGCGCCGATCCGGATCGCGATATCGAAACCGTCGTGATCCCTCCCGAACAGGTCGTCGCAGCCCTTGCCGCCGGCAGCATCACCGGGTTCTGCGCCGGAGCGCCATGGGGCGACGTGGCCGAACGCCAGGGCGCAGGCAAAATCCTGCTGGGAACATCGACAATCTGGCCATTCCATCCGGAAAAATGCCTGTGCGTCGGAGAAGCCTGGGCGGAAGCCAATCCGGAGTTGCTACAGCACCTGCTCGGTGCCGTGCTGCAAGCCCAGATCCTGTGCGATCAGTCCGATGAGGCCGCGGGAATCGCAGCTTTGCTGGCCGATCCCAACGGACTGAACTTGCCCGAGGACTCTTGCCGGGCGGCACTGCCGGGCGGAGCGGGCGCGGAGCTGATCCGGTTCTATACGCGTGAAGCCTGGTTCCCGGCGCGGGCACATGCCCATTGGTTCCTGGGACAGATGCAACGGTGGAAGTGGCTGGACGAGACGACCGATCTCAACGCTATCGCGGCACAGGTCTATCGGCCGGATCTGCTCGCGGGCGCGGTGGAAGCGGAGGGCTTGTACACCGCCGCCGGCCTGCCTGAGCTGGAGGGGGCGGCGATGCTGCCGATGCCTGACGATGAGGCGTTTTCGTCAGAAAGACGCTTAAATTAGCAAGACGCGTATCGCACAAGATCATAATTTCACCAAATGAGCAATTTAAGAACATTTTTCTGCACATTATTCAACCTTAACCGCTGGCGGCGATAGATTAAACTCTAAGCATTTACCCGTTTTCGCACTTGGCACGGCTCTTGCTGCATGTGCTAACAGAGTTCGAGAACTCCGCGGACCTGTCCAACGAAGGGCCTGTGCCGGACCCGAGGCGCCCCGCGCTTCCAGCCATCGACCGGCATGCCAACGACGGCTTGCCTCGCGAGTGATCTTCTCATGAACAAGGGCTTCCTCAAGGCCGGTCATCTACCGACCCTGTTCGCGTCTTTCCTCTATTTCGATCTCAGTTTCATGGTTTGGGTATTGCTTGGACCCTTGGGTGTCGCAATCTCCAAAGCCCTTCATCTCGATCCCGCCCACAAGGGCCTGATGGTCGCCACACCGGTACTCGCCGGCGCTGCCCTTCGCGTCGTTCTGGGTCTGCTGGTTGACCGCTACAAGCCACGCCGTGTTGGCATTGGGGCCCAGATCGTCGTCATCGCCGGCCTGCTGGCCGCCTGGATGATCGGCATCGACAGTTTCGCCGCCACCTTGCTCCTGGGCTGCGTCCTTGGTCTCGCCGGAGCGTCCTTCGCCGTCGCCCTGCCCATGGCCTCGGCATGGTATGGTCCGGAACATCAGGGCACCGCGATGGGGATCGCGGGGGCCGGTAATTCCGGCACGGTGTTGGCAGCGCTGTTCGCCCCGATGCTGGCCATTGCCTTTGGTTGGCAAAACGTCATCGGTCTGGCGGCGATCCCGCTGACCATCGCACTTGGCGTCTTTTTCGCCTTCGCAAAAGACAGCCCCAACACACCGGCCGCAAAACCTTTGGCTGCCTACTTCGCGCTGCTGAAGGAAGGCGATTGCTGGTGGTTCATGTTCTTCTACAGCGTGACCTTCGGCGGCTTCGTTGGCCTCGCGTCCTCCCTGACCATCTACTTCAATGACGCTTACGGCTTGACGCCGGTCACCGCCGGCTACTGCACCGCTGCCGTTGTCTTCGTCGGCTCCCTGGTTCGTCCGATGGGCGGAGCGGTCGCTGACCGGGTCGGCGGCGTTCGCGCCCTGGTCGTTCTGTACGCCGTCGCCGCCTGCGCCTTCGCGACGATTTCCACTGGCCTGTCAACGATCTATCTGGCGATGCCCGTCTTCGTCATTGGTATGCTGGCTCTCGGCATGGGCAACGGGTCGGTGTTCCAACTCGTACCGCAACGCTTCAAGCGGGAAATTGGCCTCATGACCGGGCTTGTGGGCATGAGCGGCGGTGTCGGCGGGTTCTACCTGGCCTCCAGCCTCGGTTACTCCAAGCAGCTTACCGGCAGCTATGGCCCCGGCTTCCTGGTGTTCGCCATGCTGGCGGCCCTGGCCCTGGTCGGCATCAGCGGTGTGCGCCGCCGGTGGCGGACAACCTGGGGCCAGCTTTACGGCGCAGCGCGCGTTTAACGGGAAGCATCGCCATGAACATGATCGCCCCCCATCGCTTGCAGTTGGGTCGTTCCCGCCTTGTCCTGGTCGGGAACGGGATGGCCGGCGTGCGCGCGCTGGAGGAAATCCTCAGCCGCGCACCGCACGACTTCACCATCACCGTGTTCGGCGCCGAGCCGCACGGCAACTACAACCGCATCATGCTGTCGCCCGTACTGGCTGGCGAAAAAACCTTCGAGGCGATCACGACCCATCCGAGGTCATGGTATGAGGAGAACGGCATCGAACTGATCGCCGGAGAACCCGTGGTCGGTATCGATCGCGAGGCGAAAACCGTCACCGGTGAATTCGGCACCACGCGTCCCTACGACGTTTTGCTGCTGGCCACTGGCTCCAACCCGGTGATCATTCCCCTGCCCGGCCACAAGCTGCCCGGCGTCATCGGCTTCCGCGACATCGCAGACGTCGAAACGATGATCGCGGCCAGCAAGTCCAGCACGCATGCTGTCGTCATCGGCGGCGGCCTACTCGGTCTCGAAGCCGCCAACGGCCTTGCTCTGAATGGCATGGACACCACTGTCCTGCATATTATGCCGACGCTGATGGAACGCCAACTCGACCCGGTCTCCGCCGAGCTGTTGAAGGCGGACCTGGGCACGCGCGGCATCAAGGTCATTACCGAGGCAAACACCAAAGTCATCCTCGGCGAAGACCGTGTGGAGGGTGTGCAACTCGCCGACGGCACGCATCTGCCGGCGAGCATCGTGGTGATGGCCGCGGGTATCCGCCCCAATATCGCGCTGGCGAAAGCGGCCGGGCTAGAGTGCGGTCGTGGCGTCCAGGTCAACGATGCGATGGTCACCAGCGACCCCGCCATCTACGCGGTGGGCGAGTGCGTTGAACATCGCGGCGCCCTGTTCGGCCTGGTGGCTCCGCTGTACGAAATGGCGAAGATCCTGGCCGATCGCGTCACGAAAACAGCCGATAGCGACTACGTCCCGGCTGTCACCGGCACGCGGCTGAAAGTGACCGGCATCGACATGTTCTCCGCCGGTGATTTCACCGGTGACGAAAACACCGACGACGTGGTGTTCCGCGACGCGGCCCGAGGCGTGCACAAGAAGCTGGTCATCCGCGACGACAAGCTGATCGGCGCCGTGCTGTATGGGGAAGCCCGAGACAGCGCCTGGTATTTCGATATGATCCGCAACGGAACCGATATTTCCGCCTTGCGCGATACGCTGGTCTTCGGACCCTCGGCCGGCAATGGCGGCGAGGCTCCTCGTGTCGAATCCCTGCCCGATACGGCTGAAATCTGTGGCTGCAACGGTGTCAGCAAGGGCACCATCCTGGCAGCGATCAGCAAGCATAAGCTGACCACGGTCGATCAGGTTCGCTCGCGCACCAAGGCGTCCGCATCGTGCGGAAGCTGCACGTGTCAGGTGGAGAGCCTGCTCGCCCTGACTTTGGGCGGCGATTACGATGCGACACCGAAAGTCAAAGCGGTCTGCAAGTGCACGGCCATCGGCCACGATGCGGTGCGCAAGGCGATCCTGGACCGCAAGCTGAAAACCATACCCGCCGTCATGGACGCGATGGGCTGGACGACCCCCAACGGCTGCGCAAGTTGCCGCCCTGCCTTGAACTATTATCTGTTGTGCGCATGGCCCGGCGAATACGTCGATGACTCCCGCTCGCGTTTCGTCAACGAACGCATGCACGCCAACATCCAGAAGGACGGCACTTATTCTGTCGTTCCGCGTATGTGGGGTGGGGTGACATCGTCGGCCGAACTGCGGGCCATCGCCGATGTGGTGGACAAATATCAAATCCCGACCGTGAAAGTGACGGGCGGCCAGCGTGTCGATCTGTTGGGAGTCCGTAAGGAGCAATTGCCGGATGTGTGGCGGGATCTGAATGCCGCCGGGATGGTCTCCGGCCACGCCTACGGCAAGGCACTGCGCACCGTGAAGACTTGCGTCGGATCCGAATGGTGCCGGTTCGGCACTCAGGATTCCACCGCGATGGGCATCGCGCTGGAGCGGATGACCTGGGGATCATGGACGCCGCACAAGACCAAGATGGCTGTCTCGGGCTGCCCTCGGAATTGCGCTGAAGCCACCATCAAGGACTTTGGCGTAATCGCCACCGACGCAGGCTGGGACCTGTATGTTGCCGGCAACGGCGGCATCAAGGTGCGGGTGACGGACCTGCTCGCCAAGGTAACGACCGAGGACGAGGTTCTGGAATACGCCGCCGCTTTCATGCAGATTTACCGCGAGGAAGCCTGGTATCTGGACCGCACCGCGCCATGGGTCGAACGGGTCGGGATCGACTACGTCCGCACCCGCCTGAGCGATGCCGGCACCCGGAAACTGTTGCATGCGCGGTTCATGGAGAGCCAACGTTTCGCACAGGACGATCCTTGGGCGGAACGTGCCGCCGGGACCGACGCCCATGAATTCCGCGCACTTGCGACGGTGGAGTAAGCGGCATGGATGGTATTCTTTCGGTATGGGCGGATGTCGGTCACCTCGACGACATCCCCCGCCTGGGCTCCCGCGTCGTTACCACCCCGGCGATCGACATCGCGTTGTTTCGTACAAGCGACGATCGGGTCTTCGCGCTGCATGATCTGTGTCCGCACAAAGCCGGCAAATTGTCGCAGGGGATCATTCACGGCGAGTCCGTGACCTGCCCGTTGCACAACTGGGTCATCGGGCTGACGGACGGTAAGGCGAAAGAACCCGACGAGGGCTGCGCCCGCACGGTTCCGGTTCGCCTGGAGAATGGACGCATCCTCCTGGCGGTCGGCGGAGCATGACCGCCCCCATCCACACCACCTGTCCCTATTGCGGTGTCGGATGCGGCGTGGTGGTGCAGCCGGATGAAACGATCAAGGCGGATGCGCTGCATCCGTCCAATCGGGGCCGGCTCTGTTCGAAAGGGGCCGCGCTGGGGGCGACGCTGGATAACAGCACGCGGCTGACCTCGCCGATGGTGCATGGCGAAAAGGCCAGTTGGGATCGGGCGCTGGATCTGGTCGCGGAGACATTCCGGACAACGATCGCGGAGCACGGGCCGGACAGCGTGGCGTTTTATGTGTCCGGTCAGTGCCTGACGGAAGATTATTACGTTGCCAACAAGCTGATGAAAGGCTTCATCGGCAGCGCCAACATCGATACGAATTCCCGGTTGTGCATGGCCTCGTCCGTCGCCGGTCATGTCCGGGCGTTTGGCGAGGACGTGGTACCGGGTGTCTATGAAGACTGGGAAGAGGCCGATCTTGTCGTGCTGGTCGGCAGCAACGCGGCATGGTGCCATCCCGTGCTGCACCAACGCATGCAGGCGGCCCGAACGGCGCATGGCACGAAGGTTGTGGTACTGGACCCTCGTCGCACCGCGACCGCCGACAGCGCCGATTTGCACATCCCCTTGGCGGCCGGAACCGACGTTGCGCTGTTCAATGGATTGCTTGCCTATCTGTACCGCGCCGGCAAGGTCGATGCAGCCTGGATCGACCGTCACACTACCGGCTTCGCTGCCGCTTTGGAGGTCGCGTCGGGCAACGACATCGAATCGGTCGCGGCCGAATGCGGCGTCGATCCAGAACTACTCGAAACATTTTTCGACATGTTCGCGCAAACCGAGCGAACGATGACAGTCTATTCTCAGGGGGTGAATCAATCCTCGGTGGGAACGGATAAAGTCAACGCCATCATTAACTGCCATCTGGCAACCGGACGAATCGGACGGCCGGGTGCGGGGCCGTTCTCGGTCACCGGGCAGCCTAACGCGATGGGCGGACGGGAGGTCGGCGGTCTCGCCAATCAACTCGCCGCGCATATGCGGTTTGACGATCCGGCTGATCGGGCAGCGTTGCAGGATTTTTGGCAAGCGCCTGCACTGGCACCACAGCCCGGCCTTAAAGCGATCGACATGTTCGATGCCGTTCTCGACGGCCGGATCAAGGCTTTGTGGATTGTCGCGACAAACCCGGCGGCCAGTTTACCCCGCGCCGATCGGGTACGGGCAGCGCTGGCCGCGTGTCCGTTTGTTGTCGTGTCCGACTGCTGGGCGACGGATACCTCCGCGCAGGCGCATGTTGTCCTGCCGGCCACTGGCTGGGGCGAAAAAAACGGTACCGTTACAAACTCCGAACGCCGCATCTCCCGCCAGCGCGCCTTTCGCGCTGCCCCGGGTCACGCGCGCGCCGATTGGTGGCAGTTCGCCGAGATCGGCCGGCGCATGGGATGGGCCGACGCGTTCGCCTGGGAGACTCCTGCCGCCGTCTTTCGCGAACACGCCGCGCTGTCCGGTCACGCCAACCACGGTCGTCGCGTCTTCGACATCAGCGCCATGGCCAATTTGGACGATGCCGGGTTCGAATCGATGCAATCGTTCCGCTGGCCGATGCCGACGGGCGCCCTCAGCGAGGGCGGCCGATTATTCGCCCAGGGTGGTTTTTCCACACCGGACGGCCGCGCGCGGTTTGTTCCGACGCGATATCAAGAACCTCCCCGGGCGGCGAAAGGGGGCCTGCTGCTGAACACCGGCCGGGTGCGCGACCAGTGGCACACCATGACCCGCACCGGTCTGGCCCCCTCGCTAATGAGCCACACGTCCGAACCGAAGCTGACAATCCATCCGATCGATGCGGCACGGGCCGGGATCGAGCAGGACGCGCTGACCCGCCTTTCCACCGCCGAGGGCGAGGTGCTGTTACGGGCCGATCTCCGCCACACCCAGCGCCATGGCGAGATTTTCGCGCCTATGCACTGGACCGATCAGTTTGCCTCCACCGGACCGATCGGACGTGTGGTCAGTGCGAAAGTGGACCCGATTTCCGGCCAGCCGGAGCTGAAGGCGACACCCGCAACGATCGAAGCGGCGACCGTCCATTTCCACGGCCTGTTGCTGCGCCGAACCGGCGGCGCATTGCCCGATATCTGCCATTGGGTGCGCATCCCGGTCACCGAGGGCCAAGTCTATCGACTCGCCGGTTTACGGCCGATGCCGCACGGCGACGACCTGACCAGCTTCGCCGCCGCGCTGCTCGATCTGCCCGAAGGCACCGACTGGCTGGAAATGTCCGACACAAGGCGCGGCGTATTGCGTATCGCGGCGGTGTTCGACGGAGCGCTGGAAGCCTGCCTGTTCCTGTCCCGCGACGCAGCCGGCCTCCCCAACGAGGCCGCCGTCAGCCCCATGCTCGGAGCACCCGTTCCGGATGCGGCCCGCGCGCAAATCCTCGCCGGCCGGATGTACAATGCAACCGCCGCCGAGGGACCCAAGGTGTGCGCCTGCTTCGGTGTCACCCGCGATGCGATCCGTCATGCCGTCGTTACCCATCGCCTGAGTTCGGCCAAACAAATAGGCGTACTGCTCCAGGCCGGAACCAATTGCGGTTCCTGCATTCCCGAACTTGAGGAGATCCTGCGCGATGTTCGCATCCCCGCGGAATAAAGGCAGCGCAACGTTGGTGGGCGCGGGTCCTGGCGACCCGGACCTGCTGACGCTGCGGGCGGTGAAGGCGATCCAACGCGCGGATGCAGTGTTGTACGATGCGCTGATCGACCCCTCGATCCTGGACCTCGCCCGTCCTGACGCCCGGCGCATCGACGTCGGCAAGCGCTGCGGCCGGCATGCGATGAACCAGGCGGCGATCAACCGGCTGATCGTGACGCTGGCTCAGTCGGGAGCCCATGTCGTGCGGCTGAAAGGCGGCGATCCGTTCGTGTTCGGCCGTGGCGGCGAGGAACTGGACAGCCTGCGCGCCGCCGGCGTCCCCGTGGAGGTCGTCCCCGGAGTCACCGCCGCCTGTGCCGCCGCCGCCAGCCTGCAAATCCCGCTGACGCATCGCGATGTGGCTCGGTCGTTGCATTTTGTTACCGGCCATGGCAGCGATGGGGCCGTTCCCGCGCATGATTGGCGCGCGCTGGCGGCCAGCGGTGGCACCATCGCCGCCTACATGGCGAGCAAAACGTTACGATCCGTGGCTACCAGCCTGATCGAGGCCGGGCTTCCGGGGTCAACGCCTGCGGTGGCTGTCGAGAACGCATCCCGCCCCAACGAGTCCTTTCTACACGGAACGCTGGCTACCTTGCCCGATCTGCTGGAAGCGGATCGGCACGACGGTCCGACCATGGTACTGATCGGCGCGGTCGTTGCACTTTCGCGCGCGATGCAGGTGAATGTCGCTTTGGCTGCGTAATACCCGACAGCCTTGATGCCGACTCTCGCCCCCCTCGTCATGGCCCGGCTCGTCCGGGCCAACTGTCGCGGCACCGTCAGGGCACAGATGGCCCGGACAAGCCGGGCCATGACGGGGAGGTAACAGTATCAACGTGGTGCGGCTATTATCGGCCGTCGTTTTGGTTAACACCTCATCGTATGACTAAACCGAAGTTCCCTGTTCGACCCCCATCATATCATTGGAATATATAGATAAATACACAGAATCATCCTGTCCTACTGGACACATTTTGGTCTGGAGGCGCAATAGGTCTTGTAACTTTATTGCGCACAGGGCTGGATTCCCTG
>CAIZFE010000057.1 GCA_903932145.1 uncultured Rhodopila sp. | reverse complement strand
GATCCGCGACGCGGTCCTCCACGAAAGCTTCGTCCTGCACTATCAACCGGTCTTCGAAATCTCCGGCCACAACCTCATCGGTTTCGAAGCGCTGATACGATTGCCCGACAAAGATGGGACATTGATCCCGCCGATGACCTTCATTCCCGTCGCGGAAGAAATGCGGCTGATCGAAAAGATCGGTGCCTGGGTGTTGAAGGAGGCGTGCAAAACCGCCGTGACCTGGCCGGAAAACTTGACGGTCGCAGTCAATTTGTCGCCGGCGCAATTCGAAGGTGGCAATGTCAGCGCCACTGTCGCAAGCGTCCTCAAGGAGACCGGTCTGGCGCCGCACCGGCTTGAACTTGAGATCACCGAGACGCTGTTGCTCGGCAACAGCGAAGCCATCATGAAGGAGCTAAAGGCGATCAAGGCAATGGGTGTTGCGATCGTAATGGACGATTTCGGCACTGGCTATTCAAGCCTCAGCTATTTGTGGCGCTTCCCCTTCGACAAGATCAAGATCGACCGCAGCTTCATGCAAGGCCTCGATACCTCGGGCCGGGACGCCGAGACGGTGGTGAAAACGATCATCGCACTCGGACGCGAACTGGACATGCGGGTGACCGTCGAAGGTGTCGAGACCGCACAA
Organism: uncultured Rhodopila sp.; assembly: GCA_903932145.1. Lineage (GTDB taxonomy): Bacteria > Pseudomonadota > Alphaproteobacteria > Acetobacterales > Acetobacteraceae > Rhodopila. Next base: position 1,071 of record CAIZFE010000057.1, on the reverse strand, counting down.
CAGGTTAAATTTCTCGACGGCGCCGACGCCGATCAGGTGCAAGGATTTTTCTTCGGCCGGCCGATGCCCGTCTCCGAAATTAGTGGCGAAATTCTCAAGAGCTTTCAAAACACGCTTCCAAGGCATCTGCCGGCAGGTAACCACAAGGAAGAAGCCGTCCTGGAGAGACAGCGCAAGTCGGCGATGTGATGGTGCCAGTGACGTTTGTGGGCCTCTAGCAATTTCCTTAGCCTCTGCTGCAATCGCTTATTGATGTGATTGAGGTAGATGATGCCCAAATCTGCATCAAGATCAGCAAAGATGTGCTCGATCGGGCCGTATTGGCCGGTGGGACCCACTCCGTTGCGGGTTCGAAGATGAGTACTAGGTGGCGCGCCATATCCCCACGTGCCATTAATTGCAAAATCCCAGATAGGCCGGATTTGGCGGTAAATCGGGCGCTGCCGGGCACAGAATGGCAGCCATGATTGGCGCTTGGGCGTGTCTTGGCCTAAAGGATGCCTATATCAATCATTCCTTGGATCATTTCGGCCACAAGCTGTCGGCCGGTCTATTCAATACGCAAACCTAAGGTTTCAAACTCGTGACATTCCTGCCGACCATTCCGTCGATCGCCCGCGCCTTGACCGAACGCAACTACACCGAGCCGACCCCCGTGCAGACGGCGGTGCTCGCCGATGCCGCCTCCGATCGCGACCTGCTGGTCTCGGCGCAAACCGGCTCCGGTAAGACGGTCGCCTATGGCCTGGCGATGGCGAAGGAGCTGCTGGGCGGAGCGGACCGTTTCGAGCGTGGCGCCAAACCGATGGCCCTGATCGTCGCGCCGACGCGCGAACTGGCCTTGCAGGTGCAGCGCGAGCTGACCTGGCTTTATCAATACACCGGCGCGCGCGTCGTCTCGTGCGTCGGCGGCCTGGACCCGCGCCGCGAGCAGCGCGAACTTGCCGACGGCGCGCACATTGTCGTGGGAACGCCAGGAAGGCTCTGCGACCACCTGCGGCGCGGACGTCTTGATGTGTCGCAGCTCAAGGCCGTCGTGCTCGACGAAGCCGACGAAATGCTCGACCTCGG
>CAIZFE010000056.1 GCA_903932145.1 uncultured Rhodopila sp. | reverse complement strand
GCGTGTCTTGGGGATGAGCGACCTCGAACTCGGCATCCAAGCAGTCCTCGCCAATCGGTCCTCAGGCAGACGCTAAGCCCACCCATGACTTTGCGTGCAATACGCTACCGTGCACTTTTACGCAGATGGGCCTTCCGCCCCGTACTGTGCATTCAGCCGCAACACCAACTCGACATCGCCCGCGTTCTCACGGACCAGCCGCAGCATCTCCTCGGCCTGGGCGCGGGCGGCGATGCACTGGGCGGCGAGGTCCGTCTCATTTGCGCCCACAGGCAGCAAGGCCGCCGCCTTGGCGATCGCGGCATGGTTTCTGGCCCGCAACGCGGCGGGCGAGGCATCCAGCGGCGGCGGCAACAAATCGGCAAGGGTATAAACGAGCTGGTAATAGAGCTGCGGGGACAGATCGATGGCCGGTTGCGGCGGGGATGAGGTTTTCATTCCTGGAATGCTAAATCAATATAGGAAACAAGTCAAGTTTGCTGCCACCATTCCCGTTCGGGTGAACAGGGCGCCCCGTTGTCCCTCTCTGCTTCGCGACGTCCGTCACTTGCAAATTCGCAGTCGAACCCGCATATCCTGCAAAACAGGAGCAACCCATGCTGGCACTCGACGAACAAGTCCGCGTCACCCCGCCTCGGATCGATCCCGTCGCGGCCCTACGCGGCTTCTTCCATATCGCGGAGGCCTGGGGCGTCACGGCGGAGGAAGCCCGCACCATCCTCGGCGCCCCGGCCGAACGCACCTACTACGCCTGGCGCGCCGGCAACGCGGTGCGGGTGCCATCCGACACCCTGCGCCGGATCGGCTACGTCGGCGGCATCTACAAGGCCCTGCAAATCCTCTATTCGGACCCGCATTTCGCCGACGGATGGGTCAAACGTCCCAACGCGGCATTCGGCGGCCAAACCCCGCTCGCCCGCATGTGCGCCGGCGACGTGACCGATCTGGCCGAGGTGCGGACCTATCTCGACGCGGCGCGGGCACCCTGGAGCTAGCCCGTGCCAACACGCCGTATCGACTGGCCGCACGCCTGGCGGATCATCGCGTCACGCTACCCGCCGATCCATCTGTTTGAACGGCTGACGCCCGATCCCGCCGTCTGGGACGCGCTGATCGCGCTGGAGCAGCTCACCAACCCGCGTGTGCGCGATGAAATCGGCGCGATCGCGCTGGTGCCGCCCGGGGACCGCGTGTCGGGACCCGGTGCCAGCTATGTCATGGCGTCGTTCACCCACCTCAACCGCCGGGGATCGCGCTTCAGCGACGGCACGTTCGGCGTCTATTACGCGGCCGCCGAACTTGAGACTGCCATCGCCGAAACGGTCCACCACTTCGAGGCGTTCGCTCGCGACAGCGGCGACCCGCCCAGGATGGAGGACATGCGCGTGCTGGCCGGCACCGTCGCGGCGGAATTCGAGGATGTCGCCGCCCTCGCCGAACCGCTCCGCATGCAGGTGCTCGACCCGGACAGCTACGTATCCGCACAGGCCTATGGCCGCGCATTGCGGGACAGCGGCGCCGCGGGCGTGGTTTATCCCAGCGTGCGCCGAACGGGCGGAACCTGTATCGGCGCCTTCAGACCGCGCGCCGTCGGCATACCCCAACAAGAGCGCCACCTGAAATACCGGTGGAACGGCGAGCGAGTGGACCGCTACTTCGACTATGTCCTGGATGTCTGGATCGAACCTTAAGAGAAGCGTTCGTCAAACCTCATTTCTCACGATCGAGACATAACCGGCTTAACGTTAAGCCAGCCGGCCTCGCACACACCGCTACAGCGCAAATCCTTTGCCTTGCCGCCCGTAACGCGTTACACTCTCCGGGACCGACCACCCCCGATGGAGTTCTCCAGTGACCGCGCCTGCCGAACGAATGAAGGCCATGCGTGACCGCCGGCGTGCCGGCGATTTGCGCGAAGTGCGGCTTGTCGTCCCGGATTCCCGCGCTCGGTCCGTCCGGCAGCGGATCGCGCTCCAGGTTGCTCACCTGGAAGGGGCCGCGGAAAACGCGGCATTGGACTGGATAGAGGCGGTCTCGGAATTCGACGAGCCGGATGCTGTCGGACCGCATGCAACGCGGTGACGTGGTGATCGTTGCGGCGGCCGGCGATTATGGCAAGCCGCATCCGGCCGTGATCGTCCAGACCGATGCCTTTCCCCCTGGCCACGCTTCGATCGTGATTTGCCAAATGACGTCGGCCTTGTCCAACGCCCCGGATTTCCGGATCACCATCGATCCGGACACCATGAACGGGTTGCGCGTGCGATCACAGGTGATGGCTGACAAACCCACAACGATCCGGCGGGATCGGGTTGGCCAGACAATCGGCCGCCTTGGCGCCGCGGACATCGGACGGCTCAACGTCGCCCTGGCCTTTGTCATGGGGCTCGCGGACTAGTCTAACCGTCAGCGGCACCAAACGCAGCCAGTCGTCGCGCGGATCGCATCGACAAGGGCGCCGAACGGAGAACGGGCGAACCGTTACTGCGATGACCGAGCCGACACCTGGATCGAGCGTGCGGCCTTTCGCCACACGGCCCGCCCAGGGTGCTCGGATGCGCGAAGGACTACCGCTCGACCTGAAACACGACCTTCCCTGTCACACGATACGCGATGATCCGGTCATGTTCGACAACGCACTCGGCCTCGTTGATCCGGAACGACATGATCCCGCGCAGGGTCTTACTGGCTTCGGTGACGACGGTGCGGCAGGCGTCGTCGAAGCTCACCTCTGACTGCGCCGTAACATCGATATTGCGGATAATTGCCATTTTAGCCTCCCAAAGAGGAACGGTTGGACCTGTTTGCCATCACATGTTTCGGGTGGACACGCCCGCCGGCCCAGGTTGCGCCAATCTCCCCGGAAAGAAAATACCGATCGTGCCTGGCCCCGCCGCTGCCACAAACGGGTGCCGGTTCGGCTAACACCTGACCGCGATATCCGGTGGCGGCCGCTGCTGTCGCCCGCCGGGGAATTCCATTTCCAATCCCGCGCGCCCGGCGATAAGCTGGCCGGATGGCTGCTCCTTCTCCCCCGAACGACCCTTCGACCGATCCGTCCGTGCAGGACCTGATCGCTCTCCGCCCATGGCTGAAGCATGACGCGATGGACGGCTTGCTGCTGGACGGTGTCCCGCTGGCCGGCATCGCCGACACCGTCGGCACCCCAACCTGGGTGTATTCCGCCGCCACGATGCGCGCGCGCTACAAAACCCTGACCGGCGCGATGTCCGGCGCCGGTCTGGACATGCAGGTGCATTTCGCCGTGAAGGCGAACGACAGCCGCGCGGTGTTGTCGCTGTTCGCCGAACAGGGTGCCGGGGCCGACGTTGTCAGCGGCGGCGAACTGCTGAAGTCCCTCCGCGCCGGCATGCCGGCCAGCCGCATCGTCTATTCCGGCGTCGGCAAGTCGGCCGCGGAACTCCGCCTCGCGCTTGAACACGACATCGGCCAGATCAATGTCGAAAGCGCCGAGGAACTGGCGATGCTCTCCGCCATCGCCACCGCCACCGGCCGCACCGCTCGGGTTGCCTTCCGGGTGAACCCCGATGTCGATGCCGGCACCAACGACAAGATCGCGACCGGCCGGGCGACGGACAAGTTCGGGATTCCGTTCGATGACGCGGTCAGGCTGTATGCGCATGCCGCCGCCCTGCCGGGCATCCGCACGGTTGGCCTCGCGACCCATATCGGCAGCCAGATCCTGGGCCTTGCGCCGTACCGCGACGCCTACGCACGCATCGCCGACCTCGTCATCGCGTTGCGCGAGCACGGGCACACAGTCGAAACGGTGGATTGCGGCGGCGGTCTTGGCATTCCGTATCGCAACGAATCCGCCCCCTCCCCGGCCGGCCTCGCCGCCGCGATGAGGGGTGCGTTCCACAATCTGGATGTGCGCCTGGCCATGGAGCCAGGCCGCTGGCTGGTTGGCCCCGCCGGACTGCTGCTGGCGTCGGTGGTGCTGGTCAAGCAGACACCGTTGGAGCCGTTCATCGTCCTCGATGCGGCCATGAACGACCTGGTGCGCCCGGCCATGTATGACGCCTGGCATGGCATTGTCCCCGTCTCCGCCATCGACGCCGTCGCGCCCGCCCGCCCGGCCACTGTCGTCGGCCCGGTCTGCGAAAGTGGCGACACGTTCGCGCGAAGCCGCTCGCTTCCCGCGCTGTCCCCTGGCGCCTATGTGGCGATCCTCGACGCCGGCGCGTATGGTGCGGTCATGAGTTCGACCTACAACGCACGCCCGATGGCAGCCGAGGTTTGGGTGGACAACGGACGTTGGTCGGTCATCCGCGACCGCCAACCGATCGAAGCCCTATGGGAGCGGGAGCGCCTCCCCGCATGACGGACCCGGCGCCCCACCCCTGGCGCCAGGATCTGCGCCGCCTTGCCGGCCGCCGGTTACTGGCGCGGGCGGCCCTGTTGTTCGAGGCACTCTGGCCGGCGTTGTGGCTGCCGTCCGCTGTGGTCGGAGTCTTCCTGTGCGCCGCCCTACTGAACCTGCCCGGGCTGCTGCCGAACGGACTGCATTTTGCCGTGCTTGCGGCGGTTGTAGTGGCAACGCTGGTGCTGCTGGTGCGCGGTTTCCGGCACATTCGCCTGCCCGACGATCACGCCGCTGATCGGCGGTTAGAAACGGAGTCCGGCCTCACCCATCGCCCCCTGTCGGTGCTGACCGACAAACCGGCCACGGCCGACGCCGTCGGTCTCGCATTGTGGCAGGTGCATGCGGCCCGAGCGTTGAAGCAACTGGGACGGTTGCCGGTGGGTTGGCCGCGGCCTGGATTGGCTCGGCGTGATCCCCGCGCACTGCGGTTTGCGGTGTTGCTGGGCGTTCTGGCGTGCCTGGGCATTGCCAACACCGACGCACCGTCCCGCATTTACGCCGCGGTAACACCGTCACTGCCGGTCGCGCTCGCCGCGCCGGCGACCGAACTCCAGGCATGGATCACGCCGCCCGCCTACACCCGTATCGCGCCGATCTTCCTCAAGGCCGAGGGCGGCAGCGTGTCAGTCCCCGCCGGCTCCCGCCTCACGGTCAATGTGTCGGGCGGCAGCGTGGCGCCGGCGTTGTCGCTGAACGATCGGACCACCGTCTTCAGTGCACTCGATCGCAGCAGCTTCCAGGCCGAATGGGACCTGACGCGCGGCGGCCATCTGAGTGTGACGCGCGATGGCGGCAGCCTCGCCGCCTGGACCCTGACGGTGGTGGAGGATCAACCGCCGACCGTGTCGTGGGGCGACAATCCCGGCCGGCCGCAATCTGGCCAGCAGACCCGCCTGCCATGGAACGTGTCTGACGATTACGGCGTGACCGGCCTGCAAGCAGAACTGCGGCTGCGGGACCGGCCGGAGGCTCAGCCGCTGATCGTGACGATCCCGCTGCCGGGTGGCTCGCCAAAGACCGCACATGGCTTGAGCCAGCCGGACCTGACAGCCCAACCGTGGGCCGGCCTGCCCGTCATCGGCCGGCTGATCGCGCACGACGCGCCCGGCCAGACTGGCACCAGCGCGGATGTCATGTTCGATCTGGCGGAGCGGCCGTTTCAAAATCCTGTCGCCCGGCTGTTGATTGCCGCGCGCAAAAGCCTCAGCATCCATCCGGATGATCGCGGCGATGCGCTGGAGGCGCTCGACGGGTTGATGCAGCGTCCGGAACTGTTCACCGGCGATTTGGGGGCGTTCCTGGACCTCAGCGGCGCTTATTACGGTCTGGTTCGGAACCACGCCGACAGCGCCGTTCCGGAAGCCCAGGACATGCTGTGGCAACTCGCGCTGCACATGGAGGAAGGCCAGACGGAGCAGTCGGCGCGATCGTTGGAGGAAGCCCGGCAGGCCGCGCGGGATGCCATGGACAAGGCACAGGAACAGCCGAACGACGCGACACGGCAGGAACTGGCGAAGAAGCTGGAGGAACTGCGGCAGGCGATCGACCGGCACATGAAGGCGCTGATGCAAGAGGCGCAGCACAACAACAGCGTGATGCCGTTCGACCCCAAGGCAATGCGGCTGTCGGATCGGGACATGCAGCAACTGGCCGAAAAGGCGGAACAGGCGGCGAAAGAGGGCCGCATGCAGGACGCTCAGCAGCAAATGGCGGAGCTGGAGAAGATGTTGGACCAGCTTCGCAATGCCCGCGTTCAGGGCAACGATGGTAAGCAGGCCAACAGCAAGCGCCAGCGCGGCAAGCGGCAGCAGAGCGTGGTGCAGGACATGATCGCGCGCGAAGGCGGGCTGCTGGATCACGCGCAGCAACGCGCCAACCCGTCCGCGAACGATCCGGCAACCCAACGCGAGGCGGACAGTCGCGTGCAGCAGGCTTTGCGGCGTGCCCTCGGCGAACTGATGCAGCAGTTCACAGACCTGAGCGGTGAGGCTTCCCCGGGACTGGGTGAAGCGGATCAGGCGATGCGCGACTCCACCACCAGGCTGAACCAGGGGTCTGATGAGGACGCACGTCAGGCGCAGCAGCAGGCCATTGCCGCGCTACAGAAGGGCAACAAGGAGATGGCTCAGGCGATGGCCAAGATGGGGCGCCAACCGGGCCAGGGCGATGAGGGGGACGACGGTGACGAGGATGGCTCCGACGGCGCCATGGGCATGATGATGCCGGATGGGCAGGGCGCCGATGGTCGTGGCAACGGCCCGCTCCCCGGTTCGCCCGGGCGAGCCGATCAGAACGGCCGCGATCCACTCGGGCGGCATAACGACGGGGCTGCCTCCGACAATGCCGACGTCGCGGTGCCCGAGGAGCGGGAACGCCAGCGCACCCAGGCCATCCAGGAGGAATTGCGGCGCCGCGGCGCGGATCAGGAACGGCCACGGCAGGAACTGGACTACATCGATCGGTTGCTGAAGCGGTTCTAGAGCCTTGCGGTCTGCCGTCAGCCGGACAAAAATCCCGCGCCGGGGAGCCGAATCCGAATGACCAAACGCAACGTGCTGTGGATCATGTGCGACCAGCTCCGGTTCGATTACCTGAGCTGCTACGGCCACCCGCATCTTCACACGCCCAACATCGACGCGCTGGCCGCGCGCGGCGTCCGTTTCACCCGAGCCTATGTGCAGTCGCCAGTGTGCGGGCCGTCGCGGATGAGTTCCTACACCGGTCGATACATGCGTAGCCACGGCGCCAACTGGAACCGTTTTCCGCTGCGGGTGGGCGAGCCGACATTGGGCGACCATCTGGCCGAACTGGGTGTTCGCACTGTGCTGGTCGGCAAGACGCACATGAATGCCGATCTCGAAGGCATGCGGCGGCTCGGAATCGACCCGGCGTCTTCGCTGGGGGTGCAGATCGCGGAGTGCGGATTTGAACCGTATGAACGCGACGATGGGCTGAACCCCGATCCGGCGCCTCGGGTGCCGTACGACGATTATCTGCGGGAACAAGGGTTCGATGGCAGCAACCCATGGGAGCAGTGGGCGAACTCTGGCGAGGCCGCCGATGGAACGTTGCTCAGTGGCTGGCTGTTGGAGAATGCCGACAAGGCAGCGCGGATACCCGAGGAACACTCCGAGACGCCGTATATGACCCGGCGGGCGATGCGGTTCATCGATGAGGCCGAGGTCGATGGACGCCCGTGGTGCCTGCATCTTTCCTATATCAAGCCGCACTGGCCGTACATCGTGCCGGCGCCGTATCATGCGATGTATGGGACGGATGATGTTATTGCGCCGGTTCGTTCGGAGGATGAACGGGGAGACCCGCATCCGGTTTACGGGGCATTCATGGCGGCGCGGGTGTCGCTGGCTTTCTCTCAGGACGATGTGCGCGGGCGGGTGATTCCGGCCTACATGGGGCTGATCAAACAGATCGACGACCAGATCGGGGTGTTGATGCGGTTTCTCTCCGACAAGGGTCTGCTGGATACCACCATGATCGCGTTTACCTCGGATCATGGCGATTATCTCGGCGATCATTGGCTGGGAGAAAAGGACCTGTTCCACGATTGTTCGGCGAAGGTGCCGCTAATCCTGATTGACCCGTCGCAGGCGGCGGATGCGACGCGCGGGACCGTCAGCGATGCGTTGGTCGAGGCGATCGATCTGGTGCCCAGCTTCATTCGATACTTTGGCGGTGAGCCGAAATCGCATGTCGTGGAAGGCCGGGCATTGCAGCCGTTACTGCATGGCCAGGCGGTGCCGGATTGGCGGCAACACGTGTTCTCGGAATACGATTACGGGCCGATGCCGGCACGCCGGACGCTGGGAACGCCACTGGACGCGTCGCGGTTGTTCATGGTGTTCGACGGGCGGTGGAAATACATCCATGCCGTTGGGTTCCGGCCGATGCTGTATGATTTGCTGACCGATCCGGAGGAATTGGTGGATCTCGGAGACGATCCGGCGTTTGAAGCTGAACGAGCGCGGTTAAAGGATGCGCTGTTTGCCTGGTCGCTGCGGGACCATAATCGGATCACCGTCTCGGATGCCCGGATGGGGCAGTTCAGCGAGGTGGCGCAGTTGAAGACCGGGATCGTGATCGGATTCTGGGATCAGGCAGAGCTGGATGTGGCGAAGGCGGGCTAACCCGTCACCACCTGGATCGAGCCCGGCGCATCGCTAACCCACAGCGGGGCGAACCCGGCGCTGTCGCCGTCGGTTTGCGCCGGCACGGCTTCGTTCTGCAGGAAGTCAATACGTCTGGCGCGAATGTGGCGCACGCCGGGCGCGCGTCCAAGCATGTTCAAAGGCAGGGCGGCGCCGTACATCGCCGTGGGAGCGGGTCCGGAACGATCGAACAGCACGACTGAAAAGCCCGGATCACCCGGCACCGCGTCGGTCGCAAGCGTGAAGGCGCCGCCGTACAACCGGCCCTTGCTGATGATAACACTCGCCGCCTCGGTTTCGGTGTCGTCGATCCGCATGCGGATCACGGGGAACTTGTAACGGACCAGCTCCCGCATCGATTGCATGACGTAAGCGCCCTTGCCGAACAGCTTCTTCAGCGGGAACGGCATATTATGCACCACCTGCGCATCGAACCCGACACCCAGCATTTGGACGAACAACCGGGCTCCGTCAGGACCATTCGCCTGACCGGGCCACAATGTGCAGGTGCGCCCGAACGCCAGCGCGGCCGCGACGGCTTTGGGGGCAAAGGGCAGGCCCAGCTCATGCGCCAGAACGTTGGCGGTCCCGAGTGGAATGACACCCAGACGAGCCTTGGAACCGATCAGGCCGTTGGCAACCTCGGCGATGGTGCCGTCACCGCCGGCCGCGACAATGATCTGCTCACCGCGACGCGCGGCTTCGCGGGCCAACGCTTCGGCATGACCGGCACGATGCGTTTCCGCAAGATCGAGCCTGACGCCATTGGCGACAAGCACATCCAGCACGCGCCAGAGTAAATTGGCGCGCCGGCGGCCGGCAACCGGGTTGAAGACGATCAGCATGCGTGAACCGCGACCTGAAGACGAAGGGTTGAATGTGGCACCGGATCATGTCAATGGCGTGACATTAGAATGAAGGTAGCGATATGTTCTCCAAATCCTACAGATATCGTTTCCGTCATTGAATCTTCACTTCCTTGGCTCGGTGTTCCCAGTATTGGGTGCGCCGAAACGGAAGACCTGAAATGACCTACCCGACATGAACGCCCCAAAATGAACGCCATGTCCCACATCGGCGTGCCGCCGACATACCGGACCATCTTCATTTCGGACACGCACCTCGGTACGCGTGGTTGCCGCAGTGAGTTCCTGGCCGATTTCCTGCGGCAGTCAAGCTGTCACAATCTGTTTCTGGTCGGTGACATCATCGACGGATGGAGATTGCGCAAATCCTGGTACTGGGACGAACACCACGACGAAGTCCTGAAACAGATCGTCCGGCAAGCCCGGAGTGGCACCGAAGTGACCTACATTCCCGGCAACCACGACGAGATGTTTCGCAACTGGCTGCCGATCGGCATCGAGATCTGCGGCATCAAGATGCGCCGCGAGTCGGAACACACGACAGCCGACGGCAAGCGCCTGCTGGTGATGCATGGCGACGAATTCGACAGCGTGGTGCGCTATTTCAAGTTCCTCGCCCTGCTGGGTGACTGGGCCTACACCACCGCGCTGATCGTCAACCGTTGGTTCAACGCGGTTCGCCGCAAGCTGGGCTATCCGTACTGGTCGTTGTCGGCGTGGCTGAAACAGCAGGTGAAAGAGGCTGTGAAGGCAATCGACCGGTTCGAATTCGCATTGGCATCCGAAGCCAAGCGGCGCGGTTTCGATGGCGTCGTGTGCGGTCACATCCACCACGCCGAAATGCGCGAAGTGGATGGCGTCCTGTATCTCAACGACGGCGACTGGGTGGAAAGCTGCACGGCGCTGGTGGAACACCATGACGGACGGTTGGAGCTGATCGACTGGGCGGCGCTGAACCGCTTGTCGTTCTTTGCGCCGACGACCGCAAAAGTGCCGGCCACTGTCTGATCAACTCCCCCTCGTGGACATACCGGACATGCTGCCGCCTGCCCTCTCCCATCGCATCCTGATCATCACGGATGCCTGGAAACCCCAGGTCAATGGTGTGGTACGCACCTTGACCACGGTCGTTCAGGAACTTCAGGACATGGGTCACATCGTCGATGTGATCGGTCCTGACCGGTTCCGCACGCTCCCCTGCCCGACCTATCCCGACATCTCGCTGTCGCTGCTGCCGCGGCGGCGGCTGGTGCGCCTGATAGAGGCGTTCAAACCGGACGCCCTGCATATCGCGACCGAGGGGCCGCTGGGTATGGCCGCGCGAAGCTGGGCCAAGCGCACCGGGTTCGCTTTCACCACGGCGTTTCACACGCGCTTCGCGGAATACGTCAAGGCAAGGACCGGCCTGCCGGTGCGGCCGATCTATGCCTGGATGCGGCGTTTTCATGGCGCCGGCCAGGGCACGATGGTGGCGACGCAATCGTTGCGCGCCGAGTTGACGGCACGCGGGTTTCGCAACATCCGCTCCTGGTCGCGCGGTGTCGATCTGGACCTGTTCAAGCCGTATCCCAAGACCGAATTCACGCATCTGCCAGGACCGGTCTTCATCTATGTCGGCCGTGTCGCAGTCGAAAAGAACATCGGCGCGTTCCTGGATCTGGATTTGCCGGGATCGAAGGTCGTCGTCGGTGGCGGACCGCAACTGGCGTCGCTGCAACGGGAATACCCGAAAGTGACTTTCACCGGGCCGAAGCACGGAGAGGCTTTGGCGCGTGCCTATGCCGGCGCCGATGTATTCGTCTTCCCCAGCCTGACAGATACGTTCGGACTGGTGATCCTGGAGGCCCTGGCGTGCGGCACGCCGGTCGCGGCGTTCCCGGTGACCGGCCCGAAGGACGTGCTGATCAACGCCGACGGTAATATCGGGGCGGTGCATACCGACCTGCGGGTCGCAGCGATGGCGGCGTTAGGCGCGGATCGAGCTGCTTGCCGTATCCATGCCGAACGGTATTCATGGCGAGCCTGCGCGGAGATTTTCCTGTCGCATCTGGTGCCTCTGATGACAGTTCCCGCCGCCGATTGACGTTGCGCCTGTTTCCGGCCCTACTACGGTTTCAATAAAAAAAACCGTGGCTAGGGAGGCCTTCGATGTCCGTATCGCGTCGTGTACTGTTGCAGACAGCCGCTGTTGCCGGAATGACTCGTCGTGCATTCGCGGCTGACTCCATCAAGATTGGCATTCCCGTCGCGCTGACCGGCCCGCTGGGCGGTATCGGCGCACAGATGCGCCGTGCCTGCGAATTCTGGGCGAAGCAGGTCAACGCCAAAGGCGGATTGCTGGGCCGCCCGATCGAGTTGATCGTCGAGGACACAGCCGCGAACCCCGCGACAACCGTCCGCAAGGTGCAGGAGATGGTGGAGCGGAGTGGCGTCCGCCTGATCACCTGCATCGTGGCATCCAATGAAGCATTAGCCGTCGTGCCGAAGCTGGCCGAGTGGGACACGATATTTGTCTCCGGCGACAACGGCGACGGGCGGTTGACCGGTGAATCCCTGGTGCCGAATTTCTTCCGGCCGAACGTGTCGGGGCCGATGGGTACCCGCGCGGTGACGCTTTGGTTGCGGGATTCCCCGATGAAGAAATTTTATGGCATCGGCATGGATTACGCCTGGGGTCACAACTCCATGGAGGTGTTTGAATCCGAGGCGAAACGGGCCGGTAAGGAGTTCCTGGGCGCGGTGTTCTCACCCACAGGGACCAAGGATTTCTCGACGTATATCACCAAGATCCGGCAGTCCGGCGCGGACGGTTGCTATCTGGTGCTGGCCGGCGACGACAACGTCGCGTTCCTGACCCAGGCGAAACAGTATCGGCTCGGTGAGAAGGTCCAGTTGCTGACCGAGCAGGTAGATGAGATGGGGATCAATGCGTCGGGGGATGCCTCGGTGGGGCTGATTGGTGGCTCGCGCTATCCGGCGGCGCTGGATAATCCCCAGAACAAGGCGTTCGTCGCCGCGTGGCAGGCGGAATACGGACGCCTGCCGCAGATGTTTGAGGGCGATCAGTATCAGTCTTGTATCGTCATGCAGGCCGGGATCGAGAAAGCCGGTAGCGTCGAGGCGGCGAAGCTGCGGGCAGCGTTGGAGGGGCTGGTGGTGACCAGCGTCAAGGGTCCGATCACCATGCGCGCCTGCGATCATCAGGCAGAACAGCCGGGATTCGTTGTGAAAGTGGTCAAGAAGGACGGGATGGAGCATCCGGTGCCGGAAGTGATCGCCACCTATAAGGCCGATCGTGTGACTCCGCCGTGTAACCAGATGGTTTATACGGACTGATCGCCGGGTGGATCTGCTGTCGTTTCTGCTGGTGCAGTGCCTGAACGCGTTGTCTCAGGCGGCATTGCTGTTTTTCCTCGGGGTAGGCCTGACGCTGATCTTCGGGATCATGCGAATCGTCAATTTCGCCCATGGCACGTTCTATATGCTGGGAGCGTTCCTGGGATACTCGGCCGTGCGTCTGACCGGCAGCTTCTGGGCCGGACTAGTGCTGGGACCGTTGGTCGCGGGCGGCATCGGGGCGGCGTTCGAAATGGGGTTGTTACGGCGGCTATACAAACGTGACGACAGCGCATTCCTGATGGTGACGTTTGGCCTGACGTTGGTATTGGGCGAGATCATCCGGCTGGTCTGGGGCGTTGACGCGTTGCAGGTCCAGGTCCCGGACTCGCTGTCCGGTATCGTGTTTTTACTGGACGAACCGTTCCCGGTGTATCGATTGTTCCTGGTGGCCGCCGGAGCGATCGTCGCGGTCGGGATCTGGCAATTTCTGGAACGCACGCGGCTCGGGCTGCTGATCCGGGCGACCAGCCAGAACGCCGAAATGGTGCATGCGCTGGGGGTTGATGTGAACCTGGTGCGGTCCGGGATTTTCGGCATCGGCTGCGGCTTGGCGGCGCTCGGGGGCGTACTGGCGGCGCCTTTGTTGTCCGCATCGTTGGGCATGGCGGGGAATGCGATCATCGATGCGTTCGTGATCGTGATTATCGGGGGGATGGGGAGCTTCCCGGGCTCGTTATTGGCGGCGATCCTGGTGGCGTTCGTGCAGGTGTTCGGCACCTATTACTTTCCCGATTTCGCCATGGCTGCGATGTATCTGCTGATGCTGCTGGTGTTGGTCGTGCGGCCCGGCGGGCTTCTGGGTAAGGAGGCCTGATGCGGATTTTCGTGTGTGTGGCGCTGTTGCTGGCGATGGCTCCGCTTGGGTTGCCACTGTTCGCGATGACGCTGTTGACCGAGGCGCTGATCCTCGGCCTATTGGCCATGAGCCTGGATTTGATGGTGGGTTATACACGCCTGATCAGCTTCGGCCATGCGGCGGCGTATGGACTGGGGGCGTACGCGTCGGGCTATCTGTTGCTGCACACGTCGTTGCCATTGCCGTTCGCTGTTTTGGCGGCCTCTGTATTGGCAGGCGTGGTGGCAATCGGCGTGGCGTGGGTTTGCACGCTGGCCAAGGGGGTTTCGTTTTCGATGCTGACGCTGGCGTTTGCTCAGTTGCTTTACGCGGTGGCGTTCAAGTGGACATCCGTTACGGGAGCGTCGGACGGGTTGGCGGGGATACCGCGGACGGCAGGACCGTTCGGGGTCACGGTGTTTCAGACCAAGAACGGGTATTACTATCTGGTTCTGGTCTGTTTGCTGGGGGCTTATTTGTTCTGCCGGTCGTTGGTCGGGTCTCCGTTCGGGGCCGTCTTGCGCGGCATTCGGGAGAACGAGGCCAAGACCCTCTCGCTCGGGTATAACACCCGACTGTATAAAATCGCGGTTGTCGCTGTGTCTTTTGCTTTGGGCGGCCTGGCCGGTGCGCTGTATTCGCCGTTCGCCGGGTTCGCGAACACCGAACTGGTGTTCTGGCTGTTCTCCGGTCAGGTGCTGATCATGGTCATTGTCGGGGGGCAAGGAACCTTGATCGGCCCCATCCTGGGGGCGGCGTTCTTCATGCTGCTGGAGCATGTGCTCAGCCAGTACACGGAATCCTGGGCGCTGTTCTTCGGGTTGATTTTTATTGGGTTCGTGATGTTCGCGCCGCAAGGGATTTGGGGACTGCTGACCCGACGGGCACGCGCTTGATGGCATTGCTGGAACTCGATGGACTGACCAAGCGCTATGGCGGCGTCACGGCGGTTAACGACGTCACGATGCGGGTGGAAGCGGGAGAAGTCCGAGCCGTGATCGGGCCGAACGGCGCCGGCAAGACGAGTTTGTTCCACCTGATTACCGGTGTCGTTACCGCAACATCCGGCGACGTCCGTTTCGATGGGCGCGTGCTGTCCGGACTGTCGTCGTATCAACGCTGCCAGGCCGGATTGTCGCGAACCTTCCAGTTGACCTCTCTGTTCCCCGAGATGACGGCGCGGGAGAATTGCCGTGTCGCGGCGCAGGCGCGGTTGCCTCGGCGGTGGCAGCCATGGGGTGGCGCGTCAGTGTTTGGCGAGGCATCCAAGCGTGGCGATGAAGCGCTGGAGCGGCTCGGTTTGTCCGCGGTGGCGGGCCGGCCGGCGGGGCTGTTGTCGCATGGCGATCAGCGGTTGCTGGAGGTGGCGATGGCGCTGTCCCAGAAGCCGCGGGTGTTGTTGCTGGACGAACCGACACAGGGATTGTCGGTTGAGGAAACGCTGACGGCGGTTGAGACTTTGGCTGGGCTGTTCGCGGGCGGCGGGCTGACCGTGCTGCTGGTGGAACATGACATGGAGGTCGTGTTCCGATTGGCGAGCAAAATCACCGTCATGCACCGGGGGAGCGTAATCGCGGACGATGTGCCATCGGTGGTGAAAGACGACGCGGCGGTGCAGGCGGCTTACCTGGGTGGATACGCCTGATGTTGCGGATCGAGAGGCTGAATACTCATTACGGCGCCAGTCATATCTTGCAAGGGGTCGATCTGACGGTGCCCCGCGGCCGCATCTGTGCTATGCTCGGGCGCAATGGGGTAGGGAAGACCACGACCGTGCGCAGCATCATGGGGCTGGTGCCCCCGACGTCGGGGAGGGTGTTGCTGGATGGGCAGGATATCGCCGGCTGGGCACCGCATCTGGTGGCGCGGGCGGGCGTTGCGTATGTGCCGGAGGGGCGGCTGATTTTCCCCGATCTATCGGTGCTGGAGAACATTCGCGTCGGCGAGCGGAAGCCCGCCAAGGTTTGGACCATAGAACGGTTGCTGACGTTGTTCCCGTCGTTACGCGAACGCTCGGGCAATCGCGGCTGGCAGTTGTCGGGCGGCGAGCAACAGATGCTGGCGATCGCCAGGGCATTGGTCAGCGATCCGCGCGTGGTGCTGCTGGATGAACCGAGTCAGGGGTTGGCGCCTTTGGTGGTGCGGGAACTAGCGGGGGTTATTCGGACACTGTGCGCCGAGGGCGTGACGATCCTGTTGATCGAACAGAACATGAAGCTGGCCGAGGCGGTGGCGGACGAACTGCACATCATGGTCAAGGGGCGGATTGTCTATGGCGCCTCGCCGGAGGTTTTCCGGGCGGAGGAGGCGGAGATCCGCGGGCGGTATCTGACGGTTTAGGCCGTTTGATCCCGGCGCATCCGTTCGCGCACCGCCTGTGCCAACAAGCCCGACCGGGAGTATCCGGTTTGGACAGCGTATCGGTCCACAGCGGCCAGCAGATCCTCGGGCATCGTGATGTTCACGCGCACCGTTCGATTTGGCAGGTCGGCGCGGACAAGGATGCGAGCGACTTCGACGACATCGGACTCACCTGTGATCTGGTCGAGTGTGGATGGTTCGGGGATGGTGTCGCCATGTTCCACGCTCCGGTCGATATGGGCTTGGAGCGCTTCCTCGGCGTTCAATGCGGCTTCTTGTAACGTGGCGCCGGCACTGGTGCAGCCGGGTATGTCGGGGAAGAAGACACCGTATCCGTCGGACGCTTTTTCGATGATGGCCGGAAAATGACGCGTGGGCTTGCTCCTTTCGAAATTTGACGCCGGACTGCCGCTCTGTTCTGCGCAACGTCCCCGGCAGGATATCCTTCAGGCGATGTGCGATCGTGTTGGTAACCGCTGCCGGTGACGCGTGCCCATCGCCAGCCCTCCGCCGCTGGTAATCGCGTGACGACCGGGTCGCCAACCCCAATTTTGCGGGACTTGGTTGACACAGAAGCTGAAAAGTCCCATACATTCAATCTAGCGCGGGGCGGAGAGTACGCACGTCCCACGCAAACTACTAGCAAGGGCGCCTGCGGGCGCCCTTTTTCGTTGTGGAGTTCTTATGCAGCGCTGGCATCGAACCCGCACGCGCCAACCAGAGCCGCTCGCTGATGCAAGAGGCCGACACAGCGACGGAGTGGGACGCTGCTTGTGTGAGACGGTTTCTGTCCTATTCACCACCGGCAGCCCCAGACGGTGCGACCCTGGCGGCCGTCGGAGGTAGCCTCGACCAGGAAATCGAGCCGTTGATCGCCGCGCTCGCTCCGTCGGATCTGGCCGGGCTGAAGACATTGTTCGCGAGCAATAGCCAGGTTCCCCAAGCGCATGATCGTCTCCTCCTGCGGGCAGGGCGGATTTACTTTGGACAGACGACACTGACCGGCGCCGAACGGACAGAACTTCGAGCCGCGTTTGTGCGCTTGGTATTGACACGCTGAGCGTCACATCCGGACATCATGATCATGACCGGCAATGACGACCGCCCTCACATCTACCGGTTAACTGACCACGAAGGTGGCGGGTACCTGATTGAATTTCCCGATCTTCGCTGGTGCTTGTCCGATGGAGATACGATCGAGGAAGAAGTGGCCGATGGTAGTGACGCCCGGCGCGACTGGCTTGCGCGATGCGGTCAGCCGCCGGCTTGGTTGCTCTCGGGCCAGCCACGGACATTCGTCGTCGGCCGCAAAACGTTCAAGGAAAGCCAATGACCCAGCCTACGGAACAAGAGATCACCTTCCCCTCCGACGGCATCGAACTCGCCGGCAACCTCCACCTCCCGTCCGCCAGCGGGGAACACCCGGCCTTCGTCGTCCTGCACGGGTTCGCCGGGTCCAAGAACAACAGCCACGCCGAACTGATGGCGCGCCTTCTCGCCGCCTGGGGCTATGCGGCGCTCCGTTTCGACTTTCGGGGCTGCGGCAAAAGCGGAGGCAAACGCGGATACATCCTCTGCCACGATCAGGTTGCCGACGCGAAGAACGCGCTGACCTGGCTCTCCGCCCGGGAGAACATCGACCCGGCCCGCATCGCCGTCATCGGCCATAGCTTCGGCGCCGCCGTTGCCTGTTATGCCGGATCGATCGACCAACGGTTCGCCGCCGTCATCTCCTCTTGCGGGTGGGGCCATGGCGAGCGGAAATTCCGCGGCCAGCACGCCTCCCCAGAAGCCTGGGCCAAGTTCACCGGGATGCTCGACGCAGCCCGCCGCCACAAAGAAAAGACCGGCCAGCCGATGAATGTCCCCCGCTTCGACGTCGTCCCGATGGCCGAGCACCTGCGCAAAAACCTGTCACCGAGCGCGCAGATGGAAGTGTCGTCGGACACCGCCCAAAGCATGTTCGACTTCAAGGCGGAGGAGGTGATCCACTGGCTCAGTCCGCGTCCGGTGCTGTTCTTGCACGGCGCCGACGACACCGTGACACCGACCGAACAGTCGATCCGGCTGTGGGAAAAGGCGGGGCAACCGAAGGACCTCGTGCTGATCACCGGCACCGACCATTTTCCGCTCGCCGACAATAACAGCCGCACGCAATCGATCCTGAAGGGTTGGCTCGACACGCATTTCCCTGTCTCATCGTAGAATGCCCAACGTTGCCCACACCGACCTGACCAATTTCGCCCGCGCCGTGTTCGAAAGCTCGGGGGTAACACCCGACAACGCCGCGATCTGGGCCGAGACGCTGATCTGGGCCAACCTGCGCGGTGTCGATAGCCACGGGGTGCTGCGGATCCCGCGCTACGTCCAACTGCTGGAATCCGGTGAGATCAACGTGCGGCCGAACATCCAGCGGCTGATCTCCGCCGGAGCCATCGCCTTACTGGACGCCGACCGCGCCCCGGGCCCCGTCGCGATGCACCGCGCGATGGACGAGGCGATCGAACACGCGCGCAGCGTCCATGTCGGCTGGTGCGTCGCCCGCAACATTACCCATGCCGGTGCCGTCGGGCATTTCGCACTGAAAGCCGCCGCCGCCGGGATGATCGGCGTGGTCATGACGGCATCGGTCCCGCTGATGGCGTATCACGGCAGCAAGGGTTCTGTCGTCTCCACCAACCCGATCGCCATCGCCGTCCCGGCCGCCAACCGGCCACCGCTGTTGTTGGACATGGCGACCGCGACCGTTGCGCTGGGCAAGATCACTCAGGCGCGCAACAGCGGCGCGACCATCCCGCCCGACTGGGGCATCGACAAGGACGGCATCGCGACCACCGACCCGCATCAGGTCGCCACGCTGTTGCCGATGTCCGGCATGAAGGGCTCCGGCCTGTCGCTGATGATCGAGTGCATCGCCAGCCTGACCGCCGCCAATCCGGTCATCGCCCCTGCCCTGACCGGCCGCACCGGCACCAACATGAACGGCACCGCGCTCGCGCTGGACATCGCGGCGTTTGGCGATCCGGCGCTGTTCCTCCGTGACGTTGATGCATTGTGTGACGCGATCACCCTCCAGCCGCCGGCCCCCGGCACCGACCGCCTGCGTCTGCCCGGTGAGCGCGGCGCCGCAACCCGCGCCGAACGCGAACGCTCCGGCATACCGTTACCTCCCGGCACCTGGTCCGGTCTGGCCGCCGTGGCCACTGCCCGTGGCATTGCCATGCCGGAACCACTCTGACCTGCGGCCAGAACCGTCTCGCTTGAATGTGATTGCTATTCGGCAACGCAACCTCTCTTTGTTGTAGGACCGACACACCAAATCCCCTTAGCGTTCGGACGCACGGGAGAGAAACTGAGTGATGGCAACACAAATTTTTAGCGCGCGCGGGCGAACGCTCCGAGCCACGCTGTGCGAAATTGAACGCGGGGTCTTTTACGTCACCTACCCCGATGGCGGGGCGCTGTCGGACATTGAAGAGGTCTATCAGGTTGGCACGTCAGCCGCCGACGCCAAGCGGCAGATTGAGCGGATCGCCCTGGCTGCGGGATACGAGGGGGTGACCTGGAAAGACGACACCACCGCTCCGCTGTTTGCATCCTGCGCCGTTCACCAGCATCCGGCTGCCCACCGAACCGTCCATCGGCTCGTCTGACAGGGTCCCGGTCACGGACATCGTGACCGGATCGCCACTGTCCGGAGCAATGCATCGCTCCACACTTCCGTAACATCACCCTCGCGTGCTACCGGGCACGCACATGAAGTCGCTGCTGCGCACACCTCTGGCCCAGTCCATCCTGGCATCGCTGCTGGGCGGTTACCTGGCCTTTGCCCTTCGCACGACGCGGTGGACACTGGAGGGGGATGAGCATTTTGTCTCCCTGGCAGCAAACGGCTCGGTCATTTTCGCATTCTGGCATGAGTTTCTACCGTTGCTCCCAATCCTGGTGCTGATTTTTCGCAAGCATCCGTCCTATCGACCGGCCGGAATTCACGCCCTGATCAGCCAGCATCGAGACGGCCGCCTCATCGGTTCGGTGGTGGAGCGCTTTGGCATCGCACCCATCTCGGGTTCGTCCACCAGGGGCGGTGCCGCCGGCCTGCGTCATCTGCTGGCGGTCCTCAAGCAGGGCGACATCGTTGGGATCACGCCGGATGGTCCCAAGGGGCCGCGGCGGCAGGCCGCTTTGGGGGTGGCACAACTGGCCGCGTTGGCCGGCGTTCCGATCGTCCCGGTTGCCGCTCGCACCAGAAGCCGCATCATGTTGCGGACCTGGGACCGCATGCCAGTACCGCTGCCGTTCGGCCGAGGCGTCGTGGTGTGCGGATCGCCGATCATCGTGCCGCGCACCGGATGGCAGGACGCGGTTCCAGAAATCGCCGCCGGACTGAACGCGGTCGCGGTTCAAACCGACGCACTTTGGCCCGGTTCGGCATGAGTTCCAGCGTTCTCGCGACCGGTTGGACCGTAGCGGCCACGATGCTCGCACCGGTGCTGCGCCTGAACCTGAAACGGCGCGCCGCCAACGGACGCGAGATCGCCGAACGCCTGCCAGAACGGTTCGGGATTGACCCGACACCTCGCCCGGCCGGGCGTTTGCTGTGGATGCACGCCGCGAGCGTGGGGGAGACAATGTCGATCCTGCCCGTGCTGGACGTTCTGCGGCATCGTACCAAAGTGTTGCTGACCACCGGCACCGCGACATCCCAGGCAATGCTGGCCAAATGCCTACCCGAGCTGGGGCTGGACGGCCACGTGCTGCACCGGTTCGCGCCTCTGGATGTGCCGTCCTGGATCGACCGCTTCCTGTCCCATTGGCAGCCCGACGCCGCCTGCTTCGTCGAGAGCGAGCTTTGGCCCAACCAGCTTGCCGCCTGTCAGGCACGCGGGATCAAATTGATGCTGGTGAACGCCCGCATGTCCGACCGCAGTTTTGCCAGTTGGCAGCGTGCTCCGGGATTTGCCCGTCACGTCCTCGGCGGATTTGCGCATGTGCAGGCGCGCGGCGAGGAAGACGCCGAACGGCTGACCGCGCTGGGGGCGCCGCACGTCGAAAGTCCCGGCGACCTGAAATTCGCTGCTCCTCCGTTGCCGGTGGATCAGGCTGAACTCGATCGGTTGACGGCACGTTTGGCCGGACGCCCCGTGTGGCTGGCCGCCAGCACCCATCCAGGCGAGGAAACCTTGATCGCGGAGGTTCATCGCGCGGTCGCGAAGACGCACCCGGCTTTGCTGACAATCATTGCGCCTCGTCATCCGGATCGCGGCCCTGGCCTTGCCTCGGAACTGCGTGCCCCACGCAGGGCCGCCGGAGAAGATCCGCCGCCCGGCGACGGGATTTGGCTGGCGGACACAATAGGCGAACTGGGCTTGTGGTACCGGCTGGCTCCGATCGCCTTTGTCGGCCGAAGCCTCATCGCGCCGGGTGGCGGTCAAAATCCTCTCGAACCCGCTCGGTTGGGCTGCGCCATCGCCGTCGGGCCGTATGCGAGTAATTTCACCGACCATCTGGCGCTGCTGCGTGGCGCGGGCGGATTGGTCGATGTGGCCGATCCGGTGGCGTTGGCGCGGTTTGTGTCCGCCATGCTCGACAACCCGGTGCAACGGCGCCGGTTGGGCGAGCACGCGGCCGCCATCGTGCGCCGCCATGCGGATTTACCCGCCCGCACCGCGGAGACGCTGCTGTCGCTGTTGCCGGCATGAGGCGCGCGCCATCCTTCTGGTCGCGCGACGGATTGCTCGCTCAGCTCCTGTCGCCGCTGTCCGCCATCGGCACCGCGATGACCGCCCGCCGTGTCGCGCGTCCGGGATGGGTTGCGCCGGTACCGGTGATCTGCTGCGGCAACGTGACTGTCGGTGGGGCCGGCAAGACGACACTGGTGCTCGATCTGGCGCACCGGCTCACCGGACGATCCGTGCATATTCTGCTGCGCGGCTATGGCGGAGCCTTCACCGGGACACGGCGTATCGCGTTAGACGCCCCGGCGTCATTGGTCGGCGACGAGGCGCTGTTGCTGGCGCAAGCCGCCCCAACCTGGATCGGGGCAGACCGAGCAGCGAGTGCGCGAGCGGCGATTGAGGCCGGTGCCGGGGTGCTGCTGATGGACGACGGCTTGCAAAACCCGACGCTGGCCAAAACCTTCTCCATCATGGTCATCGACGGCCGCACCGGATTCGGCAACGGCCGGGTACTGCCGGCCGGTCCGTTGCGGGAGCCGGTGCCTACAGCCGCTGCCCGCTGTCAGGCGGCCGTACTGATTGGCCCCGACCTGACCGGCGCGCTCGGTCGTCTGCCCCCATCGTTGGCGGTGCTGCGGGCCGACCTGCAACAGGACGCCTCCATCGCCGCCCTGGCCGGCCGCAACGTGCTGGCATTCGCGGGGATTGCGCTGCCGGAGAAGTTTTTCTTTCCACTGCGCGATGCCGGGGCGATCCTGATCGCGAGCCGGCCATTCCCCGACCATCATGCTTACACCTCGCGCGAGCTGGAGCAATTGATGCGCGAGGCGCGGGAGAACGATGCGCTTCTCGTCACGACCCCCAAGGATGCGGTACGTTTGCCGGCCGCCGTTCGATCCGCGGTGACCGTCGTCGGTGTCGGGCTTGCCTGGCGGGAACCGGGCGCAATCGACAGGCTTCTCGACAGCGTGATCGCAGGCAGTGCGCCGGTCTTGTGCTAAAATGCACGGCGCGTTTGGCCCCGGGGTGATTTCGCCATGCATGATGTCGTCTTCCTGTTCGACGTGGACAACACGCTGCTGGACAACGACCAAGTCCAGCGCGACCTGAACCAGCACCTCGTCTCCGAATATGGATCGGAGGCGCGCGACCGGTATTGGGCATTGTTCGAGGATTTGCGCGGCTCTTTGGGGTATGCCGATTACCTGGGGGCGCTTCAGCGCTATCGTTTGGAGGATTTGCACAATCCGAAGGTTTTACGGATCGCCAACTGGCTGGCGGATTATCCGTTCGCCGACCGGCTGTATCCGCGCGCGCTGGATGTGGTCCACCATTTAGGCAGTCGAGGGCCGACAGTCATCCTGTCTGACGGTGACGCGGCGTTCCAGCCACGAAAAGTCGAACGCTCCGGTCTGTGGCGCGCGTTCAAGGACAACGTGCTGATCTATGTGCATAAGGAAAAGGCACTGGATGACGTCGAACGCCTGTATCCTGCCCGCCGCTACGTCATGATCGACGACAAGCCGCGCATCCTGGAGGCGCTGAAGAACCAGTGGGGCGATCGGGTCACGACCGTCTTTCCGCGCCAGGGGCATTACGCTTTCGACATGGAGGAAGTCCGAAAACGACGCCCGGCCGATATCGCGATAGATGCGATCGGGGACCTTCTGGACATCAGTCCCGACCGGCTCGCAGGTTGAGACGGCCTCGCGGCGCGTGCCCGGCAACGGCGAACGCAATGAGCCGAAATCCGCCCCTCATCAAAGGAAAGCTCGCCAATGTTTATCGCCATGAATCGCTTCAAAGTCCTTCCCGGTGCCGAGGCGGCGTTCGAGGAAGTCTGGACCTCTCGCGACACGCACCTGCCGGGCGTCCCGGGCTTCGTGTCATTCCACCTGCTGCGCGGCCCGGTGCGGGAGGATCATGTGCTGTATTCCTCGCACACCATCTGGCGCGACAAGACGGATTTCGAGGCATGGACGACCTCCGAGGCATTTCGCCAGGCCCATCGCGGTGCCGGCGGCAACAAGCCGCTGTATCTCGGTCATCCCGAGTTCGAGGGGTTCGAGGTGATCCAAACGGTCGCATAGAGTCCATAGGGCACCGCGCCCGGTATCGAGGCGTCCACGATGACGCGACGGCCCCGGTCACCCGGCATGAGGCGGAACGTGTGCGGCCAAATCCATTCCGTCATGAAGAATGCGAACCACTTCGATCGTGTCGTCGGCAGATGCTCGATACATGATGAAATGCCGCCCACGCCGCCCCCGGCGGGCTACATGGAGACTGCGCAAGCCATCCCGCAACACGTCGTTCGCAGACTGATAGCGTCCGCTCCGCACAAGCTCTTCGACCAACGCGGTCTGCCGGTCGGTCAGATCGACGGTATGGGTCGTCGGCACGTAACTGCCTCCAGTTTCAGATATCCCGCCATAATCGGTGGGGAATGACAGCAATTTCCGGGGTAGGTAGGTCGTCGCCGGATCGATCCCAATTCCCTGCGCGATCAGTATCGCTCGATCCGGCCTGTGCGGAATGCCGCCGGCTGGTTCGGTTGACCGTCCCTTCCCGACCTGGAAGCCTGCCACGCATTGGTTCGATGACCTGAATGAAGCCCCGGGCGATCCGATCTGACGAACCGGGCGAACGGCTTCGGGCTGATCTGGACTCCGCAGCGGAAATGAGTGCCCGCCATCATGTGCCCCCTGTGCGAGATGGCGCAAAAGATGCATGGTAATCGCTATGGCGTTCACCCTGGATCAGGGCACGCTTTCTGATTACGTGATGTGGAACGACACGAGACTGCCAACCGACAAACACGGACGGGGCTGCTTATGGGCAATGGAATCTATCGTCGCACTTTACTGAAAACCGCCGCATTGGCCGGTGTCGGAGCCCTGGCCGCGCCGCGGCTTTCGCTGGGCGCGGATGCCAAAACATTGCGGTTTATCCCGCAGGCCAATCTGGCGAACCTCGATCCGATCTGGACCACCCAATACGTCGTGCGCAACGGCGCCTTGCTCATTTGGGACACGCTGTACGGCGTTGACGACAAGCTGCAACCGCAGCCCCAGATGGTCGAGAGTCATGAGGTCACCGACGACTTCAAGACCTGGACCTTCAAGTTGCGTCCCGGCCTGAAATTCCATGACGGCGAGCCGGTCCTGGCGAAGGACGTCGCCGCCAGCATTCTACGCTGGATGGCGCGTGACGCCACAATGGGCGGCCCGATCAAGAAACGGACGGATATGCTGGAAGCCGTGGACGACCGGACTTTCCGGTTCCGGCTCAGCAAGCCATATCCGAAAATGCTGTTCGCTCTGGGCAAGAGCAGCACGCCCTGCCTGTTCATCATGCCGGAGCGCATCGCGAACACCTCTCCGTTCAAGCAGATCTCCGAATACGTCGGGTCCGGTCCGATGCGGTTTAATAAGGACCTCTGGGTTCCCGGCGCCAAGGCGATTTTTGAGAAATTCGACGGCTATCTGCCGCGCGACGAAAAAGCCAACTGGCTGTCTGGCGGCAAGCAGATCAACTTCGACCGGATCGAGTGGAACATCGTTCCAGATGTAGCCACCGCCGCCGCCGCGTTGCAGAACGGGGAAGTGGACTGGTGGGAAACCCCGTCCGCCGACCTGGTGCCTCTGCTGAAGAAAAACCCCAACCTTGCGGTGGATATCGCCGATCCGCTGGGCAATATCGGATCCTTCCGGATCAACCACCTGCACCCGCCGTTCGACGACGTGCGCGCTCGGCGAGCGATCCAGACCGCGCTGAGTCAGGAAGATTATATGGGTGCGGTGGTCGGCGATGACCAAGCCTTGTGGAAGACCGTGCCCGGCTTCTTCACGCCGGATACTCCGCTTTATACCGAGAACGGCGGCGAACCGTTAAAGGGCAAGCGGGACTACGAACTGGCGAAGCAGTTGCTGGCCGAGGCTGGCTACAAGGGTGAGCCGATCGTGCTGCTGGTGGCGACCGATGTCGGGATCACCAAGGCTCAGGGCGACGTGACGGCTGACTTGCTGAAGCGGATCGGCGTGAACGTCGATTATCAGGCTCTGGACTGGGGCACTGTCGGTCAGCGGCGCGCCAAGAAGGAAAAGCCATCCGAGGGCGGTTGGAACATTTTCCACACATGGCACGCTGGCGCGGACTGCGTGAACCCGGCGCCGTATATTGCCTTGGACGCCAGTGGCGACACCGCCTGGTTTGGGTGGCCGAAGTCGGATCTGGTGCAAGAAAAGATCGGTGCCTGGTATGACGCGCCGGATCTGGCGGCGGAAAAGACAGCAATCGCGGAGCTGAACAAGGCGGCGATGGACCATGTGGTCTATGTGCCGACTGGCTTCTTCAAGGGATATCAGGCCTGGAGGACAAACATTTCAGGGGTGGTGAAGGCTCCTTTCCCGGTGTTTTGGGATGTGACCAAAACCTGAATGTGACCCCAACCGGCGGCCCTCTTGTCGGGAGCCGCCGGTTCAGACAGGGTGGTTGTTACGGAGCCGCGGCAGACGGCAAATCGGCAGGGCGGCGAGGACCTAAACGAGTGCAACGACGCTATTTTCCGCGCACCACGGCGAGAGGCGACCAGGACGTTGCGGGGCGGCGACGCGTCTTCCCTGACCGTGCGGCACCAGCACTCGTCCTACCGCGGATGCGGGCAAAGCCGATGAAGGGGAAAATCCTCTAAATGCTGTCCTATATCGCTCGCCGCACCGCCGCGACAATCCCGGTCGTCCTGATGGTGGCGTTGTTTGTCTTCAGCCTGTTGTACATCGCCCCTGGCGACCCGGCGGCGATCATTGCCGGCGATCAGGCCACCCCGGCCGACGTGGACCGGATCAGGGCGTCCCTTGGGCTGGACCGGCCGTTCCTGGTCCGGTTCGGCGATTGGTTCTGGCATGTGTTACAAGGCGACCTGGGCACCTCGATCTTCACCAACCTGCCCGTCTCCCACATGATCGCGCAGCGTATCGAGCCGACCGTGTCGCTGATGTGCCTGACGCTGATCCTGTCGCTGAGCTGTGCCATTCCGATGGGCGTCATCGCGGCGTGGAAACATGGAACGTGGATCGACCGAGCCGTGATGACGACAGCGGTGTTGGGGTTCTCGACACCGAGTTTCGTGATTGGTTACGTTTTGGCCTATGTGTTCGCGTTGCGGCTGGACTGGCTGCCGGTGCAGGGGTTCACCTCGATCAGCGAGGGCCTGATCCCGTTCCTGCGTAACCTGATCCTGCCCGCCGTCGCGCTCGGCCTGGTCTATATGGCGCTGATTGCCCGCATCACGCGTGCAACGATGTTGGACGTATTGTCGCAGGATTATATCCGGACCGCGAAGGCCAAGGGAGTCGGGCAACGCGGCATGTTGTTCGTGCATGCACTGAAGAACGCCGCCGTGCCGATCGTTACCATCATCGGTATCGGCTTCGCGGCGCTGATTGGCGGTGCGGTGGTGACCGAAAGCGTGTTCGCGATCCCCGGCCTGGGGCGGTTGACCGTCGATGCCATCCTGCGGCGCGACTACCCGGTGATCCAGGGCGTCGTGCTGATGTTCAGTTTTGTCTATGTGATGGTCAATCTGGGCGTTGATTTGCTCTACACCGTCTTCGACCCGAGGATCCGCTATTGAGCGCGACATTTTCAGCCGCCCCGGATCTGCCGGGCATTCTGCCGGTACCGAAGGAACGTGGCCGTATCGGTGGTTTCATCTATCGCCACCCCGCCATCGCGATCGGCGGGGCGCTGGTCTTGTTGATGATCCTGATTGCGATTTTCGCGCCGTATCTCGGCACCAGAGACCCGACATCATTGGCGCCGGCGAAGCGGACCCGCGAGCCGCCGATGCCGCTGGACTGGCTGAATTACTGGCTGGGCCTGGACGGCCGCCCCCGCAACGCCGATTATTGGTTTGGTTCCGATATGCTCGGGCGCGATGTATACTCGCGGGTGCTGTATGGATCACGGGTTTCGCTGATGGTGGGATTCTCGGTCGCGTTCTGTGCGTCGATCGTCGGGACGACGATCGGGCTGTGCGCCGGATTCATCCGCGGCCTGGATGCGGTGGTGATGCGGGTGATGGACGGTCTGATGTCGATCCCGCCGATATTGCTGGCCATCGCGCTGATGGCGCTGACACGGGCGTCCGTACAGAACGTCATTGTCGCCATCAGCATCGCCGAGTTCCCCCGGGTCTGCCGCCTGGTGCGCGGCGTGGTGCTGTCGTTGCGAGAACAACCGTATGTCGAGGCGGCCATCGCCTCCGGCACGCGGGTGCCCGTGATCATCTGGAAGCACATCCTGCCCAACACGCTGGCGCCGCTGATGGTGCAGGCGACATTCATCTGCGCATCGGCGATGATTACCGAGGCGACGCTGTCGTTCATCGGTGCCGGCACGCCGCCGATTATTCCGAGTTGGGGAAACATCATGGCCGAGGGTCGGGCTTTGTGGCAGGTGAAACCATATATCGTGTTCTTTCCAGCCATTTTCCTGTCCATCACGGTGCTGTCGGTGAATTTGCTGGGTGACGGACTGCGCGACGCGCTCGATCCGCGTTTGGCGAAGCGGCTCTGATCGATGGCACTTCTTGAGGTTGAAAACCTGCAAACGCATTTCGGGACCTCGGACGGGGTCGTGCGTGCTGTGGAAGGACTATCGTTTCATATCGATGCCGGCGAGACATTGGGCATCGTGGGCGAGTCGGGCTGCGGCAAATCCGTTACATCGATGTCCATCCTGCGATTAATCCAGGAGCCACCAGGAAAGATCGCCGGCAGCATCCGGTTTGAAGGGCGTGACCTGCTGAAAGTCACGGAACAGGAGATGCGGAAGATTCGCGGCAATGCGATCTCGATGATTTTCCAGGAGCCGATGACGTCGCTGAACCCGGTCCTGACCGTGGGCCAGCAGATCGGCGAGACGGTTCGCCTGCATCAGGGCCTGAATGCGAAAGATGCCGAGGCGAAGGCGGTCGATATGCTGACGCTCGTCGGTATACCCGCGCCCGGCCGGCGGGTGCGCGAATATCCGCATCAGTTGTCCGGAGGGATGCGGCAGCGGGTGATGATCGCAATGGCGCTGGCCTGCAATCCGCGCCTGCTGATCGCCGATGAGCCGACAACGGCACTGGATGTGACCATTCAGGCGCAAATTCTGGATTTGATGCGCGATCTGAAGACGCGCCTGGGGTCGGCGATCATGCTGATTACGCACGATCTCGGGGTCGTTGCAGAAATGGCACAACGAGTGGTTGTCATGTACGCAGGTCGCAAGGTCGAAGAAGCGCCAGTCAACGAAATCTTCGCGCGTCCAATGCACCCATACACGCGGGGATTGCTGGGCGCGGTGCCGAAACTGGGATCGTCGCTGGATGAAGGCGGCCGCGCCCGTTTGGCGGAAATCACCGGACTGGTGCCCAGTCTGCGCAAACCCATTGTCGGATGTGCGTTCGCGGGGCGGTGTTCGATGGTGACCGATGTCTGCCGGACGATCGCGCCGGCGATCGAGTTGAAAGCGGCGGGCCACCGAGTGGCGTGCCATTACGCCGGCCAGACGGTGACGGCATGACCGCCGATCGCCCCCTGCTGGAGGTCAACGACCTCAAGAAGCATTTCCCCATCCATGGCGGTCTCCTCGGTGGCGTCACCGCCAAGGTCTATGCGGTCGATGGCGTCAGCTTCGACATCCGGCGGGGTGAAACCCTGTCGCTGGTGGGTGAATCTGGGTGCGGCAAATCGACAGTCGGCAAGGCGATCCTGCGCCTGTTCAAGCTGACCGACGGCGAGGTTCGCCTGGACGGAGAGCGAATCGACAACATGCCGGCTGGCAAGCTGCGCATGATGCGCAAGCGAATCCAGGTCGTGTTCCAGGACCCGTTCAGCAGCCTGAACCCGCGTATGAAAGTCCGCGACATCCTGGCCGAACCGCTGATAAACTTCGGCATGCCGCATCGCGCCGCCGAGATCGGCGCGCTGATGGACAAGGTCCGTCTGCCGCGCGACGCGATCAACCGCTTTCCACATGAATTCTCCGGCGGCCAGCGCCAGCGTATAGGCATTGCCCGGGCGCTGGCTCCGGGCGCCGACCTGATCATCTGCGATGAGGCGGTATCGGCTCTGGATGTCTCGGTGAAGGCGCAGATCATCAACCTGCTGGCGGATTTGCAGGACGAACTGGGGCTGGCGCTGCTGTTCATCAGCCACGATCTGGCGACGGTCGAGCATCTGACGCACCGGGTCGCGGTGATGTATCTGGGCAAGATCGTCGAACTGACCGACCGGCGGACGTTGTTCGCACGGTCGCATCATCCGTACACCCGGGCCCTGCTCTCGGCCGTACCGGTGCCCGACCCACTGGCCAAGCGGAATCGGATCATTCTGAAGGGCGACGTCCCGAGCCCGATCAATCCGCCGTCGGGTTGCCGCTTCCACACACGCTGTCCATTTGTGTTCGATCGTTGCAAAATTGAAGAGCCTCTGTTACGCTCCGTGGGCGTCGGACATATGTCCGCGTGTCATTTGGATGAAATCCCTGGTGGTCAGGTGGTTCCGGGCACGGCATAAGACCAAATGTGTCCAGGAGTTTGAATTCGCATGCCTGCTGCTCCGAGCCCGGGTGACGATACCGGCTCGTTATTTCCTGCGATAAAACCGATCCGGTTGCCCCCCGGGCGGCCGATCCTGTGCATCATTGTCGATGCGGAGGAGGAATTTCATTGGGGGCGGCCGGTGTCGCCGCGCAACAATGCCACGTCCTCCATCCGCCACCAAAAGCGGGCGCACGAAATATTTTCGTGCTACGGCGCCAAGCCAACCTATCTGGTTACCTATCCTATCGCGTCCGATCCGACGGCCGCATCTGTGCTGCGGGAGTATCTGGCGGACGGACAGTGCGACATCGGCGCGCAACTGCATCCCTGGGTCACCCCGCCGTTCGCGGACGAGAGCGAAGAGCGGCTGTCGTTTCCTGGCAATCTGCCGAGGGCGCTTGAGCAGGAGAAGCTGCATGTCCTGGCCGAGGCGGTGCGGCAGAACTTCGACGTGCAGCCCACCGTTTACAAAGCGGGCCGCTACGGGCTGGGACCGTCCACCTCGGACTTACTGGAGGCTGAGGGGTTCCAGGTCGATACCAGCCTGATCCCGCGGACCCGGTACACCGAGGCCGGCGGTCCGGACTTTTCGGCATTCGATTACGGCCCGTTCTGGTTTGGGGCGCGGCGCCGCTTGCTGGAGTTGCCGGTGACGCGGGCGTTCAGCGGCGTGTTGGCGGAGGCGATGCCGGGCCTGTATGGCGTGGCCGAACATAAACGACTCCGTTCCTTGCGGGGGCCGGGATTGCTGGCCAGGGCGGGATTGCTGGAACGTATCACGCTGTCACCGGAAGGATCTGATCTGGCGGCGATGCAGCGTCTGACGCGGACGTTGCTGAAACGCGGCGAGCGGATCTTTACCCTGAATTATCACAGTCCGTCGTTGGTGCCGGGCAATACGCCGTATGTGCGCAGCGATCGCGATCTGGCGGAATTTCTGGACCGAATTTCCGGATTTCTGAGTTTTTTCCGGGAAGAACTCGGCGGTATTTTCCTGACGGTTCAGGAACTGCACGATCAACTGCGGGCGGGGGCGCTGGTGGACCCGGCACAGCCGCCCGGTTTCGAGCGCCGGCGCGCTCCCGTTATCTCCGGACTGAATGACCCCGGCATCGCCAACGTCCGGACGTTTCCCGGCATCGGGTCCACGAAGGACGCCACCGGGCCGAACAATCGCTGCCTTGTGGTGGCCAACACGTTTCCACCGGTGCATGGCGGTTCGGCGATCGTCTATGACAGCCTGGCCCGCTTCGGCGGCGGCCGGGTCTCGGTCCTGGCACCGAAAGAGGATTACCGCGACGGCTGGCCGATCCAGGGCTGGCGTGAATTCGACCGGCACGCGCCGTTCAAGGTGCATCGCATCCGCTTGCTTCGCACGTTGTTCCTGCCGCAGGACGCCGGAATCGTGCAACGCATCGAGGGCGGCGTGGCGGATCTGGCGATCCGCTTGTCGATCCTGCGCAGCATCCACCGCATCGTGCGCGCGGAAAAAATCGCTGTGCTGTGCATCGGCGAATTGGTCGCTGGCGGCTGGCTGGCGGGCGCGTGCCGACAGTTGTTCGGGCTGAAAACACTGATCTATATTCACGGCGAGGAAATCAGCACCCGCACGCAGTATGACGAAGGCGGCAAACGGCGGCGGCGCGCGTTAGAGGCGGCCGACGGCATTGTTGCGGTCAGCCGGTTCACACGCGAAACGTTGATCGACGGGTTCGGTGTGCCGCCCCGGAAGATCGAACTGGTTTCCAATGGTGTCGATCTCAAACGATTTGTGCCGCGTGCGCGGCCGGCGAACCTGGTGGCACGCTATGGATTGGAGGGACGGCCCGTCCTGCTGACGGTCAGCCGGTTGTATGCCCGCAAAGGGGTGGACCGCGTGATCGAGAGCCTGCCCGCG
Source organism: uncultured Rhodopila sp. (assembly GCA_903932145.1). Classification (GTDB taxonomy): domain Bacteria; phylum Pseudomonadota; class Alphaproteobacteria; order Acetobacterales; family Acetobacteraceae; genus Rhodopila. Next base: position 31,903 of record CAIZFE010000056.1, on the reverse strand, counting down.
GTACTGCGGCACTTCCCCGATCTGGTCTATCTGATCGTCGGGGGGGGCGCGTATCGCCCGACGCTGGAGGCGTTGGTGGAGAAACACGATCTGAGCCGCAACGTGGTGTTCGCGGGGGCGGTCCCCGATTATGAGCTGACCGACCATTACAGCCTTGGCGACGTGTTCATCATGGCGAACCGGGAGATGCCGGACGGCGACACCGAGGGATTCGGGCTGGTGTTCCTGGAGGCCAACGCCTGCGGCCTGCCGGTGATCGCGGGCAAGGCAGGCGGCAGCGTCGATGCGGTGACGGATATGGTCAACGGGTTGGTCGTGGACGGCGACGATACCGGTGAGATCGCCGGGGCCATTGTGCGCATGTTCAGTGATGATGCGTTGCGCGAAAATCTGCGGGTCAGTGGCGCGGAGGTGGCTCTGGCGTCAGGCTGGGACCGGCGGGTGGAGCAGTTCCTGGCGTATTGTGACCGGTTGACGGCGGGGGCATAGCAGGGCCTGCAATGTGATGGGCTCGTTGGCGCGTGCTGGTTCTGCCCCTGCATCGCATAGCGGTGTCGAGTGCGGCGGCCTCGACCACGCTGTGGGCAAAATTGTGCAAAGGGCAGCGACACCATGATTGACCACGGGCAATGACAGCCAACGGGCTCCCTCCCCGCCGTCTGCGCGTGATCGTGCTGCCTAACATTCCATGGATGGCGTCCGCGCGCTTATATCAGCCGGGACAGGGACCAGACCCCGACCGGCTCCGCGGACTTCTGGCGGAGCGCGGTATTGATATCACCGCGCTCGATCCGATGGCCCCGCCTTACAACCCATGGGGACGTGGAAATCCATTCTTTGCCGGCCTCGATTTTCTGCGGGCGCTGATCGTGCTGTGTTCCCACCGTTCCGCCGATCTGGTGATCTCGGTTTTCGAAAGCGGCGCCACGGTCCTGGTTCTGCTGCGCCGGCTGTTTTTTTTCAGGCCCCGGATCGCTTTGTGGGATGTCAGCGTGGGCAGCAACTGGCGGCCCCAACGTTTGGCTTTGAGTGTCGTTCTGCGGTTGACCGACAAGGTCTTTACCCTGACCAGATGGCAAAAAGCCGTCGCCGAACAGCGGTATCCTTTGCGATCGCCCGCGGAGGTCATCGGGTACGCGGTCGATGAGGACTTCTACAATCCGGCATTTAACCGAGGCTCGGATTATGTCCTGTCCGTCGGGGAGGACGCGGCGCGGGATTATGTCACGCTGGTTGGTGCCGTGCGGGAGCTGCCGGCCACCGTGATCCTGAAGGCGCGTTTTTCCGGTGAGCTGCCGCCGGATGCCGCCGCGACGATACGGATCGTCCGGACTCGCATGTCGTTTTTGGAGTTCCGCGACTTGTACGCCTCCGCCAGCATGGTCATCGTGCCGTTGCGACCGAGTGACAACCCAAGCGGAATTACGTCGTTATTTGAGGCGATGGCGATGGGCAAGGCAGTCATTGCCTCGGATATTCCCATGATCCGGGAGTTTATTACGCCCGGAGAAAATGGCCTCATCGTTCCGGTTGGCGATGCCGCGGCCTTACGGGACGCGATCGCCTTTCTGCTGGCTCGGCCGGACGAGCAGCAACGATTGGGCCGGAATGCTCGCGCCTTTCTGGACGCCCACCTGACCATGGCTGCGTTTGCCGATCGTTTTGCTGCCGGCATCCGGGCTGTCGTGCCTTCCGGTGTCGCGGGCAGGGCGGCTGGCTGACAAAACGATCGCTGGCATCGGCAGAAAAACGAAACCCCGGCAGGCGCAACAGGTTACCTCATGCCGTTTTGTCACTTCGCCGTGAGCCGGTGTGGTGTATAGAAACGAAATTGCTGAGAGGTGTGGGTTGCAAAACGTGGGATCGACTACGGAGCGCGATGAGACGGACACGCTTGCTTTGGAAAAACCAAAGGGGCCGTCCATTCTGGCACGCACGGCCGTGGGCATGGGCTGGATCGTGGCCTGGCGCATGGCCACACGCGTGCTTGGGCTGATCAGCACTTTAGTCTTGGTACGTGTTTTGGCACCGGCTGATTTCGGCCTGGTCGCTCTCGGGACTGGTTTCGTGTTTGCTGTCGATACACTCTCCGCCATCGGCGTCGAGGATGCCATGGTGCGCGAGCACTCGCCGTCACCCGCGATGTATGACACGGCTTTCACGCTGACCGCGTTGCGTAGTCTGGCGACGACGGTGCTGATCGCGATCGGCGCCGTACCCATTGCCACGTTTTTTTCGGAACCCCGGCTTGCCAACATCCTGTGGGCACTCGCGGCGGGCACGCTGATATCGGGAATCGGCAGCATCGGGGTCGTCGATTTCCGCCGCGATATGGCGTTCCACAAAGAGTTCGTGCTGCAGATTCTGCCCCGCATGGCCAGCATCATCATCACGATTGGCTCTGCCCTGATATGGCACAGCTATTGGGCGCTGATTGCCGGCATTCTGACCGGGCGCTTTTTACGCACCGCCTTCGGCTACAAGATGCACCCCTGGCGTCCACGATTGACCCTGTCTGCCTGGCGCGACCTGATCGGGTTCTCGATGTGGAGCTGGGCCATCAGCATGGCTGAGCTGGTCCGGGACCGAATGGATATGTTTGTGCTCGGACGTGTCATCAGTCCTACTGCGGTTGGGGTTTATTCCATTGGCGATGAAGTGGCCTTTCTGCCAAGTACCGAAATTATTTTTCCGCTGTGCCGAGCCTGCTTTTCGGCGTTTTCTGAAGCACGCCGCACCGGTCAGAATGTGGAAGAAGCGTTCATGCGGCCGGTCGCCGCCACTTTTCTGATGACATTGCCCGCGGGTCTCGGTGTCTCGCTCGTGGCCGATCCGCTGGTGCGTTTGGTCATGGGCGAGAAATGGACCGCAGCCATCCCGGTTTTGCAATTGCTCAGTATCATGGGCGCCCTCAGTGTGTTCGGCCTTGTGGCCGCCAGTCTGCTCTCTGCTCATGGCGCGCTGCGCCGGCAATTTACAATCACGCTTGCCTGCCTCGGCATCCGTCTTTTGTTGCTTGTTCTGCTGGTCAAACAGCTCGGCATTCTAGGTGCGGCGATCGGCGCTGTCGCCGGAATGACACTCGAACACTTCATGTTCCTGCTGATCGTCTTTCGTCACTACGGATTGCGAGCGATCGTTCTGGCGCGACTGGTCTGGCGCACGATCGTGGCAGGTTCAATCATGGCTGCGGTCCTGGTCCTGTCCGGCCTGGGTTGGACTCAAACGAGCGGCGATATGCCGAGCGTGATTGGCACATTGGTTAGCGCCGTCATACTGGGTGCGACCGTTTATGCGCTGGCGTTGTTTGGTCTTTGGCGGATATCCGGGCACCCCCCAGGTGCTGAAGCCGACATGCTCGCTGTCGTCACGCGGCTGGTCCGCCGCCTGGTCGGATCGCTTTTGCCGGCACGGTCCGGGCGTTCGTAACAAGACGATCCGTCAAATCGACCTTGGTGGCAGCTACCGGGACAGGTAGTTGCGCGCGAACTTACGCACCACCGGTGGGCAATCTCCGAACCATCCCAGGCAGTAATCCCGGATGGCGAGCATGACACTGGACAGCAGCAGCAATCGATGACGCCAAGAGGACCGGCCTGCTTCCTGCGGCAGCATCAGCGCATACCGAAGTTCCCAGAGCGCGCCGCGCCACGCGAAAAAGCGACCGCGCGCATCGAGATGCCGGCGGGCGAACAGCAGGCGATTGCGCGTGATGAAATAACGATAGAGCGGATTGTTGGTGCCTTTGAATGACACCGCGCCCTTGTGATCGATTATCGAGTCGGATACGTAATAATTTGTCATCCCGGCATCGCGGGCCCGAAAGCACCAATCGGTCTCGTCGTAATTCAGGAAATAATCTTCGTTAAGAAGCCCAATTTTGCGCAGGGCAGGCCCGGTCAACAGCATGGAACAACCCTTTACGGCGAGGGTGTCTGACGGTTCGCTTGATGCCGTGACGATTTCATCAAGGCGACAGGATATCTGAAGCGGATGGTGCGTCCTGTCATCCATGATGGTTCCGGCGAATTCGGCCCAATTGCCATCGGTCGCGGAAACCACCAACGACCCGAGCGCCGCCGCCTGCAGGGCTTGCGCCGCTTCGACCAGGCGCACCAAGGTGTCCGATCGGACCATGGCATCGTTGTTGAGCAGGTAAACGTGCTCACACCCACTGGCCAGCGCGGCGCGAATGCCGACATTGCATCCCCCAGCCCAACCGAGGTTGCCTCCTGACTGGATCACGTTGAGTGCGGAGTCCCAGGCCCTGAGATGGTCTTCCGAACCGTCGGTGGAGGCATTGTCCACGACGAACACGTCGAAGTCAGGATAGGTAAGAGCCTTCAGGCTTTCGAGGCATTCGATCGTGTCGCCCCAGCCGTTCCAATTGAGCAGCACGATACCGACTTTGGGTAATTGCCCGAACGCCATCGGCACAACGCCTGAAGGTGATGAGGCCGCATCGATAGCGTTCACGACGACACTATCTGCCGCCGGGCGTAGATGACCTCGCGGCGCATGCGGTTGCCGCCACCGACTGTCTTTCCGATCGCCTCAGTGATTTGGACCCTACCAGACGCCCCCCAATTACCACGGCCTGCGTCATTCCCGAAGCCGACGAATTTCGATTGTTCGCTTTGCGCCATCCACCCGACCCCAACATCATACCTTTATAGAATCATTCTGCGGAAATAGCAATGAGTTACTACGCACGGCGCTTGCAGCCTCCAAACCAGACGCCAACCATTCGCCCGGCTGTCATCCTTCAACTAACCGCCCCACGACGGCGTAATAGCAGGATAACCCGTTGCGATAGTGTTTCCCTGGTTGCCAGATAACGCTGCTCAATGCGGCGGAGAGCAGGCCGCAAGCCTAATGTGGGCTTCTCGAGCAACCGCCAAGATGCGAAGGCGAGGAGTGCGGCGCTTGGGAGAGATATCAAGATATTCCAATACCAATGCTGGAGTGACGGCCCGATCCATGCAACAGTTTGCTGTAATGGACTGCCATATAGATACAGACCATAGGAATAATCACCGCCGAGTAGAAGGCGGCTACGCCGCGGATTCATGAGGCCCAGATAAACGGTGACATAGGTGACGGGGACCGTTGAAAATCGGTCGCCAAATGACAGTGCCATCAGATAGAGGCTGGCTGCGAGTGCTATCACAAATAATCCCGCGCTCCAGCGAATTCGGTCGCGGTATTGAAAAAATAAAATACCAACGAGGAAGTTAATCACCAAAATTCTATCCGAGAGACTGCCAATCGCATTTCCAGGGTGACGAATAGAATACCAGATCAGAAACAAATGCAGCGCGACAATCGCAAATAGAAACAGCGCCCGTCGACGTACCAAACCTACGATTGATACAATCGAAATTGCGACGTAACACTTTAATTCGATCGGCACTGTCCAAAGTTGGCCGTTCACTATAGACGGACTTGGATTATGCAAAAACACGCCAGGTAGACTAAAATGAATGTCACCAACCATATTCCAAAAATATGAAAACAGCTCGGGATTCGAAAAATACTCACGCAGTGGCAGCTCAGTTACCAGTGGCCCCAACACCAGCGCGGACAGAAACACCTCCGCAGCCAGTGCTGGGCCGAGGCGCAGGACGCGCAGACCGAGGAAGCTGACCAACGTTTCGCAGCGCTCAAGGCTGCCAGCGACCAAAAATCCACTCAACGAAAAGAACATAGGTAGCAGCAGCGCTATTGGGGCGCGCCATGCGCTGCCCCAGATCTCATCGTCATTACCATAGCTACTGAAAATGCTGTGGATAACAATAATTAATACCGCGAGGGCCACCCGCATGTAGTCAAAACCTGAGGGTCTGCCCTTGGTTACCTCAAGTCGGTCTCGGAGCGTTGTCTTTTCGATCATTGCCCCCCCGTAACATGATCGTGATGTCTGATCAACCCTCCTTTAAGCGGAATTCAATCCCGCGGCACACCGGCTGCGATTTGGGCGTTCCTGGGTCATTGATCTTCCCGACAGTGTCAGAACGCCTAAGCATTCACCCGGGGGTAGTGTTAATCTGGGAACGCACATGGAGTACCATCCTCGGGACATTACTGTCCGCGCCCCTCGACTTGTCACATCGCCGGTTGCGATCCCCGGGAGCGCACCAGAAGTGCTTGGAAAGCCCGTTTCCAGGGCGCCTTTCGACGCTCGGTCAGCTCCGCCAAAATGAAAAGCACCAACAACGTACCGCCCAAGACAATGGCTCGGTTAGCCCCGGACTCCAACGGCCCGGGAGTCTGCGTGATCAGGAATTGCGCCACCGGCAGATGCAGCAGGTAGATGGTGAACGTCGCCCCCGCGGCCCAGCGAACCGGTTTTTCGATGCGGGCCGCAATCGCCCTGAAGGCCGGGGAAATGGCGTAGAAGCCGACAATGTGGCTGATGAACAGCGCGCCCACGATATAGCTTTCGATTATACCGGGCCGATTGGGGTTCGCGGGGACGATAGCCAGCGTCCCCACATAGGCCCTGCCCCCAATCTCGTAAGCCCCCCAGATCAGCAACGACCCTGCAAACAGCCCCCACCCGACCGATCGACTGATCGGACGAGCGGCGCAAAATCTGTAACCGAACAGGCCAAACAGCCACAACGGCAGCATGGACGCGATCGCCGGTCCAACGAAAACCAGGGTCAGCAGAACGCTGCCGACTCTCCAGCGCGGCGTCGCGAACGTGGCGAGGCCGAAGATCACATAGTACCAAACCTCGTAACCGAGCGACCAGTAAGGCAGGTCGGAGCCTTGCGGCACGTCCAGTCCCCAGATCTGGTTGACGAACAGCAGGCCGGATACGAATTGCCAGAATTGGCCGTCGGCGACGTAGCCCCATGTGATTGAGTAAAGGTCCGGCCGATAGAGTCGGCCGATGCCATCCAGGGTGAACGTGACGATCAACGCCGGCAGCGCGACCGAATAGACCCTGGCCAGACGGCTTATGGCATAGGATCGCGCCGTTCCGGGGCCTCGGTCGGTCGCATAGCCGATGACGAAGCCGGACAGCACGAAAAAGATCGCAACCGCCTCGCCCATAAATGGCGCGACTTGCCACAGGAAACCTCCAGTGAAACGGTGGCCGGATACGTGTCCGACGAACACGATCAACGCCGCGAACAGGCGCCAGGCGTCCAGGTACAGCGAGGTTTCGCGATTCACCGGTTCAACGAGCCGGATTGTGGGTCAGGAGGGTCATCCGGCTGGTCCTGTTGTTCCGCTTAGTTGATGTTTTGGCTTAAAAAGCTTTGCCGATCCAGTGCCAATTACCTCGGCCGGAGCCCGGTCTATATCGCCGCAATGGCGCGAGACCGGGTTCCGGCAATAACAAGCGAACCGATCCGAATCGCCGGCGTCTCAATCAGACGATAGGTGATCTGCGCGATGCACCCCGTTAGCCCGAGGACCAGCAGGAACAATGCGCCGCCGGTCAGGGCCGCGGCGACGCCGGTCCCGGCCAAAATCCGATCCGGCAGCACTCTTTCCAATCCCGCGATGATCGCGAAATGGATCAGGTAGGCACTGAAACTGGCCTGTCCGAGCCGTGTCACAAATCGGTTTGTGATGATCGTCCCCGGGCACAGCGTGAGAGCAACGCAAGCGCCAGCGAATGCCGTTGCCGCGATCACATGCGAAGGCAGAAATGCATGGCCAGGTTCCGGCAGCCGCGGCCAGGGCAGCATCGCCAGCGAGGCAAACGTGACCAGGCAGATGGCCAGGATGCCGACTCTGAACCGAACGATGCCGCGGGCGGCGCGTTGCCAGCGTCCCTCCTCGGAAAGAGAAACAATCAGCTCGTATGTGACAAGTCCGACCAGAAACACCGGTATTTGGTTGGGGAGCCAGTAGTAGAGAAACTGATCCGTGGCCATGTCGCCATAGGCCGGTTGGTATGCCGCCAGGCCAGCCGAATTGGCGGCCCATGCCACAGGCAGACTGATCGCCAGGGCAACCAACGCGCGCCGCAGACCGCGCATTCTGACGATCAAAATGGGGAAAATCGCGTAGAAAGCGAACTCTGCTTCAATACTCCAGCCGCCCGGGACGCCGATCCATGCGTTTTGAACGGTCGGCATTTGTGCGGGGCTCCAGCCGCTGGTAAAGGTCAGGAAGGTTGCTACCCTGGTTGCGTCGATGGCCGCAGGCTGCATCAGCCAAAGGTAGCCCAGCGCGGCGATGAAATACGCGGGCGCGATCCGAAACCAGCGGCGCAATGCGAAGCCACGCAGGCTGGGCGGTCCTGTCAGTTCCTGCCGGCGCCATGAGTTGGCCAAAGTGACGCAACTGACGACAAAAAACAGTTGGACCCCATACCAGCCCAGATTGCTGAATCGCTTCACCGTCCAAGGCAGTTCATGAACCATCGGAAAAGCATGGCTGGCGATTACCAGCGTCACCGCCATCGCGCGCAAACCATCAAGCGCGGGCAGGTGCTTTGGCAGACTCATCGGGGCGAATACGGCATGCTGACCCTGCGGTTTAGTCACTCAACGAACTGAAATCGAGGTAGATGATTTCATTCCGCCCCACAAGGCGAATGCCGCCACCCGGAACGCCGGCAGCGCAAAAGGTGCGACGGCTTTGCCACCAGTTGCGATGGATGTCATGAAGTCAGCCTGCCGCACGACGCCGAACGGCGAGGCTGCAATCCGATTCGACAGAGAGAGGAAACCACCATGACCGACTACCCCTTCACCCAGGCTGACCTGGACATCCTGGCGCAATGGGACACGCCCACCATCTGTAACGGACTCGAAGTCGTGGTGCCGGAACGCCGCGCCATCGGTTTCACCGTTGAGCCGATGGTCTGCATCGACCCGAAAGCCAAGCCGATCGTCGGACTGGCTCGGGTTGGCATGATCCGCTCGATGGAGCCGCCCCGCTCCAAGGTCACCGACCGCGCCGATTGGTACGACTATGTTGCGCGCGTGGATTTCCCGACCATCGCGGTGTTGCAGGACATCGACGGCCACGTTGGGTATGGCGCGTATTGGGGAGAGGTGCAGTCCACCATCCATCGCGCGCTGGGCTCGATCGGCTGCGTCACCAACGGCTCGTTCCGCGATCTGGATATGTGGGCGGCGGGGTATCAGATGATCGGCGGCCGAATCGGACCGAGCCACGCGCATGTGCACATGGTCGATTATGGCAAGCCGGTGAATATTTTCGGCATGAACGTGGCGCATGACGACGTGATCCATGCCGATTTCCACGGCGCGGTCGTGATTCCGGCCGACGCGGTGCGCAAACTGCCGGCGGCGATCGACCTGGTGTCGCGGCGGGAGAAGGTGATCCTGGACGTTTGTAACGCTCCCGGGTTCACGCCGGCCAAGCTGCGTGAGGCCCTGAAGAAGTCGGGCGAAATTCACTAAAACCCAGTTGCCATCCCGGTCATTCACCCGCTGGGGCGAAGGCCGGGATCGGGGTTCAGTTACGATGTAACGCTAATTTGTAACGCACTGCAACAAAAGCTGCAAAAGCAACGCCTTGGCGAGTCACATCGGGCAACAATCATTGACTCGGCGCGGATAATGAAACGGGTTACCAAGCTGCACGGCATCGGCCATCCCGCTTGTGCCCCCGGAATATGCCCTTGATGGACGGCTTCGCGCGACTTTCCCTGCCCCAATCCGGCGCCTCCCTCGGCTGGCGGCAACGCACGGTTAAGTCGGCGATCGATTGCGTCGGCGTGGGCGTGCACTCGGGCCAGCGCGTGACCCTGACCATCCGTCCCGCCGCCGCCGACCATGGTATCGTATTCCGCCGCACCGACCTGAACCGCACCATCGCCGCCAGCTTCGACAACGTCGGCGACACCCGCCTGTGCACCGTGTTGGCCGATCCCGCCGATCCGTCCGTCCGGGTCGGCACGGTCGAGCATCTGATGGCCGCCCTGTCCGCGCTGTCCATCGACAATGCCCTGATCGAGGTTGACGGCCCCGAACTGCCGATTCTGGACGGATCCGCCGCACCGTTCGTGTTCTTGCTGGATTGCGCCGGTTCGGTTGAACAGGACGCCCCTGCCCGGGTGATCGAAGTCCGCCGCACCGTGCGCGTGCAGCAAGGTGAGGCCTGGGCCGAACTCCGACCGCTCGGTCCCGCCGCCCGCGCCGTGCAGCCGGTGCTGGAAATGGATCTGTCGATCGATTTCGCCGCCAGTGCGATCGGACGGCAGTCGGCCTCGCTGCGGCTGACCGCCGACAGCTTCCGGCATGAAATCGCCTCCGCCCGCACGTTCGCCCATGCGGACGAAGTGGTTCAGCTCCAGGCCGCCGGTCTCGCGCTCGGCGGCAGCCTGGACAATGCGATCGTCGTGGACGGGGCCAACATCCTCAATCCGGGCGGTTTGCGCATGGATGCGGAGTTCGCCCGGCATAAATTGCTGGATGCGGTGGGCGATCTGGCGCTGGCCGGCGGCCGGCTGCACGGGCGTTACGTCGCGCATCGCACCGGCCACGACCTGAACAACCGCCTGCTGCGGGCCTTGTTCGCCGATGCCGCCGCCCTGCGCGTGGTGACGACCGACCCGCTGATGCAAGCCGCCTGAATAACGCATAACCCTGTATTCGCGTATCGCGGAGCCATGGTATAAGGCCCGCTGATGAACACGAGTCACCCCATGTCCCTCCGCTTCCGGCGCACCCTGTTTGTTGGGATCACCGCGCTTCTGCCGTTGCTGTCCGCTTGCGGCTCTTCGGACGATAACGCCAAGACCGGTCCCGTCGGTCCGGTGGAAGGCCTCTATAACAATGGTGTCGATGCGCTGAACGACCGCCGCTTCACCACGGCCGGCGATCAGTTCAACGCGGTGGAGCAGAACTATCCGTACTCCTCCTGGGCGGTGAACGCGCAGCTCATGTCGGGTTACTCGCTGTATTTGCAGAACAAATACACCGAGTCGATCGGCACGCTGGACCGCTGGATCCAGTTGCATCCGGCGCATCGCGATGTCGCCTATGCCTATTACCTGCGCGCCCTGTGCTATTATGAGCAAATCGCCGACATCGCCCGCGACCAGAAGGGCACCGAGCAGGCGATGAACGCGCTGCGCGAGGTTGTGACGCGGTTCCCCGACTCGACGTATGCCCGCGATGCCAAGCTAAAGATTGATCTGTGCGTCGATCATCTGGCCGGCAAGGAGATGGAGATCGGCCGCTTCTACCAGAAGCAGCATTTGTATGAGGCCGCGATTGGCCGGTTCCAACGGGTCGTGGACGATTTCCAAACCACCAACCACGTGCCGGAAGCCCTGGCGCGTCTGACCGAGGTTTATTTGGCCCTCGGGCTGAAGGATCAGGCCCGCAGGACGGCTTCGGTGCTGGGTTACAACTACCCCGGCAGTGAGTGGTACGACTCAAGTTACACCCAGCTCGTCGATGATGGTCTGGCAAAGCCCACTGACAAGGCGCCGGCGGCTGACACCGAACGGCCCGGCTTTATGTCCCGTGCCTGGCATGCGGTGTTCTGATCGCCGATCGGTAAGACGCGTGAGCAACGCGGCGTGCTGACCGCGTTGTCGATTCGCGACGTCGTCCTGATCGAACGCCTGGATTTGGCGTTCGAGTCGGGGCTGACGGTGCTGACCGGTGAAACCGGTGCCGGCAAATCCATCCTGTTGGACAGTCTCGGTCTGGCGCTTGGGGCGCGGGCGGAAAGCGGATTGGTGCGCGCCTCGGCCGAACAGGCCAGCGTGACCGCGTGCTTCTTTCCCCCGGACGGTCATCCGGTGGTGTCCGTTCTGGCTGAACAGGGTTGGGAGGCAGAAGACGAAGTCGTGCTGCGGCGGATCGTCCTGAAAGACGGACGGTCGCGCGCCTTTATTAACGACCATCCTGTTGGAGTCGGATTGCTACGCCGAATCGGCGCGCTGCTGGTCGAGGTCCAGGGCCAGCACGAGCAAATGAGCCTCGCAGATCCCGCCAGTCATGCCGGGTTGCTGGATGCGTTCGGCGTGCCGATGGCATTGCGTTCGGCGGTATCTGACGCGTGGCGGATTTGGCATGACGCGCTGGTGCGGTTGGAGAACGCCCGCGAGGCGATCGCCGCTGCCGCGCGCGACGAAGAATGGCTGCGGCACGCATTTGCGGAACTGGCCACACTGGCGCCGCGGGTCGGCGAGGAAGAAGCCCTGGCGCGCGAGCGGTTGCGCTTGCAGCAGAATGAACGCCGGGCGGAAGCGATCGCCTCGGCCTTGGCGGAATTGACGCCGCGGGATCGGCGCGGAGCCGGGCCGGCGGCTTCTTTGCGCGCGGCATCGCGGGCTTTGCAGCGGTTGGCTCCGTCGGGCGACGCGGTCGGGGACAATCCGGCCGGTCCTGCACTGGCGGCGTTGGAGCGGGCGGAAGAGGCGCTGGCCGAGGCGGAGACATTATTGAGCCGGCTGATCGCGGACGCCGATGTGGACCCCAGGTTGCTGGAGCAATCGGAAGAGCGACTGTTCGCGCTGCGAGCATCGGCTCGGAAACACAGCGTGCAGGTGCCGGATTTGCCGGTGCTGCTGGATACGCTGAGCGGGCGGCTGGCGGCCCTGGAAACCGGGGCGGCCGAAATTTCCGAATTGGAACAGGCGGCGCGGGCCGGACGCGAGCGGTATTTGGCTGCTGCCGCTGCGTTGTCGGCCTCGCGTGGGGCGGCGGCGGGGAAGTTGCAGAAGGCGGTCGGGAAAGAGTTGCCGCCGCTGCGGCTGGACAAGGCGCGTTTCTTTGCCGAGGTGGGGGTGTTGCCAGAGGCCGGGTGGGGTCCGAACGGGATGGATCAGGTGCGTTTCCTGATCGCCACCAATCCCGGGCAGGAACCAGGGCCGTTGGCGCGCGTTGCGTCAGGCGGTGAGTTATCGCGGTTGATGCTGGCGATGAAGGTAGTGCTGTCGGCCGGGTCGGCGGTGCCGACTTTGGTGTTTGACGAGGTTGATTCCGGCGTCGGTGGCGCCACCGCCGCCGCTGTTGGTGAACGGCTGGCTCGGGTGGCCGAGGGGTTGCAGGTTTTGGTGGTGACGCACAGTCCGCAGGTGGCGGCACGCGGGGCAGCGCATTTGCGGGTGGCGAAGGCGGCATTACGGGATCGGACGGCGACGACGGTGGAGCGATTGACTCCGGACGAGCGGCGGGAAGAGATCGCGCGGATGCTGGCAGGCGAGACGATCTCCGATGCGGCACGGGCAGCTGCCGACGATTTGCTCCGGGGGCAGAAGCCGCCGCAGGGGGTGTTGGTTTGAGCAGTTGCTGTCGCGCTGCCCGGATGCGAAGCGGCGCAGCGTCTATGCGCGCAGCGCCATACTTCCTGTCTCGGCGATCTCATGGTCTTCTCAAAGTCCTCTGTGCAAAACCCTTTCTTGATGACTTAAAGCACCCCGGTCCTGGCATGGTGGTCCCGTCATGTTAGATACAAAGTCAGCACCCGACGTCGATACCCTCACCGAGGCCGAAGCCGCCGAGGAACTCGCGCGTCTCGCGGCGGACATCGCGCATCACGACGCGGCGTATCACACGCTTGACGCCCCGGAGATCTCCGACGCCGACTATGACGCGCTGCGCCGGCGAAATTCAGCCATTGAGGCGCGGTTCCCCGAACTGATCCGGGCGGATTCTCCGTCGGCGCGCGTGGGCGGGGCGGTCGAGTCCGGGTTTTCCAAGCTGCGCCACCGGGTGCCGATGCTGTCGCTGGACAACGCGTTCGGAGCGGAAGAATTTGCCGAATTCTGCGCCCGCGCGAAGCGGTTTCTTGGTCGCACCGAACCGCTGGTGTTCGTGGCCGAACCGAAGATCGACGGATTGTCGATCAACCTGAGCTACGAACACGGCCGTTTCGTCCGGGGCGCCACGCGCGGCGACGGCACCGAAGGCGAGGACGTCACCGCCAATCTGCGGACGATGAAGTCGGTCCCTGACCAGTTGATTGGCGAGGCCCCCGCTTTCATCGAGGTTCGCGGCGAGGTCTTCATGACCAAGGCGGATTTCCTTACGCTGAACCAGACGCAGGCCGAGGCTGGATCGAAGATTTTTGCCAATCCCCGCAACGCCGCGGCCGGTAGTCTGAGGCAGTTGGACACGCGCATCACCGCCAGCCGTCCATTGTCGTTGTTTGCCTATGCGCAGGGCGAGAGCAGTGAGCCGGTGGCGGCGACGCATTGGGATTATCTGCAACGGCTGACGGCGTGGGGGTTCGACGTCAATCCGCTGTCCCGGCGGTTGGAGAACGAAACCGACGCCGAGGCATTTCAGAACGAGATTGGTCTGGAGCGATCGGGCCTCGGCTACGATATTGACGGTGTTGTTTACAAGATCGATGATTTGTCGTTGCAGCGCCGGTTGGGCTTTGTCGGGCGGGCGCCGCGGTGGGCGATCGCCTGGAAGTTCCCGGCCGAGCAGGCGACGACGGTGCTGCGGGAAATCCGCATCCAGGTCGGACGCACCGGGGCGCTGACTCCGGTCGCCGAACTGGAACCGGTTAACGTCGGCGGTGTGCTGGTGGCGCGGGCGACGCTGCACAATGAAGATGAGATCGCGCGCAAGGATATCCGTGTCGGCGACACGGTGGTTCTGCAACGTGCTGGCGACGTGATTCCGCAGATCGTTTCTGTGGTGTTGGAGCGCCGGCCCGAGGATTCGACGGCGTTCGTGTTCCCGGCTGTCTGTCCCGCTTGTGGCAGTCACGCGGTGCGGCCGCCGGGCGAGGTGGTGAAGCGTTGCACGGGTGGTCTGATTTGTTCGGCGCAGTTGGTGGAGCGGCTGATCCATTTCGTCTCCCGCACCGCTTTCGACATTGATGGGCTGGGTGGGAAGACCATTCAGGAATTCTATAACGAGGGCTGGCTGCACAGTCCGGCCGATATCTTCAAACTACCGGAGCGCGAGGAGGTCATCGCGACGCGCGAGGGGTGGGGGAAGTTGTCGGCGCGCAATCTGTCACGCTCGATCGCTGCCCGCCGGACGATTTCTTTGGAGCGCTTCATCTATGCGCTGGGTATCCGCCGCATCGGTGAGTCGAATGCCAAACTGTTAGCGCGGCACTATGGAAGCTTCGCCAACTGGCGGGCGCAGATGCTGGCGGCTCGGCAGATCGGATCGGATGAACGGTCGGAACTTGGCAGCATCAGTGGGATCGGCCCCACCATCGCCGAGGAATTAACGGATTTCTTTGACGAACCGCGGAACATTGCGACGTTGGATGAAGTCGCCGCCGAACTGACGATTCAGGACGCGGCGCGGGCGGAGTCGGCGGATAGCCCGGTTGCGGGAAAGACCGTGGTGTTTACCGGGACGTTGGAAACCCTGACCCGGCCGGAAGCGAAAGCGCGGGCGGAGTCGCTAGGGGCGAAGGTGACGGACTCGGTATCGAAGAAGACCGACATCGTGGTGGTCGGCGCCGATGCGGGATCGAAGGCTCGGAAGGCCGCGGAGCTTGGGGTGCGGACGATGACCGAGGCGGAGTGGCGGGAGTTGGTGGGGTAGTCGGTTGTCAAACCGTGCCGCTCCAGAAGCGCTCTCCAAGCATTCGCGGCGGCGCTATTACTGGCACCGTTCCAAACCCAGCGGGTCCTAAGTTTGAGCGTTCGGCCCAACCCCGTCATGGCAGGCGAAGGCCTGCCATCCACGCCTTTTTCCGGGCTGGGACAGCATAGCAAGGCGTGGATGGCGGGCCTTCGCCCGCCATGACGACGAGGACTGCCCCGTCAAAGGCGCGGATCTGAGTTTTCGCACGGTCGTATTCACGCCACGCGTGCTGGCCTCCCGGCGGATCGTTGCATCAGTCGCGCAGCAACGGCGCGGCGGACCGGGGCGAGCAGTTCGCCGGCAAAAATCACCGCGTCGCGGGCAACGCGGGCCGGGAACCGATCGTCGGTATAGAGCGACGCCGTCGCATTCGTCCCCAGGTAGAGCGGAAGCGTGGCGCGGCGATGGCGGGCCTCATATCGGGCAAGAACCGATGCACTACCGATGTCGCCGCCCGATTTGGCCGCCTGAGCAATCAGGGCCGCCAACGTTTCGGAACCGAGCATGCCGAAATTGAAGCCGTGGGCAGTGACCGGATGCATGCCGACGGCGGCATCGCCTGCCAGCGCGAAGCGGCGGCCAACGAAACGATCGGCATAGACGCACACCAGCGGATACGGATGCTGCGTGCCAATCAAGCGCATGTCGCCTAACCGGTGCTGGTAGCGTTCGGTGATCTCGGCGCTGAAAGCATCGGCATCCAGGGCCATCAGGCGCTCGATCTGATGGCCGGGCATGGTCAGGACCAGCGACGAGATGTTCGGATGCGCCTCGGTCCCGTTCAGCGGCAGGATGGCGACGGTCTGGCCGTAGCCGAACCACTCGGTCGCGACCGCGTTATGAGGCGTGTCGTGCGCCATGCGGCAGACCATCATGGTTTTTCCGAAATCACGCATGCGGGCGGGGATCCCCATCCGGCGGCGCATTTCCGACATACGGGTATCGGCGGCGACGATCAGCTTGGCGGTCAGGCGGGTGCCGTCGGTTAGCGTCAGCGTGGCGGAGTGCGGGCCGGCCTCAATCGCGGCGCCGGTCTTTTCGGTCAACAGATGCACGTTGCCGTATGGGGCGACGCAGTCGAACAGCGACCGGCGGATCTGGTGGTTCGGCACCAGGACGCCCAGCGGCTGGTCGTCGCGGCCGGGGGGCTGGAAGCGGAGGGCGTGGAGCGAGGTTGGTCCGTTCAGCACACGGGCCTCGCCCAGCGGCGACACATCCTGTTGCGCGATGCGGTCCCAGGCGCCGTAGCGCTTCAGCAGTTCGACGGAATGGTGCGACAGGGCGATTTCGCGGCCGTCGAAGGGGGGTGTTTCCAGCACCGCGCGCGACTGACGCTCCACCACCGCGATCGACAGGCCGGTGTCGGCGAGCGCTCGGGCGAGGCTAAGGCCCGCGGGGCCTGCCCCGATGATCACGACGTCGAAGTCCGAGGCTGAGGTGGTCATGATCGAGTCTCCTGTCGTTGCCGGTCGGCGCTCGGATGTGTAGACGCTTTCGGCCGCTGCCTCCAGGGGCGCGACCGGCCCATGCTTTCATGTGGTTCGCGGCTGCGTAATGTCATCCTCCGACATCAGTACCCGGGTAGCCGATTATTTAACCAGCTTCGCCGCCCAGCCGGTCAGATGCTTTTGCGCATAATCGTCGATCTGTCTCTTGCGTTGCCGCAAGGCTTCGATTTCGGATTTCGTCAGCTGTGCGGAAATCGATGAGGTATTGCGATTCTTCGGCGTTAAGCGCCCTGGGATCGGTTTGGAAGAGTTCCCGGATTGTATTGCCATGTCGTCGCTCCAGAAGCGCGGGTGGCGTCAAGCGGCCGGATCGCGTAGCGTTCAGAAGTACCGCAACCCCGGCCACGATGCTACGTATCGTCCTACCCAACTCCGCGATATCCGGCTCGAAGATCTGCCAAGCCTAGCCAACCAACTCCCAGTCCTCGCGCTTACGCGGTTCGGTGGCATCCAGCCTAGCGGCGCCATATTCACTTCCTATTGCACAAGGCTGTGCCAATCCGACAAAAAACCTATCGTCGCCCTTGAACCCGATGGCGATGCAACCGATCTTCGGGTCTCATGATGTCTGATCCAAATCCAATCGCGTTAGAATTACAGTTTCCAACTCCTATGGCCGCCAACAAGATCGACAATTGTCAACCAGAGCTGGTGCCGCACGCGAGGGCTCGAACGCGAGGGCATGGAGACAATGGTCCTTGGGGTGGTCCTCAAAACTTCCCCCCCCGCGCCGCCGGCTTCTTCCTCACCGCCTCCGCCCGGAACAGAGACAGATTGGCCGTGTCGGGACCTCGACCAGAAACGCGACCGCATCGCGGTTCTCCGGATCGTTCATGATGGTATCGAGCGAGGACGGTTCGGGGATCGGTTCGCGATCTTCCAGCATCCCTTCGACGTGCAGTGCCAACGCCTCGGCCGCCATCGTGCGAGCCTCTTCCAACGTCTTTCCCGCCGTTATGCACCCGGGAAAGTCGGCGAAATCCACACCGAAATCGCTGCTCGGTTCCTTGCGCAACAGTGCGATGTAAGCGGTCATGGCCTCACCTGAGTTTCACGCCGGACTGTTTTTCTATGCTCCGAGTAGTCCCGATCGGAACATCTCGTTTCGGATGGGGCACCGTCACGCGGCCCGGCAACGTAAGATGACCGAACGGCCGTTGGTGGCCTTCTCTTGGCGCTCGCAGTTCAGGGCTCATGAAATCCACACGTTCCATCTGCGGGTAAACAGTGCGCGTTGCCAACCGAGCTATGCCGCAACCGCATCTGGCGCCCGCCCGAAACCCCGGCTATGCCCAACCCCAGGACCACCCCAAAGGAAACGCCATGGCCACCAACAAACGCAAAGTGATGCTGCCCCACACGATGGACAAGGCGGGCATCGCCATCCTGCGCGCCCGCGACGATATCGAGACCGTCATCTACCCCGCCGGCATCAGCCAGGCCGACCTGCTGCCGCAACTGGCGAATTGTTCCGGCATCGCGCTGTCCGGCACCCCGTTCAGGCAGCCCGAAATGGACGCCGCCCCCGCCATGGAGGTCGTCGCCCGCATCGGCGTCGGCTATGACGCGGTCGATGTCCCGGTGCTGACGGCGAGGCATGTGCCGCTGATGGTGGCGGGCACCGCCAACTCCACCAGCGTCGCCGAACAGGCGTTCCATCTGATGATCGCGCTGGCCAAGAAGGTCTATGAGATGGACCGGCTGGTGAAAGACGACAAGTGGACTGATCGCCACCACCACCTGCCGATGGAGCTATCAGGCAAGACCGTCCTGATTATCGGCTTCGGCCGCATCGGCACCCGTTCCGCCCGGCGTTGCATCGGCTTCGACATGAACGTGCTGATTTACGATCCGTACGTGGATCAGGCAACGATCACCGCCGCCGGATGCGAGGCGGTCAGTGACCTCGACGCCGCTCTGCCGCGCGCCGATTTCGTTTCGATCCACTGCCCGAAAAGCCCGGCCACGATCGGCCTGATCAATGCCGCTCGCCTGGCGCTGATGAAGAAGGGGGCGTTCCTGGTCAACACCGCCCGCGGCGGCATCATCGACGAGCCGGCGCTGTATGACGCCCTGAAGTCCGGCCATATTGGCGGCGCCGGTCTGGACGTGTACGACGTGGAGCCGGCCCCGACCGACCACCCTCTGCTGACGTTGGATAACGTGATATCGTCGCCGCACATGGCCGGCGTCACGGTCGAGTCCATCGCGGCGATGGCGGTCGCGACCGCGCAAAACATCCTGGGCGTGCTGGACGGCACCCCGAACAAGGGCCATGCCGTCAATCCGGACGTCTTCGCATAACGAGGCAACAGGGGCGGCGATCCACGCCGCCCCTTGCCTTTCTAAGACCGATTGGCGCTCCGTTCTGCCAGACGCAAATCGATAATGTCCTTGTAAAGCTCCATCGTCGCCGGAGCGTAACCAACGCCGGCGCCCTTCTCGATGTCGGCGTACACCTTCGGGTGCGACACCGGCAGATCGAGCATGAACGCGGCAAACGACTTTTTCACTTCGTCCGACACCGCCGAACGGATCGCCCACGGACCGTTCGGGATTTTGCCCGACCGCCAAATGATCCGGATGTCCGCCATGTTCAGCATCTTCCGGTCTACCATCGAGCGTAGGTTGCCGCGCGTATAGCCCTCGGTGATATCGCCCTGGCCCGATGTCCAGGTCACCGCGCCGTCGTATTGCTTGTTCAGCACCGCGATCACGCCCTGCTCATGCCCACCGGCGAAGCCCGTGCGCGAGAAATACGCCCCGTCCGCCAGGTTGATCCCCTTGGTCTTCAGCGTGGCGCTCGGGATCAGGTAACCGGACGTGGAGTTCGGATCGGCCCAGGCCAGCGAATGGCCCTTCATGTCCTCGACCGTCCTGATCGGGGAGTCGGCACGAACGATCATCACCGAGTAGTAGTAGGTCGATCCGTCGTTCTCTTGCGGAACCACGACCGGCTCGACGCACTTGCAATCCAGCCACGCGCCCGCGAAGCCGGAGGCGCCGAATTCCGCGGCCTCTAGCTGTCCGGCCGCGATGCCCTGCATTACACCGGCATAGTCGGCGGCCGGGAACAGCTTCACTGGCATGTGAAGATGCTCGCTCAGCAGCTTTTGGAACTCGTCGTAGCGGACCAGCCGGTCCTGCGTATTTTCGCCACCCAGAATGCCAACGCGGAATTCTGTCAGCGTCTCGGCGCGGGCTCGAGTCAGGCCCAAACCCATTGCGGCACCCATGGCAATGACTTGTCTGCGAAGCATGCTGCGATGTCCCCTGATCAATGATCCGGCAGTAACCGCGGCCGATGACAGACGAATGTCAGTCGGATGAACAAAACATGTCACACCTCTCTTACCCGAACCGCCGAGGGGTTTAGTTTCAGTTCTGGCGGGCTGCTGGTAGGTTCGCTGTCGTTGGAGGATGGCCCTCCGTTCGGAAGGAATGACGATGACTTCCTGCACCGCCGCTTTCCGCCGGATCGGGCCTATTGCCGGGGTTCTGGTCACGACGCTCGTGGGTCCGGCGAGCGCGCAACCAGCCTTGCCAAATGCCATCTCCGAACCCGGCGGCGTTCCCCTCATGACGACGCATGCGGTGGGTGCGCAAATCTATGCCTGCGTGGCCGGCACCACGGGCCAACCGAGTTGGCAGTTCCGCGAGCCGATCGCGTCCTTGATACGCGATGGCCGCACAGTCGGGCGTCATTTTGCCGGGCCGGGCTGGGAACTCGCCGACGGAAGCCTGGTCACCGGCAAGGTCATCGGTCATGTGGCGGGTGAGACGGCTGCCGATATCCCATGGCTGAAGCTGGAGGCGGCCGCGGGCGGGCGCGGTCAGTTTGCTGCCGTGACGGTCATTCAACGTATCAACACGAAAGGGGGCGTGCTGGCAGGGCCATGCGAGACGGTTGGGGAACTGACGGCGGTGCCGTATGCGGCCGACTATGTATTCCTCGGCAGGCCTCAATGAACGCTGGTTCGTATGGTGCGCACGGACATCACGAAGTCTGAGCGTTCGCAGCTAATGCCATCCGCGGCGCCAGCAAGAGCATCAGCGGCACAACCGCAAGTGCCGTTATGCCTGCCGCACCGGTCGCCCAGATCGGTCCTGTTGCATCTCCCAGCCGGCCATAGAGCACGGGCGCCAATGCACTTGATCCCAATGTGCCAGTGTAGAACAGCGCAAAAGCGCGCTCGATCTGCTTGGCAGGCACAAGTTCAGGCACTGTGCCATACAGCACAGAGGACGTGCCGTTGAGCATAACGCCCAACAACGGCAGCAGCACCAGACTCGGTACGAGTGGCAGGACAAGCAGTGCCAAAATTGCTGACGCCGTACCGCATTCGGTCACGATGACGGTGGTCAGGAGGCCAAGGCGTGTACCGAGCCAGCCGCAAGCCGCCTTGCCGAGCGCTCCGCCAATGAAGACCAGCGACAGCGCCAGGCCCACGGTCGTCAACGGGGCGCCCTTAGCCTGCAGCAGGAAAGGCAGAAACAACAGGAAGCCCATGCGCGCCGCGCTGTCCAGCACACCAATGGCGAACAGCAGGCCAAAGCCGGCCTTGTCGTCAGTTTCGCGGGCCGGCAGCCTCAAGGATTCGACCATGGCCCGTGGCTGTGCAACGAGCGGCATAAGCCAGCAGATCAGCAGCGCAACCACGGCCCCCAGGCCGGCCATGACCCAAAGCGCCGGACGCCAGCCCATCACGGTCAACAGCAAGGCGACGGCCGGCGGAAGTGTCGCTTTGCCGAGGTCACCCGCGAAATTATACGTGCCGAGCGGGCCGCGCGCGGTCCCGCCGTAGGCCCGCGATACGGCAGCGGATGCGAGAGGGTGCTGTGTGCTGCCACCGGCACCGGCCAAAACAAGCGAGGCGCACAATCCCGCCAGACCACCTGAAAACCCGGCCAGAGCGTAGCCGCCCGCGCTCAGCAGTGTGCCGAGTGCCAGCACCGTTCGTGCATTCAGATGTCGCGCAAGATGACCTGACGGCACCTGTAACGCCGCCAGGGCGCCGACGTACAAGGCCCGCACCAACGCCAGGGCGCCATAGCCGAGCGCAAACTGCGCCTGCCAGACCGGCAGCAGCACATAAATCATGTCGGTGAAGCCGTCGTGCAATGCGTGGGCAAGACCGGCCATCGCCAGCGTGCGGCGGGCGCCAGAGCGTCCGGACAATTCCAGTGTGGAAGCCGTTAAGACAGCTAGCTCGGTCAAGCGGTTCCCTCCATCTGGCATCGGCCAAAACGGTACATCGAGGCGAGAAAAAATCACTTCTTCAAACCTGACGATCTGTCCAGGGTCTGACAATCGATTTATTCTTCCGCTTTGCGTCAGGAAAACTCACATCATGCCGCCTGCCACTCCGCAACGCAGACCCCTTCCACCGCTGAATGCGGTTCGCGCCTTCGAGGCCGCCGCTCGCCTTGGCAGTTTCAAAAACGCCGCTACTGAGCTCGGCGTCACGCACGGAGCCATCAGCCGACAGATCCAACTGCTTGAGGCGTGGCTCGGCGCGCCGGCCCTGTTCCTGCGGCTGGCTCGCGGCGTTGCGCTGACACCGAGCGGCAACGCCCTGCTTGCCGAATTTAGCCCTGCACTTGACCGTATCTCGGCAGCAGCACGCCAGCACAGGCAGCGGCGGGGCGGGCCGATCGCCACGGTGCTGCGCGTCAATGCCCTGGCGACGTTCAGCTTGCGCTGGCTCCTGCCGCGCCTGAGGCTATTCCGCGACGAGCATACTGACATCGAGGTTCAACTCACAACGGCCAACGAGCCGGTCGATGCCTTGCCGGAGGACTATGACGTGGTGATCCGTGGAGGCCCGGACACGTTCCACGGCTTCGTCTCGCGTCCCCTGCTGACCGAGCGCCGGTTGCCGGTGTGTAGTCCAAATCTTGCGAACCAGTATCCGTTATCGATCGTTTCTGACTTAGAGAGACATACGTTGATCCACGTCAGCACCATGCCGAGACTTTGGCATGACTGGCTAACGGAAGCCGGGTTTGCAGGATTAAAGCCGAGGGCAACGCTGACTCTCGATCATTTCTACCTGTCCGTTCAAGCCGCGATTGACGGCCTGGGCGTCGCAATGGGTCCAACAGCGCTGGTCGGCGATGATCTTGCGATGCAACGACTGGTGACGCCCTTCCCCGAGGTGAGCCTGCCGGCCCGCTCTTACTTCGCCTATCTGCCGAGGCGCGAACCGATCAATCCCGCCAGCATGGTGTTTTGCGAGTGGCTGGCACAGACGGCTGAGCATCGCTGAGTTTTGGGTCGTCCTACGCCGATCCAATCCGCGATCTCGGTTTCCATCGGATGTCGGGTTCTCCCGATTCCGCCTCACCCATCCGCCATAACCCTTGCCCCCGGGGCCACCCTGCGCTAAAGGCCCCCCGCGCGTCGGCACCCCTGGAGGCCGGCGTTTGTCATTCAGGAGCATACTATGGCCAACGTTACAACAATCGAGGCCGAGGTACGCGCGCGCAGCGGTAAGGGGGCGGCGCGTGCTACTCGGCGCGCAGGCAAGGTGCCTGCGGTTATCTATGGCGGCAAGCAGGAAGCCGACCTCATCGCTCTCGACCCCCGCGTCGTGCTGCGCGAACTGCACAAGGCCGGCTGGCAGTCTCGTCTGTACGAGATCACCACCGGCGCGGAACCGATCCGCGCGCTGATCCGTGGCGTGCAGTATCACCCGGTCTCCGATGCGCCGGAACACGTCGATTTCCAGCGCCTGGTCGCTGGTCAACGCATCAAGGTGGCGATCCCCGTCCATTTTGAGAACGACACCATCAGCCCCGGCATCAAGCGCGGCGCCGTGTTGAACGTCGTGCGTCACGCCGTGGAAGTGTATTGCGACGCGGATCATATCCCCGAGCAGTTCGTCGCTGATCTGTCCACAAAGGACTTCAACGACAACATCCGTTGGCACGATCTGAAGGGCATCGAGGGCATCAAGCCGGTGATCGATCGCGACTTCGTGGTAGCCACCGTTGTGCCGCCGACGAAGATCGAAGTCGTCGCGGCCGAACCCGGTGCCGCCGCGGCCCCGGCCAAAGGCGGTTCCAAGGCCCCCGGCAAGGCAGCACCCGCCAAGGCAGCCCCTGCCAAGGCGCCCGCCAAAGCCGCAGCCAAGAAGTAAGTGCCGTGACTCAGCTCTGGGTTGGACTTGGCAATCCAGAGCCGGGGATGGCGGCCAACCGCCACAACATCGGCTTCATGGCGATGGATGTGATCGCGACCCGCCACGGTTTTGCGCCGTGGCGGCGCCGTTTCAAAGGCGCCTTCACCGAGGGCACCATCGCCGGCGAGAAAATCCTGGCGCTGAAGCCGCTGACCTACATGAACAATTCCGGCGAATCCGTGCAGGAGGCAGCCGCCTTCTACAAATTGCCGCCGCAATCGATCACCGCCTTCCACGATGAACTCGATCTGGCGCCGGGGAAACTGCGCGTCAAAAAGGGCGGTGGCGCAGCCGGCCACAACGGCCTCCGCAGCATGGACAAAATGCTCGGCAGCCAGGACTACTGGCGAGTCCGCCTCGGCATCGGTCATCCCGGCGTCAAGGACCGAGTGCTCGGGTACGTCCTCGGCAACTTCGACAAGGACGACAAGCTGTGGCTGATCCCGCTGCTGGACGCCGTCGCTGACGCCGCCGGGCTTCTGGCCGCGGGCAAACACCCCGACTTCATGACCAACGTCGCATACCGTACACAGGACATTCCATAATGGGCTTTAACTGCGGCATCGTCGGCCTGCCCAACGTCGGCAAATCGACCCTTTTCAACGCCCTGACCGCCACCGCCGCGGCGCAGGCCGCCAACTATCCGTTCTGCACGATCGAGCCGAATGTCGGCCGCGTCGGCGTCCCCGACCCTCGCCTGGATGTGCTGGCGGAGATCGGCAAGTCGATCAAGGTCGTCCCCACCTCTCTGGAATTCGTCGACATCGCCGGCCTTGTGCGCGGTGCCTCCAAGGGCGAGGGCCTCGGCAACCAGTTCCTGGCCAACATTCGCGAAGTTGACGCCATCATCCATGTGCTGCGCTGCTTCGAGGACACCGACATCACCCATGTCGAGGGCTCCATCGACCCGCTGCGCGACATCGAAGTGGTGGAAACCGAGCTGATGCTGTCCGATCTGGACAGTCTGGAACGCCGGTTGCTCCAGGCGCAAAAGCGCGCCAAGGGCGGCGACAAGGAAAGCATCGCCTTCGCCGCGCTGGCGGAACCGATCGTCGCCGCGCTGACGGAAGGCAAGGCCGCCCGCACCGCCATCCCGCCCGGTGAGGAAGAAGCGGTTCGCCGCATGCAACTGCTGACCTCCAAGCCCGTGCTGTATGTGTGCAATGTCGAGGAAGCCTCCGCCGCCACCGGCAACGCGTTCTCCGACCGGGTGCGCGACTGGGCGAAGACGCAGGGCGCCCCGACCATCGTCGTATCCGCCGCGATCGAAGCCGAGGTCTCGCAATTGCCGGAAGCCGACCGCGTCGAGTTCCTGGACGGCCTCGGCCTGACCCAAAGCGGCTTGGATAAAGTCATCCGCGCCGGCTACGAGCTGCTCGGTTTGTCCACCTATTTCACCTGCGGCCCGAAAGAGACGCACGCCTGGACCATCACCGCCGGCACCAAGGCCCCCCAGGCCGCCGCCGTGATCCACAAGGATTTTGAGCGCGGATTTATTGCCTGCGAAACGATTGCCTACACCGATTACGTCGCCTGCCGCGGCGAGCAAGGTGCGAAGGAAACCGGCAAGATGCGCATCGAAGGCAAGACCTACGTGGTCAAGGACGGCGACGTCCTGACGTTCCGGTTCAACGTCTAGACGCCCCATCGCGGGTATCGCCCCCACCTCCACGTCGAAGATATGGGGGACAAAACGGCGGGACTTGCCCGCTCGTCTTGGCGGGCGCTTCCCCCCATAGGCGCTAAAATAGGGACGGCGGCGTGGTGTATCCCCAGTGTCATGACCGGGCCTGGCCCGGTCACCCACGACTTGCTGTCTCAGCCAGGAAAAGGCGTGGATGGCATGCCTTCGCCTGCCATGACGGGGTTGGGTCGTCGCGACGACATGGACCTGCACGAGAAAAATCTTCTCCATCGTAAATTCGGGCAGGAGTTTTCACACAGCCTGGAAGGCCCGCTATTCACGCCTTTGTTAGCCGAGGACGTCGAAAGAGGTTGTTGCCGCCACCAATGATTCCACTTCACCTCGAAGCCGCCACCCTGCTACGCTCGCACCATGAGCGGAACTGACAACCTCGATCTCAGGCTGGTGCTGCGCAACACCGAAAAGGCATCGCGCGATGCGGCAGCGGCACTTGAGGCAACCGAACGGTTGGTCGTGTCAATTGGCGCGCGGTTCGACTCGATCGAGAGCCGCATATCGACCCTGGAAAGCCGTATAACCGGCGTTGAGCGCCGTATCGGCTCCCTTGAAATCGGCCTCGATGGCATCGCTCGGTCAAATCACCGCATCGAGCAGATGCTGGCAGACATCACTGCCCGGCTACCAACCCAGGCCCCTTGACGAGGCGGACGGCCGCCAGACGATCCCCCAGCCCTCCGGATCGCCGGTCCCGGGCTGCTTGCTCAACTTCGTCTCAAAAGCCACGTTATGAGAATATGTCCCATACGCTGAGACATTCGCCTCAGCCCCCCGGTCCACACAGCCCACCGTCGCCGCCGCCCGGCCGAACCCGCGACCCCGTCACCTTCCCGGGCGCCAGCCTGAACCCAACCCCCGGCCCATCGCCACCCGTCAGCAACTGGTTGGCCGTACTCGCCAGCATCCCCGCCCGGACCGACGCCGCGCCGCGTTCCGTGGGCGGCAGTCCGGGCAGGCCGGCGGTGATGTCCGCGGCATCCTTGACCATCGCGATCGCCCACATCTCCCGGAGCCGCTTTTCGGAAGCGGCATCCCCGGCCGTCTCGGCCACCGGATCGGCCGCAGGCGCGACAGGCTCTGCCGCCGCTTGGGGCCGCGGTCCCGACAGCCGGTCCCGAGCCTCCGCCGCCAACAGCGCCTCGGCCGCGTCGCTGAGAAAAGGTTCCGCTTCGGGCGCGTCGGCGGGCGTCTCCGGCAGGGCGGGCGGTTCCGGCGGCGCCATCATCTCCGTAACGTCGGGCTCCACGTGGCGCCGCATCGCCCGCCGGTTTTGTTCCGCCGACCGGTTGAGCGCGTTGGCATTGTTGCGCAGCCGCAGGACCATGGACAGGGACACCTCTTCGCCGAAGGACAGGCTGAGCGAATTCAACGCCGCGAGGCCGTACGCAACGATCAGCGCGACCGCGATCAGATCCGCGCAATGGCGCACGCGGTAGGTGTTCACCGCCTGGATCGCCGCCATCCGAGCCAGGTTGACGTCACCGCCGGTGACCCCCAGGAAAATCGGCGCCAGGATCGAGACGATAAGGTTCATCAGAAAGTCCGAAGGCCGGAGCAAGCCCGCCGGCGCCGGGGAGGCTGGTTTCGGAGACGCGGTTAACTGGGTCATGCCTGCGACCTTCATAAAATGAGCGAGCACATCTACCTCAGGTTGCAGAAAATGTCAAGATTATATTCATAACTATAGGCTGACCAACCCAGCGCGGCCGCCCCGCGCCCCGGGGACGCCACTCTCGCCATCATAGCGGGCGAAGCAGAGTGGGTGAAAACCCGCACGCGGATGCGCGACAGACAATCATTGTCTCCAATGTCTCGGTATCGGAGCGAATGCCCGCCAGCCACGCCCGTTGTTTCGCTCCGTGGTTCTTCGTGTTCTCCGTGGTAAAATCTTCCTTGCTTGTTGATGCGAGCTGATGACGCAGCCATGGGAGATATTCGCCGGGCTTCCTGCGTTCGCGCCACAGTCAGCAAGGAAGGATTTTACCACGGAGAACACGAAGAACCACGGAATCCACGGAGCACCACGGAGCACCACAGAGAGGTAGCCGTTTTCATTTAGGCACAACCGGGGCCATGGCCGCGGCGTTGACGCCAGGAAACCGTTGGAGAAGTTCCAACGCCATCACAAACGGAACTGGGGTTTCCGCCCATCCTGGAAGCCGCTCCATCCACATCTTTCGGCACCCACGGCCCCGAATGGCAAATCGCGACCCGCTGATCGGGACATCCGGCTTGGTCTGCGGCACATTGCCGGATTAGGCTGGCGGCATGGTTCAGGTCGCGACATCCAGCGTTTCCCTTGCCAAGGCCGTTTCAGGCCAGGCAGCCGCCCGCTTGCGGGCCTTCCGCCTGGACGTTGAACGCGTTCTCCCCGGCCAGGTAGAAAGCGTTGTTCTGTTTGGCTCAAGGGCGAGAGGCAACGCCCAATCCACCAGCGATTACGATGTTGCCGTGCTGCTCGGTGATGGTGAGCGACCGTCTTGGCTGGGTCATGTCTTGCCCGACCTCGCCTTCCCTCACGTGCGGGCGGGGGTTCCCATTCGGCCGATCGTTTTGACCGGGGCTGCCGTTCATTGGACGTCTTCGATACCCATCGCCAGAGAGATTGCCCATGATGGGATCGCGATTGTTTAGCCGTCGCCAGGACGGTTGCTGATGGTGGGTGGGGCCACGCAACCGCCGAAAAAGAAGCAAATACTAAGGAACGAAGTGTTCTGGTCGCACCGCTTTTAATGTAGCATCGATAGCGAGCGTATCTTCGACAATTGCACGAGGATTTCGAAAAACACGAGAATCTGGGGATACCCCAGCAGGTAACATTAGCTACGCAACCCGAAAACAGGGTAATGTTACTAAAGATTTCCATTGACGGCGCGCCGATAATGGCACATGGTGCATCCCAGGGGCGTAGAAGACGAATTCAGCGCCCGCAGAGCAATAGAATCTACACATGTACAAGCTGATAGGTTGCGTATTTGTTTTTGGTTTCGCTATTTATGGATTTAGTGAATGGTACGAACGCACCTATGAGGGAAAGTCCAAGGCGACATCCGCTGTTTGATTCACCCAACTCGAATCGAGGTCGAATCATGAGCACTGATAATGATGTTAATCTCACTCAACTGCGTATTAGTGCCAAGCTCTCGCAGGAAGAGTTAGCGGCACAGCTACGCATTTCGCAAAGCCAAGTGTCGCGTCACGAACTGGACCCAGACAACACCCCTCATGGGATTTTCAAAAAGTGGGTGGAGGTCTGTGGCGAAGTTTCTACGAGGCAGCCTCTGGAATATGGAGCGCCCTACCAAACCATTCGGACCCAAATCCAACTGATGAGCAGCTATGCGGAAGCCGCCCCCGCTGATTTGGACCTCACTGTCTTCAAAGACGCCCCGACCGCCAAAAATTTTCTGGCTCAGGTTCGCAGCCTCGGCCGTAAACCTCGCATCGCAATTTGTGGACGCTTTGACCAAGGCAAATCCCGTCTGGCAAATACGTTGATGGGCCGAAACCACTTGCCGACCGGCTACCAGCCAGCGACCTCGCTGATCTGCTTGGTGCGCCATGCCGGTGACCGTCCGCCATGGCTCAAGGAAGACGTCTGGATTATGAGTGAGGGGTTCGATCTGAATAAGGCAGATGACGAAGATCATTGCCTGAAACACAAGGTGGTGGCCGGCAGCTTTGATACCTTAAAGCGGTACGGCACTCATCATGATGATCCGCCTGAAGACGCGGAGTGCTGCACAGTCGCCCTGGTGTATATCGATACCCCGTTCCTGCTAGGCTGCGACCTTCTTGACCTCCCAGGTTACGGGAACTCCAAGAGCGATCACGATAAGGCTGAGCTAGCTCATAGCATCGCCGACGCCCTGATTTACACATCCTCCGCAACCGGATTTCTAGATCAGAACGATCTGCAGTTCATTAACGTTCTATTAAAGCAATTGCCTCCGATCGAAATGGAGGACGATGCTGTGTGCATTCTACAAAATGTATTTTTTGTGGCAACCATGGCTCGCCAGAGCCAGGACGAACTCGACGACATTATTACCACGGCATCGACTCGCGCCTATAAGCACCTGTGGGAGGGGATTGAAGCCCGCGCTGAACTCGTTGGCAGGCCAATTACATCAGCCGACTTTCGCAAACGTTTCTTCAGTTACTTGGTTGACGAACCGGTTCGTCGAGAACCTTTTGAGGCTGACCTGAAGCATTTTTTGAACTCCGTCTTCCCAGCGAGGGTCCGTGCCCGTCTCGATATTTGCGTTGCCTCTCTGAAGAAATCATCTAAGAAATATTGCGACAACTGGACTGGACCGCTAATCGAAGTCCTCGACAACCGCGATCAGGCCAATAATGCTCTCAAATTACTCGAACGCGCCGAACCGAACCGTCGGCGCCGGATTGACGCAAAGACCCAGCGTATCCAGGACCTCATCTCGAGCAGCAAGCGGGCCTCAAGCGAATACATTGACAAAGAATTGCGGCTGATCGTTACCCCGGATGCGGTCGAAAAAATCATCCTCAATCGCTACAACGATAAGAAAGAGGCAGCGCAACTCGCCGCCTTATACATAACCGACCATGTTCAGAACAAGCTTAACACCGTCATGGCCGAATTCGCCAACGAACTGACCCCTGAGATCACCGCAATCCTCGCTGACTATCAAGAATCGGGAAGGATTCCAAATATCGCGCCTGGGGTTGTCGATATTCCTTTTAACGCACAGGGATTTTTCCTTGGTGCCTTAGCTGGTGGTGGAACCGCTGGTGCCCTAGCAGCCTGGGCGGCAGTTGCGGTAGCTGGTAGCGAGTCCCTGCTAGTACCGGGTGTCGTCAGCTTGGTTTCGGGACTGGGCATCAGCGGCGGTGGATCAGTCGCCGCGCTCAGTACGGTGGCTGCACTTGGTGGTCCTGTCACCGTTCTGGTCGGATTGGCGGTAATCACGTCTCTGGCGGCTTACGCGCTCTTCGGTTCATCCTGGCAGCGCCGGTTGGCCAAGAAAATTTGCGAGATATTGGACAAGCTGGGGTACCTGGCGACTCTCATCCGGCACTCCGATAAATACTGGGACGACACCCGGTTCGGGTTCGAAAAGGGTATGGAGGCGACCGAGAAAGCGTTTCAAGATAATCTGAAAAATCTGCAGACACTGGTCACGGTAACCAGCCGTGAGGAAATCACTACGATGATTGCGCAGGTAGAGGACGCTCGCGATTTTTTCGGCGGAATTCCGTGGAGAGCGGCAAGTTAGGCCGGGCCTGAAGCAGTTGCCGCCATCATTTGGCATCCCGAGCAGCCGCAGAGCCATTGGTTGCCCGAACAGACAATATGCAAGTAGATAATTTTGTGATGAAAGGGAGTTAGGCCATGTTTAATCAGGGAATGAAGAAAGAGGCCATTGTGGCCCTTGAAACCGCTCAAATGAAACTAAAGAATGAATTTTCGACTCTTTGTGACGCGACCTTAGAGCTATTCGAAATCCGTCGCAACAGCGTGGACATCATTGTTCAAGTCGGCAATTACCTGAGCGGACTGAATGGCGCGCCTGCGGATTTCCTCGGGTCGCTCTCGGTATGCTCGGCCGAAAGCGCTGACTTCACCAACGTTCTTTCAGACATCGAAGTTGAGATCAATGAAGCCAACGTGAAGGCTGGAGTTAGTGCCGTAGCCGGAGCGGCAGCAGGTGCCGCGGTCGCTGCTTATGCACCATCGGCTGCCATGGCCTTTGCGACGGCATTCGGTACGGCATCGACTGGCGCCTTAATCTCCGATCTGACCGGGATCTATGCGATCAACGCTGCTTTAGCTTGGCTTGGTGGTGGTACTCTTGCGGTCGGAGGCGGCGGAATGTAAGCGGTGCTCTGACGCCCTTCTTCAATCACTGCCCTGGCGGTGATTGAGTTGCCCGAGGCAGAGGGCATCGAGCTATCGTTATGTTTGACTTTAATGACGACGCGAAGGGTGAATACCGCCGGGTTGAAGTGCTGATG
>CAIZFE010000055.1 GCA_903932145.1 uncultured Rhodopila sp. | reverse complement strand
CTACACAACGGAAGAGACGCTGGCGTCCAGTGACGATCCCGAATCCTGACCACCTGCTGGAACAAGCGGCACGCCTGGCCGCAGGACGCCCCCGACAGGCCGATCTGAGACGAGCGATTTCCACTGCATACTATGGTCTGTCCCATTTCTGCCTAGCGGCGGTAGCGGACCAATTTGTCGGCAAGACTCAGCGCAAGACCAGCCGATACGCGCTGGTTTACCGCGGCATCACGCACCGCACACTGCGGGACCTGTGCGTCGAGGCCCGCAAGCAAAAGCCCGCCGCCCGTTACACTCACTTTATCCCCGACGGCGGATTTAGCTCGGATGTTCACATCTTTGCGACCGGGGCGATGGAACTTCAGGATAGCCGCCATCGCGCCGACTACGATCCCCAATCGCAGTTCGACCGGCACGAAGCCCGGGCAGCCATTCAAACCGCCCGTTCGGCCATTGAGCACTTCCGCGCCGCGCCCGAGGACGATCGAATTTTGTTTCTGACGCTCCTGCTCAGTCCACCCCGATAACCGGATGAAGGCCTGGCCGGGGTTTCGTAGGGAAGACCGGCTGCCGCTAGGTTTCTTTCGAGACGCCGCGGCGCTATTGACTTATTTCCTACATTATCTATTATTAAGGAATGAAAACCTTACACAAGCCGCACCTGGCCGCCGATCCTTTCCCGCTCCTGTACCACCAACTCGTCTATACCCTGACGGGCCTGTTGCCGCCGCCGCTGGATGGCTCGCCCGAGGCACTCCGAGCGCGCAATCATGCCGCCGTTGCCAAGGTCGCGGCGCTGTTGCCGGTCGGCGCGAGTGAACTCGACCTCGCCACCCACTGCGTCGCCGCCCGGGCTCAGGCCGAGGAGATGTTGCGGCTGGTCCGGCAAAACGAGGATGACGTCGGGTTGGTACTGCGGCTGAATGCTCAGTACGGATCGATGGTGCGAACGTCCCTGGCGGTGCATGGGCGGCTGATGCGGGTGCAGGCGGTGCGGCAGAAGCGCGAGACGATCGAGGGTGCGGCGAATCAGGACGCCTGGGCGCAGCATATTGTCGAACAATCGATGCTGGCGGTGGCGGAACCGCGTGCTCGTGAGTCGGAGGCGGCGCGGCAAGGTGCGGCTCCGGCGACGGTGCCGGTCGCCGCGCCGGCGGCTGGGGTGGAGGAGGGGCGTGATGGGAGCGTCTCGGATAATGGGACGAATTCTCATGGTGTGGCTTTTGAGACGGGGATGAGCGGACCGCCTCGGCACCAAGGGGGCGGAGCGGATGACGCGCGTCTGCGCGAGGATGTGCGTGCGGCGGTGGCCGGCTCGCTGATAGCCCGGGCGCGTTTGGCGGTGCGGGGCATGTCCGTGGGCGGGGTGTGACGGGCCGGATCATCTTTCGCAGCTCGTTTTCACGGAACTTCATGATGATATCCGTGACGCGATCGCGCGGGAAACCCGGTTCAAGCAAAACCCGGTTCAAGCACTGGCCCGGTTCAAGCACTGGCCCGGGATGTGGAAATTGAACCTGATTGAGGAACAGAATCCACCGTCGGAAGACCGGCTGGATCGTTGGAACCAACAGGCTTCCGACGTTTGTTTCGGTGCCGTGAACCGGTGAAATCCACGCACGGCATGGGCCGCGACAGGTGGCCCGGACAGGCCGGGCCATGACGGACTGGGGCAATACACGTCGCTGCCAGAACGGCATGTGATACCAATCTGACTTGAGACTCATCCACGCCGGCTTACCCGGATCGTCATGGTGCGCGAAGGCGCACCGTCCATGTCTTTGTTGAGACGAACAAAAGACGTGGATACCGACCTTCGTCGGTATGACGGTCGCGGGCGCCCTGAGAGTCGATATTTACGCCGATCGGTATGAGACTCATCCAGGGCTCGTCCGGGCCCTGACGGATCGGCCGTTTCCGCAACGAGAGTGTGGATACTCTACCGCCCCGGCCGCTCCGGCACCAGGCGCACGAAGGCGCCGATCAGCGGGGACATCTCGTCGGCTCGGGCGGGCAGTCGGTCGGCCGGCATTGTCAGGCTGTCCAGCCACTCCCCGGTCGCGGTGTAAACCGACAGTTCCAAAGCGTCGCCGCTGGTTTGCAGATGGCACACGACCTCATCGCCGCCGGCTTTGCGGCGGCAGGAAGTGACAAATTCCCGGATCGCCTCGAAGCCGCCCATCTGCTCGCCGGCCTCCGCCAGGAAGTCGGCGATTTCGTTCGCGACCTGAGAGAACGCCACCAGGTCCAGCGGCACGCAGCCGCCGGTTTCGTCAAACACGCGGCCGCGCCACTGGTCGAGCCGATCGGCTCGGCGCGCTGCTTCCGGTGTCTCCGTTTCATCCTCGTCAGGTTCGTCCGGCAGGCCACCGGCGGCGGCGATCGCCTCCCAGACCGGGATGGCCCAATCGATGCGCAAACCGAGCAACACCGCGAAACCGCGGCGGGCGAGTTCGTCGGTGTCGCCGGGCGGCAGGTCGCGCGGCGGCTTGCCGTCGGCCAGATCGAGCAGTACGCGGCGGACAGCCCCGAATGACAGGTTGGTCAGAGCGTCAGGCGACCGCCAGCCGGGCAGCAGGCGCACCTCCTCGCTGTCCGTCAGGGCGCCGGAGTCGATCAATCCGCGACCGAGCGCTTCGCCATCCGGCACGTCGCCGGGGGGCAGCGCGACGGCCAGGGCCACCAGCTCCGCCCATCCGGACGGACCGATGGCCGCCCCTTCGGCCGCGACCAGCAACACCCAGTTCAGTTCATCGCCGGCCTCCTCGCCCTCGCGCTCCTCCAGTTTGCGGATGGCCAGGTCCAGCACGTCGGTCCGTCCGGCGGCCATGAGGTCCTGCACCAGGGCGTCGAAATCGTCGCTCTCGTCCTGGCCGAACGCTTCCAGCAGCCGGTCGGCGATCGGGCCGGGCGCTTTGTCGAAAGTCTGCCCCCGGGGGGAGACCGGCGCCTTGAGGCCGAGAACCTCCAACGCCGCCGGCCCCCGGAGCAGGTGGGGCCGATCGATCCAGGCGAGGCGGTTCTCTGGCGTGTTGTCGCGGCCGGCCATCCAGCGGCGGAATGCCGCGCGGTCGGCGCGCTGAACGAACACCTCGACGCCGGCATCCAGCATCTCCCGGGCGACGGCGCGGTTCACGGCCAGGGCGCGTTTCAGGTCGGTTTCACCCGGCCGCAGCGTGTCGAGGGTCTCGACATCGGGGTAATGGGTGATGAGGACACTATCGAGGTCAGGCGCAATGTCCTGCGCGAGATAGGTGGCCTGCGTGATGGCGTCGTCGTGGTCGGTCGGCTGGGGCACGGGATCTGTCCTAAGCGGGGCCGGACTATGGTGGCGGGCCGGGTCGGACTGCAACAGTTTGCAGACAGCGACGCGGGTTCTTACTCCTTCTTCACGCCCCAGAACACCGGCGCCGATCCCTTCACCAGCCCGGTCACATTCGACCGCCACGCCCCGTGAGGCAGATACTGGCCCAGCGGAATGCTCGGCACCGAGGCGAACGCCGCGGTTTGGAAAGCGATTTCCTGCTTGCGGCGTTCGGTTTCGTTCGGGGCGTCGATCCAGCCCTCGTAGGCCGCTTCCAGCGCCGGATCGTCGGGCCAGCCGAACCAGGCTTTGGCGCCGTTGCTGCGCAGGGTGTTCGCCAATAACGGGTCATTGTATTCCGGTCCCGGCGCGCCGGCCGGGAACATCGACCAGCCGCCTTTGTCCACCGGCTCCTTCGACGGGCGGCGCTGGGTGACGGTGCCCCAGTCGGTCATCTGCTCGTCCACATTCAGGCCCACCTTGTGGAAGGCATCCACCACCACGAGGCTGAAGGCGTTGTAGGCGAGCTGATCCGTCGGGTGCATGAAGACGATCTTCTCGCCGCCATACTTGGCTGCATCCAGCATCCGCTTCACGGCGTCCACGCTGTGGCGTTGGCGGACGAACTCCATACCGGCGTCGTTGGCGGATTTGGAGGTCGGCAGGAAATACCCCATCGGGGCGCGCCACGTCGCAGGGTCGTCGCCCATCGTGGCCGTCATCACCTCTTTCTGGTCGATCGCCGCGAACATGGCCCGGCGCACGCCGACGTTGTTGGTGGGAACGCTGAGGTGGTTCGGCCGCAGCACGCCCACTGTGCCAAACAGGTCCAGCAGCCCGGTCGTGACGCCTCGGGCCGATTTCAGCATCGGCAGCAGGTCGGGCTGCGGCAGTTCCAGCCAGTCCACCTCGCCCGCCGTCAGAGCGTTGGCCGCGGTCGCACTGTCGGGGATGACGTGCCACTCGACCCGGTCCAGCATCACATGCTTGCCGCCGGCGCCGTACGACACCGGTTCGTTGCGCGGTTTGTAGGCTTCGAATTTGGTAAACACCGCCAGACTGCCCGAGACGTATTCGTCGGCCTTGAAGCGGAACGGTCCGCTGCCGACAATTTCGGTGACCTGTTTGAACGGATCGACCGTCGCGGCGATGCGTTCCGGCATCATCACCGGCTGCGGCTGCACCTTGGACAGGAAGTGCGGCAGCAGAGGGAACGGTTTGCGCAGGCGCCAGACCAGGGTGCGGTCGTCCGGTGCCTCGATCGCATCGACGCGCAGATTAATCGTGGTGCTGACGGCATCGCGCGCCATCCAGCGTTTCAGGCTGGCGAGACAATCGCGGGCCAGGACCGGCGTGCCATCGTGCCAGAGCATGCCCTCGCGCAGTTTCATGGTCCAGCGTTTGCCGTCGTCGTCGATGACGTGGCCTTCGACCATCTGCGGGCGCGGCCCGTATTGCTCGTCGCGGCCGTAGAGCATGTCATAGACCATGAACGCGAAATTGCGTGTCGGCGTGGCGGTGGTCCAGACCGGGTCCAGGCTGGTCAGGTTCGTTTGCGGCACGAAAATAAGCGGTTTCGCGGCGGTGGCAATGGCTGGCCGAGCGAGGGTGGCCGCCGCGGTGGCGGTCAGGAATGTGCGTCGTTTCATTGTGTTCCTCCCATTCGGTCTTTGCCGAACTGTTTTAGTCTCTCGTTTCAGCTTGAACCGGTCTGCTATTGAGACCCTGCGGACTGCGCCGAGACCTTACCAATGTACCCTGTCATTGCGAGTGGCGGCTTCGAAATGACAGGGCACAATGAGATTCGGGGTTGTGGCGACCCGGTGATCTATTGGAACAAGATGCGTCTTATTGCGCCGCCTTCGCCAGATCGGTGGTGCGAGTCCGGGTGCGCAGTGTGACAAACTCCTCCGCCGCTGTCGGGTGAATGCCGATGGTGCGGTCGAAATCCGCCTTGGTCGCGCCCATGATCACGGCGATGGCGATGCCCTGGATAATCTCCGCCGCGTCCTCGCCCAGCATGTGGGCGCCGACGACTTTCTGGGTCCCCTTATCGACCACCAGCTTCATGGTCGTTTTACGTCCGCGACCCGACAAATTATGCCGCATCGGGGTGAAGCGGGTCAGGTAGATATCCACCGGCCCCAGCGCCGCGGCCTCTTCCTCGGTCAGGCCGACAGACGCGAGCGGCGGGGTGGTGAACACCGCCGAAGGAACGTTTCGTAGGTTGACGCTGCGAGGATTCCCCCCGAACAACGTATCAGCCAGGGCATGGCCTTCCGCCGTTGCGACAGGCGTCAAATTCACCCGGTCCGTCACGTCGCCCATGGCATAGATATGCGGCACCGTGGTGCGCAGATGCTCATCGACCTTGACCGCGTTCTTCGCGTTCAGTTCAACGCCGATCTTTTCCAGGCCCAGGCCGGCAACGTTGGCGCGCCGGCCGGTGGCGAAGAACACCAGATCGGTGGCGATCGTCGTGCCGTCGCCCAGAGTCAGGATGCGGCGATCACCGTCGGCTTCCACCTTCGCCGGGGTGGTCCCCGGATGCAGAATAATGCCCTGGGCGCGGAGTGCTTCCTCCATCGACTCCCGGATGTCCTGATCGAAGCCGCGCAACGGCAGCGGCTGGCGATAGACCAGATGCACCTCTGCGCCCAGAGCGGCAAAGATTCCGGCGAATTCGACGGCGATGTAGCCCGATCCGACCATGACGACATGGCGCGGCATCGCCTTCAGGAAGAAAGCGTCGTCCGAAACGATACCCAGTTCGGCACCCGGAACGGGCGGACGTTCGGGGTAGCCGCCGGTGGCGATGACGATCTTCTCGGCGGTGACGCGCTTGCCCGCGACTTCCACCGTATGGTCGTCGATAAACACCGCGCGGCCATCGAACACGGTCGCCCCAGCGCCGGACAGCAGCTTGCGGTAGATGCCCTCCAACCGCGTGATCTCACGGTCCTTGGCGGCGATCAGCTTGCCCCAGTCGTGCTCGCCTTTGGTGATTGTCCAGCCGAAGCCGGCGGCGTCGTCCGCCCAGCCGCCGTATTCGCCAGCCTGCACCAGCAGTTTCTTCGGCACGCAGCCGATGTTGACGCAGGTGCCGCCCCAGTGGCGTTCCTCGGCGATGCCGACGCGCGCGCCGTATCCGGCGGAAATCCGGGCGCACCGCACCCCGGCGGAACCGCCACCGATAACAAACAGGTCGAAGTCCATGCCGGCAATCCCTCTTATGGTCCGGGCTAATGTGTGGCCTGGAGAATGAAGGCGCAAGATTGACAGAATTGACGTGGCGCGTGGTTCGGGCAGAGTGCCACCACGGAGGTGAGCATACTCGCCCCGGATTGCTGTTGTGTAACACCAACAAAGACCAGGGAGACTTCGCGATGTCATATGCCTCGAGATCCCCGGCTACCGGACCATGGTGGAAAGAGCCCACCAAAGACAATTGGTATGCCTTTATCGCCTCATGGCTCGGTTGGACGCTGGACGCGTTCGATTTCACGGTGTTCCTGTTCTTGCTTGTCCCCATCGCGAAGGAATTTAACGCCGACCTGACTCTGGTGGTGCTGGTTGGCACCCTGACCATGTGGATGCGCTTTGTCGGGGCCGTCGCCGCCGGCTGGATGGCCGACCGGATGGGCCGTCGCGCGCCGCTGATGATTTCCATTCTGTGGTATTCGGCCTGCAACTTTATCGCCGGGTTCTCGCCGACGTTCCTGTTCCTGCTGGTGTTCCGCACGCTGCTGGGCATCGGCATGGGCGCGGAATGGCCGGTCGGCGCTGCCCTGGCAACGGAAAGCTGGCCGGCCCGATCACGCGGTTTGATGGCCGCCGTGCTGCAAGGATCCTGGGCGCTGGGCTATCTGGTCGCGGCGGTCATTTATGCTACCTGCTACGACTATCTTGGTTGGCGCGGCATGCTGTGGATCGGGGTGCTGCCGGCGCTGTCGGTGGTCTGGATCAGGGTCTACGTCAAAGAACCCGAGGTCTGGGTCGAGAATCAGAGGCAACAAAAAGCCGCTAAAGCCGAAGTCAAAGTGCCGCTGGCGGCCATCTTCAGTAAAGGCGTGCGGTGGAACACCATCACCTGCTGCTGGTGGTTGATGAGTGCGTTCACTGTGTATTACTCCATCTTCGGTCTGTTCGCGACCTACATGATTCGCGAACTGCATCTGACGGCGTCGCAAATCGGATGGACACTGGCCTTTTCCAACGGTGTGACGTTTATCGCCAGCTTCGTCTGGGGCGGTCTGACGGACATCATCGGCCGGCGATGGGCGATGATTATTCCGGCGATCATCGGCGCCGCCATCGCACCGATTTACCTGCTGACGACAGACTACACCACGATCCTGGTTGCCTTTACGATCCAGGGCGCCTTCGCCGGGGCGATTTACGGAATTAACCCGAGCTACGCGAACGAACGCTTTCCGACTGAGATCAGGGCAACCGCCGCGGGGTTCTGTTACCATACCGGCGCGATCGCGGGCGGTTTGGTGCCCCCGATCCTGACCTATTTCGCGGTCGAACGGCACATGGGCTTCGCGATTCCGATGCTGATCGGCACCGTGGGGGGGCTGGTGAGCTTCGTTATCACGTTGTTCCTGAGTCCGGAAACGATGGGCAAAAAGATGACCGCCGATCTTGAGATTCTGAAGCTGGCGGAAATGCCCTGAGGCGCGACCCCGCAAAGGGTTGACGATCCGCGCGGCTTCCCTCGTCATGGTTCGGCTGCTCCGAACCATGACGGTCGAGCCGCAATAAAAACGCCCGGGGAAACCGAATGCTGAATCGCCGTAGCCTGGGACTGTCGCTGCTCGCCAGCCCGTTCATCAGCCATCGGGTGCGGGCGGAGAACTCCGTTATCAGAATCTCCAAACAATATGGCCTCGGCTACATGTCCATGATGGTCATGGAGCACGAGCATTTGGTCGAGCGTCACGCCGCCAAAGCCGGACTACCGGGGGTTACGCTGGAATGGTCCGTGCTGGGTGGTCCCGGTCCGCAGATTGACGCGCTGCTGGCGGGGCAGATCGGTTTTATCGGTCCCGGATCGACCACGTTGGCGACGTTGTGGGACAAGACCGCCGGCACCGCGCGGGAGATCAAGGCATTGTCGGCGTTGCAGTCGATGCCATTCGTTCTGATGACGCGCAATCCGGCGATCCATGCGATCACCGATCTGACGGAGCATGACAAGATCGCACTGCCCGGCGTCAAGATCACCGGCCACGCTTTGACGCTGGAGATGGCGGCCGCTCAGCAATGGGGGGTTGCCAGCTACGATCGACTGGACAGCCTGACCATTACGCTGTCCCATCCGGACGCAATGGCGGCCGTGTTGGGCGGACAGTCGGAGATCGACTGTCACCTCGCGAGTTCGCCGTTCTATTATTACGAACAGAAAGCGCCGGGCGTGCATCAGGTGTTCAAGTCATACGATGTGACCGGCGGCATGCACACGAACGGGGTCATGTTGACGTCGAAGGCATACCACGACGCCAATCCGCGCGTCTGTGCCGCTGTGCTGGCGGCGCAGCAGGAGGCGAATGATTTCATTCGTGCCAATCCGCTCCAGACCGCGGAAATTTATTTGGCGATGACCGGGGACAAGCAGGCCTCGGTCGCGCAGATGGCCGGATGGG
Source organism: uncultured Rhodopila sp. (assembly GCA_903932145.1). GTDB lineage: Bacteria > Pseudomonadota > Alphaproteobacteria > Acetobacterales > Acetobacteraceae > Rhodopila. The sequence continues at coordinate 147,790 of CAIZFE010000055.1, read as the reverse complement.
TGGCCGATCCGGATGTCGTCTATACGACCGTTCCGATGAAGGTGATGGATTTCGCCGCGTTCATGCACAAGGTCGGGCGGTTGAAGCGCCAGCCGGACAGTTGGAAGGATATGTTTTTCGAGGAAGGGCAGGGGGTCGAGGGGAGCTAAACGGGCGGAAACGCGGTCGATCATGGCAATCCGCTTTGAGACCGACGTGCGGCTATTCCACTACCGTCATGCCGGGCTTGTCCGCGCGGCCCGTGCCCTGACGATCGGGAAGAGAGTCAGCATCAACGCGGTCGATAAGGCAGGCTTGGATTGATCTCAACCGCGGTGCCTGGTGGTCCAAATGGCTTCGGTCCGACTGGCGGGATGGTACCCAATAGACGCTGACGGGACTCTCAGCCCGGCGTACCGCGAAACGTTCACTCTGCGGACTTCCCCATGGTGGCCTGCACGCAAGCATTGACATTATCTAACGTATAAGTTAGTGTTAAAACATGGAGCACGCGGCGCCACCCTCATCCCGGCCTACCCAGCCTGATTCGACACAGGACCGGCCCGGGCGCACCGTGCCAGAATGCATCGCTGGCCTGCTGTATGTCGTCCGCGTCCTGCTAGGCCATGGCCGCCGTCTCGCCGAGACCGTCCCGAACCGCGCCGCCAACGTGGAATTTGCGATCGTGGCTGGCGTCTGCGGCACCTACAATTTGCCGGCCATCCTCGCCCGCCTGCAACGTGGCATTCTTCGCGCCATGGCCCTGGAGCGTTATCTGCTCGTCCGCGCCGAAAAAGGCCGCGACATCACATTCGTGGAACCACGCGCCCCGACGCCGGCCAAGCCGTCGGCCAAGCCTCTGGCCGAACCGCAAGAGGCGGAGCAAAAGGTGCCCAAGCCCGGGCGCCGCCCGTTCGATCCGGACGATCTTCGCATCCCCACCATCGAGGAACTCGACGCCGAGGTCCGGCGCCGTCCGCTCGGCCGCACCATTGCCGCGATCTGCATGGACCTCGCCGTCATCCCCAGCTTTTGCACCGGCACTTTCTGGAACGATCTATTCGAGACGCTGCGGGCCTACGGCGGCAGCCTGACTGTCATATGCAAAGTCCGAGAAATCCGCGCAACATCGTTTCAGAAAGAGCGGAACCAGCGCCCGGACACCTGGGGCTTTGCCTGGAAGTTCCCGCCACCGGAGACGGTCCGCCAGGTGCTCGGGTATATGATCGGCGAGGCTCCGAGGGCGGATCCGCCCGGCCCGAGGCTGGCCACCGCACCACCCTGAATCCCACCCGAGGACAGGCGCCGCACCCTCTGATTCCGGGGGCGCTTGCGCGCGCACCGGAGCGTCATCGGGACGGGACGCGGCATTGGTCATGTTCAGATCGTTTCGCCGTTCGCACCTCCATCCGATTGCGGTGCGCTCAGGTCCGGTTCAGTTGACGCGCTCTCGTGATGGCGGGCGCGGCAACCGGTCTCAACGCCCGGTAAACCGCGGCGGGCGCTTTTCGGCGAACGCGGTGGTGCCTTCCCGCACATCATCAGTCCCTTGCAGGATCCGCAGCATAAGCTGTTCAAACCGCAAGCCCGTCGCCAGATCGACGTCCATGCTTCGGATCGCCAGTTCCTTCGCCGCCTGCACAGCGAGCGGCGCGTTGGCGGCAATCCGTTTTGCATACGCAAGCGCGGTCGTCATCACGTCCGCCGCCGGCACCACCTTGTTGACCAGGCCCCACCGGGCGGCCGTCGCCGCGTCGATACTGTCGCCGGTCAGCAGCAGTTCCATGGCGATCGCGTGCGGAAGCTGATGCACGATGCGCTGTGTGCCGCCATTCGCCGGGAACACGCCTCGCTTGACCTCGGCGACGCCGAAGGTCGCGTGCTCCGCCGCCACCCGAATGTCAGCCGCGAGCATCAGAGTCATACCGCCGCCGACACAATACCCGTTGACAGCCGCGATCACCGGTTTCCAGACCTCCAGTCCCCGGTTCAACAATTGGCCGGCCTGGGTGAGCAGCAATTCCGCCACACTCGGCAACGCCGGAATGAAACTTTTCAGGTCGGCGCCGGTGGTAAACGATCGCTCGCCCGCCCCGGTGATGATGGCGACACGAATCGCCGGGTCGTCGCGAACCATGATCCAGGCATCCGACAGCGCCTGATAATGGGCGGCGTCCATCGCGTTCAACCGTTCCGGCCGGTTCATCGTTATCGTTGCGATTCCGTCTTCTACGACACAATCTATCGACATCGCGGCTGGTCCTTTTGGTTCGTTCCCGTGCCTCACGGTAAGCCCGAGCGGCGAAGTCTTGTCAATTTCAGCCGCCGCGCGCCTTCGGGTCGTGCAGGTTTACAATTGAACCATCTGCCCGCCATGATCGCTGGCGCGGACGAAAAAATGGCCGGTAAGGCTGGAAACAGGGAAACGACCGGATGAAGATGCCAGGACTTATCCTTGCTGTCGGGCTGCTGCTCTCCAGCGGCGCCTATGCCCAGAACGTCAAGTTGGGTGTATTGACGGACCTGGGCGGACCATTCGCGGATTCCTCCGGGACCGGCGCCGTTGAGGCAACCAAAATGGCGGCCGAGGACCTGAAGGCGCAGCTCGGGGCCCATCAGGTCGAAGTCATCAGCGCCGATCACCAAAGCAAGCCGGATGTGGGCGCTGCCATTGCCCGCAAGTGGCTGGACACCGAACACGTCGATACCATCGTCAATGTTCCCAATTCGGCGATCGCTCTCGCCGTGCAGACCCTGACGCGGGAGCGCAACAAGATATTTCTCATCACCGGCGGCGCGACGGCTTTGCTGACCGGCAAGGAGTGTTCGCCCGTATCCGCGCATTGGACCGACGATACCTTTAGCCTGTCCACCGGCACGACCAGAGCGATGATGGCGCGAGGGGGGGCCGATACGTGGTTCCTGGTGACCGCCGATTACGCCGCTGGTCACGGACTGGCGGAGGCCGCCCGGAAAGTCATCGAAGCGAATGGCGGCAAGGTGCTTGGGGAGGCGCAGCATCCGTTCGGCACCGACGACCAATCGTCGTTCCTGCTGCAAGCGCAGGCGTCCGGGGCCAAAATGATTGCCCTGGCGAATGCCGGGACCGACACGATCAATTCGATCAAGCAGGCGCATGAATTCCATGTCGGAGCACCGAGCCAGACGATTGTCGCGATGGCGCTGTTTATCAGCGACGTTCACAGCCTTGGCCTGGAAACCGCGCAGGGACTGTATCTGACAGCCGGTTTTTACTGGGACCGGAACGAGGCCACCCGCGCATGGTCGCACCGGTTCTTCGATCGCGTCGGCCGCATGCCCACGCGGGAACAGGCGGAGACGTACTCGGCCGTGCATCACTACCTGCGGGCGGTAATCGCCGAAAATTCGACAGACTCCGCCAAGGTGATGGCATGGATGAAGGCCAATCCACTGGACGATTTCTATGCGCCCGGGGCGCGGTTGCGCGAGGACGGAAGACTGATTCATCCGGTCTATCTGTTGCAGGTGAAAACACCGGCGGAGTCACAATATCCCTGGGACTACTACAAGATCATTTCGACCGTGCCGCCCGAGCAGGCATTCCGCCCGCTGGCGGATGGCGGTTGTCCGTTCGTCAGGCACTAGACCAATTCGGCAATAAGCAGGCAGGAAACTATCGATGAAACCGCTCGCGGGCATACGCATCCTGGATTTGACCAAGGTTCTGGCGGGACCGTTGTGCACACAATACCTGGGCGACCTGGGGGCCGAGGTCATCAAGGTGGAACCGTGCCAAATCGGCGACGACACCAGACGCTGGCCGCCGTTCCGGGGGGAGACCGGCGCGATCTTCCTGAGCGTCAACCGCAACAAACGCAGTCTGGCGGTGGACCTGAAAACCGCCGAGGGGCAGGCGATCGTCCACAAACTGGCAGTCAAGGCGGACGTCGTGATCGAAAGCTACGGCACGGGCGTGGCGGATCGCCTCGGCATCGATTTTTCGACTCTGCACGCGCTCAACCCGCGTTTGATCTATTGCAGTATTTCCGGCTTTGGACGCACCGGTCCGTTGAGCCATGCGCTGGGTTACGACGTCATTCTGCAAGCGTTCAGCGGCATCATGGGCATCAGCGGCGAGGAGGGGGGCGAACCGATCCGCAGCCCGTTCTCCCCGATCGATCAGACAACCGGGCTGCATGCGGTGTCCGGCATTATGGCGGCCCTGATCCGGCGGGGCCAAACCGGGGAGGGCAGCCAGCTTGAAGTCTCCCTGTTCGAAACCGCGATGTCGTTTCTAAGTTATAATTTCCATGTCTATTGGGAAAAAGGCGTGCTGCCCGACAAATGCGGATCAGGTCACGAATCGCTGGTGCCGTATCAGGCGTTCGAGGCGTCCGACGCGCCGGTGCTGATCGGCATCGCCAATGACAACCTCTGGCGCCGCTTCTGCAAAGTGGTCGGTCGTGACGAACTGGCCGAGGACCCGCGTTTCCGCACCAGCCCCGATCGGGTGCGAAACCGCGCCGAAACCGTCGCCCTGGTGCAGGACATCGTCAGCACCCGTACTCGCGATGAATGGGTCGATCTGCTGATGGGCCTGGGCGTGCCGTGCGCCCCGATCAATACGCTGAAGGAAGCACTCGATCACCCGCACACCGCTTCCCGTGGTTTGGTGCTGGAATATCCCCATCCCGTGCTGGGTCCGATCAAGACGATTGCCCAACCGATCGTGTTTGACGGCGAACCACGTGGAGCCGGAACGCCGCCGCCGATGCTCGGCCAACATAGCCGGATCGTGTTGCAGGAACTGGGGTATGCGGATGCCGAGATCGCCCGGTTGGCGGGGGCCGGAATTATCCTGGACGGCGCTACATGACCGAGCACATCGTATTCGCGCGGGACGGTGCCATCGCGCGGGTGACGCTGAACCGCCCGGATCGGCTCAACGCCCTGACGGATGCGATGCGAGACCGGATCAGCGCTTTGTTCACCGACATGGCGCAGGACGACAGCGTGCGGGCGGTGATCCTGGACGCCGCCGGCCGGGGTTTTTGCGCCAGCGGCGACGTCACCAACATGGGGGCATTCACCGTCACAACCGGCCGCCAACGCCTGAAAAGCGCGCATCGGATGATCCTGAGCATCGCCAACATCGAGAAACCGGTGATCGCCGCCGTGCGTGGCCCTGTCGCCGGGATCGGCTGGAGCATGGCGATGGCGTGCGACATGATCGTTGCGTCGGAAACCGCCGTCTTTTCTCAGGTGTTCCGCAACGTCGGCCTGGTCCCGGATGGCGGCGCGATCTATTTCCTCAGTCAATTGCTGGGCGTGTTGAGAGCGAAGGAGCTTGTTTATACCGCCCGCAAAGTGCCGGCGGCCGAGGCATTGCAACTGGGTCTCGTCACCCGCCTTGTCGCCGACGACGCACTCGAAACGACCGCTTTGGCGTTGGCTGATGATCTTGCACGCGGGCCGGGCTTCGCGTTCGGGATCGCCAAGAAGATGTTCAAGGCGATGAACACACCTTCGCTGGAGGCGTGCCTGGATTCCGAGGCCTGGGCTCAGGGGTTGGCATTGATGTCGGAGGATCACGGAGAAGGTGCGCGTGCGTTCAAGGAAAAGCGCAAACCGGACTTCAAGGCTCGGTAAGAATAGGTCCGTGTCTGTCGTCGGATAAATCGCACTTGATCCGTACGGCAAAAAGTCGTACATATACGCTCTCAACGAGCGTTGGGCCGACCATCCCACCTTCATCGTCATGGTCTGCCCAATCCTGTCCATTGCGTAATCGGACTAACTTCACGTCAACGTCAAAGCCGATTGGTATCAAATGCCGACCCCACAAAAATCCGCCCGCCTGGACGCCCGCGTCACCCCTGATCTTCTCGATCAGCTTCGCCGTGTCGCGGAAACACAAGGACGAACCGTTAGCGATTACGTGACTGCTACGCTACAGAGCGCCGTGCGCAAGGACATTGCTGACTTGGAGCTGATCCGCCTCTCCCGCGAGGCGTCCGACCGGTTCGCCGCCGCGCTGATCGATCCACCCGAGCTTGCACCTGCCATGAAGCGGGCCTTTGCCCACCACCGTGCATTGGTGAAGTCGGCGTGAATGCAGCGCCTTTCGTCGTCAACGCCCTTTCCACTACTCACGACCGAGCCTCTTTTGCGTGTGGGGTCGAACCGCTCGATCGGTATTTCCGGCAGCAGGCATCGCAGGATATCAGGCGCCGCATCGCTACCTGCTTTGTCCTGACGGAGTCTTCCACGGGCGTTATCGCCGGTTATTACACGCTGGCAGCGACGAACGTTTTGACCACGGCGCTACCTGAGGCGATCACCGCCAAACTGCCTCGCTACGCAGCTCTGCCAGCGGTGCTGATCGGTCGCCTCGCCGTCTCGACGGCTTTCAGGGGGCAGAAATTTGGTTCCGCCCTGCTGGCCGATGCCATTACACGCGTCGCGAGGGCGGATATCGAGACTTACGCTGTTCTGGTCGATCCGAAGGACGCCGCCGCCGAACGCTTTTATCGACACCACGGGTTCGTCGATCTGCCCCCGGATCGCCGCATGTTCATTCCAATTGAGTCGGCGCTACGGTGTTTCCGCGCGCCCTGATGCTCAATTCAGTTTGCGTAGTGCGCCGAACGGGTGGGGCTCCGGGTCCTCATCGATTTCTGGCATCTCCACGCCCGGCATGCGCGGGTATGGATCCAGCGCCAGCCCGAGCTGTTCGGACGCGGCTTCCCCCAGATCGATAAAGTTCCCCTCGAACGGGATCTCGTCGTCCGACTCGGGATCGATATCGTCGGTTTCCTCGCCCGACGGCACGAAGCGGACCTGGAAAACCTCCTCCACCGGCGAGTCGAAATCGTCCAGGGTGATGACGCAGGTCTGCGTGACCGTGGCCCGCAGCACACCGCGCGCCAGGATTTTGTCCTTCCCCTCGCGGATCAGATGAAAGGTGCAGGAAAGTGCCAGCACCGCCGGAATCTGCATCCGCTCCGCCAGCGCGGCGCATTCGGCGGCCGTGGCATCGATCGTCGTATCCAGGCCGTGCGGCCCGATGCGATCCAGCGACAACGGGCGATGTAATTCCGGGATCATCGGGCGGCCTCCTCTGCCGGCAGAAAATGAACCGAACCACCGGCCATGGTGGCCGTGTCCTGCCCGGCGAGGCAAGAGTCCTGTGCCAGCGCCAGCCGGACCAGCGCCGCCGGCGAATCGACGGGCGGTTCAGCGCCGCGCCAAAAGTTGCGCGCGAAGGCGGCCGCCAGCCCCGGACCGTCATCCCACACCGCCGCATAGGCGGCGCAACGGCCGTGGAATGCCTCCCACATGGCTTTGTTACGACGGCCAACGGACATGTCGCCGACACCCATCTCCCGCAGGTTGATGTCCATATCCAGGAACATGGCGTCGAACACGGACTGGGCCATTGCCGGCCCTGTTTCGGCCTCGGCGTTCAGCCGGCGAACCACCAGATAGACGTGCAGGACGACCGCGTCGAACCGCCCGTCCAACGTGTCCGGGACACCGAGTGTCGCATAAAGGTAGGGATCGCGCGCCGCGGCGACCGCCGCTCCATAGAGTTGGAAGGCGGCACGTTCGTGCAAGGTGCGTTTGCGAAGGAAACCGGCCAATCCTGCCTCATGATGCTCATTGACACGGCCGGGCTGGCCGTGACACGCACCTATAGATAACACCGGCCGCCGATCCAACCGGTCGGTTACCAGAAATCGCGGGATACATCAGTTGCCCATGTCAAAGCCCAATCGGCCTACCGCCCGCCTGCCAGGGTCTCCGCGCAGCCTTTTGCTGGTTGCCTGCCTGCTGCTGTCCTCCTGCGGGTGGCTGATGCCGCCGCCGCAGGTGCGCGGCAACAAGGTGGACCCGGACGCGCTGAAGGAACTGGTTCCCGGCGTTTCGACCAAGGCCGACGTTTCAGCGGTGATCGGCTCGCCTACCGCGAAGGATACGTTCGATGACAACACCTGGCTGTATATCAGCGAACTGACCCAGCAACGCATCGGCCGCACCCTGGGCGAGTTGGAGCAGAATGTCATTGTCATCAATTTCGACGATAAGGGCGTGCTCAAAGGCATCGAGAAGCGTGACAAGGACGATGCGCTGCCCGTTACGGTAATCGCACGCACAACCCCGTCACCGGGAACCGAGGCATCGTTCCTCCAGCAACTGCTGGGCAATATCGGCCGCTTTAACCCGACCGGTGCCGGATCGACTCCAGGTGGCGGCGCGGGCGGGGCACCGACCGCACCGCGTTAACCGCGGCCTCCAGGTCCGCAACCGGCCGTTGGCCTTGCCACGGGATGGTTGCTCGGGCAGTTTTGTTCCATGTCAAAGGCGCGCGTGACTCCGGCCTGTTCCAGGTTCGGCCGCTTGCGCGCGCCGCCAACCCTGGAACAGGTCTTTCGTCATGGATGTTACGCAACCCATTACCCTCACCGCCAGCGACGCGCTGGCGTTGCGCTATGGCGCCGAGGCCTCTCCCGCCGCCGGCCCGTGGAACGAGCATATCGCGCTGCTGCTGTCGCACCGGTCGATCCGTGGCTACCGTTCGGATGCGCTGCCAACCGGGACGCTGGAAACTCTGATCGCCGCCGCGCAGTCGGCCGCCACCAGCTCCAACCTGCAAACCTGGTCGGTCGTCGCGGTCACCGATCCGGACAAGAAGGCAGCGTTGGCGAAAGTCGCGTCCAACCAGAAGCACATCGAGCAGTGCCCGCTGTTCCTGGTGTGGTTGGCCGATATTTCCCGCAACCAGCGCCTCAGCGCCGAGGAAGGTGTGCCGTTGGAAACCATGCCGTTCCAGGAAACCTTCCTGGTCGCCGCGATCGATGCCGCCCTGGCCGCGCAGAACGCCACGGTTGCCGCCGAGTCGCTTGGCCTGTCCTGCGTCTATATCGGCGCCCTGCGCAACAATCCGCAGGAGGTCGCCAGGGTGTGCGGTCTGCCGTCCGGCGTGTTCGGCGTGTTTGGTATGTGCGTCGGCTATGCTTCAGCCGCTGCCGCGACTGAAGTGAAACCTCGCCTGCCGCAGGATGTGATCGTGCATCACGAGGTTTACGATACGACGGGTGAAAGCGCCCATCGCGCCTCTTACGATACGTTGCTCGAAGGCTTCTCGGCGCGCCACGGCATGCCGGTGGACACCTGGACCAAGCGCGTGATCAACCGGATGGGCAAGCTTGCCGCGATGTCCGGCCGCGACAAGATGGTCGCAGCACTGCACGCGATGGGCTTCGAACTGAAGTAGCGGCAGTCAAAGGGGGCGGACTGATCGCCCCCTTCTTTCTACTGCTCTGGTCAGGCAGCGATCGCGTGGTGCGTTTCTTCATGCTCGTGTTGAGCCGGCAGCATGTCGGGACCCTGGCGAGACTGCTGCCAGGACTGATACGCCAGAACGGCGGAAAACAGCCCGAAAACGGCCAGGACCATCACAAGATACAGCAGGCTACCGGTGGACATCGTACGCTCCGTCAAATGTAATAACCGTTGCATTTTCGATGACGGGGTATGAGTCGGCATTGATCCAAATCAAGTCACCGGCGATCGGAACCGGTTTCGGCTACCGGCGCCGCAACAACAGAGCGTTCGCGACGACACTGACGGACGATAGGGCCATCGCACCACCCGCCAGCACCGGACTGAGATAGCCGAACGCGGCCAACGGAATGCCCAGTAGATTGTATGCGAACGCCCAGAACAGGCCCTGCCAGATCTTTCGGCAGGTCCGGCGGGACAGGTCGATCGCATCGGCCACGAGGGACAGGTCACCGCGCATCAAGGTGATGCCCGCGACCTCCATGGCGACATCGGTGCCGCTGGCCATGGCGATGCCGATATCAGCGGCAGCCAGGGCAGGGGCGTCGTTGATGCCGTCGCCAACCATTGCCACGACATCGCCGTTCGCCCGCAGCTCGGCCACCACCGCGGCTTTGTCGGCCGGCAGGATGCGGGCACGCACGGTGTCGATGCCGACCTGAGCCGCCACCGACGCGGCGGCGCCCTCGCCATCGCCGGTCAGCATGACGGTGCGCAGACTCATCTTGTGCAGGCGTTCGATCGCTGCTTTGGCGCCGGATTTCACCGTGTCGGAGAATCCCAGTACCGCCAGCAGCCGGTTCGGTTCGGCCAGAAACGACACCGTGTGGCCAGCCGCCGTCATCGCGTCGGCATCCAGTTTCAGCGCGTCCAGCGCGACGCCGTGCTGTTGCATCAGGCGGGCGTTGCCGAGCAGCAAGGTGCGGCCGGCGACGGTTCCGGTGACGCCAAGGCCGGGCAGGGTGCGAAAATCGTCCACTTTTGAAAGAGTCATGCCGTGTGCCGCGACACGGACCGCCTCGGCCAATGGGTGCTCGCTGCCGGCCTGCAAGGAAGCCGCGTCGGTCAGGTATGTAGCGGGCACGATGCGCGCCAGAGACGGCTTCCCCAGGGTCAGCGTCCCGGTTTTGTCGAACGCGACGACCTGGACGTCGCGGGCGCGTTCCAGTGCGGCGGCGTCGCGGATCAGGATGCCTCGGCGGGCGGCCATGCCGGTTCCGACCATGATCGCGGTGGGTGTGGCGAGGCCCAGGGCGCATGGGCAGGCGATCACCAACACTGATACGGCGTTTAGAATGGCGGTGGACGCGGGGACGCCGGTGGCGAGCCAGGCAACCAGCGTCACCAGCGCAATCCCCAGCACGACGGGCACGAACACCGCGCTGACCCGGTCGGCCACGCGCTGAATAGGCGCTTTGGAGGCCTGCGCGTCCTCCACCAGTCGCACAATCCGGGCGAGCATGGTTTCGGCACCGATCGCGGTGGTTTCGATGACCAGCATTCCGTCTGTGTCGATGGCGCCGGCCGCGACGGCGTCGCCGACGGTATGATCGACCGGCAGGCTTTCGCCGGTCAGCATGGATGCGTCGATTGCGCCGCTGCCCTCACGGATGCGGCCATCGACCGGGATGCGCTCTCCCGGGCGGACCACCACCAGGTCGCCATGCCGGACGGCGGTGATCGGGGTGTCGGTGTCCACGCCGTCGCGGCGAACCCGGGCCGTGGCGGGGCGCAGGCGCATCAGGGCGGTGATCGCGGTCACGGTGCTGCGTTTGGCTCTCGCCTCCAGCCATTTCCCGCCCAGTACGAAGGTGATGAGCAGGGCGGAGGACTCGAAGTAAAGCCCGTGCGCGTGGCCGGTGCTGGCCCAGATCCAGGTGGACAGGCCCCATGCGGCGGAGGTGCCGAGCGCCACCAGCAGATCCATGTTGCCCGACAAAGCTCGGACGGCGTGCCAGCCCGCGATGAAGAATCGCGCGCCGAGCCAAAATTGCACGACCGAGGCCAGCGCGAACTGTGTCCAACCCGGCAGCATCAGCGCGGGGACGATCATACCGGCGAGCAACGGTGCGGTCAGCACAGCGGCGGCGATCAGGTGGATCAGGTCGGTATGATCCTGCTTCTGATGGTCGGCTGGCGGGGCTTCTGGCCGGATCTCTGTCGCACCGTAACCAGCCTTCTCGACCGCCCGGATCAACCCCGCCAAATCGGGATGCGTGCCGGCGATGTGAGCCCGTTCCGTCGCCAGATTGACGGATGCGTCTGTCACACCCGGAACGCGGGACAGGACTTTCTCCACCCGGCTGACGCAGGAGGCACAGGTCATGCCGGTGATGGCGAGGTCGATGGTCTCGGCGGGGTGAGTCATGTGAGAAATAAGGGACTTGGTCAGTGGCGGGTCAAGCACGCGATGGCTGACCTGCGACGCCGGCAGGCCGTGCCGCCCGCTGTTGATTCGGATCATGGGTAGTTTCCGATCCTGCCGCGAGCGAACGTCCACTCGTATGAAGCTGGCACCACGCGAGGTGTCGCCGATACCAGGACACTGGCGGGCCACAACAGGACTGCCCGAAAACCACAGGGGGTATTTATGCAACTGCACCAACATCACGCCGCGACCATGCCGGCTTATGCCGGTTGGAGTTCGCCGCCGGACGCCCGCCTTCCCGCAATCGCGATGCACCCGGATGCCGTCCGAGACATGATGGACGACTGGTCGTCGTTGTCCCGCACCGAAAGCCTTACCCTCGCCGGTTTCTGCCAAAAATGGATCGGTGCCGATGGCGCCGCTTTTCCGATCTGAGGCATCGATAACAGGCGGCCGGTTTACCCGGGTAAGCCGCCCCGGCCGCTGTCTCGCATCATCCGATCCATGTGCCGCAGCAACGCCCGGCACGCCGCATCTTCATCGGCGCAGGTTTCCAGCGGGGATTTGCGGCCCCGCTCACTGTAATAGACCGACCAACCGCCCTCGGCTGGCTCAATCCCGACGCATTCGCCGGTACCAAGCCCTCCGGCAATGCAGTAGAACCAATCAGGGACGCCCGCACTGCGGAGCCGAACCACCACTTCCGCCAACTGCATAGGACACCGCTTCGATTGCGCCGGCCGCCACCAGTTTATAGGCGGGGTCGGCGGTTTGAACCTGGATCGCGCCACCGGGTTCACCGAACCAGGGGGCGGCTTTGCACGATTTGACCGCGATCGGCTTCACCACTTTATACACGCGGTAGTCCATTTGTGTGCACACATACGGCACCGCGCGTGAGGCGAAGGTTTCTCCCCTGGGGCTGAAGAACGTGCCCCCCTCGCTGCCAAAGCGGTCGATCATCGTGCCGGGGGCGAGGTCCCGGGCGATGGGTGCCGCGGAGCAACCGTCGTTCGGCGGCCAGGAGATGTTGGCCTTGTCGGCGGCCCACTGGATCCATTTTGGGACCAGGTTGTACCGCAGGTTGGCGGGGAAGCCAGCCGGCGGGGCAGACGCGGCCAGGGCGGTTTCTGCTTGTGCGGGGGCGAGAGAGAGGCCGCCCAGCAGGATCGTGATGGTGGATACGGAGCGAAACAGGTGTTTCATATTTGGGCGGACCTTCCTCGGCTTTCACGACAACCGGTCGCCCTGAGGATTGTCTCCCGCGCGCGGAGCCGGTTAGCTCCGCGAACGTAGTAGTATTAATTACGTAACGTAAAGTGGGCAGGCCCCGGATCGACCCGATTTCGCGGCGTTGTCGCGCCGAGTTAACGGAGCTGATACGGATACCCCTCTACGCGCTGAAGCTTGCTTACTGATCAAGTGATAACGCCGCATCTCGGATAAGCAACAGCCCAAATCTCCGGCGGAAACGCCAGATGATCGAATGAACCCGGGGGAAACTATTGGAGCAGTTTACCCCCGGCCTCTGGAAAGTCTTGCGCGCTATTTTACAGCTTCCCATTCGCGGACGAAACGCTCCATCGCCCGCGCCAATTCATTGGGAAGGATCAAACCGGATCCCAGCCAAACACCTCACCCGACCGGTCCAGCGGCATGAACGCCGCCTTCATCGCCGGTATGCAATGGTCGGCGATCGTCTCCGGAGTCCAACCCTCGGCGCGGTGCACGATGCGGGTCGGGCGGGGAGAACTGAACAGGATCATCTCATTCATCCGGCAGCCGAACACCTGGCCGGTCACGTCCTTGGCCCGATCCGAGGACAGATACACCGCCATCGGCGCGTTCTTGTCCGGCGTCATCTGCTGGATTTTGGCCACCCGAGCCTGCTGTTCCGGGGTGGTGGCCGGGATGGAGCTGGTCATCCGGCTCCAGGCAAACGGCGCGATGCAGTTGGAACGAACGCCATAGCGCTGCATGTCCAGCGCGATCGACTTCGACAGCGCGGTGATGCCCAGCTTGGCAGCGGAGTAGTTCGCCTGGCCAAAATTGCCGATCAGGCCGGATGTGCTGCTCATGTGGACGAACGTGCCGCTTTCTTGCTTGCGGTAATGTTCGGCGGCGGCGCGGGACACGAAGAACGACCCGTTCAAATGCACCGAGATGACGGACATCCAGTCATCCTCTGTCATCTTATGGAAGATCACGTCGCGTAGAATGCCGGCGTTGTTCACCACGGCATCGATACGGCCGTAATGGTCCAACGCGGCCTGGACGATTTTCTGGGCGGAGCCCCAGGCGGCAACGGATTCGGTGCAAATCTCGGCGGCGCCGCCTTTTTGCTCGATCAACTGTTTGGTTTGCTGCGCCGGGCTGGCGGAGCCGCCCTCACCGGTCAGCGACGCGCCGATGTCGGCGACGATCACCTTGGCGCCGGCCGCCGCCATCATAAGGGCAATTTCCCGCCCGATCCCGCCGCCGGCCCCGGTTACAACCGCGACTTTACCGTCCATCATACCTGCCATCGTTTCCTCCTGGATGTGACAAAGGGGAAACTACGGGCGTTTGACCGGGATGGAAACCCGGGTTGCGCCTTCGATCCCATCATGCTGAGGCGATGTCTGCGCGGAAGGCTGGGGCCGCTGTCGGTTTGGACTGCCAGGAAGGCCACGCAAGCGTCCTGAAAACGCCCCTGTGTGACGGCAGCGGAAATCCCATATATGCTGCCGCTGAACGGAACGGGAGCAAGACCGGCATGAGCGCGACGCAGGAAACCGCCACCTTGGGAGGTGGCTGCTTTTGGTGTCTGGAGGCCGTCTTCAAGGACCTTCGCGGCGTCAGTTGGGTGATGTCCGGCTATGCGGCCGGCCATGTTACGAACCCGGCGTATAAGGATGTGTGCTCGGGCCGGACCGGTCATGCCGAGGTCGTTCAGGTCAAGTTCGACCCGTCGCAATTGGCGTATGCCGATCTGCTGCGGGTGTTTTTCTCGATCCATGATCCGACGACGGTGGACCGGCAGGGCAACGATGTCGGGTCCCAGTACCGCTCGATCATTTTGACGCATTCGGACGCTCAGGCCGTGACGGCGCGGGCGGTCATGCAAGAGATCTCGGATGCGAAGATATGGTCGGGCAAGCTGGTGACCGAGATTGAGCCGCTGACGGTGTTCTATGAGGCGGAACCGGAGCATCACGACTATTTCGCGCGCAATCCCTGGAGCGGTTATTGCCAGGTGGTCGTGGCGCCAAAGGTGGTGAAATTCCGGAAGCAGTTCGCGGATCGGGTGAAGCGCGACGCGGCGGAATAAGACGGACGGGCTTGACGTACTGCCGTGTCCGTCATGGCCCGGCTTGGCTGGGCCACCTGTCGCGGCACCGTCGAGTCACGGGTGGCCCGGATAAGCCGGGCCATGACGAAACGTCTGAGGTGCTGAAATGCGTGAGCTAACGATCCCACCGTTTGACGCCAAACGTCCCCGGCTATAACCAATCAAGAAAACGGAGGCCGCCCATGGACCTGAACTTCACGCCCGAAGAAATCGCCTTCCGCGACGAAGCGCGTCACTTCTTTCGCACCGCCATCCCCGAATCCATTCGTGCCAAGGTGGCGGAAGGGGAGGGCCTGACCCGCGACGACATGATCACCGCACAGCGCATCCTGAACGCGCGCGGCTGGTGCACGGTGAACTGGCCGGTGGCCTGGGGCGGCCAGGACTGGACGCCGATCCAGGTCTATCTGTTCCAGGATGAGATGCAGCAGGCCAACTGCCCGGCGCCGATCGCCTTCAACGTCTCCATGGTCGGGCCGGTGATCGCCCAGTTCGGCAGCCAGGAGATCAAGGAGCGCTTCCTGCCCGCCACCGCGAATGCCGACATTTTCTGGTGCCAGGGATTCTCGGAGCCCGGTTCCGGATCGGATCTGGCCTCGTTGCGCACCAAGGCCGAAAAACAGGGCGACACCTATGTCGTCAACGGCCAGAAGATATGGACCACGCTGGCGCAATACGCCGACTGGATTTTCTGCCTTGTTCGGACGGACCCGACCGCCAAGGCGCAGGAGGGGATCTCGTTCCTGCTGATCGACATGAAGACGCCCGGCATCACCGTTCGCCCGATCGTCACCATCGACGGCGGCCGTGAAGTGAACGAGGTGTTTTTCGACAATGTTGTCGTGCCGGCGGAAAACCTGGTTGGCCAGGAAAACAAGGGCTGGGACTACGCGAAATTCCTCCTCGGCAACGAACGCACCGGCATCGCGCGCGTCGGCGCGTCCAAGGCGAAGATCGCCCGCATCAAGGAACTCGCTGCGCTGGAATTCGCCGGTGAGCGTCCGCTAATCGAAAGCCCGCGCTTCCGGGAAAAGGTCGCGGCGGTCGAAGTGGAACTGAAGGCGCTGGAAATGACCCAGCTTCGCGTCGTGTCCGACGAGCGCAAGATGGCCAAAGGCCGGCAGAACCCGGCGTCGTCGATCCTGAAGCTGAAAGGTTCGGTCATCCAGCAGCAACTGACCGAACTGCTGATGGAAGTCGTCGGCCCCTACGTGATGCCGTATCAGCGCGATTTCGACGGTAACAACGAGCCTGTCGTCGGCCCCGAATACGCATCCGAGGCGGCGCCGATGTACTTCAACTATCGCAAAGTTTCGATCTACGGCGGGTCGAACGAAATCCAGCGCAATATCATCGCCAAAGCGATACTGGGGTTGTAGCGCGTAGGGTTGGTGTGGCGGCTACGCGCAAAATAAGAGGACTCTCATGGATTTCGATCTCTCCGAAGACCAACGCCTGCTGAAAGACAGCGTCGATCGTCTGGTCGCCGACCAGTATCAGTTTGAACAGCGCAAGAAATACGCGACCGAACCCGCCGGCTATAGCGCCGCCATGTGGGACCAGATCACCGAAATGGGTCTGCTCGGTTTGCCGTTCGAGGAGACGCTTGGCGGCTTCGGCGGCGGTGCGGTGGAAACCGCCATCGTCATGGACGCGTTCGGCCGCGGACTGGTGCTGGAGCCGTATTTCGCGACCGTTATCCTGGGCGGTGGATTGCTGCGACGGGCGGCCTCGCCGTCGGTGCTGGGGGCGCTGGCCCCGAAGGTCGCGGCCGGCAAGCTGAAGCTGGCGTTTGGGCATGTCGAACGCCACTCCCGCTACAACCTGGCGGATGTCAGCACCACGGCCCGCAAGGATGGTAACACCTACATCCTGGATGGCGCCAAAAGCGTGGTCATCCATGGCGATACCGCCGACCGGATTTTCGTGACGGCCCGTTTGGCCGGCGACCGGCGTGACCGTAACGGTATCGGGCTGTTTCTGGTCGATGTGGCAACGCCGGGTGTCACTCGCCGTGGCTACCCGACCCAGGACGGTCAGCGCGGGGCTGAGGTCACGTTGACCAACGCCCGCGTCAGCGCCGACGACCTGCTGTCAGACAACGCCTTGCCGATGATCGAGCATGTCATCGACGAAGCCATCGCCGCCGTATGCGCCGAGGCTGTCGGGGCGATGCAATCGATGCAGGACCTGACGCTGGAATACCTGAAGACCCGCAAGCAGTTCGGCCGCCCGATCGGATCGTTCCAGGTGTTGCAGCATCGGTCGGTCGATATGTTGGTCGCGGTCGAACAGGCCCGCAGCATGGCGATGTTTGCCGCCGTGATGGCGTCCGAGGACAACCCGATCGAGCGCCGCAAGGCGATCTCCGCCGCCAAGGTGCAGATCGGCCGCTCGGCGCGGTTGGTCGGGCAGGAGGCGATCCAGTTGCATGGCGGCATCGGTATGACCAACGAATACGCGGTCGGTCATTACTTCAAGCGCGTGACCATGATCGATCAGCTTTATGGCGATGCCGACACCCATCTGACTTATTTGGCCGCGCATGGCGGTCTGTTCGGAAAAGTCGCTTGAAACAGGCTGTCTTGCTCGACCTGGACGGGACCCTCGCGGATTCCCGTCCCGGGATCGAGGCGTGTTTCCGCCATATGCTGGCGGAACTGGGTCATGATCCATCCGTGGTTGGCGATGTTACCTGGGCGGTCGGGCCGCCGATCGGGCAATCGGTCGGGATGCTGCTGGCGAAGTTCGGCGACGAACGGGTCGATCTGGGGCTGGCGACGTATCGAGCCCGTTACACGACCGTCGGTATCTATGAGTGTTCCGCCTACCCGGGTGTCCACGAGATGCTGGCGGCGCTGACGGATGCCGGCCGCGTGCTGAGCGTGGCGACATCAAAACGGCGAGACTTCGCGGAGCGTGTCGTCGATTATCTGGACATTCGCAAATACCTGCCACGTGTGTATGGCGCGCTTCCCGGCGGCGGTTTGGATGCCAAACAGGACCTGTTGGCGGAAATCCTGCGGGTCGAGGGGTATGACACCGCGAACACCGTCATGGTGGGCGACCGGCTGCATGACATTCATGCGGCCCAAGCCAACACTTTGCGCTCGATCGGTGTGTTGTGGGGGTATGGCGGAGAGGCGGAATTGCGCGAGGCCGGGGCGGACAAACTGGCCGCACATCCGTCGGATGTTGTCGCCCTGGTGTAGGCGATGTGTTTTTCTGATCCGGCGTTAGCTTTTTATTAACTATTTTTGTGTAGTGTCTGTGTCGGCGTCCTCTCCAGGATTACGACCAGCACGATTTTCACCTGTCTTTTGCCCTGTTCACATCTCAGCATAGCGTATCGATCGACGACGATTGCAGATCAACCGGATGAGGACGCCACCTCTCGGGTGACCACGCCCATCGCCAAGTGATACCAACCGCCGTTGATCATGACGTACGGCTATTCCACCTCCGTCATGGCCCGGCTTGTCCGGGCCACCGATGCCCTGGCGGTGCGGCGATAGGTGGCCCGGCCAAGCCGGGCCATGACGATGAGGAGCGACAGCCGGCCTCAAATGCGGGCGTTCGCCAACGCCCGCATGAACGCTTACCGAACGGCGCGCTTGCCGTTGCCGCTGGTTGCGCGGCTGGCGCGTGCGCCGGCAGCCGGGTGGTTGACCGGTTCCGAACCGCCACGTGCGTGCATGAACGCTTTCAACACTTCGTTGATCCGCGTCTGGTAGCCGGCGCCGAGGTCGCGGAAGTAGCGCAGGACGTCCGCATCCAGGCGTAAACTGACCGCCAGCTTGGGTTCCCGCACATCGAATACAAGATCGGTTGCCCAGCCAGAGCGCGCCGGTTCGGCTTGTGCGGGCGTCGCCTTGGCGGCCTTGGAGCGAGGCGATGACTTCCCGGCCGTTACCTTGCGGGGCTTTGCCGTGGGCGCTTTAGAGTCGGCGGTACGTTTGGCTTTGGCCATCTTGGTCCTCCCATTGGTCGAACCCGGTTGGTTCCTG
This sequence comes from uncultured Rhodopila sp., assembly GCA_903932145.1. Classification (GTDB taxonomy): domain Bacteria; phylum Pseudomonadota; class Alphaproteobacteria; order Acetobacterales; family Acetobacteraceae; genus Rhodopila. Next base: position 128,778 of record CAIZFE010000055.1, on the reverse strand, counting down.
GTTCGGTTAAGCGCAACGAAATTTGCACCGAACCGCGATGTACGCACGGCTGTCGCTACGGTCAAGCGGTCATTTTTCCCGTATTTTTCTGGCGCCATATCTTCGTTGCAATGGTCAGGTGGCGTCAGATCAGCAGTTCGATCAGGAACGGTCCGGACCGCTTCAGCGAATGGGCGAGCAAGTCGGCGAATCCCTCGGCGGTGTCGGTGCGCGCCGCTTCGACACCCAATGAGTTCGCCAGGTTCGGCCATTGGATATCGGGATTGCCAATGTCCATCATATCGAGTGCGGTACGGCCGGGATTGGCGCCCACATTCGCGAGTTCGCCCAGCAGGATCTGGTATTTCCGGTTCGACAGCAGCACGGTGGTGATGTCGAGCTTCTCACGCGCCTGGGTCCAGAGCGCCTGCATCGTGTACATCGCCGACCCATCGGCCTGCAGGTTGATGACGCGCCGGCCGGGGGCGCCGAGTGCGGCGCCGGTGGCCATCGGCATGCCGCCGCCGATCGCGCCGCCCGTGACGTTCAGCCAGTCGTGATGCGGGCCGGCTTTGGTGTTGGCGAAGAAGCCGCGGCCGAAACTGACGGATTCATCGGCGATCACCGCGTTGTCGGGCATCAACGCGCCGACCGTGGCGGCCACGGCCTCGGGCGTCAGGGCGCCGCGACCGATTTCGGGGCGGAAGCCGTTGTTGGGTGCCGCGACTTTCGGGCAGTGCAGCGCTTCGACGAGGCGATGCAGGGCCTCAACGATGTCCTGTTCCGGTCTCGCAAGAACGTGAATTTGGGCGTCGTCGGGGATCGAGGTTTGGGGTTTATTCGGATACGCAAAGAACGTGACGGGTTTGCGTGATCCGGCGAGGATCAGGTGTTGCGTCCCGGCCATTGCCTTGACGGCCTGATCGACGACGTAAGGGACGCGTTCTATCGCCAGGCGGCCATGGCCGCGTGCCATACGGGCGTTAGACCCTTGAGCGACGACGCGGCAGCCGGTGGCGGCCTGGATGCGGTGCGCCAGTTCCAGTCCTTCTTCGTGCAGGGCGATGCCACCCAGCAGCAAAACGATTCCGGCGCCGCCCCGGCGGAGCGCGTCGGCGGCTTCGTCGATCTGGTTCGGCGATACGCTAGGTGTTGTCAGGCGGGGCAGCGCTTCAGCGACGATGCCGCCTTCGTCCCAGGATGCGTCGGACGGCAGGATCAGCGTCGCGACCTGTCCGGGCGCCGTCATCGACGCCTGAACAGCCGCGGCGGCGTCGGCGCCGACGGAATGGGCGTGCATGGAGGTGCGGACCCAGCCGGAGACGCCGCGCGCGAAGCCTTCGGTATCAGCGGTCAGCGGGGAGTCCAGCGGGCGGTGATAGGTGGCCTGATCGCCAACAATGTTGACGATCGGCGTGGCGGCGCGGCGGGCGTTGTGCAGGTTGGCGAGGCCGTTCGCGAGGCCGGGACCGCAATGCAGTAGCGTCGCGGCGGGTTTGCCGGCCATGCGGGCGTAGCCGTCGGCGGCACCGGTGACGACGCCCTCGAACAGGCCGAGCACGCAGTGCATGCCGGGGACGCGGTCGAGAGCGGCAACGAAGTGCATCTCCGACGTGCCAGGGTTGGAGAAGCATGTCGTCACGCCGCTTTTCAGCAGCGAGTGCACAAGGCTTTCAGCGCCGTTCATTCTGTTGGTCTCCCTCAGGCGTGGTCCGGGCCTGGTTGGCAGGGCCGAGCGTATGGGATTTTGTATCTGGTCCGTGGCGTTTTGGCCAGAGACGGGGTTGGCGTCTCGGTCGGAGCGTTCTTCGGATCCCGCCCCAACGCCTCCGGACTGCGATGATCCGAACTATTGGCTAAAAGTCGCACCTCTGGCGGCTGGTGGTGGTTGTTTCGACTTCTCGCAGAGGGGGGCTAAGAACCTGTTCTGAAAGTCGTCCTGAGCCGGTGGCTGAAATGGGAACACAGATAAGGACGGATAAGAACGGATTGCATGGGATTATCGTGAGGGCAGACGTCGGATATCCAGCCTGGCATTGCCGAAGGTCAGCGGCGGGCACAGCAGGATCATGAACGACCGGACGATAACACCCTGCGATGTCCGGTATTTTTTCATCAACGTCGGGACTCATCCGTTTTTATCCGTTCTTATCCGTCCTTATCTGTGTTCCATTTCAGGCACGATAGAATTGGGCCGGGACCCGGTGGGCCAGCCAGCATTCTGACCGGGTGCTATTTTTGCCATCGCAGTGCGGGTACCGGCCGTTGGCCCGATCCGCGTGAAGTCGCGATAACCCTCGCCTAACAGCAACCCGCCGATGCACGCCGTCAACAGCGCCTATCGTGCCCGCGCGGCGCTATACTCGGTCGCGACGCGTTGTATCACCGTTTCCACCGAAACGACCTGGTCAACCGAAGAAACACTGTGTCCCGCACTCCAGATATCACGCCACCGCCGGGGTTGATCGGCAGCGAGGTCCGCCGCCACATCGATGCCACCCCGCTCGGGCAGATCATCGGGGTCGAGACCGGCCGCAACAATCGACGGGCGTAACATGTTCGTCTGTAAACCGGTGAAGGCGCGCGTCAGAAGGACATCGTCGGCGTTACTCTCCACCAGCATTTTCTTATACTCTGGCGAGGCCATGCTCTCGGTCGTGGCGATGAAGCGGGTGCCCATGTAACCGAAGTCGCACCCCAACGCCTGCGCCGCCACCAGCGCCTGACCGTCCCCGATTCCTCCGGCCAGGACCAATGGACCGGTGAAGAAACGGCGCACGGCGCGGACGAAGGCGAACGGGTTCAGCCATCCGGTCTGGCCGCCCGCGCCGGCGGTCAACAGGATCAGCCCATCAGCACCGGCCTCAATAGCCCGTTCGGCATGCCGGATGGAGGCGACATCGGAGAACACCAGCGCCCCGGCGTCATGCAGCGGTGCCACGACCCCGGCGGGTGACCCGACACTGGTAATGACCAGTTCCGGCTTGTGCCGCAGCAGCACGGACAAATCGTCCCGCATGCGGGGATTGGACCGATGCACGATTAAATTCGCGCACCACGGCGCCGCGGCCTCAACCGCTCGGATCGCCGTCAGCCAGGCATCGAGTTCCTCGACAGACCGGCAATTGGCGGTGGGAAACGCCCCGATCACCCCGTTGCGGCAGGCGGCGACCACCAGGTCTACGCCTGACACCCGGAACATCGGCGCCGCGATCAGCGGCAGTCGCAGCCTGCTCAGTAAGGCCGCGACCGCCGGCATGTTCAGATCTTCGGCCAGATGACTTCGCTGGTGGCGATGGAGGGCGGATACACCGGCACCGGCTTGCCCTTGCGCCACTGCACGACGCACAGCTTGGCGCCGACGCGACGGCCTTTTTCGTCATACTTCAACGTGCCGTCGGGGAAGAACAATGCCGGGCCGTCGGTCATATCAAGCGCGTGGATCGCCTCGCTGACCTTCACCCGGTCGGCGACGCCGGTTCTTTCCAGCGCCTCCTTCAGAATCATGACGTGGACATACGCAAAAATCGAATCGTGACCGAACCAGGGCTCGCCGGTTTTCGCCATGAATCGCTTTTCCAGGTCCGCCTGACGCTTGCCAGGCCAGTTTGCCAGAGCAACGAGAATGCCTTCCAGATTTTCCGCACCCGCGACGTTCAACAGTTCCGGCACCGCCCAATGACCGCCACCGCCGATTTTCGGCAGCTTGTCGCTCTTCAGATTGAATTCGGCGAATTTATCGACCAGCAGCTTGTCATCGGGCACATTGGTCGATTGGAACCCGAGGAAGTCGGGCTTTGTCGAACGGATGTGCTGGATCATCGTCGTGGCGTCGGATAGTGGCGGCGTATAGACCTCATCGGCGACCAGCGTCAGGCCCAGCGCCGCGGCGGCGGGACCGCGGATTGACTTCATGAAGCTGACCGACGACGCAGTGTTGTCCCCGATATAGGCAAACTTCGTCGGCTTCCATCCGGACCGCGCCCGGCCCGCGAGTTCGACGATCATTGGCAGCAGTTCATCCGCCTGCTTGTCGGCGGTGGGCGATGACTGGAACACATGCTTGAAGCCGCGGCCGGTGATCGCGTCGGAGTAGGACAGCGTCAGCCAGGGCAAGGAAACGCGTTCGGTCACCTCGGTCGCGGCGAGTGTGAAGCTGGACAACCAGCAGCCGAAACCACCAACAAGATCGGGTTCTTGCGCAACCATGCGCTGGGCGGCGTCCTTGGCTTTTTCGGAACTGTCCTGGGTGTCGTATTCGATCAGCTTCATCCTGGCGCCGCCCATCGACTTGATGCCGCCGGCCGCGTTGATGTCCTCGATCGCGAGGCGGGCGCCCATCTGTTCCAGGATGCCCTGCCGTGCCCACGGGCCGGACAGCGGCACCAGCATGGCGATTTTGACTTCGGACGGCGTTTGCGCCCTGGCGCGGCGGCTGGAGAGCGCGGCTGCTCCGGCGGCGAGGCCGAGGCCGACGGTGGAACGGCGAGACAGGTCTGTCATGGTAGCGTTTTTCCCAGATTTATTAGTGATTTAGCTTAGCCCCAGATACGACTTCCTGACCCTGTCATCCTGCAACAGGGTTTCGTAAGGCCCGTCCAGCACCATCCGGCCGGTCTCCAGCACGTAGCCATGATCGGACAGTTCCAGCGCTTCGGCAACACGTTGCTCCACCAGTAGGATGGTGACGCCGTCTTCCTTGTGGATCTGTGAAACCCGTTCGAAAATGGTGTCCGCGACGGCGGGTGCCAGGCCCATCGAGGGTTCGTCAAGCATCAGCAGGCGGGGCGCGCAGGCGAGGCCTCGGCCGATCGCGACCATCTGCTGCTCGCCGCCCGACAACGTGCCGGCCAATTGCGTGGCGCGTTCGGCGAGGATGGGGAACAGCGTGTGGATGCGGTCAAGCGTGTGATGCCATGCCCTTTGTCCGGCCTGCGGGTAAGCCCCCATCTCAAGGTTTTCCAGCACCGTCAGCGTTTTGAACACTTGGCGGCCCTCGGGGACATGGGCGATGCCGAGATGCGCCCGTCTGGCCGGGTGAAGGCCGAACAGGTTTTCACCCATGAAGGTGATTTGGCCCGAGGCGGCGGGGACGATGCCCGAAATCGTCTTGAACAGGGTCGTTTTGCCGGCGCCGTTCGGCCCGACAACCGTGACGAACTGGCCTTCCTTGACCGACAGAGTCACATCTGTCAGGGCGCGCAGGCCGCCGTACGAAACCGATAGGTTGGTGACCTCAAGCATCTTGTTTCGCCGCCCATTTTTTACCGAGATACGCCTCGATCACCGAACGGTTTTCCACCACATCTCGCGGCAGGCCGCTGGCCAGCACCCGGCCGTGATCCAACACCACGAAGCGGTCGGCGATGCGCATCATGGCGTGCATGGTGTGCTCGATGATGACGACCGTGGTGCCCTCGGTTCTTAGCCTTTGCAGCACGTCGAGCACGTCGTCGCATTCGTCGCGACCCAGCCCGGCCAGTGTTTCATCCAGCAGCAAAACGCGTGGGGCGCCGGCCAATGCTCGGGCCAGTTCCATCAGCCGGAGTTGCTTATTGGTCAATTGCCCGGCGGGGGTGCCGGCCTGATCCGATAACCCGACCCGTTCCAGCGCGTGCGCGGCGGAGGCGATCGCGTCGGTGTCCGTGAAGCCGGCGCCATAGGCCCCGACGATGACGTTATCCAGCAGCGGCAACCTGGGGAAACTGCGTACGACCTGGAAGGTGCGGCCGACGCCCATGCGGGCAACCGCGTGGACCTTCTTGCCGAGCATGGATTGGCCACCCAGCACGGCGGTGCCCTCGTTGGCGGAGAGAACGCCGTTCAGCAGGTTGAACAACGTGGTCTTGCCGGCGCCATTGGGTCCGATGATGCCCAAAATCTCTCCGGCTCGGACGTCGAAGGTGACACCGCTGACGGCGCGCAGGCCGCCAAACGTTTTCGACAGACCCTCGACTTTCATCAGCAGCGAACCGGCGGCGGCTGGCTGCGCGATGGAAGGGGCATTGGCGGCAAGTGATCTCGGTAGCGGGGCAGGGGGTTTGGGAATGAAATATTTGTCCCGGATGGTCCAGAACAGGCCGTCGGGGGAGGCCAGCATGATGGCAATGATCGCCACGCCGTACACGACGCCCTGAATGCCGGGCAAAATGTTGCCCAGCTCGGCGTTCAGCGATTCAGCCAGCGGCACCAGGATCGCGGCACCGATCACCGGCCCCCAGATGGAGGCGACACCGCCGAACAAAGTCACAACGACGGCCTGGGCGGAGACCAGCATACCGAACACCGAATCGGGCGTTACGACGAGCAGCACGCAGGCGTAGAAACCGCCCGCCGCCGCGGCCAGCATTCCCGAGACGACCAGCGCGCGCATCTTCCACAGTTTGGTGTCGATGCCGGCTGCCTCGGCTGCCAGCTCGTTCTGGCGAATCGACAAGAGGGCCAGCCCGAAGCGGGAATTCTCCACCAGCATGGAGACGAAGACGCCGAGGATCAGCAGCACCACGCCGACCAGCGTGTAATAGTGCGGATTGGTGAATTCCAGGAACGCCGCCGGGTTTTCCCGGTGCATCGGCAGCGACATCTCCTGGAAGCCCAGATATTGCAGGAAATACAGGATCGCCAGCGGGTAGGCGAGCATCGACAGCGCGAAGTAATGGCCTTTCAGACGAAACGTCGGCAGGCCAATCAGAATGGCGGCTCCCGCGGCGACGATCATGCCGAGTGGGATGCCGAACCAGGGTGTCAGGTTCCAGTAAACCAGCGCCAACGTCACGACGTAGGCGCCGATGCCGAAGAACGACGCATGGCCGAACGACAACTGTCCTCCGTAACCGGACAGGATGTTCCAGGACACGCCGAACAAGGCCCAGATCGGCACCAGCGTCATGATCAACTGGTAATAGCTGTTGCTGACGAACGCCGATGCCGCGAGGTACGCGACCGACACGATCCCGAGTGTGATCAGATCTTTCTTCAGTCTGGGGGCGGAACCGTAGCGCATCAGGCGCGCTCCGCCGAACGGCCGAACAGGCCTTGGGGACGCAGCAGGACGATGAGCAGGAAGACGACGAAGATCGCCGCGTTCTGCAGTTGCGGCGGCAGGATCAGGGCCGAACATTGTTGCACGAAGCCGACCGTCAGGCCTCCCCAGAACGCGCCCAGGATGCTGCCCATGCCGCCCAGCACGACGCCGGAATACATGATGATGACGTAGTCGAGGCCGACGAACGGGCCGAATGACAGATACGTCGCCATCAGGCCGCCGGCGATGGCGGTGATGCCGCAGCCCAGGCCGAACGCCAGCCGATAGACCTTGTCGGTGTCGATACCCATGTAGGTCGCGGCGGTCGGGTTATCGGCGGCGGCTCTTAGCGCCTTGCCCATCCGTGTGTATTCCAGCACCAGATACAGGCTGACCGCGACGATGATGGCGATGGCGCACGAGATCATGCGGGCTTTGTTCAGAAACACCGTGGCATCGCCGTAGATCGGGCCGACCTCGATCGCGCTGGAGGCCAGCGGGGTGCGAACGGTCATCGGGCTGGAGCCGAACAGGATCAGGCCACCGTTCTGCAGGATCAGCGAGATGCCGAGCGTGACGATCAACTGGCCGAAATGGCCCTCATCCAGCGATCCGGCGGTGCGCAGGCCGGAGACTCGGGCAATCAGGAATTTGTGCAGCAGGCACCCGCCGGCGAAGACGATCGGACCGGCCAACAAAGCGCCGACGAAGGGGCCGATATAGGGTCCCATGAAGGCCAGGATGCCGCCGCCGGTCACCAGATACAGGCTGGAGAACATGCCGAGCATGAGCAGTTCGCCCTGGGCGAAGTTGACGATTTTCATGATGCCGAAGATCAGCCCGAGGCCGATGCACATCAAACCGTAGATACAGCCGATCGTGATTCCCGCGGCAAGCGCGTTCAACACGTTCTCAATGAGAACCTCTAGATCCACGTTTCCGCTGCCCCCTGAACCGGCTGCCCATTCGGGCGGCTTCTGTTTCCGTGATCTGTCTAGCCGGTACGGACCCGGGGCTCAAGCGACGCGGCCTCTTGCATTGGGTTCGGACGGCGGATTATACGATGGCTATGGCAATAGTTCGTCCCGCCTCGCGATTTTGGTACCGTCGGTATTTCCCGGCGGCCTAGGATCGTGCTTACGTAGCAAGACCAACAAGCCGCCCCACTCAGGCGGCTTTCGTTTTTCTACCCCCACTGCGAAAATCGTCTGAGATGGAACGGCTTCTGGTCAACAAACCAAGGAGTGTCCCATGTCCGCGCGTTTTGATTTCGATGTGATCACCGACCCGGCTCCGCGCCTTCCGGCGCTGAAGCCTGCTGCTGAACCGCGTCCGGCCGACGCTGGTCATCCGGCGGCTGTAGCCAATTCGGCCATTTCGCGACATAAAGCAGATTGAGGAGATCGTTATGCCGTCCATGAACCCTGCCACACCTGCCTGGAACCCGAATTCCTGGCGCGACTGCCCGATCCGTCAGGTACCGAGCTATCCGGACCTGACCAAACTCCAGGATATGGAGGCTCGGTTGGGCAAGTATCCGCCGCTGGTTTTCGCGGGTGAGGCCCGCCGGCTGAAGGCGCAACTGGCGCTGGCGTCCGAGGGCAAGGCCTTCGTATTGCAAGGCGGCGATTGCGCCGAAAGTTTCTCGGATTTCACCGCCAACATCATCCGTGACACATTCCGGGTGTTGTTACAGATGTCGGTCGTGCTGACGTTTGGCGCGTCTTTGCCGGTGGTGAAGATGGGGCGCATGGCCGGGCAGTTCGCCAAGCCGCGGTCTTCTGATACTGAAACGGTGGGCGACGTGACGCTGCCGAGCTATCGCGGGGACATTATCAATGGGCCGGAGTTTTCGCCGGCGTCCCGTATTCCCGATCCGGCGCGGATGGAGTTCGGTTATTTCCAGTCCGCCAGCACGTTGAACCTGCTGCGGGCGTTTTCGTCGGGCGGTTATGCCGATCTGCATGAAGTGCATCGCTGGAATTTGGACTTTGCCAAGCGCTCGCCGCTGGCGGACAAATATCAGGATTTGGCGGGGCGGATCGATGAGACGCTGCGGTTTATGGCGGCGTGCGGCATGACCAGCACGACGCAACGCGACATGCGGGAAACTGATTTCTACATCAGCCATGAAGCGTTGCTGCTGCCCTACGAACAGGCGCTGGCTCGGGTCGATTCCACGACCGGCGACTGGTACGGCTGTTCGGCGCACTTCCTGTGGATTGGCGACCGGACGCGGCAGGCCGAGGGCGCGCATGTGGAATTCCTGCGTGGGTTGGAAAATCCGCTGGGCATGAAGGTCGGGCCGACCCAGGACCCGGACGATTTGCTGAAGTTGCTGGATATTCTGAATCCTCGGAACGAGGCTGGTCGGATCACGCTGATCAGCCGGATGGGCGCCGATAAGGTTGCAACGAAACTGCCGCCGCTGGTGCGGGCGGTGCAGCGATCCGGGCACAAGGTGGTGTGGCTGTCCGATCCGATGCACGGCAACACGATCAGCACGTCGTCGAAGGTGAAGACCCGCAATTTCGATTCTATTCTTCAGGAAGTGCGCGGGTTCTTCGATATCCATGAAGCCGAGGGAACCTGGGCTGGCGGGGTGCATGTCGAAATGACCGGGCAGGACGTGACGGAGTGCATCGGTGGGGCGCGGCGTTTGTCGGAGGCCGATCTGGGCGACCGTTACGAAACCTTCTGCGATCCGCGTTTGAATGCTGAACAGTCGTTGGAGTTGGCGTTCCTGGTGGCGGAGGAGTTGAAGACGCGGCGCGTGCCGGTCGTTACGGCTCTGGCGGCGCAGTAAGATCATGACCGTGGACCCGTTGGCGGCCGATATCTCCGCCAGAACCGACAGCTATTTCAACCGCACCAAACAGGTCGTTGCCAGGTTTGGCGACAAACGGGTCACCTACGCGCTGTTCTTGCGGCGCCCGGTGATCTGTGCGCCGCGGTTGATGCTGGGGTGGTTGCAGACGGCGGCCGCCCTGCGGGCCACGGACATCGATGTCGATCTGATTTATCAGGAGGGCGACTGGGTCGGGGCCGGTGAGCCGATCGTGTATCTGACCGGCAGCATGGTGCATTTGTCCGACCTGGAAACGCTGCTGCTGCAGAAAATCGGGCCTGTGTGCGTCGCGGCGCACAACGCCTATCAAATGGCATTGTCGCTGCCCTCGGTTGCGTTCCTGGCGATGGAGGCGCGGCACTGCGCCGGGGCGGAAATGCAGGACATGATGTCGTACGCTGCGTCGGTTGGCAGCGCGGCGGCTCAGAAGGAAGGTGCGAAAGGATTTATTGGCGGCGCTAATGACGGGACGGCGCATTGGTTCGGGGCGGCGAGAGGCTTCGGGACGATGCCGCATTCGCTGATCGGTTATGCCGGTTCGACGGTGCGCGCGGCCGAAATGTTCCGGGAGACGTTTCCGGATGAGGCGATGACCGTGCTGGTGGATTATTTCGGGCGCGAGATCACCGACGGTTTGGCGGTGTGCGACCGGTTTCCCGATGTGGCGGCGGCGGGCGAGCTGTCGTTTCGGTTGGATACGCATGGCGGGCGGTTCCTGGAGGGGCTTGATCCGGCTTCGAGCTATGCGGTGCTGGAACGGTATGCTCCTGGTGCGATCCGGCGGTATCGCAGTGATGCGGAATTGCGGACGCTGGTGGGAACCGGGGTTTCGGCGGCGGCGATCTGGCGGATGCGGGAGGCGTTGGACCAGGCCGGGTATCCGAAGGTGCGGATCGTTGCATCGTCGGGATTCGGCGTTGAGAAGTGCCGCGTGATGGCGGATGCGAAGGCGCCGATCGATGTGGTGGGGACGGGGAGCTTTATCCCGGACTCGTGGCATGAGACGTACGCGACGGCGGATATTGTTGAGTATGACGGCGTGCCGATGGTGAAGATCGGGCGGGAGTTCTTGTTGCGGAAGAATGGGGCGAGGAAGCGGAACGGGGGGTGACTCGCTTTTGTTTTCCGTGACGGGCAATGGCAGGAACGAAAGTTGCGGCCATTGCCAATGGCTACGCGCGTTTTCCGTCGAGGGGGGGGAAACCTCAGTGCCTTTCAATCCGACCGCATCGTCGTCATCGCCTCGCCTCTATTCGGACGCCCCACGGCCCACCGGACAATCAACGACCATGCGAGATCGCCGTAACGGCCGTTGATGATCGTGGAGCGATCGGAAAATTACCGCGTACCATGACGGTTAACCTAGCGCGCCCGTCAAGGGATCGGCCTGTCTCACGGCTTGCGTCCCTCGATAAACGCCGAAACAACGAAATTCTCCACGCCGCGTCCGGGCGCCCAACTCGCGATCATCTCCCGGCTCTCCGGCTTCACCGTCACCGCGACGCCGGTAAACCCGGCGGCTGTCAGCCAGGCCTCGATCTTCGCCGCCGGGGCAGCGCCCGACACGCAGCCGCAGATCAGGTCCGCATCGCCGCACAGATCGGCCGGCAGCGTCACGGTATTCACCACGTCCGAGATCGCCAGCCGCCCGCCTGACTTCAGCACGCGGAACGCCTCGCGAAAGACCTGCTCCTTATTCGGCACCAGATTGATCACACAGTTCGACAGAATAACGTCGGCGGTATTGTCGGCGACCGGCAGATGCTCCAACTCTCCAAGCCGGAACTCAACGTTGGTCGCCGCGATGGCGACGGCATTGGCGCGCGCCTTGGCCAGCATCTGCTGCGTCATATCGACGCCGATGACATGCCCCCCGGGACCTACCGCCTTCGCCGCCAGGAAACAGTCGAACCCGGCGCCGCTGCCCAGGTCGATCACCGTCTCGCCCGGCCGTAGCGCGGCGATCGCGCCGGGATTGCCGCAGCCAAGCCCGAGGTTGGCACCCTCCGGCACCGCTTCCACGTCGGCATCGGAGTACCCCATCGCCCGCGCCTTTGCTTTCGCATCTGGCGTTGAGGTCGGGGCGCAGCAGGATGGGGCAGGGGCGCAACAGCTTTCGGCGGCGGCGATGCTGCCATACCGCTCGCGAACCATGGTCTTGATGTCCGGTGTGTCCATGCGGGGAGTTCCTTCAAAATCGGCCGTGTATCCCGAGGGGGCCATGGCCTCACCCTGCCGCGCCGCATCTGTTCTCGCAAGCGCGGCCCCGGCGAATGGCGCCACTATGCCCCTTATCGCCTGCCGAACGCGGGCGTATCATTGCCGTGACGCCAAATAGAAAGTGGGCCCATGTTTTCGGTCGGACAAATGCTCTACCACCGGACCCGCAACACCAGCGGCAAGGTCCTGGAGTGCGACGGGGACACCGTCTATCTCGTGCAGGAAAACGGCGTCGAGATCGAGTTTCGCACCGCCGATCTGACCGCCACACCGCCACGCGGCAAAGGGCCAACGGCGGCGACCCCAGCCGCCGCCGTTCCATCCCGGGTGCTGACCAGCAACGACATCACGGCCGAACATCGCAAGGTGCTGTCCATCATTCCGCCGCGCACCCTGCAGTCAGTGACGGCGTTGTTCGAGCGGCGACCCCGGGCCGGCCGGTTCAGTGCGCTGGACGTCGCCCAAAAGATCAACTTCATCGCGGAGGTCACGGCGGTGCCATACCGGACGATGAAAGAATTCAGCGACCGTCCCAGTGAGCTGGGATTGATGATGGCGCGCGGCCTGTCCATCAGCGCGGGATCGGCGCCATAGCCGGGCTGCCCCTCGTTCATTCGTAACATCCCGTCTATGATGCGATCCGACGGCATACTGTCAGTCCACATGCCCGAGGCATGACGTCCGATTCGAAGGGAAGAAATCCACGATGTCCGAGACCCGTTTCCCCCCGCTCACCGATGAGCAGATGACCGAAGAGCAGCGCGCCGTTGTCGAGGCGATCCAGGCTGGCCCGCGCGGCGCCGGCTTGCGCGGCCCGTTCAACGCATTGGTGCGCAGCCCGGTGCTGTGCGATCTGGTGCAGCGAGTCGGCGCCTATGTGCGCTTCGGCACCTCGCTGCCCGCGCCGTTGAACGAGCTGGCAATCTGCATGGCCGGCCGCAAATGGGGCGCGCAGTATGAATTCTATGCGCACCGCCGCCTGGGCATCGATGCCGGCCTGAACCCGGCGATCCTGGATGCGGTCGTACTCGGCCGCCGCCCGGCGGAGATGAGCGGCGACGAGACCATCGTTTATGAGTTCGTCACGGACCTGCTCTCGACCGGCCACGTGTCCGACAGCCGCTATGCCGCCGCGATGGACCGGTTCGGTGAGCGCGGGATCATGGATATGGTCGGCGCCGTCGGGTACTACAGCCTGGTGTCGATGGTGCTGAACGTCGCACAGGTGCCGTTGCCGGAAGGCGTGGAGCCGCTGTTGAAGCCGCTCTGATCGGAAAACGGGGCAGGCGGCTGATGCCGGCTGCCCCCCTGGCTACAATTCAGTTACGATTGGGCGTCGGGCGACAGCACGATGCAGTTGGACCGGCCGTGCGTGATTTTCTCGCAGGCCTGAATCGCGGTGTCGCGCGACATTCCAGTCATCCGAGCCCGCCATAGAGTGCCATGGCCTTGATGCACGCTGGCGACAAAGGGATGGGCAACCGCCAGTTCCGCCTCGGCCTTGCCGTGCGCCGTGACCAAGGCGCTATGCGCCAGACCCTGATTGCCGAATGCGCCGATCTGGATCGCCCATTGGCCGGTTGTGGCGGCGCCGTGACGAGCGGGCGCCGCGTCGGCGGCGTTCGCCGAACCGATCAGCCGGAAGCCACCGTGTGGCGCCGGTGGTGGCGTCGGGTTGGTGGTCAGGAAGGCGAGTTGCTGGCCGGCCGGTCCGCCCCTACGGGTGGGTTCGGGAAGCTGGGCCACCTCAACCGCGGAACGCTGCGGTACGCGACCGCCACCGGCCGGCCTGGCGTTGGCCAGCATGACCGGACGGCTGTAGCGCTTACCCGCCGGAATGTTGATCGGCAGCGTGTTCATCGCCAGTTCGTCGGCGGCGGAGCGGTTGTTCGGATAAATCCCCCGCAGGTTGGGTCCGATCATCGCAACGTAGTGGCGGGTCTCGTCCGGCAGCGGCCGTACGTTGGCGAGGTAATCGTCCAGGCGCGCCGGGCCGGCATTGTAGGCGGCCAGGAAGCCCGGCGAGCCGTATAGTTCGTACATTTCCCGCATATAGGCGACGCCGGCCATGATGTTGTCATGCGGATCGAACGGATCGTCGCCCAGATTATAGCGGTCCCGCAGCTCATCATACGTGCCGGGCATCACCTGCATCAGGCCCATGGCGCCGGCGCCGGAGGTGATCAACTTACCGTTTTGGAATTCCTTGCCGCCGGATTCTACCCGCATGAGGGAGCGAATCCAGATGTCCGGCAGATCGAACCGAGCCGAGGCTTCGCGAATATACGGACCCCACGGGTCTTCCGGCGGACCCGGCGGGTTGTAATCGTGTTTCGCGTGCGCGGCGTAGCGGGCCGATTCCTGCATGGCATCCTGATGCGGGACGGTGCCGCAGGCGGCTAGACCGGCCAAAAGAGCCAGGGTGCCGGCGATTCGGAGGCGCTTTTGGGCGCCCGTGCGGGTGACGGCGAGTCGGTCCGGTACAGTCATACGAAGGCGTCTCCGTGGCGGCGCGACAAACAGGATACGTCACGGGACGCGAGACGTCGCCGCTTACCCAAACACTCAGGAACGATGTCTAAATCATTAACGGGCTTCGATCTTTTAGGCAAGTCATCTCGAACTTGTCCCGTCTAATCAGGTTGCGCCCGGTTTTATCGTGTTTCGGTCGGGGGTGAAGATCACAACGTACACAAAAATATTACCGTAATGCAATTTTTGTCATCACCCTGCCGGTTGGGCCGGATGTTGTGCCACGCTGCCGGATGGGCTATGCGCCCGGCGACATGAGCACCTCTATATCGACGATCGCCGCAACGACCGACCTGGACCTGAAGGCCGAGATTACGGCGATCGGCCGCAACCGGTTGGCGGTGGACGATCTGATGCGCGGCGCTCGCCTGTGGCGCCTGGCCCTGGCTCTTGGCTGGCTCGACATTCGCCTGCGTTACCGCGGTTCCATGCTCGGTCCGTTCTGGCTGACGATCTCCACCGGCGTCATGGTGACGGCGCTGGGTTTTCTGTATTCGACGCTGTTCAAGATGGATTTGCGCGAATATCTGCCGTTTCTGGCGCTGTCGCAGGTTTTGTGGGGCTTCTTGGCGGCGCTGGTATCGGAGGCGTGCACAACGTTCACTGACGCCGAGAGCGTCATCCGATCGGTTCGCATGCCGTTTTTCGTGTTTTCCGCGCGCACCCTTATCCGCAACTTTATCGCGTTGGGTCACAACATCGTGGTGATCGTGGTCGTCTTCGCGATCTTCGAAATATGGCCCGGCTGGGGCTTGATCCAGGCGATTCCCGGGTTGCTGCTGTGGGTGATCGATTCGCTGGCTCTGACCCTGTTGCTTGGGGCATTTTGCGCCCGGTTCCGGGATATCCAGCCGATCGTCAATAGCGTGATGCAGATCGCGTTTTTCGTGACACCGGTGATCTGGAAACCCAGTCAGCTTGGGGCTGGAGTCGATAATCTGCCGTTCAATCCGTTCTACGACCTGTTGGAGATCGTCCGCGGCCCCCTATTGAACGAGCCCGGTTCGGCTGCCATGACGTGGGCAGGTGCGATGATCTACAGCCTGGCGTTGTGCAGCATTTCCTGGGCATTCTTTGCCCGGGCGCGCGGTCGCATCACATTCTGGATTTGAACATGCCGCATAGCGCGTCGATCACCGTAGAGAATGTTTCGGTTCAGTTTCCGCTGTATCATGGCAGTTCCCGCAGCCTGAAAAAAATGGTCGTGGCGGCCGCGTCCGGCCGGCTGGCGCAGGACACGCAGCAGCGTGTCGTGGTGCGGGCACTGACCGATATCAACCTGCAACTGGGACGTGGCGACCGGCTGGGTCTGGTCGGATCCAATGGTGCGGGAAAGACCACGCTTTTGCGCGTGCTGGCCGGGATTTATGAACCGGCGATGGGCCGCCTGAAGGTACATGGTAGCCTGAACGCGCTGCTCGATCCCAATCTCGGGATGAACATGGAACTGACGGGGCGGGAGAACATTCTGCTGCGGGGGCTGTATAACGGCCTGCCGAAATCGGCGCTGCCCCGGCTCGAGGATGATGTCGCTGAGTTTGCCCAGCTTTCCGACTTTCTCGACCTTCCGGTCCGGATTTATTCGGCCGGCATGGTCGTGCGGCTGGGTTTTGCCCTGGCCACCGCGATCCGGCCGCAGATTCTGCTGATGGACGAGTGGTTTCTGGCCGGCGACGCGGCGTTCATGGACAAGGCGCGTGCCCGGCTGGAGGAGATGGTGCGCGGTGCGGATATCCTCGTGCTGTCCAGCCACAACACAGCCATCGTAAAAGAATGGTGCAGCCGGGTCCTGTGGCTGGATCAGGGCCGGATCATCGCCGACGGCCCGGCCGCCGACGTGCTGAACCAGTACCTTGGTCTGCCCGCCGACGAGCCGGTTGGTGCGCTGGGGTAGCCGACTATCGGAGCACGGCTTCCACCGCCGCGGCGATACTGAACAGCCTGGCATCGCCCATCGTTTCGCCCATCAACATCAGGCCGACCGGGGCATCTCCGATCCGATGACAGGGAACCGAAATCGCGCAACGGTCAAAGAAGTTACCGAGCGCGGTGTTCCGCAAAATCAGCATGTTGATACTGTTGTATGCACGTTCATCATCCAGGTCGGCGATGCGTGGTGCGATGATCGGCACGCTCGGCATCAGTATGCAGTCGTAAGGTTCGGTCGCGCGGTCGAAGCTGGCGATCAGGCGGGCGCGGGCGTGCGTTAAGTCCAGATAGTCCGCCGCGCTCAGGTGTTCGCCGCGCGCGATGCGAACCCGAATGCGGGGATCGTAGCCGGAGCCTTGTGTCGCCAGCAGGTGGCGATGCCAGGCGTACGCCTCCGACGCCGCGAAGCCGCCCTTGGCATTGACGCCGGGGAGTTCGGCGAAATCGTGGAAATGCGTCTGTTCGATTCGGGCACCGGCGGCGGACAGACTCGACAGGGCCGCGTCAAAGGCGGCGGCGACGGTGTCGTCCATCCCGTCCAGGACCATATTGTCCGGCACCGCCAGCCGCAGGCCATTCAGGCGAGCGGGCGTCGGGGCGGCAGGGGCCTTGCCCGCCAGGATCGCGTCGATCTCCGCGCAGCAGGCCACGCTGGGGGCGAGTGGTCCGACCGAATCCAACGACGGGGCCAGCGGCAGGACTCCATCGATCGGGATCCGTCGCGCCGTCGGCTTGTAGCCGACGATGCCGCAGAACGCGGCGGGGATGCGGCAGGATCCGCCGGTATCCGTGCCGAGCCCGGCCGCCGCCATGCCGTCGGCGACCGCCACCGCCGTGCCGGACGAACTACCGCCCGGAATGCGCTTCGACGCGCGATCCCACGGGCTGGCCGGCGTGCCGTAATGCGGGTTGATGCCCAGGCCGGAGAACGCAAACTCCGTCATGTTCGTGCGTCCCACCGGGATGAAGCCGGCCGCGATCATGCGGGCGACGACCGGGGCGTTGACCTTGGCGTCGGGTGCGTTGGCGAGCACAGCCGACCCGGCGGGGGTCGGTTCCCCCGCGATGTCGAACAGGTCCTTCAGTGCAATCGGGATGCCGGCATAGGGACCGGGGGAGCGGCCGTGTTTGCGCAGACTATCCGCCGTATCCGCCATCGCGCGGGCCTGATCGGCATGGACCTTGATGAACGCGCGTGCGCCCTCGCCATCCGGATCGGCGATCCTGGCCAGGCTTTCTTCAATCAGCGACCGGCTGGTCGTCGTTCCGTCGGCCAGGGCCTGGGCGAGTTCGTCAATTTTGCGCATGATGCCTCCCGATGCGAATCCACAGGAGCATGCCATGACTGACACGCCTGCCAAACCCATCCTTATCACCGGAGCCTCCGGCGCGCTCGGCCGCGTCCTGGTCAAGGCACTCGGAGCGCAGGGCTGGCGGCTGGTGCTGACCGATCTGGCGCCGTTTCCGGACGCGGTGCCAGCCGGTGCGCAGTTCATCAAAGCCGACCTGTCCGACGGCGTGACGATGCTGCGGCTGGCCGAGGGTTGCGGCACGATTATCCATCTGGGCGGCGTCTCGGTGGAGCGGCCGTTCGAGGAAGTCATCGGGCCGAATATTCGCGGCCTGTATCATATCTATGAGGCGGCGCGGCGGGAGAAGGCGCGGGTGATCTTCGCGTCGTCGAACCACTCGGTCGGGTTCCATGAGCGGACAGAAAGCCTGCCCGCCGATACGCAGTTCCTGCCCGACGGATACTACGGTTTGTCGAAAGCCTATGGCGAGCTGATGGGCCGGATGTACTGGTTCAAGCATGGCGTGGAATCCGTCAATGTGCGGATCGGGTCGGCAACGGCGGAGCCGGTGAACGCGCGGATGCTGGCGTCGTGGATGTCGTATGGCGATTTCTCCCGCCTGATGGAACGCTGCGTGCTGACCCCGACAGTGGGTAACGTGGTGATCTGGGGGGCTTCAAACAACAGCAGAATGACCTGGTGGCGAGACGACGCCCGTGCCGAGCTGGGTTGGGTCCCGGTGGACAGCGCCGATCCGTTCGCCGGACAGTTGGCGGCGGCGGTCAGTGGCGATCCCGTGGAGGAACGTTACATGGGCGGCGGGTATTGTTCGATCGAATACACCAGGGGCGCGCCGGCGCCGGTTTGGGGAGAAGACTGATGTCCGAGGGCGTTCTGTATATCGGCCACAAGCGCTATTCGTCGTGGTCGATGCGCGGGTGGCTACCGGTTCGATTGGCGGGGCTGGACGTGGATGTGCGGGTGATCCGTTTCACACGCCCCGGCCCGACGACAGCCATCGCCGAATTGTCGCCGAACGGGTTGGTGCCGTTTCTTGAACATAATGGCGCGCGCGTGTGGGAGTCGCTGGCGATCTGCGATTACTGCGCGGAGATGTGTCCATCGTTGTGGCCGGCGGATCGGGTGGCGCGGGCGCACGCGCGGTCGATCTCGGCGGAGATGCATGCCGGGTTTCGCGAGTTGCGCATGGCGATGTGGATGAATTTGGGGCGCGATTTCGCGGGGCTTGGGCGGACGCCAGGGGCGCTGAAGGATATCGCACGGATTGAGGCTTTGTGGGCCGAGACGCGGGCGCGGTTCGGGGACGGCGGGCCGTTTCTGTTCGGGGCGTCGTTTGGCGCGGCGGATGCCATGTTCGCGCCGGTGGTCGCTCGGTTTTTAGGCTGGAAGCCGGAGTTGACGGCGGAGAGCGCGGCTTACTGCGCGGCGGTGCGGGCGCATCCGTTGGTGGCGGAATGGTATGACGGTGCGGCGGCGGAGCCAGTGGAATGGTTGATCGAGGATTATGAGAGGATTCCTCAGTAAATTTCAATGAGGACCGAGACGTGATTTCACGTTATGGATCAAGATCAGGTCAAGTTGGAATTTTTGCTGTCGCCGAAGATGTTTCGGGGCACCAAAACGCGTGCGGTGGATTTCAAAGGAATATCGGTCGTCGTCCCAATGGAGGCACACGGACAACGTCGAAAAGCTCCTGTAGCATCAACAGACGATTTTTCTCATCGGTTATTGTACCGTTCCAATGTAACACGAATTTTGTTCTCAAATAATTCGGAAGTCCGCCGTCAACAGTCGGGCTTCTAACGACAACTACATATTTGGTGCTTTCTGGGCTTAATCGGGCCATGTCCCCTTGAATTATCATCGTCTCCCAACCGACCCCTCCGACCCTGCCATCAGCCTTCTCAGCATATTTTTCGTCGGAAACCAAAACGACTCGATCGGCGAGTGTCAGTTCGTTGGTCATGAACTGCGGAAGGTCCATTCCGCGTCGAAGATGCCAAGCATCGAGGCGAGCATCAACACCATTTTCTCGAAGGAATTTCCCAAGAGCCTCAACCCAGTCTTCGTGCTCGGTCGAGGTATGGGAATAGCTGATGAATACCCGTGGTGCCCTCTCTGGCGTTTGTGTCGTAGCGGAGGGTGGTTCGTATGCAGTGGTGGTTGCATTCAAACTTTTTTGGATTCTCTGGAACACCATATCGTGTAGGACGCTGATAACAAGACTTGCATCTTTATGGCTCGATTGATGAAATCCCTCAGTGAGACTTGTCACAACTACTTCACTGGGTAGGTTACCGGCACCGGCACCTAAGAGTGGGGCCGAAACGCGTCGGATAGACGGGTTTTTTTTGTGTATATTCTCCGAGCTGAAGGCCGATACTGCGTATTGCCTCGGGCGCCGATCGCGTACCCTCAACGGATGCAGCATAGGCCACAAACTGAGCAATATTCTCGCCACCTTCGAATGGGTGCATGGTGAGGTCACCGAGAGACATTCCTCGCTCAGGGCGTGCGGGGATACGAAAGTGGGAGAGCTTTTGGCGAACGAATGACGTGATTGTTCCTGCTGTTGAACAGGGGAGGACGATCAGATCGCACGGCCCGTCGAACATGTCGCCGACCCTTAACTCAACCGTACTCACCGCGACTCCTCTCGATTCGTGCCCCAGTCACGAATAAGTACCATTTCGTACCGAAACGCTAGAGCATTTTCAAGCTGACTGGAAACATTGTGACTACCCATCGTCATGGATTGCCTTGTCCGGCCCATGACCACCAGGGAAACCAGAGCGATTCCAGTCGGGCTGAAAATACTCTGGCCTGAGAATGTCAGATAATCGCATCCCCCGATCACCCCGCTAAACGGCCATCACCCCGCTCGTCGAGAAACTGCTCACCCGCATAGAACAGGCCGCCAATCCCGGCGATGATCAGAAACACGGTCGTATCGCCGACAGCCTTCAGCGTTTCCGGATCGACGACCCCGGCCAACAACAGCAGGGACCCGGCAAACGTCGCCGCATCGGACAGCCGAGCCATGTTGGTGGGGGCGGCTCCGCCATGCAGACGCGCGAGGCTTTTGCGGCCGAACAGATAGAGCGCGAACAGAGCGATAAACCAGAGACGGACGCTGGCGGTGGTCTCAGGCGGCGCCGTCAGCCAGTCGGGAATGCTCACACCTGCTCGCGCGCACCGATCACTGCGCCTGCCAGGACGCCCGCCACAGCGACAACCGTCTGCGCGATTGGGGAGTAGTCCCACCCGGCCATCTGGAAGACCACACCCCCCGCAGCCGATGCCAGTAGCCCGATCACCGTGCCACCCCGCACCATGAGCGAGAAGCGGCTGGGGTGTCTTCCGAGGACCGAAACGCCTGCTTGTGCCACGACTGCACGCTCCGCTATGCTGATGCGGCTGACCTTCAATGGCCAACCAAATGCAAAAGTAGTGCGACCATCCGTCAGTTTCAACATCGTTCGCTCCTGAAGCGATCAATTTGCATACATCTATCTGTAGTTGTATTTTTACCTGAAATTGAGACGCATGTCACCTATTTTGTGCGACCGCTCGCACGATTTCTGCCGCCATGCCAAATTTAATGGCCAAATGGCTTGCCATAGTCGCCCGAGAACTGTTGCTTCCCATGGATACGCGACGAGCAACACGCATCTGTATTCATCAGACCACATTTTGTTTCTTCGGGGGTCTTCGTCACGGCACCCCGGACCCGGCCTCGCCCCGCAGCAGCCGCAACTCCCACGGCATGATCACGCGCCGGAAAATGACCGGATCGGTCCAGCCGCGCGGTTCTCGCCCCAGATGGCCGCCTTGCGGATTGATCCAGGCGTCCTTCGGCACATCGCCGCTGTGCAGCAGCAGATCGAGGTCGCTGATCGGCACTTGCGTGTCCTTCGCTCCGCCCACGATCAGCATCGGCCCGGTCGGCTTGCCGATCAGTCCCTGCGCCACCAGGGACAGTTTTGGAAACGCGTCGGAAAGCGTTTCGATCGTCTCGCCGCCCTCCACCACGTTCAGAAAGGCGGGCACGACATCGAACAGATATTCGCGGTTACCGAGTAAATTACTACGCAGGAAATCAGCATGCAGCGCGGTATCGACGGGCGGCGATTGCGCCACCACGCCCAGCAGGCGGCCATGTTCGGTGATCGCCAGCTTGGTCGCCCAATAACCGCCGAAGCTGACGCCGTGCGCGACGATCCGATGCGAGTCCACCTCCGGCCGCGTCTGCAAGTAATCGAGCACAGCGGAGAACATGCGATCGGCGGTGGGACTGACCTTGATCGGCGCCTGCCCGGTGCCGGGGCTATCCACGGCGAAATAGCCGACTCCGGACGCCAGGATAGCGTTGTAGGTCTCGGCCACCGTCTCCTTGCGGCTATCCAGCCCGCTGATCGCCAGGATCAGCGGCACCGGACCGGACGCGCCCTTCGGCAGCCGCAGATAGCCGGTGATGGTTTCACCCTCGAACGGAATGCGCACGGTTTCGAGTTTCGGGTCCAGCGTGGCGGCATGCCTTGCATAGGCGTCCAATGCCTTGCGGTAGGCCTCCTTCTTGCCAGTGGAAGACGGCACAGGCCATTGCGCGAAGTAATACAGCCGCCACGCCCGAACATAGTTGGCATCGGCCTTCTCCGGATGCGCCACCGCGTCTGCCATGTAACGATCGGCGACCCGGCTCCAACTTGCAGCCCAATCGTCGGGATCGCGGGTGTGTAGCGGGGCGAGGGCGTCGCGCACGTCCGCCGGGTCCAGCCCGATCAGAGGGTAGTTGCCTCGGTCGGCGCGCGCCTGCGCCTCGGTGCGGATTTCGTCAATGGTACGTTCCGGTGCCTGCGCTTTTGCGACACCGTCGCACAGGGCCAGCAGCATCGCGGCCAACCGGACATAGCGGATCCCGGACCAGGTGGTAATTTTGGACACGACGGTGTTTCCTCCTCGAACAGCGATTCCGCTATCCAGCTATTCCACTGTCGAATCAGGTTGGGAGCCTGTCAAGAATGTTCCGCGGCCTTAACGCGGCGCAGCCGGGGCTGTTCGACCCGGCCGCCCCCGCATTCAATACGTCGCCCGGCCGCCGGACACGTCGAACACCGCGCCGGTGGAGAAACTGCATTCCTCGCTCGCAAGCCACAGGATCAGCGACGCCACCTCATCGATCGCACCGAACCGGCCGATGGGGATTTTCGACAGCATCCAGTCGATCTGTTCTTGCGTCATCTGGTCGAAAATTGGCGTCTTCACCGCTGCCGGGGTCACGCAGTTGACGCGGATTTCGCTCGCCGCCAGTTCCTTACCCAGCGATTTCGTCAGCCCGATGACGCCGGCTTTGGAGGCGGAATAGGCGGAGGCGTTCGGATTGCCTTCCTTGCCGGCGATCGAGGCGATGTTGACGACCCGTCCATAGCCGTTGGTCCGCATGAACGGCACGACGGCGTGGCAGCAGTAGAAGACGCCCTTCAGGTTGATGTCGATGACCCGGTCCCAGGCGGCGACCGGATAGTCCCAGGTCGTCGCATTGGGGCCGGTCACCCCGGCCGAGGTGACCAGAATATCGATTTTCCCCAGCGCCGCGGCGGTGTCCGTGGCGGCGCGATGCACCGCGTCGGGGTCGGTGATGTCCAGGGTCACGCTGTGCGCGGCGCCCGATTGCGCCAGGCCGGCCTCGTCCATGTCCCACAACGACAGCACGGCGCCCTCGGCCGCGAGGCGGGTTGCGACCCCGGCGCCGATACCGGAAACGCCCCCGGTGACGACGGCGGTGCGGCCTGCGAAGCGTTGTGACATAGGCTAGACTCCAAAATGGTTGGCGGCAGTGAAGGCCGAGGCGCGCCTTCCCGCAAGATGGGTTGTCGGGGCCGGCGGGCGTGCGGCAGGATGCGGCAAAGGGGAAACGACATGACTCGCTTTGTCGGCGCGATCGACCAGGGCACCACATCCAGCCGCTTTATTGTGTTTGATCGCGGCGGCAACACGATCGCCGTGGCGCAGAAGGAGCACCGGCAGATTTACCCTCAGCCCGGTTGGGTGGAGCACGATCCGATCGAAATCCGCGACAACACGATGGCGGTGATCGACCAGGCGTTGCGCTCCGCCGGCCTGCAACCTTCCGATCTGGCGGCGGTGGGCATCACCAACCAGCGGGAGACGACGCTGCTGTGGGACCGGGCGACCGGTCAGCCGGTTTATAACGCGCTGGTCTGGCAGGACACGCGCGTCGATCCGATGGTGGCTGCTTACGCGCGTGAAGGCGGGCAGGACCGGTTTCGCGCGCAGACCGGTTTGCCTCTGGCCAGCTATTTTTCGGCGCTCAAACTGCGCTGGCTGCTCGACACCGTGCCGGGCGTGCGGGCTCGGGGCGAGGCAGGCGATCTGGCGTTCGGCACGATGGACAGTTGGTTGCTGCGGCACCTGACCGGCCAGCACATCACCGACGTGACCAACGCCAGCCGCACGCAATTGATGGATATTTCGACATTGCAGTGGGACGACGGGTTGCTGGCCGCGTTCGGGGTGCCGCGCGCGGTGCTGCCGCGCATTGTGCCGTCGTCATGCGTGTATGGGGAGGCGCGCGGCCCATTGGCCGGCGTGCCGGTCGCGGGCATTCTGGGCGACCAGCAGGCGGCATTGATGGGGCAGGCGT
Organism: uncultured Rhodopila sp.; assembly: GCA_903932145.1. Lineage (GTDB taxonomy): Bacteria > Pseudomonadota > Alphaproteobacteria > Acetobacterales > Acetobacteraceae > Rhodopila. The sequence continues at coordinate 104,269 of CAIZFE010000055.1, read as the reverse complement.
GTTTCCGGCCGGGCGAGGCGAAAAACACGTACGGCACCGGATGTTTCCTGCTGATGCACACCGGAACCGCGCCGATGCCGTCGGCGCATGGGCTGATTACGACCGTGGCGGCTCAGTTGGGTGATCAGCCGGCGACCTATGCGCTGGAGGGCTCGATCGCGATCACCGGCGCGCTGGTGCAGTGGCTGCGGGACAATCTGGGATTGATCAAAAACAGTGCGGATGTGGAGGCGCTGGCACTGTCGGTGCCGGACAATGGCGACGTGTATTTCGTGCCGGCATTTTCCGGCCTGTACGCTCCGTACTGGCGGGCGGATGCGCGCGGAACCATCGCCGGGCTGACCCGGTTCGCCTCCGGCGGGCACATCGCGCGAGCGGCGCTGGAGGCAACCGCGTATCAGGTGATGGATGTGGTGCGCGCGATGGAGCAGGACAGCGGGATACCGATGGCCTCGCTGCGGGTCGATGGCGGGATGGTGGTCAATCGGACACTGATGCAGTTCCAGGCTGATATGCTGAACGTCGCGGTGGTGCGTCCATCGTGTGTCGAAACGACCGCGTTGGGTGCCGCGTATGCCGCCGGACTGGCGGTCGGATATTGGGCGGGGCTGGACGATCTGCGGGCGAATTGGGCGGAGGCAGAGCGGTGGTCTCCGGCAATGGATGCGGGACGGCGGGATGCGCTGTCGGCGTCCTGGCACAAAGCGGTGGATCGGTCGATGGGGTGGTCGTGATTGGCATCGCGGCATCGGTCGGCTAAAGTCGTCGAAACACAGGGAGATAACAACGCCATGGATCGTTCTAGTTTTGAGACGGCGCTGACCGGCGATGGATTTAAGATCGTCTGCGTTTCGATGAAGCCCGATGCGGTCAACGCCTCGCATGTCCACGACTTTGAAGCCCGTCTGCTGGTGGTCGAGGGTGCCATGACAATCGACCGGGAAGGCGCGCCGGTGCGGACATACCAGGCAGGCGAAACCTTCGAGATGCCACTCGGTTGCCGTCATTCCGAAACCGCCGGACCGGCCGGCGCGACCTATGTCGCCGGCCGCCGCAAACCGTCCTGACAGGAGTTTTCGACATGAACCAGAGCGAATTCGAAGCCGACCTTAAGCGCGAAGGATACGGCGTTTACTATGGCGGCCTGAAGCCCAACGAAGTAAACGCGGAACACGCCCATGACTGGAACGCAAAGATCATGGTAATCGGCGGCGAAATCACGATCACACGTAACGGACACGCGGATCGGTTTGTCCTTGGCGACCACTGCACCGTCGCGGCAGGGGAACTACATGCGGAAACGGTCGGGCCGCAAGGCGTCGCCTATATCGCCGGCCGCAAGTCAGTCTGATTCGTTGCTTCAGACAATTTTTATTCTGCCTGGAGTCGCGCCGGCCTCCCGGATCGTCATGGCCCGGCTTGTCCGGGCCAACTGTCTCGGCACCGTCGTGGCATAGGTGGCTCGGACAAGCCGAGCCATGACGTCGTGTACTCCTATTGTTGCCTGTGAAAGTGAACGCGCTACATCGATATCGAAAACCCGCCATCCACCGGTATCGCGGTTCCCGTAACGAAATCCGACGCCGCGCTGGCCAGGAACGCCGCCACCCCCGCCATATCATGCGGCGTTCCCCATCTTCCGCTTGGTGTCCGCTTCTCCACGCTGTTCTGCAACGTTGGCACATACGCCCTGGCGCCAACGGTCAGATCGGTATCGATCCAGCCCGGCAATACGGCATTAACCTGGATATTGTCCTTCGCCCACGCCGTCGCCATCGCCCGCGTCATCTGCACGATGCCGCCCTTACTCGACCCGTACGCCGCGGAGAACGGAGCGCCGAACAGCGACATCATCGATCCGATGTTGATCATCTTGCCGCCGCCGGCCTTGACCATCTCTGGATAGGCCGCCTGAGAACACAGGAACGCACTGGTCAGGTTGGTATCCAGAACGTGGTGCCATTCCTCCTCGGTAATGTCCTCCGGCGCCTTGCGCACCGACGTGCCGGCATTGTTCACCAGAATATCGACGCGCCCGTACTTGGCGGCGGCGGCGGCGATCAACGCCACGCATTCGGCTTTATGCGTCACATCGGCAACGATGAAGCTGGCCTCGGCACCCATGTCGCGCAGCGTCTTAAGCGCCTCCGCCGCCTTGGCTTCGTTACGTCCCGCGATGACGATGCTGGCGCCCAGGGAGGCGATTCCCTGCGCCATGCCAAGCCCGATGCCGCCATTGCCACCGGTGACAACGGCGACTTTACCCTTGAGGTCGAACAAATTCATCGGACTGATTCCCGCTAAGACGTTCAGCGCAGCATGGTGCCGGCCACCATGCCGCGCAAGCCGTCACGGCACCGCGCGGGTCTCCGCCAGATGATCGAACTTCCGCCAGAACGTGCCAAGACCCATCGTCTGCGACCGTAATTCGATAATCAGGTCATGCATTTCCGCCTCGGGCACCAGCGCTTCCACATTGTCCCAGCCCGGCCAGTCCGACCGTTCCGCAAACCCCAGGATCTGGCCGCGCCGCCCCGTCAGCAGCCGCTGCGCCCGCGCCGTATAGTCGTTAGGGACAGAAATCGTGACATGATCCACCGGTTCCAGCAGAACCGGATCAGCCTTCGCCAGCCCCTCTTTCATGGCGATCTGGGTGGCCGTCTTGAACGCCATGTCTGAACTATCGACCGAGTGGAATCCCCCATCCACCAACGTTACCGACACATCGACCACCGGATACCCGAACGGCCCTTTATGGGTTGCTTCCTCTGCCGCCGCACCAACCGCCGGAATGAAATTCCGCGGCACCGTCCCGCCCACGATCTTGTCGATAAACTGGAAACCTTCCCCCCTGGCACGCGGGGCGATATCGATCTTGACGTCAGCGAACTGACCGTGCCCGCCGGTCTGGCGCTTCAACCGCCCATGCTCATGCACCGGTTTGCGGATCGTTTCCTTATACGCGATGGCCGGCTTATGCGTTGCCAGTGTCAGCCCGTAATCCCTGGCCAGATGTTCCACGGTGGTTTGTAGATGCATCTCGCCTTGGCCATGCAACACCGTCTCGCCGTCTTGCGTGATGAACAGCGAGGGATCCTCCTCGGCCAGCTTATGCAAAGCACCGGATAGTTTCACATCGTCTTTGCGATCCGTGGTGGCCACGGCCATCGCATAAACCGGTGGCGTCGGGCGTGGGAACGGCAACGCCTCCGGCTGTCCGCCGGGTGACAACGTGGCCCCCGTATGCACGGCATCCAACCGTCCGAATGCAACGATATCGCCTTGTTTTGCTTCCGGTACTTTCGTCAGGTCTCCGTTCACATAGCGATAAATCCCGCCCAGGCGGGTTCCGCCCAATTGCGCGCCATCCTGTATTGATCCGCTCCATACCCGAACGAACGATAGTTTGCCGGTGTGCCCGGCATAGACCGTCTTGAACACCTGCGCCCGCGCCGCGCCACCCGGAATGATCGACCGGCGTTCGGCGGCTTCGGTCGGGGCAGGGGTGTCGTGCCGCAAGGCCTTCCACAGACGGCGCACGCCGTTGGTGTTTTCGGCCGCGCCCAGAAGAACCTCGATGACCGCGCCGTTCACTAAATCCTTGCGCATGTCGCGATACAGTTCCTCGGGCGTCGGCTTGATGTCCTCCAGGACTTTTTCCAGCAGCGCGTCGTCGTGGTCGGCCAGGGTTTCCACGAGACGGCCCAGCGCTTCCTGCTCTTCGGCCAGCATGGCGGCCGGAATTTGCATCAGTTCCGACGCCTCGCCCTTGCGATAACGATAGGCGCGTTCGCTCATCAGATCGACGTAACCGGTGACGGTCTGGCCGTCGAAAATCGGCATCTGCCGCAACACCAGCGGGCTTCCCGCGTATTGCTGCAAACCGGCCAGCGTATCCGCGACACTGCCGTCCAGCGTATCAATTTTGTTGATAAAAACCATGTGCGGCACGCCCTCGTCGCGCAGCGTCTTCAGCAGCGGTGCCACCATCGCCGCCTTGGCCGGGGAGGGCTCGCACACCACAATGGCGATATCGACCATCGCCAGCGCCGCACACGTCTGGTGGGCGAATTCGATCGAGCCGGGGCAGTCCAGGATGCACCACGGGTCACCCAAATACGTGCAGTGTCCCAATCGGATCTCGGTGGTCATCGGGCGGTTGCGCGGATCGGCCGGTCGCTTGACGGGCGCACCCGCCGCATCGAGCAAGGCTTCGAAAAGCGTGGATTTTCCGCTGCTGTAGGGGCCAACCAAAGCCACCGAGCGGGGACTTCTGCCGTTTTTTGTGCCTGACATGGACATGCCTCCTTCGTTTACCGAAGGCGCCCTGACGACGCGGGCCCAAGCAAAGCGGGCACGCTGGAGCGTCCTCGCCGGGAAATGCTAGCGCAAATCCACGCGATAGCGAATCCTGTTTTCTGTCCCGGCGCCGGTTTCAGTCGGGACTGCCAGCAACGCACGCAGACGGTCGGCCAGTTGGTCGCCGCGCACCGGCTTGCGCAGCAGCGCGAACGGACCCTTGACCGCGCTGCCCAGCGCCAAAGCGGCGGCATCCCCGGCATACCCGGTCAGCAGCACCGCCGGTAGTCCCGGGTACCGCTCCTGCACCGTTCGGATCACCGCCAGGCCGTCCATGCCCGGCATCGACAGGTCGGTGACCAGGATATCCACGGCCAGACCCGCGGTGAGCATCGAAATCGCCTCATTGCCGCTCGCGGCGCTTAACACGGTATAGCCGGCATCTTCCAACTGTAGGCCAAGGACCTCACGCACCGGCTCTTCGTCGTCCACCAGCAGCACGCGAATCCGGGTTTGCACGTCCTCACGGCGATCGTCCGACGCCGCCGGTTCCGCCGGGGCGGCCACCAGGGCCGGGTCGGTTTCGGGAAACCACAGTGTGATCGTCGTCCCCGCCCCCCGGGTGCTCGCAATCTTCATTCCACCACCGGATTGCTCGGCAAATCCCTTTGCCATCGCGAGTCCTAGTCCGGTGCCGGACCCGACATTCTTGGTCGTGAAAAATGGCTCGCTGGCTCGGGCCAGGATGGCCGCGTCCATCCCGACGCCGGTGTCTTCGATCGTCAACCTCACGTAGCGGCCCGGGTCCAGCCCATACGGATGCCCGGCCTTCGTCACCGTCTCCACCCCCGCGGCCAGGGTCAGTGTGCCACCATCCGGCATCGCGTCACGGGCATTGGTGGCGAGATTGATGATCGACGTCTCAAGCTGGCTTTTATCGGCCAGAAACGGACGCAGACCCTCGTCATGGCAGACCCGCACATGGATCGCGGCGCCCAGGGTATGGACCAGTATTTCACTCAGATCATGCAACAACAGCGCGGCATCGATGGCCTCGGCCCGCAGGTCGCCACGGCGGCCGAACGCCAGGAGCCGACGGGTAATGGAGGCACCGCGTTCGGTCGCCTCACCAGCCAACCGCGCGATGCGGCGAATGCCGGCCGGGTCGTCAGGGCGGCGTTCGATCAAGGCCATCGCGCCGGAAACCGCCTGCAGCACATTGTTAAAGTCATGTGCGATGCCGCCGGCGAGCCGGCCGAGCGCCTGCATGCGTTCGGCATGGACGGCGCGAACCTGGGCTGCCTCGCGTGCCGCGACCTCTTCTTCCACGCGGGTTTCCAGCCTGGCGCTTAAATCGCGCAGGTCGGCTTCGGTTTGGCGGCTGGTCGTCACATCCAGCGTGGCGCCGACGATGCGGGCGATCTTGTCTTCGTCGTCGCGGACGATCCGGGCCTTCGTCACCAGCCAGCGGATGCCGCCGTCGGGGAAGACGATTCTGAATTCATTATGAATGAGCCCGGAATGTCCGGACATCGATTCGGCCCATTCAGCCATGATCCGTCCAAGGTCCTCGGGGTGAATGAGGGATTCCCAGGTCTTCATGGTTGGGGCGCCGGCCCGCGGCTCCAATCCGTACAGCCGCCATTGCTCGTCGGACCAGATGCGCGTGCCGGCGATGAAGTCCCAGTCCCAGACGCCGAGACCGGACGCCTCGCGCGCCAATTGCAGCCTTGTTTCGCTTTCACGCAGTTGCGACGCCAAACGATGTTCGTCGGTCATGTTCCGGGCAAATACGGTCAGGCCATCTTTCGACGGGTACGCATGCGCCTGCCACCAGGCATCGAGCGGCGCGAAGTAACCCTCGACCCGGGTGGGGACGCCGGTTTCCATCGCTTCCCGGTATGCCGCGCCGAAGACATTGCTTTTATAGTCCGGGAAAGCGTCCCAGAGAGCCACGCCCAACAGATCGTGTCGGTGTGCGAACAGGTCGTTGGCTCGGGTGTTGAGAAATGTGTAGCGCCAGTTGCGGTCCAAAACGAACACGATATCCGTTGTGCTCTCAAGCGCATTACGCAGCGCCTGTTCGCGCGCGCCGAGCGCGGCGGCCATGGCATTCAATGCGACGCTGAGGCGCCCGAACTCGTCGCCGCCTTCGGGCAGTCCGGTGCGTGCGGCTAGATCTCCGGTTCGCCACTGTTCGGCGGCACCCAGCAGCCGGTTGACCGGCCGGCGGATCAGCCTGGTGCCGAGCAGAACGGTCAGTGCCAAAGTGAGTACGGAAGCCACGGCGATCAGCACAAGGCCGGTTCGATTGGCTTGGGCCACGGCGGCGAACGCAACGTCCGGGTCCAGCCCGACGGATGCGAACAGACCGTCCGATCCGGCGCCGAGTGGGGCATAGCCAAGGATTCGCGGGCGCTCATCGGCTCCTGCGATCACGACGGTCCCGACCCGCGACCCGTGAAGGAGGAAACGATTTCTATCCAGGATGGGCCGGCCGACCCAGTCATCCCCGTCCGGCGTTCGGGCCAGAATTGTGCCATTGCTGTCCACGATGGTCGCTGTCGCGCCGTCCGGTAGCGGAAAACGGGCGAGATGTTCGCCCAGCCAGCGTAGGTCGATGGAGAGCACGGCGACGCCCGCCAGCGCACCGCTGGGGTCCTTAAACGGTTTGGCCATGTCGATCGCCGGCTGTCCCGTCAACCAGTCTGGGGCGTAAACGCCGGGGACGAATGTGCCGGTTCGCAGCGCGTGCTGGATGGTGGCGTTGCCGGACAGGTCGGCGGCATGATCGAACGGCGCCGATGCGCAAAACGGATGTCCATCGAGTCCGATGACGGCCAGGGTTTGGTACCGCGGCGAGGCGTCCCGCAGGTTGGTGAGCAAGCGCTGGCACAGGTCCGACTGCTTGTCCTGCACGACCGGTGCGCTGCCGATTCCCGTCAGCAGTTGGTTGGCCCGTTCGATCATTTGCTGCTGGTCGGCGCTCAGGAGTTGGACGAGCCGCAAGGCCTCGTCTTCCATGAGTTGCCGCCGGATGTCGCGGGCGGTGATCTCACTATAGGTTTGAAAGGCGAGGGCGGGCAGAAGCGCGATCGATACCACCAGCAACAGCCGCCCCAAAAGGCTGCTCATCGCATCTCCGGATTTCGATCGACAAGGGCTGCTGTGGTCTCTGGCATGGATGGCATTGTGTCCTCCGGGCCAGCGTGAGGTCACACGAATTCGTGAGTATTTTTCCTCACTTTTCCGTGATTCATAATTTTGGTGTGACACAATCCGTTCGGTTTCAATTCGCAATAACAGCGAGGATTGCGTGCCCCGGGGCCTGCTTCAATCCGTTACGGTTCTGATGGTTCGGTGCCGGGTTCTGTGGAGCGCGGCGTCCGATCTACGTTAGTTCGAAAAGATGCTGACGGGCGAGCATTTCGACCATCGCCGATCGCGTGATACCTTGTTTATGGGCGGCGGCATCAATGGCCGAGACGATGCCCTCGTCGAGGGACAAATTGGCCCTGATTGGCTTCCCGGTCGAACGAACCACGAGGATCGCAGCTATCCGAGCGAGCGGCGCACGGTCGATCTCGCCGACGGTAGCGAGTCCTTCGATAAAAGGGGGCAGTGTGCGAAAGCCGTCATGGATATCGGTTTGAAACGAATGAAGGCCGCCCAATAGGGCGCCGCTCTGTTTCCGAAACGGAGCCGGGCTGATTCCGCAGCGGGACCTCTGTGTGACGCGTGTCTTGCGTCAACCAGGTTTCTGTTGCATATCCCCGCCCGCTGGCACCGGGACCCTCCCGGCTGCCGGTAATTCGCACGCGGGGAGCCTTTCCTGGCCAAAAGCCTGGAGCCGGTGCCTGACAGCAACCCCCGCGGAGGTTCAACCGGACACAGGAAAGGAGCACGCCGATGGCGATGCCCGATTTCACCATGCGTCAGCTACTCGAAGCTGGCGTTCACTTTGGTCACCACACCCGCCGCTGGAACCCGCGCATGGCGCCGTTCCTGTATGGCATCCGCAATCAGGTCCACATCATCGATCTGCAGCAGACCGTGCCGATGCTGGACCGCGCCCTGCGCGCCGTCCGTGATGTCACCGCCGCCGGCGGCCGCGTTCTGTTCGTCGGCACCAAGCGCGCCGCGGCCGAACACGTCGCTGACGCCGCCAAGAAGTGCGGCCAGTACTATATCAACCACCGCTGGCTCGGCGGCACGCTGACCAACTGGAAGACCATCACCGGTTCGATCAAGCGCCTGCGCCAGATCGAGGACCTCGTTGGCGGCCAGACCGAGGGTCTGACCAAGAAGGAAGTCCTGAACATCACGCGCGACAAGGATAAGCTGGAGCGCGCGCTGGGTGGCATCAAGGACATGGGCGGCCTGCCGGACATTCTGTTCATCATCGACACCAACAAGGAAAAGCTGGCCGTCGAAGAGGCGAACAAGCTGGGTATCCCGGTTGTTGCGATCCTGGACAGCAACTCTGACCCCACCGGCGTGACCTTCCCGATTCCCGGCAACGACGACGCGATTCGCGCCATCACCTTGTATTGCGATCTGATCGCGGGCGCGGTGCTGGATGGCATCAGCGCTGAAATGGCACACTCCGGCGCCGATATCGGCGGACGTGAGGAATTGCCGGATGCGGTGCTCGCGGAAATCGAAGCTGAAACCGCCCAAGCGACCGCCTGAACCCCACTACCAGGAGATAAAGACATGGCCGCGATCACCGCTGCCCTGGTGAAAGACCTGCGCGAAAAGACTGGCGCAGGCATGATGGACTGCAAGAAGGCGCTCGTCGAAAACGACGGCGACATCGAAGTCGCCATCGACTGGCTCCGCACGAAGGGCCTTGCCGCTGCCGCCAAGAAGTCCGGACGCATTGCGGCCGAAGGCTTGATCGGCGTCGCGACCGGCCCGAATCGGGCCGCGATGGTCGAGGTGAATGCCGAGACCGATTTCGTGGCGCGCAACGATGCGTTCCAGGATCTCGTCGCGAACATCGCCGCGATCGCTTTGCAGGTTGGCGACAATCTCGAAACGATCGCCGCGGCGCCGTTCCCCGGCACGGATCGCACCGTGGCCGAGCAGCTCACGCATCTGATCGCCACGATCGGCGAGAATATGTCGATCCGCCGCGCCAAGGTGCTGACCGTGACGAATGGCGTGGTCGCGTCGTATATCCATCAGGCGCTGAAGCCGGGTCTCGGCAAGATCGGTGTTCTCGCGGCCATCGAAGGCCCCGGGGAAATCGGCACGCTGGAAATCCTCGGCCGTCAGGTTGGCATGCATGTCGCGGCGACCCGTCCCGAAGCCCTCGACATCGACGCGGTCGATCCGGCGGCGTTGGAGCGGGAGCGGGCCGTGTTGACCGAACAGGCCCGTGCCTCCGGCAAACCCGAAGCCATCATCGAGAAGATGGTCGAAGGCCGCGTCCGTAAGTACTACGAGGAAGTGGTGCTGCTGGAGCAGGTCTGGGTGCATGACGGTGAAAGCCGCGTGCGCGCCGTCGTCAAGAAGGCCGGAGTCGCGTTAACGGGTTTTGCCCGGTTCACGCTCGGCGAAGGCATCGAGAAGCCGAAGGACGACTTCGCCGCCGAGGTTGCAGCCACGGCCGGCGTCTGAAAAAACAAGCCGCCCCGGGCTTTAACCGGCTCGGGGCGGCCTTGCTCAACCCGTCATGGCCCGGCTTGTCCGGGCCACCTGTCGCGGCACCGCCATGGCATAGGTGGCCCGGACAAGCCGGGCCGTGACCGACGTAGGTAAGTCACCGCCGATTGGTATGACTTGTTCGGAACGGGCGGTATCACTAGGGTGCCGCCCGTTCTTCATGACCGCAGGGAGTCCAATGACGCAGCCCGCAGTTTATAAGCGTGTTCTGTTGAAGCTGTCTGGCGAGGCCCTGATGGGCCGGCGCGAGTACGGCCTGGATATGGACACGGTTGGTGGCATCGCTAACGACATCAAAGCTGTCGTGGGCATGGGCGTGGAGGTGTGCGTCGTCATCGGCGGCGGTAACATCTTCCGCGGCGTGTCCGGTGCGGCATCCGGTATGGATCGCGCTCAGGCAGACTACATGGGCATGCTGGCCACCGTCATGAACGCGCTGGCCATGCAATCTGTGCTGGAACAGCGCGGCGTTCCCACCCGTGTCCAGTCGGCCATTCCGATGGCCACGGTGTGCGAACCCTATATCCGCCGCCGAGCCGAGCGGCATATGGAGAAGGGACGGGTGGTGGTGTTCGCCGCCGGCACCGGCAATCCTTACTTTACGACCGACACCGCCGCGGCGCTGCGGGCTAACGAGATGAACTGCGACGCGCTGCTGAAGGGTACCCAGGTGGACGGTGTGTATTCCGCCGATCCCCGCAAAGTACCCGATGCCAAACGGTTCCAGCAACTGACCTATCTCAACGTCCTGGCGAATGACCTCGCTGTGATGGACGCTGCCGCGATCAGTCTGGCGCGGGAAAATCGCTTGCCGATTATTGTGTTCAATATCCACGCCCCGGGCGCCTTCGCGCAGGTGATGCGCGGCGAGGGCGCCTTCACCAAGATCATCGAAAACTAAGAAGCAGGAGGCATCGCCATGGCAACCGCACCCGTTGACCTGAACACGCTGAAGCAGGATCTGACCCGCCGGATGGATGGCGCGCTGGAAACGCTGCGCCGCGAATTCGCCGGCCTGCGCACCGGGCGCGCCCATCCGGGTCTGCTCGATCCGGTGAAGGTCGTCGCCTATGGCACCGAAATGCCGCTGAACCAGGTCGGCACCGTCGGCGTGCCGGAACCGCGCATGCTAACGGTGCAGGTCTGGGATAAATCCATGGTTCTCGCCGTGGAAAAGGCGATTCGAGAGGCTGGTCTCGGCCTTAACCCCGCCTCCGACGGCATGATCATCCGGGTGCCGATTCCGATGCTGACCACCGAACGTCGCAACGATCTGGTGAAGATGGCGCATAAATACGCCGAAGGCGCCAAGATTTCAGTGCGCGGCGTGCGCCGCGACGGCATGGAACAGATCAAAAGCCACGAGAAAAAGCACGATATCGGCGAGGATCTGGCCAAGAACTGGTCGGAGGAGGTGCAGAAACTCACTGACCAGTTCATTAAAAAGGTGGACGAAGCGGTCGCGGATAAGGAAAAAGACATTAAGCAGGTCTGAACCCGGTCCACGGCATCCAGCGCCATTCACCATCGGTGCCTGTTATCGCCCGTCGGGCAGCATCCCGGATCCAGTCAAGGTCGTCGTGTCGGAGGACGAGTTGTCAACAACCATCGCGGCGCCTCCTTTAGCCGCAGGCGTCGCGCAATCGGTCACCTCCGGAAGCGTAACGGTACCCGGTCATGTCGCCATTATCATGGATGGCAATGGCCGCTGGGCCAAGGCGCGCGGGCTCCCCAGGATTGCGGGGCACCGCGAAGGGTCTCGCGCTGTGCGCCGCACGGTCGAGGCCGCCATCCAATCTGGCGTTTCCTGGCTGACCATCTATGCCTTCAGCAGTGAGAACTGGCGCCGCCCGTTGGGCGAAATCCTCGATCTGACCGGTCTGCTGCGCCGCTATTTGCGGTCGGAAGTGGCCGAACTGAAGCAAGCCGGCGTCCGGCTTCGCTTTATTGGCGACCGAGCCCGGTTCGATCCTGATATCCAAAAGGACCTGGAGGTGGCGGAGCGCGATACCATCGCGAACAGCCGTCTCAATCTGACGATCGCCCTGTCCTATGGTGCGCGGGCCGAAATCGCTGCCGCCGCCCGTGCCGCCATTGCCGCCGTCCAGGCTGGAACGCTGGATGCGGCCGATCTCGGGGAGGAGAGTTTTTCGCGCTTCCTCGCCACCGCCGGGATGCCCGATCCCGACCTGATCATTCGGACGTCCGGCGAACAACGGCTATCCAATTTCCTGCTTTGGCAGGCCGCCTATGCGGAACTGATCTTTCTCGACGTGTTTTGGCCGGACTTTTCCGACGCCCATTTCAGCGCGGCGCTGCGGGAGTTTGCAGGCCGGGAGCGGCGTTTCGGTGCCCGTAAAGACTGAACCCGACCCGGTGCGCCGGGTGCCTGCCCGCGCCGGGGGGCAGTGGGGCGACCTGAGACTGCGCGTTCTGTCGGCCGCGGTCCTGGCGCCGGTGGCTCTGCTGTGCATCTGGCTCGGGGGTCTTGCCTTCACGCTGTTGGTCGCGCTGATCGCGGCGGGTCTTTCCTATGAATGGTTGGGCCTATGCCACCGGCGCGAGTCGTTGGCCGCCATTGCCGTGTTCGCGGCCCTGCCGGCGGCGGTCGTATTGACCGCGTCGGGTCACCCGGCCGCTGGACTGTCCTTGTTGGCAGTGGCCGGCCTTGCCGCGATCGCGGTCAGCGGCGGTATTTCGGTATCCAGGCCGCTCGCGTTCGGCATCCCATATCTCGGATTCGGCGCGGTTTCGCTGGTCTGGTTGCGGCAATCTCCCGTCGGCGGTGGCGCCAATGTGATCGTGCTGTTGCTGATCGTCTGGTCGAGTGACATCGGCGCCTACATGGCAGGACGCGCTCTCGGCGGCCCCCGTCTGGCCCCCTTGATTTCCCCCGGAAAGACCTGGTCGGGTGCGATCGGCGGCCTGGCCGGTGCGGCTGCGATGGGCCTGGTCGCCTCGGCAATCCTCGGCGGCGGGCCGATTTCCTGGCGGGCGGCGGCATTTGCGGTGCTGATCGGGTTCGTCAGTCAGGTGGGCGATCTTTTTGAAAGTCTGCTGAAGCGGCATTTCGGTGTGAAGGATTCCGGCCGCATGATCCCGGGCCATGGCGGTCTTCTTGACCGATTGGATGCGGTGTTGACCGCGGCCCCTGTTGCGGCCCTACTGGCGTTGATCATGGGACGTGGAGTAATGCTGTGGGAATGAATCCCGCTCAGGCTTCCTTCTCCCCTTCCTCGACGCCGCGAACCGTTTCGGTTCTCGGCAGCACCGGCAGTGTCGGCACTCAGACCATCGAATTGCTGACCGCTGATCCGGACAGTTTTCGCGTGCGGGCATTGGTTGCCGGCCGTAACGCCGCGTTGCTGGCGGAGCAGGCGATCGCCCTGCGAGCCGAGATTGCTGTGGTCGCCGATCCCTCGGTCTATGGCGTTCTGCGCGATGCCCTCGCCGGCACGGGCATAGAAGCCGCCGCCGGTGCCGATGCCGTCAATCAGGCCGCCGCGCTTCAGGCCGATTGGACCATGGCCGCAATCACCGGCGCAGCCGGACTGGCCCCAACACTCGCCGCGATCCGCCGGGGCGCCTTCGTCGGGTTGGCCAACAAGGAAGCGCTGGTGTCCGCCGGCGATGTGATGCTGCGCGCGGTCAAAGAAGCCGGGGCGACGTTGTTGCCGGTGGATTCGGAACACAACGCCATTTTCCAGTCGCTCGCCGACGGCAATCGCGGATCGGTCGAAAAAATCGTGCTGACGGCCTCGGGTGGTCCGTTCCGTACCAGCAGCCTTGACGATATGCGCCGAGCGACGCCGGAAGTGGCACTGCGGCATCCGGTCTGGTCGATGGGCGCCAAAATCAGCATCGATTCGGCGACCATGATGAACAAAGGGCTGGAGGTCATCGAGGCCGCCCGTCTGTTCAGCCTGGACGCAGCCGAGATCGAGGTGCTGGTGCATCCGCAATCGGTCATCCACGGACTGGTTTACTACCACGACGGTTCAGTCATGGCGCAGCTCGGTTCTCCTGACATGCGCATTCCGATTGCTCATACACTGGCATGGCCTCGGCGCATGGCGACGGTGTCGCGCCGGCTGAATCTCGTCGCGGTCAGCCGCCTGGAGTTCGAAGAGCCGGATATGGTGCGCTTTCCGGCCCTGCGTTTGGCACGCGAAGCATTGCAAGCGGGCGGTGGCGCCCCCACAATTCTGAATGCGGCCAATGAAATCGCCGTCGAGGCATTCCTGCAGCGGCGCATTGGCTTTCTCGACATTGCAGACACGGTCGGCCGGGTGCTTCATCGGTTGGGAACACGGACGGCGGATACGCTTGATGACGTGATTGCTCTCGACGCTCTCGCTCGGCGCATTGCGCTCGACGTACTCCCTGCTCAAGCCGCATAATAGGGCGCCGGGTGGGCGAACCGGCTTTTGACTCGTACGATCGACTGGTTGCGTGCATGGCCTTCAACGTCATGACCTCCATCGTCATGTCCTGGCTTGTCCGGGCCACCTATGCCATGGCGGTGCCGCGATAGGTGGTCCGGACGCCGGGCCATAACGATGAGGGGCGAGAGTCGGCCCCAACGCCGGTTGGTATCACGTTGCCGGCTTGCCTATGTTCGGGTGTCACCTGACGTACAGGTGTCGCCCCACCGATTAACGACTTGCAGCCGAAAGGCATGACATTGCTGAGTTTCATTCCGGATTTCGTACGCAGCGCGGCGGCTTTCGTGCTTGTCCTTGGCGTGCTCGTTTTCGTTCACGAGATGGGGCACTATCTCGCGGCCCGCTGGCGCGGCGTTCGGGTCGAGGCGTTCTCGATCGGTTTCGGTCAGGCGCTTACCTCCTGGACCGACAAGCACGGCACGGTGTGGAAGCTCGCGTGGTTGCCACTCGGCGGGTATGTCAAGTTGCACGGGCAAGAGCGGCCCCAGGACGTCGCCCCGGAGGTTCGCGCAGCCTGGATTGCGGGCAAAACCTTCCACGATAAGCCGGTGCTGTCCCGAGCGATCGTCGTCGCGGCCGGCCCGATCGCCAATTTCCTGCTCGCGATGGTGTTGTTTGCCACATTGTTCATTGCTGTCGGCACGCCTGTCACAATGCCGGTCGTCGGCGCCGTGCTGCCCGATAGCGCCGCGTCGCGTGCCGGCCTGATCATCAACGACCGGGTCGTCACAATCGCCGGGGAGCCGATCGCCACATTCGAGGATCTGCAGCGCATCGTCATGGCGCATCCGGCCCAAAAACTGGCGCTGACCATCCAGCGCGACGGGGCCGAACAGCAGATTGAGGTGACCACCGAGTCGCGCGACGCCGGCGGCCATCAGATTGGCTTGCTCGGCATTCGCGGTGGCGCGGTCGAATACCGCCACACCAGCGTGCCGGCCGCACTGGTCGGCGGCGTGACGCAAACCTGGACGATCACCCGGGAAACTTTTGCCGGCCTGGGGCAAATGATCAGCGGCGGCCGCGGCACCGAGGAACTTGGCGGACCTCTGCGCATCGCGCAATTGTCCGGCCAGGTCGCCCAGCTTGGTATCGCCAGCCTGATCTCGTTCATCGCGGTGCTGTCGGTAAACCTCGGACTGATCAACCTGTTCCCGATTCCGATTTTGGATGGCGGCCATCTACTGTTCTATCTGGCCGAGGCGGTTCGCGGCCGGCCACTGCCGCAACGGGCCCAGGAGTATGGGTTTAAAGCCGGAATGGCGTTCCTCGCATGTTTGTTCGTATTTGCGACATGGAACGATCTGACCCATCTGGGTCTCTTCCGTTGGGTTGCCAGCCTGATCGGCTGAGACCCCGAGTCGCGGCGGCAAATCCGGCAAATCTCTGCCGGAACCGCTCGCGGCGGCGTGTTACTGAAAATTTATTTATAGAATTCATTAACTTATACAAAGAGTGACAGATTGGTCGCGGACGAAACCCGCTACTAGCTTCGGCGACCTCCCATCGCTATGGTGCGCCCCGACACATCGTGCGACCTGCCGACGTGCATTTTTTTGCAACGGACATACCGTTGGGGGGACCAGCCTTTTGTTGACGATCCGTGCTGTGCGGCTTGTCGCCGCCTGCCTGATGCCAGTGCTGGTCATCGGAACCGCCACCGCTCAGGATCAGACGCAAGAGCGTCTGGTTGTTGCTGCGGCACCCACTCCCCGTTCGGCTCCGGTCGCAGCGGGCGGTACCATTCAATCGATCAAGATCGAAGGCGCCCAACGCATCGAGGAAGGGACTGTCCGTTCCTACCTGTTGGTGCAACCGGGCGATCGCTTCGATCCGGATCGCATCGATCGCAGCCTGAAGACACTGTATGCGACCGGTCTGTTCCGGGACGTGCAGTTGGGCCGCGTCGGCGATACGCTGTTGGTGCGGGTGGTTGAAAACCCGATTGTCAATCGCGTGGCGTTCGAGGGCAACCACAAGCTTACCGATGAAGTGTTGAAGCCGGTGGTGCAGCTTCGCGCTCGCGCGGTGTTCACGCCGGCATTGGCCGAAACCGACCGGCAAACCATTCTGGGGATGTACGGCAAGCGCGGCTATTACGATGCGACGGTCGAGCCCAAGATCATCCGGTTGGACCAGAATCGCGTCGATGTGGTCTTTCAGGTGAATGACGGTTCTGCCGCGCTGATCAGCAAGATCGTGGTGAACGGCAACAAGGCCTTCAGCGAAGACCGCCTGCAGGAAGTCATCAACAGCCGCGAATCCCGTTGGTGGCGCTTCCTGTCCAGTTCGGATTCGTACGAACCGGATCGGCTGGCCTATGATAAAGAGCTGTTGCGGCGGTTCTATCTGAAGAACGGCTATGCCGACGTGCAGGTCACCGACGCCAGCGCCGAACTGTCGCCTGACCGGAAGGGGATCTTCCTATCGTTCACACTGAACGAGGGACCCCGTTACAAAATCGGTAAGGTCAGCATCAATTCGCAGCTTCGCAACCTGTCTCAGCAGGACCTGCAATCGACCCTGCAGTTGGAGGAAGGTGACTGGTATGACGGCGACGCCGTCATACGCATCACCGACCTGATCGAGGAAGCGGTGCATAATCGCGGCTACGCGTTTGTTGATGTCAAACCGCGCGCGATCCGTGATCCGGTGAAACACACGGTCGATCTCACCTTCGATGTGGGCGAAGGCCCGCGCGTTTACGTTGAACGCATCGACATCGTCGGTAACACCCGCACCGAGGATAAGGTCATACGGCGCGAGTTCCGTCTGGTGGAAGGTGATCCGTACAGTGCCGAAGCCGTTCGGCGGACCAAGACCCGGTTGACAGACCTGGGTTACTTCCAGGCCGTCGATATCAACACCACGCCCGGCTCGGCGCCGGATAAGGCGGTGCTGGCGACCAACATTTCGGAAAAGGCGACCGGTGAATTGTCGTTCGGTGGCGGTTATTCCACCGACGCGGGTGCGCTGCTGGACATCGGCCTGGCGGAACGCAACCTTGTTGGCACTGGCGTCAATGCCAGCATCAACGGCGTGCTCGCCCAGCGGCGGAGTTCCATCAACACCTCGATCACCGATCCGTATTTCCTGGATCGTAATCTGGTCGCGGGAGCGGATGTCTTCCTGATCCAAACGAACTACCTGGGCACCGAACCTTACGACGAGCGGAGGGAAGGCTTCGCGCTGCGCATGGGCTACGCGTTCAACGAACATCTGCGCCAGAGCTGGAGCTACTCACTGGTCAATCGAGATGTGTTCAACGTCGAGGCCGGCGCCAGCCCATTCATCCTGAATGAGGCCGGCACCACCTTGCTGTCGCAGATCGGTCAGGTCATGACGCTCGATTTCCGCGACAGCCGCCTTTATCCGCACAGCGGCTATGTTATTGAGGCCGGGACCGATTTCGCCGGTATTGGTGGAGACGCCCGTTATGCGCGCGCCAATCTGAACGCTGCGTACTATATTCCTTTGGAACGCCTGATGGGTAATCCGGATTGGGGGATTAAGGTCGCGGCCAGTTCGGGCTTCATGGAGTTGCTGCCGGGCGGTCGCGAGGAAATCATCGATCGGTTCTTCCTGGGTGGCGACAATCTGCGCGGCTTCCAAACCGGTGGTGCCGGACCGCACGATACGGTCACCGGCGATCCGCTCGGTGGCCGGTTCCTCTGGACACAGACGACCGAACTGCGGTTTCCGCTGCCGGTTCCGCCTGATCTGGGCCTGAATGGTCGCGCCTTCGTCGATGTCGGCGCGCTGAGCGAGGCGAATTTCCGAAGCAGCACGCCGTGTACCTATAACCTGACGGGACCCGCCACCCTTGCGGGCGTTACGGTCGCGAGCGGTAGCACTGCGTCGGTCACCACGGCTTGCCAAATCTCCGCATCGGCGGCACCGCGTCTCGGTGCGGGTGTCGGTATTTCCTGGCGCACCGCGTTCGGCCTGATAAACATCGACCTGGCTCCGTTTACGATCAAGCAACCGGGCGATCAGACACAAGTTTTCCGCTTTGGTTTCGGCACGAGGTTCTAGTGGTTCAAAAATACATCAAGAGTGCTGGCGCGCTTGTCGCGCTGGCTATGGCCTTTCAGGCTGCTCCGGCCTTCGCGCAGCAGGCGCCGAATGGTGAATGGTTCGTGCCCGGACAAGCCCGCCCGGCCGCACCGCCGGCACCGCGGCCCGGACCGCGCATGGCGCCCGGTCCGTCCGGCGGTCCCGGGGGGCTTGTCCTCCCTGGCGATCAGGGTGGTGGCGATCAGTCTGGTGGGCTGCCCGCGCTTCAGGTCCAACTGCCGCCCGCGCCGGAACTGCCGCCGATTCCCAAGGGCCAGGCAACCCCGGCCGCCATTGTCGGCATCCTGTCGGTTCCCGATGTTCTGCGGGTCTCCACCGCCTATCAGACGGCCTATAAAGAACTGAACCTGCGCGGCCAGAAACTGAACGAGGACGCGCAGAAGGAGCAGGTTGCGTTGCGTGACCTGGGTCAAACCTTATCCGGGGAACGTGGCAAGCTGTCGCCGGAACAGGTCCGATCGAAGGAAAAGGAAATTACGGATCGCGCGACCGAGGCGCAGCGTCGCTTTGGTGAGCGGAATCGGATCATCCAGGAAGCCGGCCAATACGTTATGATGCAAATCAATCGTACCATGGAGCAGGGCGCGCAGCAGGTAGCTCTGTCGCGGGGTATCAATTTGGTGCTCAACCGAGCTCAGATTCTGGGCACAACGGCGGATTTCGATCTGACACCGGCGGTCGCCGAAGTCTTGAACAAGGCCTTGCCGACCGTGGTTGTGCCGCCTGACGGTGTGTCGCCGTTGGCCATGGCGCAGCCCGCCGCGGCGAAGGCGGCTCCGGTATCCGCGACGGCAGCACCTGCGTCGGCTGCTGCCGCACCCGCCAAGCCGCCCGCGAAGCCATAACCGTGCCGTCCGATCCGCTGGCGTTCGGCCGGGACCGTCCGGCGCTGGCGGGCGATCCTCGGTTCTTTCAATGCGCCGGCCCCCATACGCTGGCGGCCGTCGTGGATGCGGCCGGGGTCGATGGGGAAGGCGCGGAAGCGCCTCCCCGCCGGCTGATGCTGCATCGGATTGCCCCGCTGGCTGCCGCGACCGGCGAGGACGTCAGTTTTTGCCTCAATAACCGCAAGTATGCAGCGGCGCTGGCCGAGACCAGAGCCGGAGCGGTGATTGTCCATCCGGATATGCAAGGCCAGGTTCCCGACGCCACCGTCGCGATCCTCGCTGACGATCCATTGGTCGCCTGGTCGCGCGTGGCGGCGCTGTTTCATCCGCTGCCACCCGCTAAACCCGGGATTCATCCATCGGCCGTGGTCGCTGCTTCCGCTCGGATCGATCCGAGCACGGAAATCGGCCCGCTGGCGGTGATCGGCGAAAACGTAACGATCGGACCGCGTGGCCGGGTCGGGGCGATGGTTGTGATCGGCGACGGTGTTGAAATCGGCCGCGATGTCCGGATTGGCCCGCATGCCTCGCTGTCCCACGCGCTGATCGGTGACCGGGTCTATATCTATCCGGGCGCCTGCGTTGGCCAGGATGGTTTTGGTTTTGCCATCACCCCTCAGGGCTTCCATACCGTCCCACAGTTAGGTCGTGTGCTGATCGAGAACGATGTCGAAGTCGGTGCCAATACCACGATTGATCGCGGAACTATGGAGGACACGATTATCGGCGCGGGTTCACGGATCGATAATCTGGTGCAGATCGGCCACAACGTGCGGATCGGCAAAGCCTGCGTGATCGTGGCTCAGGTGGGTATCTCCGGCTCCACGGTGCTGGAAAATCAGGTCGTTCTGGCGGGGCAGGCGGGCATAGCCGGGCATTTGCGGATCGGCGCCGGATCACGGATCGGCGCGCAAGCTGGCGTGATGGCGGATGTGCCCGCACGATCCGAACTGCTTGGCTCACCCGCCCAGCCGGTCAAAGCCTTCTTCAAGGAAATCGCCAGCATCCGCCGCTGGGTGCGTAATGGCGGACTCACCACAAAAAGCCCCGCGCGTGGCGCGAAACCGAACTCCGACGTGGATTAAAGATCATGGATGACGTTGAAAATCTGGTGCCTGTCGAAGGAACGACCGTCGAACTGATCGATATCCATCGCATCATGCACGACATCCCGCATCGCTATCCGTTCTTGTTGTTGGACCGGGTCGTCGATGTCGTCCTGGGCATCTCGGCGGTCGGTGTAAAAAATGTCACGGTGAATGAGAACTTTTTTGCCGGGCATTTCCCGAACCACCCGGTGATGCCGGGCGTTCTTATTGTCGAGAGCATGGCCCAAACCGCCGCCGTGCTGGTGGTGGAAAGCCTGGGGCCGGATGCGGCCGGTAAGGTGGTGTATTTCATGTCGATCGAAGGCGCGAAGTTCCGCCGTCCGGTCGTGCCGGGCGATCAATTGCGCATCCATATCGTTAAGGAACGCCGCCGCGGCAATGTCTGGAAGTTCCACGGCATTGCCAGGGTCGATGGCGTAGCCGTTGCCGAAGCGACCTATTCCGCGATGATCATGGATCGCGCGCCGGCTGCCTGATAAAAGACCGCCTTGATCGCATTTTAGCCTTAGTAACGCCAAAATGCCATGCGAAACAGAGTGTTACAGGGTGATTTGGGAAACATCGGGCAACAATGATTGAGTTGGTGGTGACACGAACCGATCTTAGCCTTGCCCCGATCTTCCTGTGATCATGAGCGCTTCGGAACGGAACACCATGGATTCGATGACGACTGTCAGATTGCACGATACCGAACGCGCCAGTATTCACCCGACGGCGATCGTGGCGCATGGCGCCGAACTCGGTCCTGGGGTGGAGATCGGACCCTTTTGCACGGTCGGTCCAAACGTGGTGATCGAAGCCGGCGCGAAGCTGGTGTCGCATGTCGTTGTGGAAGGTCACACCCGCATTGGCGAAGGCGCCCGGTTGTTCCCGTTCTGCACTGTCGGCTTGCCGCCGCAGGATTTGAAATACAAAGGCGAACCGACTCGCTGCGAGATCGGGGCACGCACCTTGGTGCGGGAGCATTGCACCATCCATCGCGGCACCGCGACCGGCCTCGGTATTACGACGGTTGGTGCCGATTGCATGCTGATGGCGGTGGTGCACGTGGCGCATGACTGCACCCTGGGCAACAACGTCATCGTCGCGAACAACGCGGTGATGGGCGGGCATGTCAGCATTGGCGAGTACGCCGTAATCGGCGGCGCGGCGGCGATCCATCAGTTCGTGCGCATCGGCCGCGCGGCGATGATTGGTGGCGTGTCCGGCGTCGAGGCCGATGTCATCCCGTTCGGCAGCGTGATCGGCAACCGCGCCCGGTTGGCCTCGTTGAACGTTATCGGGCTGCGTCGTCGCGGCTTCGACAAGGCGCAGATTCAACGGCTGCACATCGCGTTCAAGGCGCTCTACAGCAAAGAAGGCATCTTCGCGCAGCGCCTGGAGGCGATGC
Organism: uncultured Rhodopila sp.; assembly: GCA_903932145.1. Classification (GTDB taxonomy): domain Bacteria; phylum Pseudomonadota; class Alphaproteobacteria; order Acetobacterales; family Acetobacteraceae; genus Rhodopila. The sequence continues at coordinate 82,392 of CAIZFE010000055.1, read as the reverse complement.
GGGCCAAGTTCGGTGAGGATCCGTTGGTGGCCGAAATCCTGGCATTCATCGACGCACCCAGCCATCGTGGGTTGATCCGCGCCGACTAAGCTTGCCGGCTGGGCCTCCTGCTGCGATCCTCGTCTGAACGAGGACCGTCCGGGAGAATACCCATGAGCGACACATTACCGACCGCCACCCGCGTGGCCGATCCTGGCATCCGGGCGCTGTATCGCCTGGAAAACCGCTGGCAGGCCTGGCTGGATGTGGAGGTCGCCCTCGCTCGGGCCCAGGCCGAACTGGCAATCATTCCGATCGAAGCCGCCGAAGCCATCGCCGCCGCCGCGCGGCTGGAGAAGATGGACCGGGCGCGGATCGACGAAGGCTTTGCCCGCACCGGCCACACCATTGTGCCGCTGGTTTGGGAACTCGGGCGCATTGTCGGGGAGCCGCACGGCGGCTGGGTCCACTGGGGCGCGACGACGCAAAACATCACTCAGACCGGCGACCTTCTGGTGTTGCGGCAGGCGCATGCGGTTTTCCTGCGCCAGATTGGTGACATCTTGTCCGCGATGGCCGACCTTGCCGACCGTGGTGCCGAGATGCCGATTGCCGGCCGCACCCATGGCCAGCACGCGGTTCCCGCCACATTTGGCTACAAGGTCGCGGTCTGGATCGATGAACTGATCCGCCATACCGAACGCTTCCGTCAGGCCGCGCCCCGGTTATTCGTCGCCATGCTCGGTGGCGGGGCAGGGACCTATGCCTCGCTCGGCAAAAACGGGCCGCCGGTGCAGCAGGGGATCGGCCGCCAGCTTGGCTTTGGCTCGATGACCGTGCCGTCCCGCGCCATCGGCGATCATCTCGCGGAAAACGTCCTGCTGCTGGGGCTGCTCGCCGCGACGTGCGGCAAGATCGGCCGCGAAATCTACACACTGATGAAGACCGAGTTCGGCGAGGTGGAAGAACCCGTTCCCCCCGGCACGGTCGGTAGTTCCACCATGCCGCAGAAGCGCAATCCGAAACTGTGCCAGGACATCATCGCCGCCGCCGCCGAAATCCGGGCGATGGTGCCGTTGGCGCTGGAGGCGATGACGACGGAGCATGAGGCCGATCGCACCACCAGCCTGATGATGGACACAGCGGAGTCTCGGGCCTGCATCGCCACCGGCGACATGCTCAGCCGTCTGACCGAGATCATGCGCGGCCTGCGTCTTGACCCGGTTCGGATGCGGACCAACCTGGACCTGGGCGGCGGTTTGATCATGGCGGAGGCGGTGATGCTCGATCTGGGGGCGGCGATCGGCCGTCAGCATGCGCATGACGCGGTGTATGACGCGGCGCAGGATGCTTTCGTGAAGGGTAAATCGTTCGGTGAACTGCTGGCGGCCGATCCGCGCGTCACGGCGCATCTGAGTGCTGACCAGATTAGTGGACTGCTCGACCCGACCGCCTATACCGGGTTATGTGCGGATATGGCCCGCGAGGGTGCTGTACGGGCGCGAAACGTCGCGATGGAGTTGCTGAAATGACTGTTTTGGATGTGGATCACCTGCGGTCGTGGATCGGTAAGCAGGAAACACTGCGCGATCAGGTCACGCGATTCCCGATTGCGGCGTTGTCGGCGACGCTGGATCGTGACGATCCGGCACCTCAGGCCGGCGACGCGCTGCCTCCGCTGTGGCACTGGCTGTATTTCCTCCCCACCGCTCGACAATCCATTTTGGGACCGGACGGACACCCGGCGCGTGGCGGCTTTCTACCTCCCGTTCCGCTGCCGCGCCGCATGTGGGCCGGCGGGCGGTTTACGTTCCATCAGCCTTTGCGGGTGGACGAAACCATCACCCGCGTTTCGACCGTTCAGGATGTGACGGTGAAGCACGGCCGCAATGGTGCGCTTTGTTTCGTGTTGGTGAAGCACGAGGTGTCCGGGCAGAACGGACTCGCGTTGGTCGAGGAGCACGACATCGTCTATCGCGATATGCCGCAACCGGGGGAGGCGCCGGCCGCCCCGAAACCGGTGCGGACGGACGATACCTGGAGCCGCGAAATCCACCCGACCGACCCGTTGCTGTTCCGCTATTCCGCGCTGACCTTCAACAGCCATCGTATCCATTATGATCGTCGCTATGTGACCGAAACTGAGGGTTACCCCGGCCTGATCGTGCATGGTCCGTTGATCGCGACGTTGCTGATCGACTTGCTGCGGCGGAATACCGATCGGACGGTGGCTTCGTTCCGGTTCAGAGCGGTCAGTCCGTTGTTCGACATCGCACCGTTCTCGGTGCATGGGGCTCCGGATGACACGGGCGGAGCTTCGATTTGGGCGCGGAACGCTGCCGGACATGTGGCGATGGAGGCTGAGGCGACCCTCGCGAAAAATCGTCTGTCATTCTGTGTTTGACTCTGTATGACGTGGCAGAGAAAACTCAGGGTGGTCCGATGCCGTATAATATTCTCATCCTAGGTGCATCCTATGGGTCGTTGCTCGCTTCCAAATTGATGTTCGGCGGCCATAACGTAACAATGGTGTGCCGGCCGGCGACGGCCGAGCTGATCAATGCTGACGGTTTCCGGGTGCGGATGCCGATCAAGGGCCGCAATGATCCGATTGAGATCGATTCCCGTAAGCTGGTGGGCCGGGTGTCCGCCTGCGGGGTCGGAGACGCGAACCCGAATGACTACGATTTGATCGCGCTGGCCATGCAGGAACCACAGTTCGGCGCGAGCGGTGTGCGCGAATTGCTGGACGCGGTGGCGACATCGCGGGTTCCGTGCATGTCCATCATGAACATGCCGCCGTTGCCATATGTGAAGCGCATTCCGGGTTTGGATTATGATGCGCTCCGGCCCGCTTATACCGACCCGAGCGTTTGGGATAATTTCGATCCGGCCACGCTGACGCTGTGCAGCCCCGATCCACAGGCGTTTCGTCCGCCAGACGAAAAGGTCAACGTGTTGCAGGTGACTCTGCCGACCAACTTCAAGGTCGCGGCGTTCGACGCTGGTCCGGGCGTTGCGATCCTTCGCCAGCTTGAACAGGATGTCGATGCGGTTCGCTTCGCGACACCGGAAGGCGAGATCGAATTGCCGGTGAAACTGCGTGTCAGCGACTCGCTGTTCGTGCCGCTCGCTAAGTGGTCGATGCTGCTGGCCGGGAATTACCGCTGTGTCACCAAAGACGGGATGCGAAGCGCGCAAGAGGCCGTGCATTCCAACCTGGCGGAATCGCGGTCGGTCTATGATTTCGTGTTCGATCTGTGCGTGAAACTGGGAGCTTCGCCGGACGATCTTGTGCCGTTCGATAAATACGCGGCGGCGGCGAATGGGTTGTCGCGCCCGTCATCTGCCGCGCGCGCGTTGCAGAAAGGCGCGACAACGATCGAACGCGCGGACAAGCTGGTGCAGTTGATTGCCCGGCAGAAGGGCATGAGCCATCCAGCGATCGATGCGCAGGTAGCGCTGGTCGATCAGCGTTTGGAGGCCAATCGGCAGAAGGTGGCGGTTTAATACTATGTGTGGACGGCCTAACCCATTGGCCGGCCCGCAGTGGGTCGCGTCAGCATCGCCTCAATCCGGTCCAAAAGCTGGACGTCGTTGACCGGTTTGTGCAGCAGGCCGACGAGGCCGCTGACGGTATCGCCGGAGAAAAGATGCCCGCTATCCTCGGCGTAACCGGTCAGCAAAAGGGCCGGCATCGTGGGGTAGCGGTCCTGCACTGTCCTGATCAGGGTCAGCCCATTCATTCCCGGCATGGACAGGTCAGTCAGCACGAGGTCCACGACTTCACCGGCGGCGAGCAGAGCAAGCGCCTCGGCGCCATTTGAAGCAATCAGGACAGCGTAACCAGCATCGGCCAGACGTTCCGCAAACACCTCGCGGATGGTGTCCTCATCGTCAACCACCAGAATCCGGGCGGGTTCGCGACCCACCCCCGCGGGCAACTTCAACTGATCCCGGGTAACCGGTTCGGCGACCGCCCGCGGCAGCCACAGCGTCACCGTGGTACCTTGCCCCCGGGTGCTGTCGATCGTCAGTGCGCCGCCCGACTGCTCCGCGAAGCCGAGCGCCATGGAAAGGCCGAGGCCGGTGCCGGCGCCTGATTGTTTGGTCGTGAAGAACGGCTCGCGGGCGCGGGCAAGCGTCGCCGCATCCATGCCGGTGCCAGTGTCGGCGACCGCCAGCCTGACGTAAGCACCGGGACGCAAACCGGCCGGGTGCGGTGGATCGCCGTCGGCGACGATGTCCGTTTCGGCCGAAATAAGCAGGCGTCCACCGTTCGGCATCGCGTCGCGGGCGTTGGTCGCCAAATTGACCAGGACTGTTTCAAGTTGCCCTTTGTCAGCGACCGCCCGCGGCAGGTGGCCGGGCAGCGCGACCCGCACGTCAATGTCCGCCCCCAAAGTGTGAATCAGCAGCTCACCGACCCCGTTCAGCAACGGCACCAGTTCGACGGCTTCGGCACACAAGTCGCTACGCCGCCCGAAGGCCAACAGCCGGCCGGTGACGGAGGCGCCACGCTCGATGGCTTCTGTTCCAAGCTGAGCGTAACGTTTGAGCGCGGCTGCATCTCCGGACCGCCGCTGGATCAATGCCAATGAGCCGGCGACCGCCTGAAGGACATTATTGATGTCGTGCGCGATGCCGCCAGCCAGCTGACCGAGCGCCTGCAACCGTTCGGCGTGCGCGGCGCGCGCCTGGGCGGCTTCTCGAGACGCGACTTCTTCCCGCACGCGGGTTTCCAGGTCCGCGTTCAGGCTACGTAGCTCATCTTCCAATGCGCGGCGTTCGGTGATGTCCATGTCGATGCCGATCCGCCGTATCGGCTTGCCGACTGCGTTGAAGTGCGTCGTGCTGCGGGAATTGATCCACAGAACACGGCCCGAGACGACGATCCGATATTCTATTTCTGTCTCGCCACCCTTCGCGAGGTTGGCCGCTCGCGTCTCCAGAATCCTGGCAAGGTCATCGGGATGCACGGCGCGAGACCATGCCTCAAACGGCACGTTGTCGCACAGCGCCGGATCGACGCCGAACCGGTGGCATTGCAGTGCGGACCAATGCCCCGTGTTGGTCACCAGGTCCCAGTCCCAACTGCCGATCCCTCCGGCTTCCTGGCTCATGCGCAGCCGTGTCTCGTTATCGCGAAGGGTATCCTCGATACGCTTGCGCCGGCTGATGTCCCGCAGCACGACGATGCTACGAACCGGCCGCCCATCGTCGAATAAGGCCCGGCCGTATGAAGCGGTCCAGCGCCAGCGATCGTCAGGCTGCCGATAGCGGTATTCCGCTTCGTAATAATGGTCCGGATCAGCAAGGGCGCGCTGCCATTCGGTCTGCACCTGATCCCGGTCGTCAGGGTGTACCCGGGCAAGCCACGCATCATATAGGGCTGCGACCGGCTGTTCCGATCCCGATACGCCTCCGACCGCGGGCGGCCAGGTTCTCTGGTTCGTAACGAGATCGAATTCCCGGACACGAAGCCGCGCCGCCTCCATCGACACCCGCAAACGCTCCTCGCCGAGCTGTAGTTCCGTTTCGGTCCGCTTACGCTCGGTCACGTCCTCGATCACCGCGAACATCCGGTTTGGACGGTCGTCGATGCTCTGCAACCGCGATCCGACGAGATTGACCCAGATGACCGACCCGTCTTTGCGCAGCCAGCGTTTTGTGATGACAATCGAATCGCGTTCACCAGCCAGTAACTCGTTCTTCCGCCGACGGCCGATGTCACGATGATCGGGATGCGAGAGGTCGCCGCTGTCGCGACCCACCATTTCTTCGCTTTGATAGCCGGCGATCTCGCATAGCTTGTCGTTGACCTGTAGCACCGTATGGTTCGCGTTGATCACGATCATGCCGACGGCGGCTTGTTCGAAGGCAGCACGGAACAGGACATCGCTCTCGCGTAACGCCGCTTCGACCCGTTTGCGTTCGTCGATGTCCTGGACCACGGCGATCTGCCGAACCGGGCGTTCGGCATCGAAGATCGTGCGGCCGGATGCTGCGACCCAGTGCCAATTTCCGTCCGGGTGACGGAACCGGTATTCGACCCCATAGGTGTTGCCGGGTGCGGTGATCGCGTTTTCGAAATGCGCCCGCACGCGCGCTCGATCATCAGAGTGGACCCTATCCAACCACTCGCCCACGGTCAGGCGGCCACCTTGCTCCAACCCGAGCACTTTGCAGGCCTCGAGGTCCCAGGTTCCGACATTAGTAATAAGATTAACATCCCGGACGCCCATGCGGGCTGCTCCCAACGCGAGGCGCAATCGCTCCTCGCTTTCTCGCAGGGCATTCTCTCGGGCTTCCAGAGTTTCGGCCATGTGGTCAAACGCGTTTGCCAGGCGGCCGAACTCATCCCGGCTGTGGCGTAAAGTGGTGCGGGCATCCAGCGCGCCGGCGCGCCATTGATCCGCGGCATCGATCAGCGCCGCGACCGGGCTACGGATCAGGCGGCGGCCGATTACGGCGGTTAGCGCCAGCGCGACGAACGCGCCAGCGATGATCAGCGCCAGCCCCAATCGGTTTGCCTGCATCATGGCGGCGAGTCCGGTTTCCTCGTCCAGCGAAACGGCCACCATCAGGCCGCTTCGATCGGCACCCGGCGGCGACGCCATCACAAACCTGGGCCGGCCAGTATCCAGGGCGCTCAGTCCGTGAAAGGATTGGATGGTGTTCCCATGCATCAGAAGAGCGCGGTCTGGGGGCTGGGACCGGCCGACCAACGTCATGCCGCCTGGATGGCGGGCCAGAATGACACCATTCTCGTCCCCGATCGTCACAATGCTGCCGGGCGGCAGGTCCAGCTTCGCGAACTGCCCGTTCAACCATTCCAGGCCGAGCGCGACCTCCACCACGCCGGCGACGTTGCCGTCGTTGTCGCGGAACGGTCTCGCCATATGGATGCTCGGCTGGCCGGAAACCCGGCCGATCGCGTAGTCGCCGACGACGAAGCCCCCGGTTTGCAGGGCTCGCTTGAACCAGGGGCGGTCGGATGGGTTGAGCGTCTGATCGGTCAGTCCCGACGCGCAGAACGGCGTTCCATCCAGCGTCATCGCGTCGGCATAGAGGTAACGGATTTGCTCTTTCAGAAGATTCGCCAACAGTGGTTGACAATGCTCTGGCTCGTGGTTTCGCACAGAGGGCGCGTTGGCGATCACGCTCAACACCTGCTCCGCACCCTCGACGATCCGCCGTTGTTCGGCGCGGGCCAGATGCAGCAGACGCAGGCCCGCGTCTTCGGTGAGCTGCTGGCGAACGGCGCGTGCCTGTGATTCGCTGTAAATCTGCGACCCGAGCGCAGGCAGTAGCGCGGCCCCCACGATCAACAACAGTTTGCTGGAAAGGCCAGCCAATCCGATCTCCTACCGCCCGGCGTCGGGATCATTGTGAGATGCCCCTTCGTCACATATCCGAAAATATTTGGAATGCCACTCGATAGGACGATGCAGCCGCAGGCGATCACGGAGACGTGATAAAATGTGGTGCGAATGGTCCCGGACAGCAGGCCGGGTATAATGTCGAGCGCCGTTCGTTTGGCGTCCGGCGCCAAGGCGGCGGGGGAGGGGCTAGCCAAAGCGTTCGACATTGGCCACATTGGAGTCGGGAAACGTCATAAGCGAATCAATGGACCTATCTTTCGATCTATTAGGCAACGCGCTCGTCTCGGGGTTGTTGTTGGGCGGCTTTTACGCTGCGGTGACGATCGGGGTGTCGATATCTTTCGGCATGCTCGACATCGTCAATATCGCGCATCCGGCGTTCATCATCCTCGGGTCTTACACGGCGTATATTGCCAACAGCGTGTTCGGTTTCGACCCGATACTGTCCAGCATCGTCCTGCTGCCGGCGTTCTATCTGCTGGGCATGGCGATCTATCATGTGTACGACGTATCGTTCGAACGACGAGGAGACGCCTCCATCCGCGGACTGGCGTTCTTCTTTGGTGTTCTGTTCATCACGGAAGTCACCCTGGTCCTGGTCTTCGGCGTCGATTATCGATTGGTGGATGCGCCTTACGTTGGACCCAGCCTGCATTTCGGCGTGATCGACCTGCCGCTGCGGCTGCTGGTTCCGTTCCTGGTGTCCTGCGCGCTGATTGGCTCGTTGCAACTGTTCATGTCTTATACGTTTTTGGGCCGAGCCGTTCAGGCGGTGGCGCAGGACCCGATGGCATTGCGGCTGATGGGCGCCAATCCCAGCAAGATCAAACGCATCGCCTTCGGGTTGTCGATCGCGAGTTGTTCCGTTGCCGGCGCCATCCTGATCATCATCCAGCCGGTCGAGCCCTCCATCGCGCGTGACTACATCGGCCGGATATTTGCCATCTGCGTCATGGGCGGCCTGGGTAGCTTCGGCGGAACGATCATCGCGGCGGTCATCCTGGGCGTCATGGAAAGCCTGACCTCGACGTTTTACGGCCCGTCCTGGTCGCCGGCGGTGGCGTTCGGCTTCCTGTTGATCACACTCGCGGTGAGGCCGTCCGGCCTGTTTGGACGCACCTGATGCGCAACGCATATTTCGTCCTGGCCGCGCTGGCCGTCGCGGTCGTTACCTTCGCCGTCGCGCGGTTGATCGACAACGCCTACGTGTTCTTCGCCGGCTACGTCGTGCTGCAATATATCGTGCTGGCAACAGCGTGGAACATCCTGGGCGGCTTCACCGGTTACGTGAATTTCGGCACCGCCGCGTTCTTCGCGCTGGGCGCCTATACGACCGTGGTGCTGCATAAAACCATGCCGTTCCTGCCGCTGCCGGCGATGATGCTGGTCGGCGGGGTGGTCTCCGGCCTGATCGGTCTCGGCATGGGGTATTTGACACTGAGGTTGCGAGGGACGTTTTTCTCCATTGCCACATTGGCGATGGCGGTAGTTGCCCAGACCTTGATCACCAACTGGAATTTTGTTGGCGGATCTCGCGGCGCCTACATCATCCGGCCGTCCGATTCACCGATCTTCTCGGGTGATTACATTCAGTATCTGTTTGTTGTGATGCTGGCGCTTTCGGTGATTTCCGTTTCGCTGGCGCGAGCCATTCAATTCTCCCGCCTGGGCTTTGGATTTTCTGCCATCCGCGATGACGAGGGGGCGGCCGAGGCGTCCGGCGTGCCGACGTTAAAGCTGAAGCTGATCGCCACCGCCTTGTCGGGTGGACTGATGGGCATGGCCGGTGCGCCGTTGCCATATTATGTGACCTATCTCGATCCGGCCTCCGGCTTCAGCCTCAGTTATGCCGTCAATACAATCGCCATGCCTTTGATCGGCGGCACCGCGACCTGGCTTGGGCCGGTGATCGGCGCCATTTTGTTGGGCACGCTGCAACAGGTCGCGACCGTGACGATTTCGTCGGCACTATCGCTTTTGCTCGTCGGTGTCTTGCTGGTGACGTTTGTCATCGCGGCGCCCAAGGGCATCGTCGGCTGGTTCAAGAAATGAGCAACGTACTTCTGACAGTGGCCGGTTTGGGTAAGCGCTTCGGTGGGTTTACCGCGCTGAACGATGTCGATCTACAGGTCGCGGAGGGCGAGCGGCTGGGTCTGATCGGTCCCAACGGATCGGGCAAGAGCACACTGGTGAATTGCCTATGCGGCACGTTGCGTAACGACATGGGTAAGGTGACTTTCGGCGGTCACGCGTTGAACGGCATGTCGGCGCACCGGCGCACCCGTTTGGGCATGGCGCGTAGCTTCCAGCTTCCCCGGCCGTTCACCACGCTGACATTGGCCGAGAATATCCGCGTGCCGATCCTGTATGCCGCGAACGTCAAGACCGGCGGCCATGCGGTTGATCCGCGTGAGCGGTGCGACGCCTTGCTGGATATGGTCGGACTCCTCCCGAAGGCCGATTTGAAACCCGCCGACCTGACACAGATCGAAATGCGCAAGCTGGAACTGGCGCGGGCGATGGCGTCCGACCCGAGGCTGTTGATCGCCGACGAGGCCATGGCCGGCCTGTCTAATCAGGAGGTGGATGAGATTTTGGCACTGCTGCTCAAGCTGAACGGACAAGGTGTCACGATCATCATGATCGAGCATATCATGCGCGCCGTGCTGGCCTTTTCGCAACGGCTGGTCGTTCTGGTCGCCGGCCGCAAGATCGCGGACGGCATGCCGCAGGACGTCATCCGTCAACCCGACGTCGTGGCGGCTTACCTTGGCAGCTAGTCTTTCCATCACCGGCCTCGATGCCGGCTATGGCGCCGTGCGCATCCTGCACGACGTTTCCTTGTCAGTGCACGAGGGCGAAACGGTCGCGCTGCTGGGCACCAACGGCAATGGCAAATCCACCCTGATGAAATGCATCATGGGCATGGTGAAGCCGACCGCCGGGTCTATTGCCGCAACGATCGACGGCGTCCGGCATGAACTGGTGGGACTGTCCACCGAGGAAATTGTCGATCTTGGGATCGCCATCGTGCCGGAAGGACGGCGGCTGTTTCCGCGCCTGACGGTGACCGAAAACCTGCTGATGGGCGCTTTCCGGAAAGCGGCGCGCCCGGCGATTGATAAAAATCTTGCGTTCTGCTTCGAGGTTTTTCCGCGTCTGGCGGAACGCCGCAAGCAGCTCGCCGGCTCCATGAGCGGCGGCGAACAGCAGATGCTGGCGCTGGGCCGAGCGTTGATGTCGGCGCCGCGGTTGTTGCTGATTGACGAGCCTTCGGTGGGCCTGGCGCCGCTGCTGGTGGCGCGCACGATCGATAAGATCAAGGAGTTGAAGGAAAGCTTCCAACTCGCCGTGCTGATGGCGGAACAGAATTTTACGCAGGCAGTGCGGATCGCTAACCGAGGCTATGTGATCGTACACGGCCATATCGAGTTCGAGGGCGGTTCGGTCGCGGAACTGAGTAATAACGAGCTGATCCGGAAATTTTACATGGGTGACGTGTAGGCTTTCGTCGGTTCTTTTGCGCCGACCTCTCGTTTCGATACGGCGCGTTCTGCCCCGATCTGTCATGGCTCGGCTTGTCCGGGCCACCTATTGCGGCACCGTCGAGTCAAGGGTGGCCCGGACAAGCCGGGCCATGACGGAAGTGTAATAGCGGTAAGGTTTGGCATAGATCCCGCCGCACGGTATCCAGCACAGCGGTCCAGTCGCCCGCTGTTTCCTGCCGGAACAATCGCACCGACCGGTACCAGGGACTGTCAGTCCGTCCGAGTAACCACCGCCAATCGGGCGCATGCGGCAGCAGCAGCCACACCGGTTTGCCCAACGCCCCGGCCAGATGGGCCGCGGATGTATCGACGGTGATGACAAGATCCAAGGTTTCAATCAGCGCGGCGGTTTCGGCGTAGTCGGTCATCCACGGCGTCAGATCCGGCAGTCCAGGACCGCAAACCGCATTGCCGTGGTGAAGGTTGATGAAACTGACATCGGCGACGTCTGCCAGCGATCCGAACATATCCGGCGGTATCGACCGCCGCCGGTCGGCCGTGTGCCGGGGATTGCCGGCCAGGGCGATCCCGACTCTGACGCCGTCGGGCAATCGCTCCCGCCATGCCTCGGCAAGCAAGGGATCTGCGGCAAGATACCGGTCGCAGGACGGAACGGACGCCAGGGTCGTGCCAAAAGCTCGAGGCAAGCTCATGGCGTCGATCCACAGATCGAAATCGGGCAGTGGATCTGACGTGGAGACGATCTGGACGCCGGCCATCGACTGAAACAGCCGCATCAGCGGCGGCGCGCATACCAGAATGGGAACGCCCCCGGCGTTTTGGATCATTGGCAGATAACGAACGAACTGGATGGTGTCGCCGAAGCCTTGCTCCGCGCGCACCAGGATCGTCCGGCCGGCGGGATCGGCGCCATCCCAGGCAAGCCCCGGCAGTTCCGGGAAATCCAGTAGATGACGAGGATGCAGCTTACGCCACTCGTACTCGGCAAAGCCGCGCGCCAGATCGCCGCTCAGCAACAGTGCAGCCGCAAGATTCCAATGCGCCTCGGCGAAGTCCGGTCGCAGTCGGATCGCAGTTTCGCAGGCCTGGACTGCCGCCGTCAGGTCACCTCGCCGGGTCAAGATATAACCCAGACTGGTATGCGCCTCGGCCAAACCCGGGTCCAGGCGCAACGCCGTCCGGTACAGCGTTTCGGCCGATGCCAGATCGTCCAGATCAGCCGACGCGTTGCCCATATTCAGCCAGGACGCCGCATGATCCGGCTGTAACGACAGTGCCCGGGCGAAGGCCGCGCACGCGCGGGACGACTCCCCCAGGGCGTTCAAAGCGGTGCCGCGGGCGAAATGCAGTTCCGCGTCGTCGGGCAGTCCGGCCAGGGCGGCGTCCGCGTGGATCAATACTTGCTCGAACCGGCCGGCCATCAGCAGCGCGCGCACCAAATTCCGCTGCATCCCGAGATGGTCCGGTTGTCGCCGTAACGCTCGCGTCAGCAGGCAAACGGCTTGTTCGGCGTCGCCGTTCCGCAAAGCTCGCAATCCAGAGACATAGAGCGCCTGGTCCTCCACCGAGGGGAGTGGGGCTTGGGTGCCAGCGTGGTCCGTGACAGTGTGCATGACGCATACTGCGGACAGAATGGTTAACAAACACTAAAGATCGGAGAATATTTTATGGCAAGTGGCCTGGACGGCGTCGTCGCCGCTGAAACGATCCTGAGTCACACTGATCGAAGCAATGGCATGGTCTGGGTGCGCGGTCACGATCTGCCGGATTTGGTCGCTTATTATGGATTTGAGGGTACCATCGCTCTGCTGTGGGACGGTTTTGTCGGCGAGGGCCTGACCCGTGCCGGCATCACCGCCGCACTCGGTCAGGCGCGCGTGATCGCCTTCGACGCAATGCCGGGTTGGCTGCCGAACACTGTCGGCCGGACGTTGTTTGAGGGCATGCGGATCGCCCTGGCGGCCCAGCCCGATACCGCCGACGCCGCTTCCCTGATCGGCGCTATCACCGTCATCGTGCCAGTATTGGTTCGACAGGCGTCCGGCTTGCCGCCGGTGCCGCCCGATCCGGCGCTGTCCACGGCCGCCGACCTGCTGCAAATGTTGCACGCAACGCCGCCCGGTGCGGAGAATGCCGCCGCGCTCGACACCTATTTTACCGTGATGGCGGAAAGCGGCCTGAGTGCATCCGTATTCACCGCCCGGGTCGTCGCGTCCACCCGAGCGTCATTGGCGGCGTCGGTGATGGGGGCATGGTGCACGTTTACCGGCGTGCTGCATGGGGCGGCGCCGGGGCCAACGCTGGATCTGCTGGACGCAGCCGAAGCGCAAACCGATCTGGAATGCTGGTTGGAGGCCAAGCTGCGCGCCGGGGAGCGCCTGATGGGGTTCGGCCATCGGGTTTTCGCCGGCAACGATCCGCGTGCCCAAGCCATGCGGCGGTCGATGGATGCGATGGGACCGTACGCCGGGCGTCTCGCCTTCGCGGACAGGTTGGAAAAGGCGGTGGCGGTCGCGATCGATCGGGTCAAGCCCGGCCGCACGCTGCCGCCGAACGTCGAGATCATGGCCGCACTGCTGCTGGATGCGGTCGATATCCCGCGCGAGGCATTCACGCTGGTCTTCGCGGTTGGCCGCAGCGCCGGATGGCTGGCGCACGCGATGGAGCAGCAGAAGACCGGTCGCATGATCCGGCCGGTGTCCGCCTATGTCGGGCCGCCGATCGGCTAGGCGTGGCGAATTGTCTCGCCTTTGGCTTTCGCCCGAACAAAATGGCGTAAACTGGACAAGCGCCTGGCCCGCGAGTACGAGTCAGGCAGCTTGAGGAGGAAACGTCGCAATGACGATGGTAACGCGCCGCGGCACGCTATTGGGCGCCCGGGCTGCAATGACGGTTGGACGGAAAGCCCGCGCGGCGTCCCCGATCCGCCTCGGAATCCTGTTCCGGTCTGAATCAGACGGTAGCTGCGCCATGGTGCGAGCATGAAACTCGGCATCTTCGACCATATGGATCGCGGCCTGACACCGCTCGACCGTTTCTACGAAGAGCGGTTGAAGCTGGTCGAGGCATACGACCGGGCCGGGTTCTACGCGTATCATGTGGCGGAGCACCATGCGACGCCGCTGGGTGTCGCACCGTGCCCCGGCATCTGGCTATCGGCGGTTGCACAACGCACGAAACAGCTCCGGTTCGGGCCGCTGGTCTATCTTCTGCCGCTGTATCATCCGATCAAGCTGCTGGAAGAGATCTGCATGCTGGATCAAATGAGCGGCGGGCGGTTCCAGTTGGGTGTCGGGCGCGGGATTTCTCCCATCGAGATGCGGTTCTACGGACTGGACCCGAACAAGACGCAGGCGATGTATGCCGAGGCGCTGGAAGTCATTCTACGCGGCATGACCAACTCCGTTCTGAATTTCGAGGGCGAATACTACACGTTCAAAAATGTGCCGATGGAAATGACGCCGTTCCAGACGCCGCATCCGCCCCTATGGTACGGCCTGGCTCGCGCAGAGGCTGTGCCCTGGACAGCGAAGAACCGGATCAACATCGTTGGCAATTTGCCCGGCGCGCCGATGCGGGTGCTGACCGATCGTTACCGAGCGGAATGGGATGCATTGGGCAACGATCCCGCCGATCTGCCGTTGATGGGCGTCGGGCGCCATGTGGTCGTTGCCGACACCGAGAAAGAGGCGTTGGAGATTGCCAAACGCGGCTACGCCAAATGGCGCGCCAGCTTCCTGAAGCTGTGGCTGGAGAACGGGGAAATGCCCGCCCCGGCTGCCATCTTTCCGGAACAATACGAGGACGCCGAGGCCCAGGGGCGCGCCATCGCCGGCACCCCGGATAAGGTGCGGGATTTCCTGCAGCAAACCATCGATGACGCCGGCCTGAACTACCTGCTGTGCCGTTTCGCGTTCGGTGACATTACCGGCGACGAAGCGCTGCACTCGATCGATTTGTTCACCCGGCATGTGATGCCCGATATCACCGCCCATCAGGAGATTGTCTAAGCTATGACCGACGAATACGAGTTGTTCGCCCTTCGTTACGCCACACGCAAAGCGCAGCGGCATGAGCATTTCATCGGCGGCGACCCGCACGACGGGCCGATGCCGATGGATTACTTCGTGTGGCTGGCGAAGAACAAAGACCGAGCGGTGGTGATCGATATCGGCTTTACCGCCGAAAGCGGCGGCAAGCGCGGGCGGACTCTGGAACGGTGTCCGATTGATTCGTTGGCGTTACTGGGTGTCGATCCAGCGACGGTGGAAGACGTGATCCTGACCCACATGCACTACGATCATGTCGGTAATTTTCATAAGTTTCCAAAAGCCCGGTTTCATTTGCAGGAACCGGAGATGCAATACGCCACCGGCCGCTACATGCGGCACCGGCAGCTTGCGCGCAGTTTCGAACCGGACGACGTCTGCGGCATCGTGCGGCTGAATTTTGATGGCCGCGTGCAGTATCATAACGGTCCCGCCGACGTGCTGCCGGGGATCAGCCTGGTGCCGACCGGAGGGCACTCGGCGGGACTGCAATTCGTGAAGGTGAATACAAAGCGAGGGGTCGTTGTGCTCGCCTCCGATGTCACCCATTTCTATGAGAATATGGAGACGTATCGGCCGTTCACCACCGCTCTTCACATAGGCGAGATGCTGGAGGCGTTCGATACGTTACGCGCCCATGCCGCCGCACCGGAACTGATCGTTCCGGGACACGATCCGCTGGTGATGCAGCGTTATCCGGCGCCCTCACCTGAGCTACAAGGCATTGTCTGCCGCCTTGACGTGCCGCCCGTGCAATAAGGATTTCCCAAATGAACGTCGACGAACTTCGCGCCATTCAGGCGCCGCTGAAGCAACTCTACCGCGACAACCCCGACGCCGCCCGCATTCCCGCCCACGCCGAGGGCAGTCTGGACCCGAACGACATCGCGATCGTGGTCAATTCCTGGCACGGCACGGTGACCGCCGGACTGCACAAGGCCGGCGGCGGGTCGGGCGAACTGGCGTGCTCCGCCGACATGCTGCTGGAGGCGCTGGTGGGTTGTGCCGGCGTCACGTTACGCGCTGTGGCGACGGCGATGGGCGTCACCATCCGTGGTGGCAAAGTGATCGCCGAGGGGATCTGGGACGCGCGCGGCACGCTGGCGATCGACCGGGCCGCGCCGGTCGGACTGACTGAGATTACGGTGAAATTCGACGTCGATTGCGATGCGGACCCGGCGAAGTTGGAACGGATGATCCAGACGACGGAACGGTATTGCGTGATCTTGCAGACATTGAAATCGCCGCCGAAACTGGCAATGGAAATCGTCTGACCGCAACGATCACGCATCCAAACCCTGGCGCAGCGCTTGCGCCAGGTCTAGAAGCCGGTAGGGCTTCGGCAACAGGCGCACGCCGCGGTCAAACAGGCCAAGGCGGACGATCGTGGTGCGGGCGTAACCGCTTGTGAAAACGATTTTCAGGTCCGGCCTTTGGGCGAGCGCGGCGGTGGCCAGATCGCGCCCGCTCATGCCGGGCAGACCGACATCGGTGAACAACAGCCGTATATCCTGGTTCGCGTTCAGCATCGCCAGGGCGGAAGCGGCGTCCGCTGCGTCCAGAACCGTATATCCTAAATAGCGAGCGGCGCCGGTGCTGAACGTGCGGACATCATCGTCGTCGTCCACGATCAGGATGGTTTCGTTCCCCTCCGGGACAGGTTCGGCGTCGGGCCGGACAGCGGGCGGCTCGGACACGCCCATGACGTCAGGATGCGCGAAATACATGGTGATTGTGGTTCCACGTCCCGGCGCGCTTGCAACCTCGATATGTCCGTCGGACTGTTTGACGAATCCATAGACCTGACTGAGTCCCAGCCCGGTACCGCGCCCGACTCCTTTGGTGGTATAAAAGGGGTCAAATGCGTGCTGAAGGACCTCCTGCGTCATACCGGACCCGTTGTCTTTTACCGCAATGAAGATGTACTCGCCGGCTGAAAGGTTACAGTGCTGGCGGGCGAAATTTTCATCCAGCACCGTATTGCCGGTTTCGATCGACAGCGTGCCACCACGCGGCATGGCATCGCGGGCGTTTACTGCGAGGTTGAGCAGCGCACTTTCCAACTGGTTGGGATCGACGAAAACCATCCACAGGCGTTCGCCCAGTCGGGTTTCTATCGACACCGATTCGCCAATCGTCCGCCGCAACAACTCTGCCATGTCGGCAACAAGTCGATTGACGTCTGTCACCGCCGGAGCGAGCGTCTGCTTGCGAGAGAACGTGAGCAATCGCGCGATGAGGTGCGCGCCGCGCTCCGACGCGTGCTGCATCACCCGAAGCAACCGTTTGGTGGCTGGCGTGAACTCGTCCTTGCCAGTCTTCAATAGCTCAAGGCTACCCAGGATCGCCGTCAGCATATTGTTGAAATCATGCGCAATCCCGCCGGTAAGCTGACCGACGGCTTCCATTTTTTGCGACTGAGCCAAGGCCGCCCGGGCCTGTTCGAGGTCGGCGTCCGCTTGTTTGCGTCGCGTAATGTCGCGGGTCATCTTGGCGAACCCGACGAGGCGCTCTTGTCTGTCAAGGATCGGGTTGATCACGACATCCGCCATGAACAAGGAGCCATCCTTGCGAACCCGCCAACCTTCCTCCTGATAAATGCCATCGCGCGAAGCTGTCGCAAGCGCGTCGGCGGGCTTGCCGGCGGCCTGATCGTCAGCGGTATAAAAACAGGAAAAATGCCTCCCGACGATTTCGTCCGTTCGGTATTGCTTGATAAACTGTGCGCCGGCGTTCCAGGACGTAACCGTTCCGGCTGTGTCCAACACATACATCGCACAATCCCGCACGCTTTCGACGAAAAGATCGAAGCTTTCCTCGGCACGGTGCAATTGCTCGACGGTGTGGTTGTGACGAACGGCTTCGGTATCCAACCGTTCAGTGATGTGCTGCGATTGAACCGGGTTTGCCGCGGCCACCTGTTTCGGCAGCACCCGCCAGATCAGCGCCGCGATCAGGATGGAGGCGACAGCCGTCAACGCCTTGATGATGCCCTGACTAGCTGCGTTCGGGAGCCCGAACAGGCCGGCATCGATGAATCGGGCGATACCAAGAGCGAGGATGCCAAGGCCCAACAGCCACATCGTCGGCCGCCGGGCGAATTCCGGACGTTTGATCGCCAGTCTGGCCAGGCAGATCGCAACCGCGAACCAGGACAATCCCATTGTCATGTCCGACAAGGCCTGCAGCCACGGCAGGACGGGCGCATATGGCGTAAAGTCCAGGTCGAATAACGATGCAAACATTCCGCCTCGCGAAGTATCACGAGGGATTGAAGCAAATCCCGCTGTCTGTGTCTTCAATTTTGTGCGCGCGGCCGGACAGCCCGGCCCGGGCCGCGACCCGGATCGTATCAGTCGAAATGAATTGTCCTGGCCTACGCCGGTTAGCCGTCCCAGACGTTGGTGGGCATCGGCAGACCCGCGAACGCGGCGTCGTCTAACGTAACAGCAGGCGTGAGTCCCGCCATGCCCAGCAGCATGAACCATTGACGTACATGCTGGCCGCAATGCCAGGTCATTCGCTCCATCAGTTCATGCAGTTGCTGCGGGCCATAGTAGGTTTGCACGGTTTCCGTGCCGGATTTGTCGGCTTTCGGGTCCCACCATGCGTGCAACTCCGCCAGAACCTGCTGACCATAAACGCCAAGGCTGGCGCTGCTCGTCATGCCGGCCGGCGGGCCACCCGTCAGCATGTCGTTCACCAGTAGAGCGCCACGCGCGACCTCCATCATGCCTTCCGGAATCCGGAACAGATGATGCGCCAGCGCCAGATAGCTGCGCGGGCGATTGGGCACTTCGGTCAGCAGCAGCGAATCCGGCATTTGCGGCACGATCTGGATCGCTGTGCGCACGAACAGGTCCATCCGCTCCATCAATTGGACGGGGGAAAGCACCGGGCCGGTCGCCTCATTCAAACCGAGGAATTTGACGACGTGGCCGATATTCTGCGCGAAGATCCAATCGTCACCGCGTGACAACACGGGAACGGAGCGGGCACCCAGACGACGCAGTTCATTTAGCCCGGCGGCGTCGGTCAGAACATTGATGGAATTGAACTCGATCGCACGGACCGAGAGAAACTCTTTGAGTTTCAGGCAGCTTGTTCAGCCAGGCTGCCAGAAAACATTCAGTGTGGTGTCGCCCTGCATCGGTTCGTTCTCCTGAGCGTCCCGGTTACCCCGGACTAAACGACACGTCAATCCTGAGCCCGAAACGAATCCTTTCTATCCCACCAGCCCGATTGCGCCGGCGGCGGCGGCACCGCCCAGGATCAGCAGCGGGTGCAATTTGGTGAAGAAGAACAATCCGCCCGCCACCACGGCGACCGCTGCCGCGGCTAAATCCACCACGGTGGTCTGGATCAGCAGCGCGGCGCTGGCCATGATCAGGCCGGCCGTCACGGGCAGCAGCCCCGCCTGGATCGCCTTGCGCCACGGAGCGTCCTTAAAACGAAACCATACTCCGCTGACCAACAGCGTGAGCACGGACGACGGCAGCGCGACGGAACCGGTGGTGACCAATGCGCCCCAGAACCCGGCGACCCGCCATCCGACCAGACTGACGACCATCATGTTCGGACCGGGGGCGGCCTGAGCGAGCGCATACAGCGCGGCGAAATCATGCGCGCTCATCCAATGATGCACATCGACCACCTGGCGCTGCATCTCGGGGATGACGGCGTTGGCGCCGCCGAAGGCCAGCAGGGACAGTTGCGCGTAAACCGAGGCGAGTTCCCATAGAGTATTCATGCCCGGAACCGCCACAGCACAAAGGTTGAGCCGATGGCCAGCACCGGCATCACGACCAGCATCGGCAAGCGCAGCACGGCGATCGCCACAAAGGTGCAGGCTGCGATGGCCATCGCGAGCTTACGCCCCCAGAGTGGCGAGGCGATCTTCCAGGCGTTCGCGACAAGATACGCGGCGGCGGCTGCCGACAATGCGACGAACGCTCGGCGCACCGGCGCGTAACCGGCGTATTGGTCGTAGATCGCACCCAGCATGATCACGATCGCCACCGGAGCGGTCATCAATCCCAGGAAGCAGGCCAAAGCGCCCGGTATGCCGCGAAACCGCGAACCCAGCGCGATGGTGACATTCATGATGTTGCCACCAGGCAGGAACTGGCACAAACCGAGCATCTCGGTGAACTCGATGGGGGTGAGCCATTTTCGCTGATCGACGATCATGCGTCTGGCCCAGGGCAGGACGCCGCCGAAGCCGCAGACACCCACCATGAAGAAACCGGCGAACAGGTCGAACACAGTGGGATTGGGGCGCGTTTCGGACATGCAGTGAGGGATAACGAACCTGTGCGGTTTCGACAATTCCCGCGACGTCGAGACGGGTGGAAAGGTTGGCTATGATCCTGAAAGCAGGCGTTGTGCTGGTTTCCCTGATGATCCCGGTCGCGGCCCGGTCAGCCTGCACCGTGGACGCAAAAGCCACCGT
Organism: uncultured Rhodopila sp.; assembly: GCA_903932145.1. Taxonomy (GTDB): domain Bacteria; phylum Pseudomonadota; class Alphaproteobacteria; order Acetobacterales; family Acetobacteraceae; genus Rhodopila. The sequence continues at coordinate 62,018 of CAIZFE010000055.1, read as the reverse complement.
CGCATTGTCTGATTCAGACGGCACGATCACCGTTCCGGTGGAGGTGAACGGAATCACCGCGACCTTTATCCTCGATACCGGGGCCCAACGCTCCCTGGTCACCCGAGCGGCCGTTGATCGGCTGGGACTGGCGCGCGACGCATGGGTCGGCACGACGATGCGCGGGATCGGCGGCATAGAGAGTCGTCCGAACGCCAATCCCCGCACGCTGACACTGGGCGGCGTCAGGTTGATCCGCCGCACGCTGAACCACGATACCAGTTTCACGGTTGGCGTTCTTCCGGGCACGCGTCCCGGCTTGATCGACGGTCTGCTGGGGCGTGACTTCCTGTCGCTGTTCGACCTGGATATCGACGTGCCAAACCGCCGCCTGACGCTGTTCGATGTCCACGATTGCGCGGGAAGGTTCCTACCCTGGACGGAGAATTATACTGCCGTGCCGGTCACGACCCCGACCGAGCAAGCGATCGTCATGCCGGTCATGGTGGACGGCAAACCATTGCGCGCCCTGTTGGACACCGGTGCCAGCGCCAGTCTTATCAGCACACCGGGGATGTTTCGGCTTGGGTTGCAGGAAGCGAATGTCCGAGGCGACCCTGCGACTCAGGTCAGTGGGCTGGGGCCGCACACGGTGACGATGTATCGGCACCCGTTTCAATCGCTTCAGGTCGGCGGCGAGGCAATACAGGCACCGGTGATCTGGGTGGCGCCGGTGCATCTGACCCCGATCGTCGATATGCTGCTGGGGGCTGACTGGGTGGCCGGCCGACGAGTATGGATTTCGTATGCGACCCGACAGGTATTTGTGAATGTTCCTTGAACACAAATTTTTGTCATAGCCCTGTAATGGCAATCCATCCGGCTCTATCGCATGCTGCCCTCAGCATAGGGGAAGAGCCATGTCAGATACGACCATGGGGACCGGCGCGCATCCGCACGCCGGGCATCATCACGACCAGCATAGCGGCAGACCGAACCTGGATAGCGGCAAAAACGTTGGGGGTTTACTGGTTTTCCTGGCGCTTCTGGTTTTCGGGCTGTTCTGGACCGTCCGTGGTCTGACCACTGACATCGATGAAAGCCAGACGCCAGCCCTCGCGATCGGAGCCTTCGTCCTGCTCGGCATCGCCCTGCTGATCGCGCTGGCGTTCGAATTCGTTAACGGCTTCCATGACACCGCCAACGCCGTCGCCACGGTGATCTATACCCACAGCCTGCAGCCGCAGGTCGCGGTGATCTACTCCGGGCTGCTGAACTTCCTGGGCGTGTTGACCTCTTCGGGCGCGGTCGCTTTCGCCATCGTCAGCCTGCTGCCGGTGGAGTTGATTCTTCAGGTCGGCGGCGGTGCCGGTTTCGCGATGATCTTCGCCCTGCTGATCGCCGCGATCATCTGGAACGTCGGCACCTGGATGCTGGGATTGCCCGCGAGTTCGTCGCACACGCTGATCGGCTCGATCATTGGCGTCGGTATCGCAAACCAGTTGATGGCCGAAGGCGGCACGGCAACGTCCGGTGTTGATTGGTCGCAGGCGATGGGCGTGTTCCGCGCGCTGCTGTTCAGCCCGCTGATTGGGTTTGCCGGGTCGGCGCTGATGCTGATCGTCATGAAAATGGTGGTGAAGGACAAGCGGCTTTACTCCGCGCCGGCCACACGCAGCCCGCCGCCGTTATGGATCCGTGGCCTGCTGTGCCTGACCTGCGGCGCGGTGTCGTTCGCGCATGGGTCGAATGACGGGCAAAAGGGCATGGGCCTGATCATGCTGATCCTGATCGGCACGGTGCCCACCGCCTACGCGCTCAATCGCGCCGTACCGGACAGCCATTTGCCGGCGTTCCTGGCGGCGACGCAGCAGGTGCAGACTGTGTTTGATGTCCGCTCCGGCAATCTGACGTTCCCGGCGGCGGCAGCGGAGACTCAGGTGACCGACAGCCTGAAATTGCGCAAGCTGGATGATAAGGTGACGTTCGCGGCGCTGGCCTCGCTGGCCGGCGATATCGGCAAGCAGGTGCAGTCCTATGGTTCGCTGAACAAGGTTCCAGCGGCCGCGGTGCAGAATATCCGCAACGAGATGTTCATGGTGTCTGAAGCCATCCGCGTCATGCAGAAGCAGAACGTGGAATTTACGCCTGCGGAAACAACGGCACTGAAAGCCTATAAGGGCGCGCTGGACGACAGCACGAAGTTCATCCCGACCTGGGTTAAGGTCGCCGTCGCGGTCGCGCTTGGACTCGGCACGATGGTTGGCTGGAAGCGGATCGTGATCACCGTCGGTGAGAAGATCGGCAAGACCCACATGAACTACGGGCAGGGCGCCTCCGCCGAGTTGATCGCCGCCGCGACAATCGGTCTGGCCGACATCTACGGCTTGCCGGTTTCCACCACGCATGTGCTGTCCAGCGGCGTTGCCGGGACGATGGCTGCCAGCGGGGCCGGACTGCAATGGGATACGGTTCGCAGCATGATCATGGCATGGGTGCTGACCCTGCCGGCGGCGATGCTGATGGCGGGTAGCCTTTACTATGTGTTGCGGCAGGTGATGTAAAACCCAGCCGCAGTTGGTCGTGACGTCCGGCTATTCCACTCCCGTCATGGCCCGGCTTGTCCCTACCGGGTGCACACAAGTGCGGAACGATTTTGCTTGCCATGTGGACCGATGTTTGATTCGTTGCACTCCTTGATTGACGGAGTGATTCGCGATGATGACCAATCTCGGACGGTTCGGTGACAAGCGGCTGCGCGACGGCGGTGCGTTCCTGCTGGAACGCCTGCTCGATAGCGGCCATGACGGTATCAGCATTGCCGCGATGGGCGATGACCGCGCCGGCCAGTTGAAGATCAAGAACTTCCTGCACAACCCGCGCGTCAGCCCCGCGGAGATGGTGGCCACCGCGCGAGCGCATCTGCTGGGCCGGGTAGAAGGATGCGAGGTGCTGGTGATCCAGGACACCACCAGCCTGCGTGACGACGGCAACAAGAAGGGCCTGTACCTGCACCCGGCGATCGCCGTCGATGCGACGGATGGCGCCCTGTTGGGGCTGCTGACGGCGGACTTCCTGGTGCGTGACGAGACCCCCAGGCTGCACTGCAATAAACGCGACCTGGCGCAGAAAGAGAGCCGTCGCTGGATCGAAGCGATGGAGCAGGCGCAGGATCTGCTGACCGCCGGGGCCAGCGGTGTGACGGTGATCGCCGACCGCGAGGCCGATCTGTATGAAATGTTCGCCTTCCGCCCGGAGGGTATCGATGTCCTGGTGCGGGCCAACCACAACCGGAAACTGGCGGACGGCGGCTGGCTGTACAACGCCTGCGATACGATGCAGGAACTCGGCTGCTCGCAGGTCAAGCTGCAGTCCGGCTCGGGACGTACCGCGAATGTTGTGCTGCGGGCCGGCCCGATTTCCATCAGGCGGCCGAAGCGTAATCGCGCGTCTTGGGCAGCGGCGTTGCCGGCTTACGTGGAACTTACCGTGGTCGATGTGCGTGAGGTCGATCCGCCGGCGGGCGTGGAACCGCTGCACTGGCGGCTGTTGACGACGCGGACGGTCGAAACCTTGTCCGATGCGCTGAAGGTGGCCGGGCTTTACCGCCGCCGCTGGGTCATCGAGCAGGTGTTCCGGGTGATGAAAACGCAGGGCTTCGACATCGAGGCGGTGCCGATCCAGGACAATGCGCCGCTGAAGAACCTCGCTTGTGCGACCCTGATCGCGGCGATCCATATCCAGCAGATGCTGCACGACCGCGACGGCACGGCCGGCCGCCCGATGACGGATGTGTTCGAAGCCGCCGATCAGCCTGTGATCGAGGCGATCGGCAAGTCCCTCGAAGGGAAAACCGAACGCCAGCGTAATCCGCATCCCTCCGGCAGCCTCGCGCATGCCGCCTGGATCTGCGCGCGTCTCGGCGGATGGACCGGATATTACGGCAAATCCGGCCCCATCGTGTTGATCCGCGGTCATGTGAAGCTCATGACAATGCTGGAAGGGATAAAACGTTCCGGACTTGTGCGAATCCGGTAGGGCTTGTCCGGGCCACCCGTGACTCGACGGTGCCGCGACAGGTGGCCCAGACAAGCCGGGCCAGGACGATAAGGGCAAGAGTTGGCCTCATCGGAGGCTGTTATTATCGTCCCGGCTCGATGGTTGACACCCAGACCAATCGGGATAGCCGCCGGAGATTCTCGGGCGAGACCATGCGCAATCGAACGCGGTTCACGGTTTTGTCGCGGCCCGCGAACACGCCATAGGCGGACAGACGTTCGGTGTGAAACCGCTCCGGGATGAAGTCCATCACCACGACGACGTTTACTGGTGCTGTCGTATCCCTCAAGGCTGAATCGAGGCGCCCGCTCGCGGTCGCCATACCGATCAGCGATTGTCCGAACAGGATCGCCGCTATCAGAGCGACACCAGCGAGCAGACGCAATCGTGCGGCGCGCATCATCTAGCGACCTTGTCCTGTTGCGACCAAACCCCAACGGATCACCGTGCGCTTTTCGATCGGCAGCAGCAGCCATCGATCCATCGCCATGGCAATCGCGCCGATCAGCAGACAGCCGCCGACGATGATGTCGGCGCGATGATACTCCGCTCCGCTGAAGATTAACTGTCCCAACCCCGTGGTTGCTCCGACCAGTTCCGCCGCGATCAGGGCGCGCCAGCCGAATCCGAGACCGGATCGGATGCCGGACAGAATGTAGGGCAGGGCGCCGGGCAGGGTTACCGAACGGATCGTTTCCCATCGACTGCCGCCCAGGCTTTGGACGCCGAGTTCCAGGACCTCTGGCACCAGTTGCACGCCCAGAACGGTGTTCTGGAAGATGATGAAGAACACCGTGTTCCAGATCAGGAAGATCGCCAGGGGGCTGCCGATGCCCAGCCAGCCGATGACCAGCGGCAGCCAGACGATGCCGGAGATCGCATTGAAGAACACCACCAGCGGGTTCATGAAATCGGCGATTGGCCGGTTCAGTCCCGCGACGAAACCGGCTGCCATCCCCGTAACGATACCGAGCGCCGATCCACCGAGTAGGCGTGCCATGCTGGCGAGAATGTCGCCGGGCAACCGGCCGCCGAACGCCAGGTCCGCCATCGTTGCGATCACCGCGAACGCCGAGGGCATCACCGACGCGGGCGGCCGGTCGATGGCGAACCAGGCCCACCACGCCAACAGCGCGATCACCGCGGGAACCCACGGCAGCAGCCGCCAAATCCAACGATGGATCATCGCCGCAAAACTCCCCATCGGGCCACGGTCAAGGTCTCCACCGGTTGCACCAGCAGGCGGTCCACGACGATATAAAGAGTGCCAATCACAACCATCCCGACCATGATCCGGTCGATTTGTCCGAACGTGCGGGCGCCGAAGATCAGATCGCCAAGGCCGCCTTGCCGCACCAGCATTTCGGATGCGATCAGGGCGCGCCAGCCGTAGCCCATGCCAAGCCGCACGCCGACAATGATGCTGGGCAGAGCTCCGGGAAGATAGACGTCGCGTACGATTCGCAACCGTCCGGCGCCGAGCGATTGCAGGGCAAGCGCGTAGTTTTCCGGAATTGCCCGCACCCCGGTCATCGTATTGAAGATGATGGGTACAATCAGCGTGTAGATCACGATGGTCAGAGTCGTTGTTTGGCTGAAGCCGAACCACAGGATGGCCAGTGGTAACCAGGCGATTCCGGAAATTCCTTGCAGGAATCGCAATGTGCCCTCCAGCGCGCGTGCGGCGTAGCGGTTGGTGCCGACAGCGAAGCCCAGCGGCACGCCGATGACGAACGAAATGATCGCCGCGGTTCCGATTAATCGCAGGCTGGCACTGGCATATTCCGCCAGGATGCCGTGGCTGACCAGACCGGTGAAGCTCGCCCACACCGCCGGGGGGGCCACCAGCAACTTGTCCGGGACATCGGCGCCGGTCTTGATTCCCCACCACACCGCGATCAGCACGGCGAACGGTAACAGCGTCTTGAAGGTGCGCGCGATCGTAACCGTGCCAATCCGTTCCAATGTCGTCATAGTCCGGCTTGTCCGGACCGCCTGTCGCGGCACAATCATGGCACAGATGGCCCGGACGAGGCGGGCGCTGATGAAATGATCGCGTCAACAGCCGGTGCACTTGGGCTTTGCCTTTGCGCCTTCACTTACACACGCTCCGCATGCACCAGATGCATCACGTCACCGGCGATCTTTTGCATCAGGGGATCGGAGGTGAAACTGTCCCAGTCTCGTCCGCCGGATGCCGAACGCGGTATCTCCAGTTCTGCCTTGATGGTGCCGGGCCGCCTGGTCATGACCAGCACGCGGTCGGCGAGGAACACCGCTTCGTCCACACTGTGCGTAATGAAAAACACGGTCTTCCGGGTTGCCGCACACAGGCGGCCAAGTTCCTCCTGCAACGTCAACCGTGTCATCGCATCGACGGCGGCGAAGGGTTCGTCCATCAGAATGACTTCCGGATCGGCGGCCCAGGTGCGTGCCACGGCGACCCGCTGGCGCATGCCGCCGGACAGTTCATGCGGATAACGATCCTCGAACCCACCCAGTCCCATCAGGCCGATCAGACGGGCGACGGTTGCCTCCCGTTCCGCTTTGGGAACCCGCGCGATTTCCAGGCCGTGGCCGATGTTGCGCCGCACCGTGCGCCACGGCAGAATCGCGAGTTCCTGGAAGACGACACCGCGTTCCCGTCCGGGACCGCGCACGGGTATGCCGTCGCACAGGATATTGCCCTCGGAGGGTGTCAGAAACCCGGCGATGGCTTTCAGCAGCGTTGTTTTGCCGCAGCCGCTGGGGCCGACCAGGGTGACGAACTCACCGGCTTTGATGGACAGATCGATCGTTCCGGTGGCTTGCACCGATCCGATTTCCGTCCGGAAGAAATGACGGAAGCCGGAGACCTCTATTTTATCGGCCATGTCAGTCGAGCTTGCCCAGGCAATCATCCAGTTTGGCCGGCATGGGCGGCAATCCCGCGAACAGTTCGGGATGTTTCGCGGTCATGCGGTCATAGACTGTCATGTCGTAGAAATCCGCGGCGACGAAAGACCGGTCCATTTTGATCTGGCCGTTCCGCACCATGCCGTTGCCGCTTCGAATACTGCCTTCCACGGTGCACACCGAAATTCTCGGGTCCCACACCATGTGTTTCAGGCCCTCCTCCGCGTCGCCGGTATTCAGGCCGTCTAACGTCCGAGCAACGATTTCGGCGGTTTCATGCGGATTGTCGCGGATGAATTTTGTTGCCATGGCAAGACCGATGGCAAATTTCTCAACAATATCCAGATGCGCCTTGATCCAGTCTTCCTTGCCGACAATGCCGACGTTGTCGGAGATCAGCCCGGCCTCGCCACGGCTCATGACAGCCGCGTTGGCCCCGAGTTCCCGCATGACCTGAGACGCATACGGCTCCCACGGCACGACCGCGTCCACGAGTCCTTGCGACACCGTCACCGGCATATCCTCGGGCAGTACGCTGACGATCTGGCTCTTGGAAATGTCCAGTTTTTCCCGCCGGAACCATTGTTTCATGTAGTATTCGTCAGTGCCGGAGGTGAAGCCGATCTTTTTGCCGAGCATGGTGGCGGGATTAGCCGGATCGATGCCATGATCCCGGCGGCCGATGATCGCGTAGGCGCTGGCGCGTCCCATGTAGCCGGGGTCGTTGTAGTAAGGCATCACACTGATCAGTTTGTCGCCTCCCGCCCGGGCGACGGGCAGGGTGCCGCTGATCGCGACGTGGCCGAGTTGTGCGTCGCCGGCTTGCAACGCCTGCACGACAATCCGGCCGCTGCCGGCCAGTTTCATCTGCACATCCAGGCCTTGCTCGGCCCAGTAACCGTTCTCCAGAGCTACGAAATTAGGGGAGGCCAGCAGGTTCTTCACCACGTAGATGTTCAACTTATCCATGGTTTGCGCCCGCGCGGCGCCCGCGCACCAAAGCGCGGCGATTACAGCAACCAGCCTGACGAGTGGCTTCATCCCAGCTATTTCCCCCAAGTCGCGTTTCTGAAAGCAGTATCGTCGGCTTCGTGACAATGGCGCAAGGCGCACCCTCTTCCGGCTATGGGCCGAACCGGGCACACTGCCGTCAACGAACCGCGGGGACGACGGCCATGAAACAGATATCGACAAAAGTGTTGATCGCCGGCGGCGGCCCGGTTGGATTGACCGTGGCGATGGACCTCGCGTGGCGCGGTATTCCGGTGGTCGTGCTGGAAACCCGGTCCCCCGGCGAACCGCCCAGCGTCAAATGCAACCACGTCAGCGCCCGCACCATGGAAATCTTCCGCCGGTTGGGCGTGGCGCAGGCGGTGCGCAACACCGGGTTGCCAGGGGATTATCCGAACGACGTCGTGTTTCGCACGACAACAACCGGGATCGAACTGTCGCGGATTCCAATCCCGTGCCGCAATGACCGCTACACAGCCACCGGCGGCCCGGACACAGGGTGGCCGACTCCCGAACCGCCGCACCGGATCAACCAGATATTCCTGGAGCCGGTGCTGTTCGCCCATGCCGAGTCATTGCCGGGTGTGCGCATTCTGAACCGGGTTCAATTGACGAATTTTGAGCAGACCGACACCGGTATCGTTGCGATTGCCGCCGATCTGAGCGGCGGTGAAGATCTGCGCATAACGGCCGACTATCTGATCGGCGCGGACGGCGCCCATTCAACGGTGCGGCGAGCGATCGGGGCGCATTTGACGGGCGACGCGGTGTTGGACCACCGGCAATCGACCTATTTCCGCGCCCCCGAATTGCTGAAGGCAACACCGACCAAACCAGCGTGGTCGAACAACTCGCTGAACCCCAGGCGCAGCGCCAACATGTTCGCGATCGACGGGCGCGAGACGTGGCTGGTCCACAACTACATGCGGCCGGGCGAAACCTTTGACAGCGTGGATCGCGAGCACAGCATTCGCATGATCCTGGGTGTCGGCCCATCCTTCCCGTTCGAAATCCTCGCCAAAGAAGATTGGACTGCTCGGCGGATGATCGCGGACAGATTCCGCGAACGGCGGGCGTTCCTGTGTGGAGATGCGGCGCATATCTGGGTGCCGAACGCCGAGTATGGCATGAACACCGGAATCGCGGACGCCATGAATCTGACCTGGATGCTGGCCGGTGTGCTGAAGGGATGGGCATCGCCGGCTATTCTGGACTCGTACGAGGCCGAACGGATGCCTATCACCGAACAGGTGTCCCATTATGCGATGGACACCTGTCTGGCGCTGGCGAAACAACGCGGCGGCGTGCCGGATAATATCGAGGAACCCGGACCCGCCGGCGATGCTGTTCGCGCGCGGGTCGGTCAGGAGGCGTATGACGCTAACGTGGCGCAATTCTGCTGCGGCGGGCTGAATTTCGGCTCGTTTTACGAGAATTCGCCGATCATCGCGCATGACGGCGTGGCTCCATCGTACACAATGGATACATTCACGCCCTCGACCGTTCCCGGTTGCCGCACACCGCATATCTGGCTGGGGGAGGGGATGTCGTTGTACGACGCGATGGGGCCGGACTTCACGTTGTTGCGGTTCGATCCGCGCGTTGAGGTTGAGACCCTGATGGCGGCCGCCACGATGCGTGGCGTGCCCTTGAACCTGCTGGATGTTGCCACGACGGACCCGGTGTATTCGGAGAAACTGGTTCTGTCCCGTCCGGATCAGCATGTTGCGTGGCGGGGGCATGCCGCGCCGACGGACCCGATCGGGTTGATCGACCGGGTTCGCGGAGCGTGTGCTCGGGCGGCTAACACCAAAGGCCGTTGAGGCCAACTCTCCGGCAGATAATCCCGTCATGCCGACGCAGGTCTGCATCCACGTCTTTTATGATTGAAAACAGAGACGTGGATGGTGCGCCTTCGCGCACTATGACGATATGCGAACTATCCGCGTGGGTCAGTATCAAAGCCGCTTGGTCTAAGCCGCTCGTTTCGCTTGATCGCCGCCAAACAGCTTGATCATCTCCCGACAGAAATCGGGGAGGTCGTCGGGTTTGCGGGATGTCACCAGGTTACGGTCCACCACCACCGACTTGTCTTCCCATTGCGCGCCTGCGTTTCGAAGGTCCGAACGCAGGGATGGCCACGACGTCACATGCCGGCCGCGCACTCCGTCCGCCTCGATCAACGTCCATGGTCCGTGGCAGATGGCAGCGATCGGTTTTCCGGTCTCGACGAAATGCCTCACGAACGCCACGGCCTGTGGAAGTGTCCGCAGCGTGTCCGGATTGGCGACACCGCCCGGCAAGACCAGCGCGTCAAAACGATCCGGCGAGACGCTGCCCAGGTCATGCTCAACCGTGAGCATGTCACCCTTTTTGTCGTGATGCATGCCCTGGATTTGACCGCTGTGCGGCGCGATCACCACGACCTCGGCCGAGGCCGCTTTCAGGGCGGCGACGGGTTCGGTCAATTCGACCTGTTCCACACCATCGGTTGCCAGGACGGCGATTTTACGATTGGCGATACCTGCCATGGTCAATTGTCTCCTTAAAGGTCCAGGGCATAAACGGCATCGCCTGCTATCGGGTTGCCCGTTTGCGTGGCTGCTTTTTCGCTGGCGGCTTTTCGTCCCGGCCCAGGCTGGCCTTCAACGCGGCCATCAGATCGATCACGTTGCCGCGGTCTGGCTCTGGTGTTGCCTCCGGCACGATCCCTTCGCCCTTCAGTTTTGCCGCGATAACCTCACGTAACTTTGCCTCATAGCGGTCCTTTGTATCGTCGGGATGGAATGCGCCGTTTTGGCGTTCGATCAACTGAGTGGCCAACGCGACCATGGCGGCGTCAGGTTTGGCGTCCTCAATCTCGGCAAACACCACTGCGGCATCCCACAGATCGGCGGGATCGTGCAGCGTGTGACACACCAATCCCTTGCCGGACGGGATAATCGCCACCGCCCGTTCCCGCCTGGCGATCACAACCCGAGACAGGGCGGCGGTGCGTGCGTCGCGGATCGCATCGCGCAACACACCATAAACGTCCCGGCCGGCCTCGCCATCCGGTGCCACATAATAGGCGGTATCGAAGAAGATCGGGTCGATCGATGTCCTATCGACGAATTTGCCGATCGTCAGCATGCTGGAGCTTTCGATCCTGGCCTGTTCAAAATCGTCGTCGTCGAGCAGGACGTAGCGGTCTTTCTCGAACTCAAATCCTTTAACCAAATCCTGCCGGGATACCTCCTCCTCGGTTTCCGCGTCCTGTGAGACCATGCGGACGCGGTGCCCGGTTGTAGGATTGATCAAATGGAAGTGCAGCCCGCTGCTACCGCGGACCACGCTGTAGAGGGCGATGGGGCAGGACACCAACGCGAGGCGCAGGTGGCCGCGCCAGATGGGGCGGGGTGTTGCCATGCCACGGACTAACGCAAAATCGGGGCGGTGGTTTTTTTGACCTTGCGCGGTCTCGTTCTAAAGTGTGTGTGCGCGTCGAGGGGTGACAAGAAAATGTACGATTGGATAGAATCGGATTCTCAGTACGTGCGTTGAGAGTTCTCCGGAGGACAGGTATGGATGCTATCGAACTGTATCAGGAACTTTCGCGCGGGAACGACCTGTCCGAACGGTTCCGAGATGTGCGCGACGCCACCGAATCCTCGGCCGCAAGCCTGACGGATGAGGATCAGTGCGTCCAGTCGATGCCCGACGCCAGCCCGGCGAAGTGGCACAGGGCGCACACGACCTGGTTTTTTGAGCAGTTCGTGCTGGTGCCAAACCTTCCAGAGTACCGCGTTTTCGACCCGGACTTCGCGTTTCTGTTCAACTCGTATTATGACGCGGTGGGTCCACGTCACCCGCGGCCGTCTCGCGGGCTGCTGACCCGTCCGCCGGCAGCGCGGATCAGCGCATACCGCCGCCATGTCGATGCGGCGATGCAACGCGCCATTCCTGACATGTCGCCGGCCATCCGGGATGTGGTCGAGCTTGGTTTGCATCACGAACAGCAGCACCTGGAGCTGCTGATGACCGACATTCTGCACGCCTTCTCGGCGAATCCGTTGTATCCGGCGATACTGCCCGGCTGGCGCGAACCAGTCACCGGCGCCGTTGAGACACAGTTCGTCACCGTGCCGGACGGCGTGCATGCGATCGGGCATGCCGGGTCCGGCTTCTGCTTCGACAATGAAACCCCGAGGCACACAGCTTTAGTGCATCCCTGTGCGATCGCGTCCCACCTCGTCCGCAATCGTGACTGGCTCGATTTCGTGAACGATGGCGGCTATCGCACGCCAGCGCTGTGGATGTCCGATGGCTGGGCGACGGCACGGGATTCCTGTTGGACCGCGCCGTTGTACTGGCAGGAACAGGATGGGACGTGGTTCCAGATGGGTCCCGGCGGGTTGCTCCCATTGGACCCGGATGCCCCGGTGCGCCACATAAGCTGGTACGAAGCCGACGCGTTCGCGCGTTGGAGCGGAGCCCGGTTGCCGACGGAGACGGAATGGGAGGCCGCATGCGGCGATTTGCTCATTCACGAAACGACCGGGTCTGTCTGGCAGTGGACCGAAAGCGCCTACCGGCCGTATCCGGGATACAAGGCTGCCCCCGGGGCGATTGGTGAGTACAACGGCAAATTCATGATCAATCAGATGGTCTTGCGCGGTGGCTCGCTGGTGACACCGTTCGGCCACACGCGCTCGACCTACCGGAATTTCTTTCACCCTGACAAACGATGGCAGTTCAGCGGCCTTCGTCTGGCAAAAGACCTGTAATCGGGAGGCCGACGTGCCGAATGACACCGCTTTTGTCCCGCACCCGGTGCGGGCGGATATCCTTGCCATTGCGCTTGCCGGACTGACCGCGTCACCCAAGACGCTGCCGGCCATGCTGTTCTACGACGACGAGGGCTGTCGGCTGTTCTACGAGATCACGCGGCTGCCCGAATACTATCTGACCCGAACCGAAACCGCCTTGTTGTCGTCGCTCGGCTCCGCCGTGGTGCCGGACGGGTTTCACGATGCCGTGCTGGTCGAATTCGGTGGCAGCGACGAAGCCAAGGCGCGGATACTGCTGGACCGAGCGGATTCTCCATTTACGACGTATGTCCCGATCGACGTGGCGGGCCCGGCCATGACGGATATGCAGGCGCGCCTGTCCGAAATCCATCCGGCCCTGACGGTTGTGCCGGTGGTCGCGGATTTCATGCAGCCGTTGTCGCTGCCGTTGCCCGCCGGGCCGCGCATGGGCTTCTTCCCGGGGTCCACCATCGGCAATCTGGATCCGGTATCGGCCACGCGTTTCCTGACCGCCGCACGCGAGTCGCTCGGTTCGGATTCATGGTTCCTGTTGGGTGCGGACCTACGGAAGAGCCCGAAGATCCTGCTGCCTGCCTATAACGATGCGTCCGGCGTGACCGCGGCATTCAATCTCAACATGCTGCTCCGGCTGAACCGGGAGGCCGGGGCCGATTTCGAACTGGATCGGTTTCGCCACGAAGCCGTGTGGAACGATCGTGAAAGCCGGATAGAAATGCATCTGTTCTCGACCAAGGATCAGGTGGTGTCCGTCGGCGGCCAGGATATTGCCTTTCGCGAAGGCGAATCCATCCATACGGAGAACAGCTATAAGCATACGCGGGAGAAACTGATCTCCATTGCGGCCGAGGCCGGATGGGCCATTTACCAGGCTTGGGAGGATCCGGCCGGGTTATTCGGTGTGATGCTGTTTCGCGCCGGCTGAGCCGAACGAGGGCCCCAAAGGACCCGGAGGGAGGCAGTCGCACTGCCAACCCCGTGGATACCGATTGTCGTGGTCTATGCCGCGATCTTGGTAACGTCGCCAACCAGGAAGGCGCGCAGTTGCAGCCTGGCGCGATGCACCCGGCTTTTCAACGTGCCGATTGCACACCCGGTTTGTTCGGCCGCGTCCTCATAGGATTTCTCCTGTAGGACGATCATCGACAGCGCTTCCCGTTGATCGTGCGGCAACCGGTCCAATGCCCAGCCGAGTTCCTGTAGCGCGGCTCGGTCTTCATGGGCGGATGCCACCGGGATTTCAGGAATATCCTCCATGTAGGTGAATTCCCGCTTGCCGCGCAGGCCGCTGATGAAGTGGTTGATCATGATCCGGTGCACCCAGGCGGAGAAGTTGGTGCCTGGTACAAAGCAATTTTGCGCGATCAATGCTTTGGTCGCCACATCCTGGGTTAAATCTTCAGCGGCGGCGCGGTTGCGGGTGAGGGCCAATGCCCACACGCGCATTTTCGGCATGAAAGAAATAAGCTGATCGTGAAATTCCTGCGGCATGAACGAAGCCTCCTGATCTTTCAAACGCTTGGCGTACAGGTCGTGATCCGAACCCTCGCCGGCGGGTAGCAACCGAATGACCGGTTACGGTTTCGGTTGACTGAACACCTGAGTCCCGCGGACGAGATGCGCAAGGCGCATGACATGACGGTGATGTGCGGCTTGCATGATGGTTCAAGGACCGCGAAACGGATAACAATCGCGTAATGTGTGGCTTTGCTTGTGTGGCGCGCATCAACACGATCACGTTAATTGTGCGGGACTCGCCCTCGTCGCATGACTGATCCGACATCCCAAAAGTGAGGATAGACATGCGCTTCGCCCTGCCGGCCGTGGCGACGATATCGGGTCTGGGCCTTCTGACGGCCTCGATTTACGGTCAGCCGGCCTTGTACCTTCAGCGCGTGCACCAGGAATGGACTGCGTTGATCGCCGGTTCTGACGAGGATCAACCGGCCGAACCGGACGCCAATGCTATCACGGAACAAATGGCGCAGTTGCAGCAGCAGGTTGCGCGGCTTCAGACTGAACTGGCCGCAAGGCAGGCTCTCGACCCGCAGGTAGCTCCGGCCGTCGCAATTCCGACCGTCCCGGTGCCGGCGCCCCAGGTTCAGGCGTCCCCGGTGCCGGCGCCGCCAGTGCAGGTGTCCCCTGTGGAGGTGCCCCCTGTGGAGGTGCCCGCTGTGGAGGTGCCCCCGGGGCAGGACGGGCCGGTTTCGGCCACCGGCTCCGCGGGGGAGGGCGTGCCGGCCCCTGTCCCGGCACTTCCTCCGTCGGTCGTGGCCGACCTCAAACTGCTGCACGTTCCTGCGATGACGCCGCCTGCCGCCCCCCCCGTGATCGCGCCGCCCGAGCGCCACGAAACGCGGGTTGAACCGCATCCCTCGATCGTCGCCCGAACCGAACCGGCCAAACCGGAGGCACCCGAAAGGGAGGCGTCCGGGACGAACGCGCCCAAGCCCGTGGTGCAGAAGCCATCTCCGGTCAAGCCGCTGCCGGTGGCGCAGCCTCCGCAAATCCGCCCCGACATCGACGACACGAAATCCGTTCTGGCCCGTTTGCGGCAACAGCCGCCGGCGGCCACGCCGTCACCAGCGCCGCAGCCGGACGCGTCCCGTTTGCCCGAACCGCCGCCGCGCCCGAACCCATCCCCATTCGTGCCACGATTGACCGCGGCCCGGGCGGCGCTGACCAGCGGCCGGGTTGAGGAAGCGCGCCGGCTGTTACAGGAAGCTCAATTGCAGCTTGTGTTCCGTCCGGCCGAGGTTGCCGGCGAGGATTCGGCATCCGCGGCCAGGGGGGCGGCGGACGTGGCCAGGGCCCTGGAGGCATTAAGCGGGAACGACGCCGCGCTGAGCCGCCGCTATATCGATGTCGCCGTGGGTGACCTGTCCGGTAACGCAACGGAGATGCCGGTTCAGCGAGCGGATACCCGGATATCCGGGTATGCGCCGGCTTATCCGTCTCGCTAAGTCCTGGCGACGCGTGCCTGATCGTGGCGTGACGCCCGCCAGATCGTGTTGTCACAAGGCACCATAAGACGCAACACTTGACGATACTGTTACGTAAACCTTGTTCCGAACCATGACCGATAACAGCCGTTAATGGGTGGCATGCAATTTGCTGCTCTATACTGGCGATCGCCTGCGCAATGCTTGCGATCGGTTTCCCGGCGTGACCCGATCGCTTATTTTTTCGATAGCAACCTCCGCCGGCGCACATGCGCCGCCGACCATTCCGATAAGGGTTCAACAACATGAGTGGAGAAGCCATTCCCATGGTCCTCAAAGGTAATGAAGCCGGCCGGTCGGTTCGGCACTCCCGGGCGGTCCTTCCGGTCGCGGCTACTTTGGCGGGGGTGGTCGCATTGTCCGCCTGTTCACCGGTTCCGACGCTACCCGCGGCGCCGATGGAGCCGGCAGAATCCAATTTCACCGCCAATCTGCCGGCCTATCGCATTCAGGTAGGCGATGTGCTGGAAGTGCGACTCATGCTCAATCCGGAGCTGAACGAAGAAGTGACGGTTCGCCCGGACGGTCACATCTCCACCACCGCTGTGGCGGATGCGGTCGCTTATGGCCGGACGCCCGCCGATCTCGCGGACACACTTCGCAAGGTCTATGCCAAGGATCTGCAAAACCCACGACTGTCGGTGGTGGTGAGATCCTTCGCGCCAACCCGCGTCTATGTCGGTGGCGAGGTCACCACACCGGGCGAGTTCGTGACCGTCGGGCCGACCTTGACCCTGTCGCAGGCGATTGCACGAGCCGGTGGCACCAAGCTCAGCAGTGATGATACGTCGGTGTTCGTCATCCGTCGCGGGCCGGGCGACAAGCCGGAGTTCTTGTCAACAAGCTGGAAGGCTCTGCGTCAGGGACGGAATCCCGATGCCGACATTCGGTTGGCGCCGTACGACGTGGTGTATGTGCCGAAGATGGGCGCCGCCGAGGTCTATCAGTTCTACAATCAATTCCTGGGTCAATACATCAACCCGTCGCTCGGATTTTCGTACCTGCTGAACGGCAATGGATCAGGCACCGTTATCAAATAGCGGCATTGCGGCGCCGGATCATCCGGCGCCGCAATTCGTTTCGCTATGCTTGGCTCATTGCGACAGCTGACAATCGGGCAGCCCGGGCAAGCATAACGACAGACAAGTCTGTTGGGACCGGACCTTTGGGGGAAGCGGAAGTCGATGTCTGATCGTGATCATATGGCCGGATCGGGCGCCACGGCAGGAAGGGATGCCTGACGCCATGACCTTAGCGGTCGGGTCCGATGTCGAATGCAACGGGGTATCGGCAGTACGTCCCTCGCTGTCGCGGGGGATGGGCTCCACCAAACTTGACGAGGCCGATGTCCGGTTGCTGGGGGCCTGGCTGGATCATGCCGGGACCTCTGGCATTGATGCGGTCTTGGACCTGGCGGTTCGGCCGTGGAACATAGTGGGCGCGGATGCAATCTTAGGGGTGTTTGAAAGCGATAAAAATCAGGCGTCCTGGCTGATCGTGCGAGGGGTTTCGGGCTGGACAGTGGCCCGATGCTCGGATGGTTTCGTATCGGATGTGTCGATATGCCTGGCGGATATCCTCAGTTTGATTGATGCGGATGTGCGCGCCTGATGCCAACAACCCGGTTACAGGCAAACGCCGCCGCCGATCAGCGAGCTAGTTGGTCGTGACGTTAGCGACGAGGTATTAACCTGACGCGTTGAGCATCGGGACTCGCCTAATGCGAGGCCGGCTGCGTCTGGCGCGCGATCGGTGCCGCCGCCAGGCCGCGCTTCAGGATGATCCCGTGTCGCCGCAGCATACGATACAGTGTCACCCGTGACACGCTGAGTGCGTCGGCAGTGGTCGTGACGTTCTCACCCGTTCGTTCCAAAGTCTCTAACAGCAGCGAGCGCTCTTCGAGCGATCCGGGTTTGGGTGTCCCCGGCAACGACGCGGGGACCGGGGTATCGTCAAGACCGATCAAAGCCGCCGCGTCGATCAGCGATCCGTCCCCGACCACGACTGCCCGGCGCACCACCGACATTAGTTCGCGGACATTGCCCGGCCAGTGATGCCGGCGCAGCGCCGCCATCGCGGCGGGTGAGAAGCCGGCGACATCGCGATTGAAATCACGCTGCGCCGCGCGCAGGAAGTGATAGGCCAGAGGCGTGATATCCTCCGGCCGTTCGCGCAGCGGCGGTACCGGTAGGGTCAGGACGTTGATGCGATAGAACAAATCCTCGCGAAACCGGCCCTCGGCGATAGCCTGGCCCAGGCGGACATTGGTGGCGGAGACGATACGGACATCCAGGCCGATGGTTTCCCGTCCGCCGACCCGCCGGATCTGGCCTTCCTGTAGAAATCGCAACAGATGCCCCTGGAGATCGATCGGCATGTCGCCGATTTCGTCCAGGAACAGGGTGCCGCCATTGGCATATTCGATCTGCCCGATGCTGCGCGTGGCGGCGCCGGTGAAGGCGCCTTTTTCGTAGCCGAACAGCTCTGAAGCCACCAATCCGGCGGGAATCGCCGCGCAATTCACCGCCACGAAGGCACCCCGGGACGCCCGGCGGGAGCCGTCGTGGATGGCGCGAGCCAGCAGTTCTTTGCCGGTGCCGCTTTCGCCGGTGATCAACACCGGTTCATCGGTCTGCTCGAACCGCCGGACCAATGCCGCGACGCGCCGCATGCCGGGGCTATTGCCGATGATGGCGGGTGAAGATTCGGGCCGGCCGCCATTGCCCGGCCGAACGTCTTGCAGGGGTCGGGTGGCGCAGGGAGAATCGACGGTTTCATAAAGACGGTGCAACAGAGTTGGATCCTCCGCCGCTCGGTCCAGCAGCAGCCTGGCCAGCCTTTGCGCCGGCACGCGCGCCAGATCGTCAAAGCTGACCCGTGTGCCAGCCCAGCGGCTGCCCGCATCCCCGGTCGCGCCGGCGTCACGGCTGACCGCGACGTTCGGCTCGATGGGTGCGACCGCTGAATAAGGACGGCTTTCGGACATCCTGGACTATTTCCATCGAAGAGGAGCAGGTTCCATTGAAATGGAGTAGGCACGAACACGGCAGGCGCCTGTTTCGTCGCCTAAGGTGTTATCGCAAACCTCTCGTGAGCGGGATCACGACCGCGTGCCAGGCCATCATCAGAAGGGGAGCGTGACAATCTCGGGACCAAGGATGGCGATGTCCCGGCGCCACATGCCGCGATATTCGAAAGGCATCGGAAAAATCCGACGAAACTGTTAACTGTCGAGTATAATGCCAGCGGCCGGGCAAAGTGCCGGATTTGGCTTCCCGAATGGTTACCTCTGTAAAGGCGCGCATGCGTTCGTCGGTCATTCTCTCGCTGCTGTGGATTTTTGCCAACCCCCTGGCCGCCGCGGCGGACCCGTCCGAGGCCCCGCGCGCCGTCGTCTCGCGGCCGGTGCCGGTTCGTTCATCCAACGCGCTCCCGGTGGCTCCCCGGGGCGCGATTGCGCGCGCCGTCGTGGCTGACCCGGCGACGCTGTGCGAAACCGCGGTCACCACCGCCGAGTACGTGCAACGCCTGCCGCCGCGTCTTCTGAGTGCGATCAGCCTGACTGAAACCGGCCGGATCGACGCCGCGTCCGGCCACCTGCGCCCGTGGCCCTGGACGCTGAATGCCGAGGGGGTGGGGCAGTTTTTCGACACCGCGGAACAAGCGGTGACCGCGGTCAAAGCGCTTCAGGCCAGGGGAGTCCGATCGATCGATGTCGGCTGCCTGCAGGTCAATTTGATGTATCACCCCGACGCGTTCGCCTCACTGGAGGATGCGTTCGATCCCAGAACCAACGCGCTCTATGCCGCCCGTTTTCTCAATTCGCTGTATGCCGCCGCCAGGGACTGGGCGCCGGCTATTGGGGCGTATCACTCGGAAACACCGGCGCTGGGCGATGCTTATCGGGTGCTGGTGATGGCGCGCTGGCAGAACGGCGATGCGCGCGCGGGCACGCCGGGGCAGGCAGCTTATGGCGATTTCGGGTCGGGAGATCGGGCCGGTAATGAGCAACGATATGGCGCCTTCGCCCCCAGTTCCCGGGTGTACGGGGCGTTCGCGCCGCGCTGACCTGGACGGATAAGGCCGTGAGCGCCGATCTCAGGCCAAGGCCAGCATCACGACACCAGCAGAAATCAGCGCCAGCGCACCCAGATGCATCGCGCCCAGCGGTTCGGCGAACCCGAAATGCCCGATCAACGCCGCCGCGACATAGGAAATGGCGGTGCAGGGCAGCGCCACCGACATCGGGATCCGGCGAAGCGCGACGATGTACAGCAGCGCCGCGCCGCCATACAGGCACAACCCGACCATGGTTCTTGGATCGAATAGCTGGGCAATGAAATCGGGGGCTCCGGCGCCGGCCTTCAGCAGGGTCTGACCCGCCATGCTGGTGACGATCGCCGCGGCCAGAACCATCCAGTAAACGTTCATTGTGGGTCCGTGTTGCGTTGAATGGCGCGGATAGTGCCTTGCGGCTTGCCGTTGGCGGACAGGAAGGTGCGCCCGACATATTCGCCCAGCACGCCCAGGATCATCGACTGCACGCCGCCCACCAGCAGCAGCACCACCATGGTGGAGGCCCAGCCAGACGGGATATCACGGGTGAACAGCGCCTCACTGATCGTGGCGACCGCCCCGATGGCGCCCAGCACCGATAAACCGAGGCCGGCGAAAATCGCCAGCCGCAGCGGCGCCAGCGAGAAACTGGTGGCGAGGTTCAGCCAGAGCCGGACCAGACGCACCAGCGTGTAGTTCGACCGCCCCTCCGCCCGTGGCAAATGCCGCACTTCGATGCTGTCGATGCGCTGGGTGATCTGCATGATCAAGCCGTCGATATACGGATAGGGGCCGCTGTAGAGCGTGACCGCCCGCACCACCAGCGCCGACATGCAGCGGAACGAGGACAGGTACAGGCCCTTCGGCTTGTCGAGCAACTGGTCGGCGACCGCGTTGGCGAACCGGCTGCCGAGATTGCGCCAGCCCTCGTGCTGCTTCACCGCGTAGCGGGTGTAAACCACGTCCCAGTTGCCCAAACGGGCATGGTCATACAGTTTGACCACTTCCTCCGGCGGGTTTTGCAGGTCGTCATCCATGGTGATGATGAAATCGCCGCTGGCATGGCGCAGGCCGGTCATGACGGCGTTATGTTCGCCGTAGTTCCGGGCATGCTCGATATACACCAGCGGTACCCGAGCGGTCGGGAGCAGCGCTCGGCAGACATCGCCGGAATTGTCGGGACTGCCGTCGTTGACCAGCACGATCTCCAGCCCGCCTTCGGGTGCGAGATCGGACAGCGCATCGACCAGCCGTCCGACGGTCGCGGCGCCGCGATACACCGGCACAACGATGGACAGGCCGATCCGACCCGGCTTCGGGGCGTTTAGAGTCGTCTGGGCAAGCGTGACCGTGTCGTTCATGGCTTCTCTGCTATGGCCAGCACCGATCCGCCGGCGGGCAGCGGAAAGGGCAGGCGTCGTTCCAATGCCGTCATGCCATGCAAGATAGAATCGAGCCATGGCGGAAACGGGGCAACATCGGACTCCGCGTCGCCGCGCGCCAGGATTTTTCGCTGCAGGATCATCAGAGGCAGCAACACTCCGTTCCAGTAGCGCGCATGCACGTTTGTGAAGCCGGCGTCGCGCAGAATCGCGGCGGTGCCCGGCGCGGTCAGGCGCCGGACGTTGTGGACCCGCCGGTCATGCGCCGACAACATCCACTGATAGGCGGGCATATTCACCACCAGCCTGCCGCCGGGTTTCAGCACGCGTTGGAACTCCGCCAAGGCCTGCGCCGGATCGACCGCCGCGTGGCACAGCACGTCGGCGTTGACGACCGCGTCGAAGCTGTTGGCGGCGAAAGGCAGGGCATTGACGCTGCCGCGGGTGATACAGGCCGCCGATTTGGCGCGCGCACGCGCGGCGGCTTGCGAGTCCCACTCGATTCCGCAGGCGATCAGGTCGGGACGCCGGGCTTTGAGCACCGAAAGGAAGCCGCCGGTGCCGCATCCTGCGTCCAGTATCCGGCCGCCGATGCCTGTCAGCGAGTCGCACAACCGGACGTGCAGGGCGCGATACCACCACATGCGGTCCTCGGCGGCGTCCATCAGTGAGTATTCGCCCGGGTCCATGCGCGGTGATTGCCTTACCGCCGGTTTGGCCGCAAGTGACAGGTAACAAATAGGGGAAACGGAGTGGCGATTGTACGCTCCCTGGTGTTTGGCCGGACGCTGACCGACAACGCGGCGGATACGGTGCGCGGCATCGGGCTGGTGGCACTGGCGTATATGGTGCTGTCATTCGGCGACGCGGCGGCGAAATGGGCGATTCTGTCCACCGGCGTGGCCCGGGTGCTGCTGTGGCGCGGTGCATTCGGGGCGTTGGCGATCACCGCCGTAACCGTCACGCGGACCCGGGCGGGCGGTTGGCGCCGCCTGAAGCCGGTGCAATGGCACATGGTGTTTCTGCGCGCCGCGCTGTCGTCGTTCACCTCGTTCGCATGGTACCTGTCCTGGCAGCACATGCAGTTGGCCGATACCTATGCGCTGGGCTTCACCGCGCCATTAATCATGACCCTGCTGGCTATCCCCATGCTCGGTGAGCGCATCCGCTGGCGCCGTATGATATCGACCCTGGCCGGATTTTCCGGCGTGCTGATCATGCTGCGTCCCAGGGGAGGCCTGTGGACGTCCGCATTGCCGTTGCTAATGAGCGGCATCGTGGCGATGGCGGTGACCCGCATCATGGCGCGCCAATTGTCCCGAACCGAGACCGCGGAGTGCCAGGCGTTCTGGCTGATGGTCTCGCACGCGGTCACCGGCCTGGTGCTGCTGGGCGTGTTTCCCGCCGGACAGATCGGGGCGCCCGGGGTTTGGCTGGCGCTGGCCGGGTTGGGGATTTCCAGCGGACTGGCGCACTGCGTGTTCACGGTCGCTTATGGGCTGGCTCCGGTGTCGGCGCTGGCGCCGTATGAATACACCATGATGATCTGGGGCGGCGCCGCCGGGTTTGCTGTGTTCGGAGAGGTTCCGTCGTTGGGTACGCTGGCCGGCGCGGCGATCGTGGCGGCGGCAGGGTTGTATAATCTGCATCGGGAGCGGGTGCGGCGGGCGAACGAGACGCCCGGGTGAGCATTCGCCACAGATTTTGAACGGCTGACAAAGACCGTGTTGGGGGCTGGAAAACGAGGCGGCTGAATTTCCACCCTCGAGAGTCTCACAAGGTGCGTTTCGGTTATTTCTCGGCAACCAGGGACCGAATGACGGTCAACACGTCGGACCCGGACATTTTGATGACGAAAAATATGACCGCCAAAAAAATCGAATAGAAAAATGCAGCCGCCAGATTTTGAAGCACGCCATACCACCAGGAAGCCGCTGGCGTTATCGCATGATTGAGGGAGGCTCCGTATTCAGCGAGCACCCGAGAGGCAGTCGATCTGAACTCCTGCAACTCGCCGTTGGTGAAATCGTCGTGCAGCATGGCACTTTCGCGTGTGGGCGGCATCACCGACGGATTGGCTGAACTGGCTCTGTCCCATTTTCTGGCAACCAACAAGCCCAGGGCGATTGTCTCTTGCAGGCTCAGATTCCGGTCCGCGGCGACCCGAATTAGGTGGTCAACGCAATCGCGCTCACTTGGCACCTAAATGGGTCAGTTCTTGTTGAGTAATTTTTGATAATAATCGGAATGCAGGTTGTCCTTGAAATAATCGTACAGGACGGAGTTGTCTGATCGCGTTGGGCGACTGTTACCGCAACCGCTGGCGTAGGTCTGCCGCCACGATGCTGTTGAAGCACTTTCCGACGCTTTGCCTTGGTCGTCGCAGCCGGTGGTCATGTGATTGATTCCCAACATAGCGTCGATTTACGTATTTGTGTAAGCGGGCCACCCGCTGCAATCCACGGTAGTTTACGATCTACGCTTTCAAGCGGGCGATTTCAACTCAAGACCTGTGTGCCCGGGGCTTTGAGCTTCTGTTGGGTACGGCCGTCTGATGCTTCGGTGGTGCGTGGTCTACGCCCCACACCCCTCGTCCCGCAGCAGATCCATCACCGCCTCGGGCGGCACGTCGGCGCTGGTGAACGCCTGCCCGATTCCGCGCGCCAGCACGAAGTGCAGCGCCCCGTCCCGCATCTTCTTGTCGCGCCGCATGTGCCCGATCAGCGTGGCGGCCGAGAACCGGCGGTTCAGCATCGACAGATCCGCCGTCAGTCCCACCGCCGACACATGCGCGATCACCCGTTCGGCGTCCGCCGGCGGGCAAAGACCGAGCCGAACGGAGAGTTTGAACGCAAGGCCCAGACCGATGGCGACGCCTTCGCCATGCAGCAGGCCGCCGTCGTAGCCGTATTCCGCCTCCAGCGCGTGCCCGAATGTATGCCCCAAATTCAGCAATGCCCGGCCATCATTGGGCTTTTCCTCGCGCTCGTCATCGCCGACCACGGCGGCCTTGAAGGCGCAAGCGCGCCTTATCGCCTCGGCCTGAGCCTCGCGGTCGCCGGAGACGACGCCCTGGCCGTTTCGTTCGCACCACGCGAAGAACGCCGCATCGCCAACCAGCCCCGCCTTGGCGATCTCGGCATAGCCGGCGCGCAGTTCGCGCGGGGGGAGGGTCGCGAGGGTGCCGGTATCGGCCAGCACCATCTTGGGCTGGTAGAAGGCGCCGACAAGGTTCTTGCCGCGCCGTGTGTTCACGCCGGTCTTACCGCCGACGGACGAGTCCACCTGCGACAACAATGTCGTCGGGATCTGGACGAACGGCAGTCCGCGCAACGTTGTCGCCGCCGCGAATCCGGCCAGATCGCCAACCACGCCGCCACCCAGCGCGATGACCGCCGTCCGCCGCTCGACGGGACATTCCAGCAACTGGTCCACCACGTCCAGGTAGGTGTCCATGCTCTTGGACGTCTCGCCGCCGGCCACCACGATCGAGGTGGCGGAGATCGCGGTTTGTGCCAGTCCGTCCAACAGGGTTTGCAGATGCAGCGCGGCGACGTTGCGGTCAGTGATCACGACCGCGCGTTTCTGCTGTAGTTTCGGCGCCAGCAAGGCGCCGGCGCGGGCCAGCAGGTTGTCGCCGATGATCACATCATAGCTGGTGCTGGGCAGCACCACGTGCAGACGCCGAGCGGGTTTCCACTCCATCAGCGCGTCCATGACCCCGGCGGTCGTGATATCCGGCGGCTCGTCGCCGCAATCCACGATAACGTCAGCCTCGGCATAGACTGGATACCGCACTTCCATGAGTTGGCGCAGCGTGTCTTCGCGGTCGCGCCCGGCCAGCAGCGGGCGGTTGTCGCGTCCGGCCACCCGGCGCACCAGCGTCGGCAAGGTGCAGCGCAGCCAGACCGACACCGCATCCGCCCGGGTTGCGTCGCGGGTCTGCGCGTCCATGAACGCGCCGCCGCCGAACGCCAGCACCATCGGGTCGCCGGCCAGCAACCGGCGGATCACGCGGCGTTCGCCGTCGCGGAAGGCGCCCTCGCCATAGCGGGCGAACAGTTCGGGGATGGTGCAGCCGGCCGCCAGCTCGATCTCTTGATCGGCGTCGCGGAAAGGCAAGCCAAGGCGCGCGGCCAGCCGCCGGCCAATGGAGGTTTTGCCAGCCCCCATCAGTCCGACCAGCACGATGCTGCGTCCAGCTATTGTGTCGGGGACCGGAATCGTCTCCCGCAGAGCAGTGTTGCGTGTCATAATTCCGGACGTTAGCACACCGCACGCGGAACAGGCGATTGCCCGCGCGCGAAAATATCCCGGCATGCCGGTTTCAGGAGCCTCGATGATTCGCATTTTCTTTTTTGTCGTTCTGGCGGGCCTCGTGGCGTTGGCCGGGGGCGTGCTGGTGATGGGGATGTTTCCGCCGTCGCCGCACAAGCAGGCGGTGGAGAAGGTCGTGCCGAATGACAAGTTCAGCACCCATTAACCGGCTAATTCGGTGGAAAGTGACGGCCGAAAGATGCAGCAGGCCTTGCAAGATCCGCGACAATCCGCCCACCGGGGACATGACGTGACGTTGATGCGGCGGGATTTGTCCGGTCCTGGCGGCTAGATGGACCCGAAAGTCGATGCCTTCCTGGAGATGCTGACGGTTGAGCGCGGCGCCGCCGCCAACACGATCGCGGCCTACACGTTGGACCTGGGCGAATTCGCCGAATACGCGGCCGGCCAGGGCTGTGCGGCCGCCGGAGCGGACGCGGTCACATGCCAGTCTTATATGGCGTCGCTTCACGGCCGCGGCCTCTCCGCCCGCACCTCGGCACGACGGTTATCCGCGCTCCGCCAGTTCCACCTGTTCCTGCTGCGCGAAGGGGTGCGCGAGGACGATCCGACCAGCCATCTCGATACCCCGCGCCTGCCGCAGCCGCTGCCGAAGTTTTTGGCCGAATCGGAGGTCGATGCGCTGCTGGAGGCGGCGACCCGAAAACCTGGCCGCACCGGGGTCTTGGGCCGGGCGGCGCTGGAACTGCTCTATGCCACCGGCATGCGGGTTTCGGAGTTGCTGTCGCTGCCGCGTTCGGCGCTGGGCGCGAAGGCGGACGTCATGATCATCAAGGGCAAGGGCAACAAGGAACGCATGGTGCCGCTGTCGTCCGCGGCGAAAGAGGCGGCGGCGGCGCTGCTGGCGGCAACCGAGGTCCACAGCCGGTGGTTGTTCCCGGGGCGCGATCCGAAACAGCCGCTGACGCGGCAGGCTTTCTTTCTGCTGCTGAAGCAGATCGCTCTGGAGGCGGGGTTGGACCCGGCGCGGGTGTCCCCCCATGTGCTGCGGCATTCGTTCGCCTCGCACATGCTGGCGCGCGGGGCGGATTTGCGCAGCCTGCAGATGCTGTTGGGGCACGCTGATATCTCGACCGTGCAGATTTACACGCATGTGCAAACCGAGCGGCTGCGGCAGGTGGTGGAAGAGCATCATCCGCTGTCGGAGGGGTGGAACGGGCCGAAGCAGGGGTAGCAGTCGGAATCCGGACGCGGACCCCATTCGTTTCACGCGACGGCGGTCACCATTTTGACGGCTTTTGATTCATCCTCCCCACTGATGGCCAATATCGCGCCGAGACGATCAAGAAGCTGGACGTAGGTTACCGGTTTCCGAAGCACCGCAACCGCGCCGTCCATGGAGCGCCCCAGTGCCAACGCCGTGTCGTCGCCCGCATACCCGGTCAACAGGATACAGGGCAGCCGCGGATGCCTCTCGCGCATCGCGCGTATCACCGCCAATCCGTCCATCCCCGGCATGGTCAAATCCGTGATCAGAGCATCCACCGTTCGTCCGTCATCGATCAGCGCCAGCGCATTGGCCCCGTTGTCGGCCCGCAGCACGCTGTAGCCGGCCTCTTCGAGATACTCCGCGATAATCTCCCGGATCGTTGCCTCGTCATCGACCACCAGCACTGACAGTGCCTTTGACGGCGCTGGCGCCCCTGCGGACGCTCCTTCGATGACAGGTTCGGCAGCCGCGGCTGTCTCGGCGACTGCCACCGGCAACCACAGCGTAACCGTGGTGCCCTGTCCCGGCTGGCTTTCGACATCCAGCGCGCCGCCTGACTGGTCCGCGAAACTATATGCCATCGGCAGCCCCAGGCCGGTGCCGGCACCAACTTCCTTGGTCGTAAAGAACGGCTCCCGGCACCGCGCCAGGATATCGGCCTTCATGCCGCCGCCGGTATCCGTCACGCTGATCCGTACATAGCATCCGGGCTCAAGGTGCGGCTCGAGCGGCTTCCGCGGCGCGGATACGGTTTGGCTTTCCGCCGCGATGATCAGTCGCCCACCCGCCGGCATCGCATCGCGCGCATTCGTTGCCAGGTTCACCAGCACGGTTTCCAATTGCCGCTTGTCAGCCATCACCCCCGGCAGGGTCTCAGGCAACCCGATCGTCATTTCGATCAGGGCGCCCAGCGCGGGGGCCAGCATCTCGTGCAGATCCCGCAACAGCACCGGCACGTTTACCACCTCGACCGAGAGGGCAGCCTGACGGCCGAAAGTGAGCAAGCGGCGGGTAATCGACGCGCCACGATCGGTGGCTTCGGTGCCGAGCCTGACCAGGCGATGAATCGCGCCCGCATCGGCTGTCCGCCGATCGATCATGGTCAAGGCGCCGGACACCGCCTGCAGCACGTTGTTGACGTCGTGCGCGATACCCCCGGCGAGTTGACCCAGCGCCTGCATCCGTTCCGCCTGCGCCGCGCGGGCCTGGGCGGCCTCGCGGGCGGCGATCTCCTGCTCCACCCGCTGCTCCAGTTCCTCGGTCAGACGGCGCAAGGCCGCTTCGTTCTCGCGGCTTTCGGTAACATCGAACGACGCAACAATCCGGCGCGCCGGCCGACTGTCCGGTCCGAGGAGCATCTTGGCCCGGACCCGCAGCCAATGCTCCGAGCCGTCCGGCCAGACAACGCGATATTCCCGGTCGGACGTTATCTTGTTATCATTAAAGGCTGCCTCTCGGAGCGCGATGACCGCGGGCCGGTCATCCGGATGTATGGCCGAGAGCCAAATAGCCAGGGTCGGCGGTTCCAGCCCTGGCTCCAGGCCGAGCAGGCGCCATTGCTGATCCGTCCACACGTACGCCCCGTGCACAAGGTCGAGGTCGGCGATCCCCAGGCCCGCTGCTTCCTGCGCCAGTTGCAGCCGGCCTTCGCTTTCCCGCAAGGCTTCTTCAAGACGCTTCAGTTCGGTGATGTCCATGGTGATGCCGACCGTACGGTAGACTTGTCCGTCTGCGTGAAGACCGACGCCGGCCCGGGTGAGCAGCCAATGCACCTCTCCATTGGGCCAAACCACACGAAATTCCGAACCATAACTGCGGCCAGGGATCATTTCGGACCGTATCGTGGTCGTCATGCGATCCTGGTCCTCGGGGTGGATCGTCTTTGCAAAGGTTTTGTAATCGACGCCGCCTGTCCCCGGCTCCAGCCCATGCAAGCGGTATTTTTGTTCCGACCAGACGGCCACCTCGGTGGCGAGGTCGAATTCAAAGAAGCCGACGCCCGCGGCCTCACGCGCAAGGTCCAGGCGCCCCTCGCTGTCATGCAGTGCGGCGGCGACACGGCGTTCCTCGGTGATGTCGCGGATATAGAGCGTAAGGCCGCCGGAGGCCGGATAGGCCATGACGTTGCAGTGTTGGATGGACTCGTTCCATGGGGTCTCAATCCTCGCCGGTACGCCGGTTGCCATGGCTGTTTTGCATTGATCGGCGAACGCCGTTCCCTGCAACTGCGGGAATTCATCCCAAAACAATTGCCCGACCAGGTCACGACCGTCGGTCAGCGCCAGTGCGCGCTGGTTAAAGTAGGTCAGACGCCAGGTACGATTGAAAACCAGAACCGCGTCGGTCGTGCTTTCCAGTGCCGTTTCGACCGCGTGCTTCCGAGCCTCGAGTGTCTCGGCCATGTCATCCAAGGCGGCGGCGATCCGGCCGAATTCGGCGCGATCCCATTTTAGTCTGGTGCGGAAGTGCAACGCGCCGCTGCGCCAGTTTTCCGCTGCCCGCAACAACTCCGTGGCCGGACGGCGGATCAGTTGGTTGCCGAGCAGGGCGGTGAGTGCCAGTGCCAAAACGCCCCCGGCGACGAGCAGCGTGAGCTCCATGCGGTCGGCCTTCGCGACACCGGCGAAGGCGATTTCAGGATCGACGGATACGGCAATCGCAAACCTGTTCCGCTCGCGTCCGGGCGGTGCGTAGGCCATGATAAGCGGGCGGCCGGACCACGTGACACCGGCCTTTATCCCCGGCTGATCGCCTTCCAGGCTGAAATCGTTTGCCGCGGGGATACGCCGGCCGACCACGCTGCCCGGCGCGCGAAGGGCGGCAAGCAGATTTCCATTGCGGTCGGCGATTCGGACGTGCGCAAAATCCGGCAACGGAAGTGCGGCGAGCTGTTGGCCCAGCCATTCCAGGCTCAGACTCACCTCGAGAATCCCAGAGATCTGACCAAGCGAATCGCGGAACGGCTTGGCGATCACAAAAAGCGGCTGGGGTGCCACTCGGCCTATCATGTATTCGCCGACGACGAGGTGGCCGGTCCGTAACGCATCCTGAACATACGTTCGATCAGAAAGGTCGGTACCGACAGTATTCGGCATGGCTGAACAAGTCAGGCGCCCGTCCAGCCCAATGACGCCCGCATTCTTGTAACGCGGCGCCTGTTGCACGACGTTGAAGAGAAGCTGGTGGCACGACTCCGGGCGATCGCCGAGGACCTCAAGTGCGGCATTGAAACCATCGAGCGTCCGCTCGGCCCCTTCGATGATCCGCAACTGCTCGGCGTTGACGATACTCAACAGGCGCAGCGACTCAACCCTGACGAGTTCGCGGCGGGCCTCGATCGCCTGATTGGCTGTATAGGCGTGGAACGCCACGGCCGGAACGATAGCGGCGGTGACGACCAGTAACAGGCGACCAAGCAGGCTCAAATCCGTCCTCACGCAGGCCGATCAACCTGCTTTCCTATCAGCGTTTGAGCAGCACAATGCAATCGCGTGGCTATGACAGCTTCAGGTTTCAGTAGATATGACCGCGATATCACCTATCCGTGACACCCTGGCTAATGTTTGTCGGCAAGATGCGAATTTTCCGGGGCTGGGGTCCACGCAGGGTGCATCCAGGGCGCATGATCCTCCATCACGCCTCGTTCGCCACAAACACGGGCTGCCGCGAACGCGGCCGAGCCATTCTCGGACGAAATCACGTTGCTGGCACGTGTTGCTGACACGTTCACCGAATGCTCAAGCCGCAAAATAGACTGTGATTGTCACCCCGTCTATGTTTTCGGTAGCCTTCTTCGCAACCGGGAATACAGGTGGGTTTAAGCGGGAGGGTGAGATCATGGCAGTGCAGGCGCTCGGCTACATTGGCATCGCAGCATCGAATGTTGATGACTGGTCTGCCTTCGCCACAGACCAGCTTGGTTTGCAGCCGGTCGATACAACCACCTCCTACCGAACATTCCGCATGGACGACCGGCGGCAGCGGCTGATCGTCGATCAGGACGGCTCCGGCGCCGAACGCTATTTCGGATGGGAGGTCGCGGATGCCGCCTCGTTGGATGCCCTCGCGGCGACGCTTGATGCGGCCGGTGTCGCTGTGCGGCACGAACCGGCGACTTTGGCCGGCCAGCGGTTTGTCGGCGGTCTGATTTCTTTCCGCGATCCCGACGGTAACCGGCTGGAAGCGTTTCACAGCCCGATGCTGGCGGAGGAGCCGTTCACGCCAACCCGGGCGATTTCGGGATTCCGGGCGGGCGCGCTTGGAATGGGCCACGCGGTGCTGATGGTCGCGGATTTCGACATCGCCCTGGCGTTCTACCAGGACCTGCTCGGTTTTCGGATCAGCGACTTCATGCGGAATCCGGTCAAGGCCGCCTTCCTGCATGTGAACCCGCGCCATCACAGCGTCGCGTTGTTCGAGCACCCCCGGCTTGGCATGCATCATTTTATGATGGAGCTGTATTCTCTGGACGATGTCGGGCAGGGCTTCGACCGGGCTCTGGGTGTCGAGAATCGGGTCGCGGTGACGCTCGGGCGGCATCACAACGATTACATGACCTCGTTCTACATGCGCACGCCGTCGAATTTCCTGGTCGAATACGGGTGGGGCGCCCGCGAAATCGACGTGCCGGCGCATCAGCCGGAGGAAATGACCACGCTTGCCAGTTTCTGGGGCCATGACGGGCTGATGCGATCCGTCGCCGGCGACCATGTGCCGCCGCCGGACCACACGCCGCCGCCACCGCCCGAGGGACGCCGAGCGCCGATCCAGGTGGTGGAGGGTAATTATCATAAGCTCAGCGGTGTTTGCCCCTGGTGGGACGCGACCGTGGCCGGCCGGTGATCCATACCGGACATCCTCATGAACCGCCCGAAGTGGTGCCACGTTAAGGCGACGCCGATTTCGTGGCCCGGACAATCCGGACAGGCGCGCAACAGCGATCGACCGCGAATGTCATTTGTTGAACGTGGCTTTGCAGTCTCCGTCATGGCCGGGGCGGGCAGGCGTGTGAAAATTTCGACATGGTCTTGCGGTGAAGTAGAATTTTTTGTTGCGATGTCGCCGGAAGTGCGGATGGATATCATCCACCAATCATCGTCGGGCCGGCGCCTGACCGATCTTTCAACACGCAGAGGTCGCCGAGCTCTGGCGCAGAGCGCGCAGGGAAGACCTTTGGACCGTCAGTTCATTGCCGAGTTACTGAAGTCATTCTGGTAAGGTTTGTTGCGCGGCGGCCAGGACAATCGGACGAGATCGCATGAAATTCTTCTCTGCCGCGCTGTGCGCCACGCTCGGCGGCCTCTGCGTGAAGTCCTTTGCCGCGCTCAATAACGGCCCGACCTGTTGACGCTGACGCGCAGCGCACCGGCCGAATCAGTCGGTTGGACAGCAAACCAGGCGACATCGCGCCTGGCCCCATCTTATCGCCTATGCGGACCAGGCGGACCATGACGACGGGAAACGGTTTTCGCCTGACGCAGTCATCCCGTGGCGTCGCCTACGCAAATCAACCTCGATTCGTTCTCCCGGGGCACGGTCAGTGGTCCCGGGCAAGCTGCGGGATGATGGTGGAACACATAGGAAACAAAACTTGACAACGACCAGCAACCTACGGTAGAAGCAGGCTTCCCCTACCGGAAGCCAAACGGCATGACCTCAACCATCAACCAACCGACCCTAGATGCCGACGACGCGTGCACCCACCACCCCTCTGACATGCTTTTCAACCTGATTGTCACGTTGCTGGCGCCCATGTTTCTCGCCCTTGGCGGCGGCAATGTTGCCTTTGCCCGGATGGCGGCAGCCGAGGCGATAAGCGAATACCGCATCCGCACGCAGGCCGATTTGCTCACCGTCGCGCAGATCGTCGGGTTCGGTCTGGCGGCTCTGGGCTCGCTCAGCCAGTCTATGACGGACAACCTTACGTTGAATATGACGCTGCGATTACGTAGTAACGCCATCGCATGCCACCGCTCCGCCGAACGGAATCGCCGCGCACTGGCAGTGGTCGGAGTTTACGCTGAGGTTTCAAACGATCCCGCGACGCGAGGCGATCCGAATAAAGCCCCCGCTGAGGCCGCCGCCGAACCGGCTGTTGGACTGGATGACCCGGCGGAAATGCAAAATCTCATGACGACCCCGGCCAAAGTGTCTCCCCGCGTTCCGTCCGCGGCTTCGGCAGCCGCTCGGACCCCGCGGGCGACCCCGGACTCCGATGCCGCGCTCTCACCGCATACGCCCCCCGCGCCAGATGCCGGTTCGATCTCTCCACAGGAGCTCGATGCGATATGGGCGGCCGCGATGACCACCGTGGCAGGAGAATTGACCGGTGGCCTGCACACCCTGCCGCCCGCCGAACGCCATTTGGCCAGCATGAAGGCCGCCGCAATGAATAGCTGTGCCCGCGACCTCTTGTCCGGCAATCCGGGGCCGGGTCTCCAGTCCGGCGGCGCGGTTTTCAGGATGCCATCGAAAAGGCGCTGAAGACCGCGCCGAACCGGTCAGAGTGTTCAACCACTGGACAATCCCGGGTTCCACAGCGCATAGGACCGCGCCGAACGAACGGCACGGTGTCCGGGAGCCCCGCGCGTAAGAGATGATGTATTTTAGTCGTATGAAGGCCACGCTCATCCTGGGCGCCTGCTTGCTTGGAATGCTCCTCGGGGTGCCGAACCTGTTTCCGGCGCCCGCTGCCTGGATGCCCTGGCATACCGTTCACCTGGGTCTCGACCTGCGCGGCGGCAGCTATCTGCTTCTGGAGGTCGATATGAAGGCGGTCCTGAAAGAGCGCCTCGACAGCCTCGCGGACGGGGTGCGTCAGGCGTTGCGGCCGGGCCGGATCATCTATCAGGCTCTGGACGTGCAACCCGACCAGACCCGCGTGCTGCTGCGTCTGAAAGATCCGGCGAATACCGAGGCCGCCATGGCCGTTTTGCGGCCGCTGGTCGGCCCGGATGCCGCGACCGGTTTGCCGGATATGGCGGTCGAGTCGCGTCCCGACGGTGCGATCACCCTGACGCTCTCGGCTCCGGCTCTGTCCGCCCGGGCCACCGGTGCGGTTGACCAGTCGATCGAAATCATTCGCCGCCGCATCGATGAAACCGGTGTGGTCGATCCGCAGATCACCCGCCAGGGCCAAAGCCGTATTGTCGTGCAGCTTCCCGGCATCGGCGATCCCAACCGCATCAAGCAGTTGATCGGCAAAACCGCGCATATGACGTTCCGGCTGGTCGATGAGACCGCCAACGCGAATTCTGGCACGCCGCCGCCTCCGGGTGACGACTTCCTGCAAATGCAGGACCGTCCGGGTGAGAAGATCGCCGTCCGCAAGCGGATTGACGTCGACGGGGCCGACCTGACCGACGCGCGCGCCGGCACCAGTCCCGAATCCGGCGACTGGGTGGTGAACTTTACATTTAACTCTGTCGGCGCCCGCCGTTTCGCCGATATCAGCCGAGCGAACGTGAACCATCGGTTTGCGATCGTGCTGGATGACAAGGTGATCTCCGCGCCGGTGATCCGCGAGGCGATTACCGGTGGCCGCGGCCAGATCAGCGGATCTTTCTCCGCCACCACCGCCAACGATCTGTCCGTGCTGCTGCGGGCCGGCGCGTTGCCGGCGCCGTTGACGGTGGTCGAGGAACGCAGCGTCGGTCCCGAACTCGGCGCCGACAGCATCAAGGCCGGCGCGATCTCGCTGATCGCCGGGTTCGTGTTCGTCATTGGCTTCATGGGCGTTTTTTATGGCCTGTTCGGCTGGATCGCGAACCTCGCGCTGGTGGTGAACCTGCTGCTGATGCTGGGGATCATGTCGCTGTTGCAGGCGACGCTGACGCTTCCCGGTATGGCGGGAATCCTGCTGACCCTGGGTATGGCGGTCGATGCCAACATTCTGATCAACGAACGTATCCGCGAGGAGCAGAAGCTCGGGCGCCCGCCGTTGGCCGCGCTGGAGCATGGCTTCAGCCGAGCCTACAGCACGATTTTCGATAGTAATGCGACGGCGTTTCTGGCGCACGTCATGCTGTTTGTGTTTGGCTCCGGTCCCGTGAAAGGGTTCGCTGTCACCATCACGGTCGGCATCGCCACGTCGCTGTTCACCGCCTGGATGCTGACCCGCCTGCTGGTCTCCCGCTGGTATATTACCACGCGGCCGAAGCTGCTGCCGGTTTGAGGTTGTTCGACATGTTCATCAAACCCCGTTTCCGTATTGTCCGCGATAACACGACGTACCGTTTCATGAACGGGCGCTATCTGGGCCTGATCGTCTCGGCGATCCTGTCCACCGCGTCGATTGTCATGTTCTTCTATCCGGGGCTGAACCTGGGGATCGATTTCTCCGGCGGCGTGGTGATGGAAGTCCGCACCGAAGGTCCCGCCGATTTCGCGAAAATCCACGCCGCGCTGGCATCCGAACACATTCCCGACCAGGGCGTGCAACGATTCGGCGATCCGTCCGAGGTGCTGATCCGTCTCGGCGCGCAAACCTCCGAACAGGGGACCCAGGCGGCGGTTGAGCATGTGCGATCCGCACTGGAGAAGAACATCCCCGGCGCCAGGATCATGCGCACCGACGCGGTCGGCGCCAGCGTATCGGCGGAACTGTTCCGCAATGGCCTGATGGCGCTGGGCATCAGCCTGCTGATGATCCTGGTGTATATCTGGTTCCGGTTCGAGTGGCAGTTTGCGGTTGGTGCCGTTGTCACCTTGATCCTGGATATCACCAAGGCGATCGGCTTCCTGGCGCTGACGCGGATCGAATTCGATCTGGTGATGGTCGCCGCCATCCTGACCGTGTTGGGTTATTCCACCAACGACAAGGTCGTCGTCTATGACCGGGTGCGCGAAAACCTCCGCAAATACAAGTCGATGCCGCTGCGGGAGCTGATCGACCTGTCGATCAACGAGACGCTGAACCGCACCCTGGGCACCTCGATGACGGTGTTTCTGGCCAGCCTGCCGCTGGCGCTGTTCGGCGGCGAGTCGATTTCCGGCTTCGCCTGGGTCATGCTGTTCGGAATCGTCGTCGGCACCTCGTCGTCGATCTTCATCGCCGCGCCGATCCTGCTGTTCCTGGGCGAGCATCGCCTGCGCCGCGATGCCGCCGCGCCGGTTGTAACCCCGGCGAAGGCCATCACGGCTCCGCGCCCGTGACGATCCGCCGGCCCCGGACGGCTGCCGGTGTCGGTCGAAGGGGGTTTCTGGCGGGCCTGTCCGCCGCGGTGGGCCTGACGCTGGTGCCCGGGTCCGTGCCCGCGATCCAGTCCATCCGGCCTAAGCGTCACATCGAGATGCTGCTCGGCGTTCGCCCCGGGACCGGCGCGGATCAGGCAGCGCGCGCTTTCGGGGAGAGTCTGGCTGCGCATCTGCCGGGCATCGACCTGACCATAACCAACCTGCCCGGCGATGCCGGCCGGACCATGTTGGCCGCTCTTGGCACCGCACCACCCAATGGTTCGACGATCGGGTGGGTCATCACGCCAACCCTGCCGGCGCGTATGATCGATCGCGCGGAGCCGTCGCTCGGACAACGGATCCAGTTGATCGGGCAGATCGAGCGGGAGCCGGTCGCGTTCGTGTCGCCGGCCAGCGATCCGGCGAATACGATCCAGGATATCATACAACGCGCCAGTGCCGACGCCGACGCCGTGCCGCTGGGAACGCCGCCCGCCGGTAGTCCGCCGCATCTGGCGGCTCTACGGTTGCAGGTTCTGGCGCAGACCCAGTTGAACATCGTCACGTTCCCGTCCGCCGCCGCTGCCCGGCAGGCGGTGTTGGCGGGCAATGTTTCCGCCGCCGCCCTGGGGTTGTCGGAAGCGATCGGTGACATTCGTGCCGGCAATCTGAGCGCGGTCGGCATCGCGGCCCGGCGCCGCTTCGGTGTGCTGCCGGACACCCCCGTGCTGGATGAGGGGGGCATTCCGCTATCGGCCTTCATTCGTCGCGGCGTTGCCGTCCCGATGGGCACGCCATCTGACTTCACCGCAATGCTGGCCGAGGCGATGCGTGCGGTGGCAGGCGAGGATGGCTTTCGGCAACAATCAGAAGCGAATGGCTATTATATCACCTGGGCGGACGGTCCTGCCTGGTCGGCGCAGATGCTCACGGAACAGGCAGCGCTGGTGAAGCTGTGGGAAACCAACCCCTGGCTGTCGTCCTCCGGCGGCTGAGGTAGTGGGCCACACCATTAACGACCCCGGTTTGCCTAACCCGCGCCCACCGCATCGTGGACGAGACCGAGATCATCGGCCGGCCATCCGGTCAAAAATCCAATCACCTCGCTGGCGGGACGAGCCGCGCTGAACAGGAACCCCTGCGCTTCATCGCACCCGTCGGCCGCCAGCAAGGCAAGCTGCGCGGCGGTTTCCACGCCCTCGGCCGTGGTGGCGATATCCAGTGTCGCGGCGAGTTGCAGAATAGCGCGCACAATCGCCGCCCCTTCCGGCGAGTCCGTCATCGCGGCGACGAACGACCGGTCGATCTTGAGCCGGTCGAACGGGAAGCTGCGCAAGTGACTGAGCGACGCATAACCGGTGCCGAAATCGTCCATCGAGATGTGGACACCGGATTTGCGCAGCCGAGACAGCGTCTGATGTCCGGCGGCATGGTGTTCGATCAGCGCGGTCTCGGTGATTTCCAGTTCCAATCGCGATCCGGGCTGGCCAGCCGCCACAAGTGCCGCTTCGACGGTTTCGGCCAGATCGTCGCGGGCCAGTTGGTAAGGCGACAGGTTGACCGCGAGGCGAATGCCTTCGGGCCACCGGCTCGCCTCGTGCAACGCGGTTGTCAGCACCCGAGCGCCGATCGCGGCGATCAGGCCGGTTTCTTCGGCGCACCGGATGAACGCGCCGGGCAGCACCAGGCCACGATCCGGATGTTGCCAGCGAAGCAGCGCTTCGAAGCCACGCACCCGGCCGTCGGCGATGTTCACCTGAGGCTGGTAGTGAACAACCAGTTCATCACGCTCCAGGGCCTGACGCAGGCCCATTTCAAGTCCGCGCCGGGTTTGCGCGTCCTGGTCCATCGCCGGTTCGAACGACCGCCAGGTGCCGCGGCCGTTGCGCTTCGCGGCGTACAACGCCATGTCCGCGCGGCGCAGCATCTGATCGACATCGCGATCGTCATGGTCCGCCAGAGTGATGCCGATGGATGCGCCCACCACCACGTGCTGGCCGTCGATTTCGTACGGACGGCTCAATGTTTCGATGAGCCGGCACGCCAGCACTTCCGCGGCGTGTGGCTGGTCAGGACCGGTTTGGACGATGGCGAATTCATCGCCACCCAGCCGAGCGATCGTGTCGGTCTCACGCACCGATTGGCGGAGTCGGAGCGCGACCTGGCACAGAAGCTGGTCGCCCACCGGATGACCGAGTGTGTCGTTCACCGCCTTGAAGCGGTCGAGATCGAGATACAGCACCGCCAGTCCGTGACCAAACCGGGCACCACGCAGGTCCGTCGCGACAGTATCGCGAAACGCGGTGCGGTTCGGCAATCCGGTCAGGGAATCATGCCGCACCAGATGATCGAGTTGCGCGCCGTTGCGGCGCAATTCCTCGGTTGTTTTCCGCAGTTCGGTCGTCAAACGCTCTAACTGGAGGGTTCGGTGCAGCGAAACCCACAGATAGCCGACGATGGAGCCGGTCATCAGAAGCCCGCCGATCAAAACCGAGATCGCGGTCCAGTCGATGGCTTGCCCGGCCAGGGGAACAAAGATCGCGCCCCATTGCTGGTCCACCAGTTCCAGCGTTCCCTGCCAATGCGGGCCGGCCAACAGCACGTCCTCGGCTGGCGCCGGTTTGTTGCCGGCGGAGTGCCAGTAGATCATCCGGTTGCCCCGCGGGCCGTTCGGGTCGAACACATACATGTCCAGCGCGGCGAGATGCAGTTTGGTGGCCAGAATGTTCTCGATCATCGGCGCCGTTTCGAACGCGCCCAGCACGACCCCCGCGATGGGCAACGGCGCTTCGTTGTTCGGTTCGGGGCTGCCGTTGACCGGGATGAAGCTCATCAGGCCGCCGTTCGGCCGCTGCATGTTCATCAGCTTGACCGGCGAGGTCGCGGCGGGCCGGTCGGTCACGCGAGCCCGCACGATGACGCTGTGGCGCATGGGTTCCGAATTCAGGTCGAACCCCATGATCGGGCGATTAATTTCGCCCGGGTCGGAGTACAGGATCGGGAAGTACTCGTCCCGTTCCGCCGCCCGATCCATTTTGCCTTCGGCGTTGCGTTCGCGAATCTGGAAGTCGGGCACGCCGCTGGCCTGGATTGCCTGCTCGAAGGCCGCGCGTTCGGCTCCGGTCACGCGCGGGGCCCAACCGGTGTCGCGCAAGCCGACGACACGCTCCCGCAGCGTATGGGAAAACCGCTGATATTCGGCCCGCGTCGCGCGGTGATCGAGCGATTCGAAGTAGGCACGCATCGAATACAGCAGGTCGGTGGCGTCTTTCAGACCGGCATTGATGGTTTGCAGATGGTCGGCGGCCAGGCTGGTAAAGCGGATGTCCGCGACGTGGCTTTGCCAGTGGCGGATCGTGGAGAACATGCCGAGGGAGGCAATCGCGCCGATGACCCAGGTCAGAACGATGACGCCGTAGCGGCCGAACCGGTTTTTCGAAGCGGGCCGAGCGCGGCCGGGCTGGCGCTCCGAATCGGACAAACGGCCTGGCCTTGGGAGCATCGTTCTGCCTCGCATCAGTTTGGTTCAGCAGCGGTTATTCGCGGGCATTTGTCAAAAATCGTTTTGCGCCGGCCGTCGTCGATCCAGCCGGAGGGAAGAAACTACACAACGGCACATAGTATGAAATCGACAGGAATATCGCAACGTAAACGTGTGATGCGCCAGGTGCGCGCACGCTGGTTCCGAACCCTCGATCCCCTTTTTGCGTGATGGTCCCCTGTTTGTGGGGCCACTCCGTGCTAAAGCGATGCGGAGACGAATCGCGCCCCGACAGGAGGAATCCATGGCCAACAAGAACACGCCGCAATCCGGCATCCAAACCGACCGCAACCTGGCGTTGGAACTGGTCCGGGTGACCGAGGCCGCTGCGCTGGCGGCGTCCCATTGGATCGGCCACGGCAAGAAGAACGAGGCCGACGGCGCGGCGGTGGAAGCCATGCGCAAGGCATTCGATGCGGTTGCAATCGATGGAACCGTGGTGATCGGCGAGGGCGAAATGGATGAGGCGCCGATGCTGTTCATCGGTGAGAAGGTCGGAGCCGGCGGTCCGAAGATGGATATCGCGGTTGATCCGCTGGAAGGCACGACGCTGACCGCCAAGGCCGGCCCGAACGCGATGGCCACCCTGGCGCTGGCCGAGAACGGCAATTTCTTGCACGCCCCCGACATTTACATGGACAAAATCGCGGTGGGCGGCGGGTTGCCGCTGGGCGTTGTGAACCTGGACGACTCCGTCGCGAACAACCTGCGCAATCTGGCTCGGGCAAAGAATCGCGAGATTTCCGAACTGGTGGTTTGCATGCTGGACCGGGATCGTCACAAGGAATTGATCGCTTACTGCCGCGAGGCGGGCGCCCGCATCATGCTGATCAGCGACGGCGACGTGGCCGGGGTGATCGCCACCGCGATGCCGGATGCCGACATCGATATCTATATGGGCTCCGGTGGCGCGCCTGAGGGCGTGCTGTCCGCCGCCGCCCTGCGTTGCGTCGGCGGCCAGATGCAGGGCCGGCTGTTGTACGAGTCGGACGACCAGATCGAGCGGGTGCGTTCGATGGGCCACGCCGATCCGAAGCGGTGTTTCTCGGTCGAGGAAATGGCCAAGGGCGACGTCATGTTCGCGGCGACCGGGGTGACCGCGGGCGCCATGTTGCGCGGTGTCCGGCGGCGTCCGGGTGGTGCGACCACGCATTCCATCGTGATGCGTAGCCATTCCGGCACGGTGCGGTTTATCGAGGCGCACCATAACTTCGTGCAGAAGACCTGGACCCCGACTTAGTGGTGGCAGGGGTCAGGGCAAGACGGGTTGGGGTCCATGCATTGTCGTTTGGCCGTCATGGCCCGGCTTGTCCGGGCCGCCTCTCGCGGCACCGACAACGCACAGGTGGCCCGGACAAGCCGGGCCATGACGATGGGATTGGGTTCGTTTATTATTGGGCGTCGCCTAACCGTCATGCCCCGGTTCGTCCAGGCCATGACGAGTACGCGAAAAACTGCCTCCGTCCATGCTGACCCCGCAACCCGCCACCGTCCTGGGCGTCACCAACAGCCTGTCCGGGCGCCGCTGGCTGTGGCGCACCGGCGAGGAACGCATCGCCGCCGGGATCGCCCAGCGGTTGATGCTGCCCGAAATCGTCAGCCGCCTGCTGGCCGCCCGGGGCATCGGCATCGACGCCGCCGCGACGTTTCTGGAACCGACATTGCGGGTCTTGCTGCCCGATCCGTCCACCCTGGCAAGCATGGACGTCGCGGCGGATCGACTCGGCGATGCCGTGCGGCGCGGCGAGACCGTGGCGGTGTTCGGCGACTACGACGTGGACGGAGCCTGTAGCGCCGCACTGATGGTCGGGTTCCTGCGCGGGCTGGGTTGCGAGGTCGTGCATCACGTTCCGGACCGGATCAAGGAAGGTTACGGTCCTAATGCGACCGCCCTGCTGTCTTTGGTTGCCCGCGGCGCCAGCCTGATCGTCTGTGTCGATTGCGGCACCGCCGCCGCCGTCGCGCTGTCCGCTGTCGTGGGGCAGGCCGACGTCATCGTGCTGGATCACCATAAGGCCGAGGGTTCGCCGCCGGCCATTCTTGCCACGGTCAATCCGAACCGGTTGGACGATACCTCGGGCCTCGGCATGTTGTGCGCCGCCGGGGTGGCGTTCCTGACCGCCATTGCCACGGTGCGGGCGTTGCGCCGGCTAGGGCATTTCGCCGGACGGGCGGAGCCCGACCTGATGGGGCTGCTGGACCTGGTCGCACTGGCCACCGTCTGTGACGTGATGCCGCTGACCGGCGTCAACCGAGCCTTTGTGCATCAAGGGCTGAAGGTGATGGCTCGGCGGTCCCGCCCGGGGATCGTGGCGTTGCTGGAAGTGTCGCAGGCGCGCGAAAAACTGAACGCCGCCACCTGCGGCTATGCCCTCGGGCCGCGCATCAATGCCGGCGGGCGCATCAGCGAGGCCGATCTGGGCCTGCGTTTGCTGCTGACCGAGGACCGGATCGAGGCTCTGGCATTGGCCGAGAAATTGGAATCGGTGAACCGCATGCGCCAGGACGTCGAGGCCGGCATCATGGAAGCCGCGATGTTCGCCGCCGAGGTGCAGGTCTCGGCCGGACGGGCGGCGGTGCTGGTAACGGGGGAGGGGTGGCATCCCGGCGTGGTCGGTATCGTTGCCGGCCGCATCAAGGAACGCTTCAACCGTCCGGCCTGCGTGGCCGGGTTTTCCGACGGCGTCGGCAAGGGCTCCGGCCGCTCCATTCCGGGCGTCGATCTGGGATCGGCGATCATCGCGGCGCGGCAGGAAGGGCTTTTGCTCACCGGCGGCGGGCACACGATGGCGGCCGGATTCTCGGTGCGGGCCGATAAGCTGGCGGACTTTCATGCGTTCCTGGAAGAACGGCTGTCGGGCGCCAACGCCATGCCAGGAGCGGCCGATCTGGTGATCGAGGGGACGCTGGCGGTATCCGGCGCCACGACGGAGATCGCGCAGCACATGGAACGCCTGGCGCCGTTCGGGGCCGGGAACGAGGAGCCCATGCTGGTGTTGAACCGCGTGCGAGTCGTGCGGGCGGATCGGGTGGGGCGGGAGTCGAACACGATTCGGGCGTTCGTGCAGGGTGAGGGCGGCGGCCCCCGGCTGAAAGCGATGCTGTTTCGGGCTCGGGAAGGGGCGTTGGCGGACGCGCTGCTGGCGCGGGCCGATGGCGTGCCGCTGCATCTGGCGGGCCATCTCCGGGCCGAGGAATGGAACGGTTCGGTGACCCCGGGCTTCTTTATTGCCGACGCGGCGGTGGCTTGATCACGAAATCTGACAACAACGCTTGACCGGTGCGGGCGGGTCCGCTACCCAGCGTCGGCCGGACGGTTTTCGTCATGGCACCGGCCTGTCCCGTTCGTCTAGAGGCCCAGGACACTGCCCTTTCACGGCGGCGACACGAGTTCGAATCTCGTACGGGACGCCACCACCCCCACAGGTTGGCTCAAAGGGTCGAATAGGCTAGCGATTACAGGTGGTTAACGGGGTCACTTGGCCTGAGTTCCCGCCCTCTTAGCCCCACAGCGCAGCCCCACAGGTTGGCCCCACTGGTCCCTGGAGCCTGTTGATCCGACTATCTCGGCCAGAGCCTGGATTGCTAGAAAGCGGGAGGTGCCTTCGAACAGGTTCCAACTTCCTGCATGATGCTAAGCCACCACTGCTTCCCCGTTTTCGGATCGCCGTGTTCTGCTCCAAGAAGCATCACAGACACACTCCCATCGCTTCTCTTAATTTCGAACACCATCTGAGTGGCCTCGGCGGGCCAGTTGGTCAGTCGTTCTTGAAGGCGTGCCTTAACCACGTCGGCGTCAAATCTATCCACCACCATCACGAGGGGCGCGCCGTCCTCTGTCTGCAAGCGAACAATCGGCTTGTGGAGCGATGTCCAATACCACTCATAATGAAGAGGATCATCAACGATCAGGAGATATTTCCACCGGCCTCCAGGCCCTTCCACGGAGCAGGAGAGGGAGTAGCGCTCGGAACTCCATGACAGGTCCCTCAGAACATCCGCTTGGGCCTGCCCCACGCTCATGCAGACGACCGCAGCCGCTACCAGGAGTGCCCGCATTAGTTTTCTCCGCAACCTATTCCGATTAGAGAATAATGCGCTTTTGGTCCGCAACGCACAATAGCCCCCGCCCGGTATGGGACCCGCCCGATGGGATTTGGCCACCCCTGTTTATGGCGCGGCCTGAGAGACCCCCCAGGCCCAGGTATGTCGGATAATGTAATGAAATGTGGGAAACACAGGGGCGGGTCGGGGTGGGGGCGGCGGCCCGCAATGTCAAAGCCGGGATTTTAATAACAACAACAACTCTTTAGCCGGTCTTTTGAAAGAGTTCCTCAAACTCCCCTGGGGCCTCTCTTTGGGCCGGGCCGCGTATTTTCACGCCGCGTTGCGTCGGGTCGCATGATCTGCATCGAGTGCGCAGATACCGCTTGCGCTCTGCTGTCATGGGTGTATGAAGACTGACAACGAACATCGTGAGAGATCAAACGCCCATGGCCACCGCAGGCCGCTTCGTAGCCTATTACCGCGTCTCGACAGAGAAACAGGGCCGGTCAGGTTTGGGGATGGAAGCCCAACAGGCCGCAGTCCTAGGTTATCTCAACGGAGGCAAGCGGACCCTCGTGGCGTCGTTCATTGAGGTCGAGAGCGGAAAAAACAACGCTCGCCCTGAGCTGGCTAAGGCTATGCGGCATTGTCGTCTTACCGGTTCTTCGCTGGTTATCGCCAAACTGGACCGACTAAGCCGGGATGCCCATTTTCTCCTTGGCCTGGCTAAGGCTGATGTGCCTTTCGTCGCGGTGGACATGCCACACGCAGATCGAACGATGGTGGGGATCATGGCTGTGATCGCGGAAGGTGAACGCAACGCGATCTCCGCCCGCACCAAGGCCGCTCTTACCGCCGCTAAGGCTCGTGGAACGGTGCTAGGTGGCTGGAAAGGCGGGCCGGTGGTCGATGGCAAGCTAGGTGCTGCCGCGAACCGGAAGGCCGCTGATACCTTTGCTGCGAGCGTTGGGCCGATGGTCACCGAGTTGCTTGAAGCCGGTCAGAGCCTTCGCCAGATCGCCGCCGAGCTGACTCTGAGGGGCTTCAAGACGCCACGCGGCGGGGCTTGGAGTGCATCGGCGGTGAGGGCGGTTCGGGAGAGGCTGGCCAAGTAGGGGGAGAGGAAAACTACACGATAGCCGACACTGTGAACGAAAAGACTCACACCACACGCGCTCGTTATTCCGAGTCCGATTTCGCTTGTACGTCCCGGTCTGATGCCCGATAAAGCCGCCTCCCCAAGAGATATTGGGACACGATTCCCATCCTTCATTCAGAGAAAAATCGACCCGATGCCCACTGCTCCAGCCACCGCCGCCGACTTCGCCACCTTCCCTGTCCTGGCACTGGCCTGGGCAATGGGATGGGTCAATCTCTCACAGGGCTGGACATTACAACTCGACGATGACGCCACCCACGAA
This sequence comes from uncultured Rhodopila sp., assembly GCA_903932145.1. Taxonomy (GTDB): domain Bacteria; phylum Pseudomonadota; class Alphaproteobacteria; order Acetobacterales; family Acetobacteraceae; genus Rhodopila. The sequence continues at coordinate 17,095 of CAIZFE010000055.1, read as the reverse complement.
CTCATGAGCATCGTCCGACCATTCGCTCCGAAGCACGCAGAGGCTTCCTTCGTGATCATCCCGGTCCCTGAAGGTGTCTTGATGGCAGGGGAAGCCGATGGGTGGCGCCAGGAGATTGCCTTCCCTTCGCTCCGTGCCTGCCTGCTGTCGATCTACGCCCTCACTGCCGACCAACTGTCCACGGTTGACCTAAAGGCCAGTTCCGCCGCTGGATGGACCCCGGTTGGCTGAACTGGCCTGGGCGGGGAAGGGGGCGGTCTTGGCTCTTTCCATCTGCCCTGCCACCTGATGCCCACGCTATGGCCTCTGCCTGACTCGCTGGAGTCGCCCGGCCCGTCCTCGGCGCCCACCCCAGCCGCCCGCCGCAGCGCGGTCTGTAGCCTATGCCTGAGAGTCGCCATGGAGGTGTGGGCTTTGGTGAAGGACTAAACGCGAATTGCGACTTTCAGAGCGACGATAACGTTGACAAAACTACCACATCTGTGCTACCCTATCATAATAGACCCTTAGAGTAGTCTTAAGATATCCTGAAGCTACCCTCTAGGTTGTCTCCTAGGGTTTCTTCAGGTGTCCTTAAAGTTCCTCCAATAAAGAAGACCTAGAGATAGCCTAAAGGTTTCTCCCTGGGTAAACTTCGAGCAGCATGAAGGCCGCTTCGGATACTCCTAGGGATGGCTTCATGCGCACCTCGAAGTCTGCCTTGGGCGCGCTGTGTCGTTCGTCCGATTCTCGGTCTATGGCACAGCCGAGCAGGCGTGAGGTTGGCAACTCCTGAACCTGGGCTTCAGGCGGGCTTGAAGTGGGAGCCAACTCGCTCCGCTCGTCGTCTCCTGTGCCACACTGGCGGATGGCCGGGGCGAGTCCTGGAGGCGTGCTGGACGACTCTGAACTGTCCTCCGCACCAACCCTAGCGCCTATGGGGCTGGAGGGGCTGTGGGAGTCGCCCAGAGTCGCACTGGGCTATGCCGTGGTGGTCGGTGCTGATGCTGGGAGCTTGACCGCCTCCACGCACGCCCTCAACTGGTCCATCAAGGCGCCGTGGTGGTAGACCTTCCGGGTAGTAGAAGTTCCTTGAGGTTTATGGCCCACGACCTGACCCACAACCCCATCATGTTGGCCTGCCCGTATCGCGGCGGTCACGAACCAGTGGCGGATGCTGTGGAAGTTTACCCGCGAACCTCTGCGGCCTTCCACCTCGTCATGGATGCCTAGCTTCTGCCGATACCGGCCAAATCTCTGCGAGACTGCGGCGGCCCTGGAGCCTGTGGAAGTGGTGCTGCACTCGTGAAATAGCCAATCCCCCATTGCCTTGCCCTTGCACCGTTCGGCTACCAATCCAGCCAATCCCGAGTGAATAGGGAAGCTTCGGGTGCCTGATGGAGTCTTGTCCCTGCGGATGTGGAACACGCCACCCTGGCAATCTCGAACTTGAAGCTTGGCGAGGCTCTCAATCCGTGCGCCTGTGAGGGCGGCAACGCGGATGAAGTCGGCCAAGACAGCATCTGCCCCACCGTTCAAGAGCCTAAGCAATTCAGCGTCGGTATAGTCCCGGACGTTCTCCTCCTCATCGGTCTGGGCTAAGCGGCCCTTCGGGAGAGACTGATCGGCCCAAGGATCGACTTGGGTGTGACCGCGAGCCACCAGCCAGCCCCAGTATGCCCTGAAGGTGGAAAGCTTCCGATTGACCGTGGTTCGAGCGGACTTCGCCGCCAACGCTCCTGCGATGAACTTACCAGCTACCTGCCTCGTCACCGCTTCTACATCACCAGAGACGCACTCAGCCGCACACCAGCGCCTCAACTCCGCCAGGGTGCCTCTGTGCTGGACCTTGCTGCGTGGCGGATACTGCGCCTCGCCAAGCCAGCCCTCGACGTGGTGCGTGATCGGCGTTGACCGTCCTGAGGCCACCCTGAAGTATGCTTGTGCCGCCTCTGCACCGTGCCGGTCCTCGATAGCCTGTGCTGTATCAGCGATGCCGCCATCCTCGTCCAACGTTAGCACGGCCCTGTCCGCCATGGCCTCCGCCATACGGTTGCCCGGAGTGGTCCCAGAGTTGCCCCGGCCTGCTAGGGTCGCCTCCGCCGCCGCGATCGTGGCATTGAACTCGACGAGGACCGCGTGACGAAGCTTGCGAGCCTCTCCCAGGTCGTGGGTTGTGAGCGTCCGGGACAGTTTCTTCCCGAGGGTCGGGCGGAGTGGGATTGGAACATACTTCACGCAGAACCACGTCAGGTGGCGCCGCTCCAAGTGGAGGGTGTCGGTCGGTTTCGTGGCAGACATTGGCGCTCCTTGATCGAGTTCCCAGCCTGCTAACCCCACAGCCTAGCCCCACAGGATACCCCCACAACACGGTCTCGTAAAGCAAGGAATTAAGCCATTCTGCGGGTTTCCAGGTCGCTCAAGTTCCCCTCTCGTACGGGACGCCAATCAAATCAATGGCGTACATTGCAGACCACTGAAACGAGTACCCGGGACATGTCCCGGCAATCGTCGGTGTCGTCACGAGATACGAAGACCAGGGGATAGGCGGCGGCAATGGCCCGGTATTCGATCCATTGCTTAAGGACGCGATGCGCCGCCGGTTCGATGTCACGTGCGTCCGACCCATAGAAAGATCGTCCTGTTGGTGACGAAGGACCGCTAACAGAGTGGGCGATGACCGCCATGCCTAGCCTCAATGGGTCCTTCGGCTCCGCCCGGGGTAAAAAAAATCCACGGACGCCTTTGCGGAGTCGCCGTCAGCAACCGGCTCGGACACGGTGGAGCAAAAAACCCAATTTTTGACACATCGGCGGCAAACGACCGCCGCATGACACTTCCATCTTTTAGGGGCGCCCTCAGAGGCAGCACCTCCTTTGGCGCACGTGGCGGCGAGAACGATGGATCGCACGAACCTATGGTCTTCGTTTTCGATACGAGAAGGGAGCACAATGATGCGAAATAGAATCGTCGGAATGGTCATGCTCGTATTACTGGGCGGGCTTGTTTCAGGATGTGTGGTGGAACCCGGTTGGGGCTGGCATCACCACGGATATCACGACCGCTATTGATCTGGACTTTCCGGGGAAAGTTCGTGGGTGAGTGTCTTGCTGGTGTGGACAGCACGCGCTTGCCCACAGACATCCCACGACCCAGCCGGTGCCATGTGTGTCAAACCGAAGCGATGTTGGTCGTTTCGATGGTTGGGTGGGATACGAGACAGGCGGAGCTCTGCGCTCTGCCCGTATCGACCCACGGTCCGAAGACTGAACTCACGAAAAATGGTATTTTGTGCCGGTAAAGCAATCATGGCTGCTGGCGGGACGCGGACTTTGCGGCAGCAGCCGGACGACACAAGTTTATCAGTACATATCAGGCGGTGCAAAGCACTGTACCCGCCCCTTATACAGCCACAAGATCGGGACACCCACCGGGTTTGCGCCGGCAACGATTTTCTCATCAGGGATCACGACCCAGCGATCTGACTCGCCTGGAAAATGGTCGGGCGTAATGTGGGCCCGCCAGTGCGTTCGCGTGACGTCATCCCAATCAACCACGGTGACCAGATTGGCTTCCGTCGGACGGCCATCGCCAATGTCGCAACACGCGTTGTTCTGACTATCGTGACGGCTGGTGATCCATGCCTCCTGTGGCGACATGATCCGGGCGTCTTCGCTGTTGGGCGCAGGGGGAGCGGCGACGCCTGGGGGCACCGCGCACGCTGCTACGATGATTATGACGATCAATGCCGCGGGCCAGCGATCAGCCATGAAATACGACCATGATATCAAGCATTTCGGGGGGCGGTGTCGCATGACCAGTCGTTGTCAGTCACGGAAATCGTCTTTTGGATTGGGGATGGTTTCGTCTTCGTTGTGGTGGTGTGGTGGACTGGCCCAAGGATGAAGCCGATATCTGTAGGGCAGACATTGCAATGAGGCTGATTGAGCGCACGAGGAGGTATCCCGATCTATGCTTGCCCAGCCCTGCACCAGATTAGAGAACTTCTAAAGACCCGCCACGTTCACATCGGTGAAAGATCTCGGTCCGAACGCTACTGTGCCAGCAATTTTTGGCGAAGACAGAGGGATGCCCAGCCGGGCGCCCTCCGTCACCCGACCACGCTGTCAAAGCCGGCATTAATGACGCTTTGGTGCGGTATCGGGCCGCGATAGGTTCGTTACACCGGCAATTGCAGCAATGGTTCTCCCGCCCGGATTGTCGTCCCCTCGGCAACCCCGTCGCACAGCCGGAACCCCTCCGGCGCCAGCACGACGATGGTGGACCCGTGTTCGAACCATCCCATCTCCTCGCCCTTGCGGAACGGCGCATCGCATTGGAACGTTTGCCGATCCCGCGGCATCGGGCGGAACGTGATGTCCAGGAATCGCAGCCGTATTCCCGCCACCAGGATCGCGGCCACCGGAACAAGCGTCACCGCGTGGCCGGAGCCGGAAAGCCGTGTCCGGATCACCGCCCGTTCGTTCTTGCAGTAAAGCCGCTCCACCCGTTTCAACGTGACCGGATTGACGTTCCAGGTATCGCCCGGAAAATGCGAGACCGACTCGACCCGGCAATCATACGGCGCATGAAAGCGGTGATACATGCTCGACGTCAGCCGCAGCGTCACATAGGTTCCGTTACGAAACCCGGCCGCGTGGTCTGCATCACCGAGCAGCTCGTCAAGTTGGTAGGGGAATCCCTTGACCTGAAGCACCTGGCCGTCCTGGACAATCCCCGACGCCCCGACGATCGCGTCGCAGGGGCTGACCAGAATCGCCGGGTCGGCATCCACCGGCCGCGCACCGTCGCGCAACTCGCGGGTGAAGCAGTCGTGCATGCTGCGGAAACTGGTTTTCTTCGCGTCGCTGAGATCGAGATCGGCGAAGAGGCCCCATATACGCAACGACATGTCGCGGATCAGCGGCTGCTCGATCCGGCTGAACCAGCCGGTGAAGCGGGTCAGGGTGCGGCGCGGGATGCGATTGGTCAGCAGGAAATTAAGATCATCCTGTTGCACAATCTTCATTATGTTGGAGCGGACGGTCATGGGATCAGGCTGATACCATAGCGTTTAAGGTACGTCCGCACGATGTTGATGACAGTTTTATATGCAGCCTCCGGTGCCGTCGGGCTGCCGGTTCTGGCGATAAAAGCGAAGGCTCGGCTGGAGTTGTCGCGGGCGAAACACCGGTCGCTGACCGGGCATGCCCGCATGGGGCGCCGGGTCGCATCTCTGATTCCGTTCTATGATTACGACGAAGACCAGTTCTTCCAAAGCGACGATGCACCAGCGGAAGTGGCCGCGCGACGCCGCGAGGCCTTTATGCGCATGTCGGACCTTTACCGGCAGCGGTTTCCGCGCAGTGTCGCCCTGACGCAACAGGCCGCGGCCGGGGTTTCCGACCTGCAGTTCACCTCGCATTATCGGGTGCCGTTTCAGTACAGCCGGGTGGTTCAGCAATACTTGCCGACGGGTTCGTTTCTGGCGTCGTCGTCGGGTGTGACGGTCACCGATCTGGATGGCAACGTCTTTTACGACCTGACCGGATCATATGGCGTCAATCTGTTCGGACACGATTTCTATAAAGAGTGTATCGATCGCGGGGCGGAGCGGGTGCGCGACCTTGGCCCGGTACTGGGGGCCTACCATCCCGTCATGGCCGGCAATGTCGAGCGTCTGCGGGCGATCTCGGGGCTGGATGAGGTCTCGTTCCACATGTCCGGCACCGAATCCGTTATGCAGGCGGTGCGGCTGGCGCGCTATCATACCGGCCGGTCGCATCTGGTGCGGTTCTGCGGCGCGTATCATGGCTGGTGGGGCGACGTGCAGCCCGGCATCGGCAACCCGACTCCGGCGGACAATACGTACACACTGGCGGATATGTCGGAGCGGACGCTGCAGGTTCTGCGGCACCGGAAGAACATTGCCTGCGTGCTGGTCAACCCGTTGCAGGCGTTACATCCGAACCAGCCGGCTCCGGCCGATTCGTCCCTGGTGGACAGTGGACGCAAGGCGGGTTTTGACCGGGCTGCCTATACCGAGTGGCTGAAGGCGTTGCGGGCGGTCTGCGATGAGCGCGGGATCGTATTGATCTTCGACGAGGTCTTTGTCGGCTTCCGCCTGGCTCCAGGTGGCGCCAGGGAATTTTTCGGCGTTCAGCCGGACCTGATCACGTACGGCAAAACGCTGGGTGGCGGGCTTCCGGTGGGTGTGCTGTGCGGCCGTGGGGATTTGATGCGGCGCTACAGTCCGGATCATCCAGTCGATGTCTGCTTTGCCCGCGGAACGTTCAACTCGCATCCCTATGTCATGGGGGCGATGGCGGAGTTCCTGAACCGCATCGATGCTCCGGACATTCGCGACCAGTACGAAGGGTTGGACAGACTGTGGAACAGCCGCACACAAAACCTGAACGCGCGTCTCCAGGCGGCAAATTGTCCGGTCAAGGTGGACAATCTCTCGTCGATCTGGACCATCAGCTATACGCGGCCGTCACGTTACAACTGGATGCTGCAATATTACTTGCGCGCCGAGGGTATCGCGCTGAGTTGGGTCGGAACCGGGCGTGTGATTTTCAGTCTGAACTTCACGGATGGCGATTTCGACGCCGTCTCGGATCGGTTCGTTGCCGCCTGTGAGGCGATGCAAACGGATGGTTGGTGGTGGGCGGATGCCACAATCACCAACCGGACGATCAAGCGGCGGATCCTGCGTGAGATGTGGACCCACCGCCGTTTTCTGCGCGTCGGTTCGTGATCCGGTCCCGACGCTTGCGATGCAAGCGTCGGGGTCGCCGGTTAGATGGATTCCACGGGCTCGTGCGATTCTTCCACGCTATCGATCCAGCAGCCGCGCAGGAGTTTGAGCGGCGCCCGATAATACAGCACGGCATCATGAAACGGGTCCGTCAGGATCTTGGTGGCCCAGGCGAGCCCGGTCATATAATCCCGGGTAATGAAAAGCTGCACCGTGCGGAACAACAGGCCGCTGACGCCCACGACAAACCAGAGATATCCAACGTGCCGCGCGAATTCAAACCAGTCTGCCGGCGCGGCAACGAGCCCAAAGATGGTGGGATTGAGCAGAAGCAGGATCGGCGACAAGGCCCAAACCGCCATCAGCACGATCTTGCGGCGGATGTTGTAACCGACCTTGATTTCTTCCTTGTACTCGTCGGTGGCCTGGTTGACCGCGTCATAGCCGCGTGGCTCGAAGAAGAAATGACCGGCCTGGCGGCTGAGCATCGACACCATCCAGCCAATCAAGGCCGCGAGCCAGGGGTCTTTGAACATGATGAGATAGGCGCACAGGAAACTGATCGCGCTGACCAGATGCAGCGACTGATTGACCACGCTGTGGTGGTAGTACCGATGGTCATCCCACCGCTGTATTCTGAGAGTGTCGAGAAAGCTGGTCATCGCATTTCCTTACGCGTTTTACGATCGGTGGTCGGTATGATGGATCAGGACCCGCCCGCGGCGGGATCGGCGATACGGGCGTATCGCAGCAGCCAGAAATGGCCAAACGGCGGCAGGGCACGCCGTTCCAACAGGCGAACGGATTGGGCTGCCGCGGCCCAGCGTTCGTAGCGCGACCAGGCGAATTCGGTACGAAAACCGAGCTTGCCGGTTAGCGGCATGAGCAGTTTTTCAATGGTTCCGCGTAGGCCGGTTTCGGCGCCTATACGGGTTGTCACGATGATTTCGCCGCCCGGCCGGACAACGCGAACGAACTCATTCAGCGCTTTTTCCGGATTCGGGATGGAGGTGACGACGTACTGCGCCACAACGACGTCGAACGAGGCATCCGGAAGCGACAGGTGTTCGGCGTCCATGACCTCCAATCGCTCGACATTGGACAGACCCTGTTGCTTCACGCGCTGGCGCGCCTTGTCCAGCATCGGATTGGAAATGTCGATACCGAACACGCGTGTGCCTTTACCGTAGCTGGCCAGCGACAGGCCGGTCCCAACGCCGACCTCCAGGACACGGCCGCCAACCGACTCGGCCGCGACGACAGCGGCGCGGCGGCCCTGGCGAAACACCGCGTCGAAGACGAGATCGTAGATCGGAGCCCATCGGCCATAGGCCCCGGCGACCTGATCCCGGTCCATTGCGTTGGTTGCAGACATTATGGTCCTTCGAATGGTTGATGGTATGGGCCGAAGAGCAAGGGAGCGTTCGATCGGGTGCAACTCGTCCAGTCCCCTGAAAACCAATCCTCGACGCTGGCGGCGCTACCGGCCGGAAACCCTGGGGGGTTCAGCCGGGCTAGCGGTTCGCCCGCTGGCGTCGCACCGTCATAGGCAGTACGTCGTACCCGGGCCGGCCGGCCGGTTCGCAACACTCGCAGCCGCCGCGTGGACCACACTGGCCATACCACTTCCCAATTGCAGCAACCCCGAGGTTGCTGAGTGCATTCATCACACTTGTTTACACGAGTCAGTGAAAGAAAAAATCTCCAATAGCATTACATTTTTGTGGCAAATACATCGACTTTCTATGGCATCCGTGTGACAGTCAATCGATGTTGGTGTTTGATTGCAACGTCGAAAATTGCACCGCGAGATGCTTGGCGTCGATGCTTCGGCGTCCGGTTCATCGCATCCGGCCACGTCGGCGTGCCGGCCGCCCTATTTTGGAACGGGTAATGCTTCCAGTGTCTGCCTGAACCGGCCGAATGGGATACGCCTCTGCTCAAGCCGCATCCGGTCGCGCGGACCGCCACCATCGGGGTCCGCGAACGAGGCGTTTTCAGAGCTGTCCAGGCGGCTGAGCAGGCTGTCGAACGGCTCGTGCTCCCGGACCCGCGGTTCGCGATGGGCCAACAGGGTGCGTCGTTCATCAGGTTGGTCTTCCAGCCGGGATGCGAGTTCCAGCCGCGGCCATGACCGTGTGTTGGGCAGAATGAAGCTGAGATGCAGAAAGCTGGCGATCAGGGGCGCGTGATCGGCAACGAGCAGCCGCCATGCCGGATGCGTCCGCCGCAGGCTCTCCTGTGTCCGGTAGTCCATTGTGGAAGCACCCTCATCGACCGGTTATCCGCCGAGGTGATGACCCGGTTCGATCGCATCGTTACGAACAATCGACCGATTCGCCTACTTTAGTTCGATTTTTGTTCTCTTCGGTCAAGCGATTTCTATCGTGATGGCCGTCTGGTTCCCGGTCCGAGGCGAAGCATCACCCCACAGTCTCCGCGAGGTCCTTTTCAGCCCGATCGAGATAACCCGATAATTCCTCCATCGATGTCAGCACCGAAGCCGTGTCACCGCGCAACGCGGCTTGTTCGATGGCGGCGCCGATGTCGGTGATGCCCTGAAACCCGAACATGCCGCCGGCGCCGCTCATGCGGTGGCCAAGCGAAATGACTGTCGCGAGGTCGTCGCCGTCGAAGGCCTCGCGCATGATGATGGAGTTCTGGCGTGTGTTCCGCAGAAATAACGGCGCGCGCTCGGCAATTCTGCGATCCGTGGCGGTTGCGGCGGTCGGTGTCCGAACCGGTGCCGGCTGCACCGGTCCGGTCGAGGCCAATTCTTTGATCGCGCGCAACAGCACCTCCTGCTTGATCGGTTTCGTCAAATACGCCGTGCAACCCGCCGCCAGACACATCTCCCGATCGCCTTTCAAGGCGGATGCGGTCAGCGCGACGATCGGGGTCGGCGGCCGGTTGTTCGCATGTTCCCATGACCTGATCCGGCGTGTCGCGGTCAGGCCGTCCACGACCGGCATCTGACGGTCCATCAGCACCAGATCATACCGGCCGGCGCGGAACATATCGTACGCGATCGCACCATTCTCGGCAATCTCCAGCCGATAGGGTGTGTCTTCCAGGTAAGCGATGGTGATGATTCTGTTGTCGGGAGAATCCTCGGCCAGCAGAATGCGCAGTGCTGGCAATGGGGCCTGCGGACCCGCATCGACCGGGTCGGCGGCCTGACCGGGCGCCTCGGTCCACAATTCGAACGGCAGGGCAAACGAAAATATGCTGCCCTGATCGATCGTGCTTTCCACCCAGATATGACCTCCCAACAACTGGACAAGGCTTTTGGAGATTGTCAGGCCAAGCCCTGATCCACCGAATCGTCGTGTGGTCGAAGAATCTGCCTGGGTAAATCGTTCGAAAATCCGGGCGAGTTTCTCGGTGGAAATGCCGATGCCGGTGTCGGTGACGGTGAAGCGCAGCGCATCCGGTATGCCGGATTCATGATCAAGAATAATGCGCAATGACACCTTGCCGAATTCGGTGAACTTGATGGCGTTGCCAAGCAAATTCAGCAGCACCTGCCGCAACCTGTTCGGGTCGCCGATCAGGTCGGCGGGGACATCAGGCGCGATCTCACAGACCAGGATCAGGTCTTTTTCCTGCGCGCGCAGGGCGACCATCTCCATGACCTTTTCAACCAGGTCGGTCAGTGAGAAGCCGGTGCGTTCCAGTTCCAACTGAGACGCCTCCACTTTGGAGAGGTCGAGAATATCGTTAATCAGATTCAACAGATTATCGCCCGCCCGGCGGAAGATCTGCACGTACTTGTCCTGCTCGGGGGTCAAAATCGTCTTCGCCAACAGGTCGGCGATGCCGATAATGGCGTTCATTGGGGTGCGGATTTCGTGACTCATGCTGGCCAGAAAATCTGATTTGGTCCGGCTGGCGCTTTCGGCGAGGGCTTTGGCCTGCTTCAACTCCATCTCGACCAGCTTGCGCTCCGTCACGTCGCGCGCCGCGGCGAAAACGCCCTGCAAGGTGCGGCCCCGGTCGTAGAAGGTCGTCGCGTTGTAGGACACTAGGGTCTTGGTTCCGTCGCGGGCCCGGGCGGTCAATTCATAATCAGTAACTTTTTTCTCCCGCAGTACCAGCTTGATGCCGGCCTCGGCCCGTTCCGGATCGGTAAAAAAATCCTTGAACGGGGCGCCGATCAGTTCGTCGCGTGTGCAGCCGGTTAAGGCTTCCATCTGCCGGTTCACATCGCTGATGATGCCGTACGGATCGGTCGTCATCAGCGCATCGATGTTCGATTCGATCAAAGACCGTGTATAGAATTGCTGGTCCCGTAACCGTTGATCCAACTTCCTTTGTTCGGCTTCCACCAGCTTGCGGGCGGTGTTGTCCGTGCCGATCAGCAGATATCCGATAATGACATCGTGCGCATCGCGCAGCGCCGTCACGGACACCACCGCCGGGAACGTCGTGCCATCCTTGCGGATATAGGTCAGCTCATAGATGTCCTCGATGCCGCGCGATGCCTTGAACACCAGCGCCTCGAACCCCGGGGTGATCGTCGTCCCGAGTTCCGCGCTGAGTTCTTTCGCTCTGGCAATGACTTCTTGCGGGTCGGAAATATCGGCCGGGGTGATTTGGTTCATCACCTCAGCAGCCGTGTAGCCGAGCATGCGTTCGGCGCCGACGTTGAAGATCTGGATGACGCCCTTGGCGTCGGTGGCGATGCTGGAAAAGTTGGCGCTGTTGAAAATCGCCCGTTGCAGGGCGCCGGCTTTGACCAGTGCGTCCTCGGCGATTTTGCGCGCGGTGTTGTCGGTGCCGATCAACAAATAGCCGATGATGACGTCCCGGGCGTCTCGCAGCGCCGTCACCGACACCACGGCGGGAAACCGGCTGCCATCCTTACGTATGTAGGTCAGCTCATAGATGTCTTCGATCCCGCGCGACGCTTTGAACACCAGCGCCTCGAATCCCGGTGTGATCATTGTCCCGAGTTCGGTGCTCAGTTGTGTGGCGCGGGCGATGACCTCTTGCGGGTCCGAAATGTCGGCCGGGGTGATTTTGTTGATCACCTCGGCAGCGGCATACCCGAGCATTCGTTCGGCGCCGACATTGAAGATCTGGATGACGCCTTTGGCGTCGGTGGCGATGCTGGAAAAGTTGGCGCTGTTGAAAATCGCGTGTTGCAAGGCCCCGGCTTTGACCAGTGCCTCTTCGGCTTGTTGGGTTTGCGTGGCGGATGGTGTGGTGCCGATCGCCGAATCCACACTGACCGCCACACTCGCCACCTCGGCACCGTGACGCGCCTCGGTTGCCGGCGCGGGAACGGAGTCGGGCGGTGAAGATGTCATATTGATCGGTTATCCCAACTGTATCGCCAACGGCCTGACGCGGCGGACGCTGTTGTCATGGCTACGCGACAACGGAGGCCGATGGGAAGGTTCGGAAACTACCTATAGACGTAATGACGGCGGATCGCGTCCGATACGCCGATGCTGGCGGTTGCGCTTCAGATACCGGAATGAAGCGCCGACACCGGCCGGTTGGATACACCGACGGTCAGGTAGATCGCCGTCGGCAAGCTGTCGAGTTGACCCAGGCTGTCGGCGAGATCGGCGAATGTGGCGCCCTGCGCCAGACTGAAGGAAATCGCGTTGGCCGCGAACAGGGCCGCCACATGGTTGGCCTGTATTTCGGAAACCCGGGTGCTGATCATGTCTGTTCTCCCTGATGGTGTCTGGAACGGGGTCGCTTACGTCCGCCCTGACGGGCGTTACGCGGGCTTCTGAAAACCGTCCAATGGCCCGCCGACGAACCATACCCGTCGGAATATTCCGTGGAAGTGTCGGAAAATACCTAGGCGGCGCTGGCGTTTCGGTGCACCGGCGAGGCGACCGGCGGCCTTGCTCGCCTCCCCGTCCGTCAGTCGAATCCCAAAAAGCCCTCGGCGGCGCTGATCGCCGGAGCGGCCATCAGCGCGCCGATATTCGGAACCGGCCGTGCCGTGCGCGCATCCCCGGCCAACAGTGCCTCCAGTTCTGCGGCCACGCGCAGGACCAGGGCATCGCCACCGCGGGGGCCAACGATCTGCAAGCCGAACGGCATCCCGTTCCTGTCCACGCCGACCGGCAACGAAATCGCCGGATGTCCGACGACGGTGACCGCGTAGGCCATCGCCAGCCAATGGAAGTAGGTCCGGGTGGGCTGTCCGTCGATCCGCGCCGGATACAGTTCCCGCCACGAGCGGGGACTGATCGTGATCGATGGCGTCAGAATGACGTCATATTTTTGGAAGAACGACTGCCATCGCCCGTACAATGACGTCTGCAAAGACAACGCGCGGGCGATATCCTCGGCATTGTATCGCAAACCCTCCTCGATATTCGCTCTGACATTCGGTCCGAGCAGGTCCGGTGTGGCTCGCAATTTATCGAGATGGGCACCGACGAAATACACCGCGCGCAGCACCTCGAACGCCTCATCCGTGCCCGTGCAATCCGGCGTTGCTTCGTCTGCCCGGGCGAAGACATGCCGGAACAGACCGGTTTTATCCGCGAACACCGATGCAATGTGCTGTTCGGTCGGGGCAAAGCCGAAATCGGGAGTCAGCGCCACCCTCAACCCGGACAGGTCGATCCGGGCCGGCGGGTAGAAATCGCCGGCTCGACGCACCGTTGCGCCATGCACCGTCGCCGCCAGCGGATCGGACGCGTCGTCGCCGGTCATGGCGCCTAACAATAAACACGTATCCGCGACAGTGCGGGCCATCGGGCCGACCACGGGAAGCCCGCTCCAGCCGTGCGGGCGGCGTTCGGTTGGCACCACCCCGGGGCTCGGCCGGAAACCGACGATGCCGCAGAACGCCGCCGGATTGCGTAACGAACCGCCGGTGTCGGAGCCGGTGCAGAGCGGCACCATGCCCGTCGCCAGCGCCACCGCCGATCCGCCGGACGATCCGGCGCAGGACTTCGACCGATCGAACGGATTGACCGTTGCGCCGAACACCGCATTGCGGGTGTTGGCGCCCGCGCCGAACTCCGGCGTGTTGGTCTTGCCGACGACGATGGCCCCGGCCTGACGCACCGCGGCGACGACGCGCTCATCCGCCGGGGGAATGTTGTCCCGAAATAAGGGGCTGCCGAATGTCGTCAGCAGGCCTTCGGTCACCTCCAGGTCTTTGATGCCGATTGGCAGCCCGTGCAGCGCCTGAAGCGCGTCACCACGCATGGTGGCGGCGTCGGTGGCCCTGGCGGTGGCTCTGGCTCGTTCGAAGTCGCGGGCGACCATCGCGTTGACCGCATGATCCACGGCCTCGATCCGGCCGATGCAGCTTTCCAGCAAGTCCGAGGCAGACAGTTGCTTCGCGCCGATCAGCCGCCTTGCCTCGACCGCGGACAGTTCACAGGGTTCCACGCTCAATACCCCAGCGCGAGGCCGTCCTTGCGCGGGTCCGATCCACCCACCAGGACGCCGCGATCATGGTCGATCCAGATCGCCTGACCGCCGCCATGCGGGCGTTCGGTCGGTTCGGGCACATGGCCCATCGCGGCCAGTTTCCGCACCAGATCGTCGGGCACGCCGCGTTCGACCTGCAATTTGCCGCCGTAGGGGAACAGGCGGAACAGATCGATCGATTGCTGGATGTCCAGACCGTATTCCAGCATGTTGGTCAGGAACCAGGACTGCCCGACCGGCTGATAGTGGCCGCCCATCACACCGAACGGCATCACCGCGCGGCCGTCCTTCATCACCATGCCCGGAATGATTGTGTGCATCGGCCGCTTGCCGCCGGCGATGCAGTTCGGATGCCCGCGCTCCAACCGGAAGCCGAAGCCCCGGTTCTGCAGCATCACGCCGGATTGGTGCGACAGAATGCCGCTGCCGAAATTCTCGAACAGGGAGTTAATGAAACTGCACGCGTTGCCGTCCTTATCCACGACGGTCAGATAGACTGTGTCCTTGTGCGGCGGCAGAATGGATTCGCCGGCCCGTGGCAGATCGCGCATCGCTTCCGTATCGCTGATCAGCGCGCGCATGGACGCCAGATAGTCCGGCGACAGCAGTTTCTTCACCGGAACATCGACCGCGCCGGGATCGGCCAGGAACGCATCCCGGTCGCGATAGGCCAGACGCGCCGCCTCGATATGCCGGTGCGCTCGGATCACCCCGGACGCCCCGTCCGGCGCCGACGGCATGTTGCCGAGGATACCCAGCATCATCAGTACCAGCAGGCCCTGGCCGTTCGGCGGGCATTGATAGACGTCGTAGCCCTTCCAGTTCAGTGTGATCGGATCGACGAATTCCGCGCCATGCAGCCCGTTGGCGAAATCTTCTTCCGTGTGCAGGCCGCCGCGCTCGCGCAACGTTTTCACCATGTCGGCGGCAACCGGACCCTCGTAGAAGGCCTTGGCGCCATGCCGGGAAATGGCCCGCAATGTCTCCGCCAGCGCCGGCTGATAGAACATGTCGCCGACGCTCGGGGCCTTGCCGTCCGGCAGGAAATGCGTGGACCCGCCCTTGCGTAGCTTGTCGACGCCGCGCGACCAGTCCCAGGACACCTTGGGATGCACCGGCCAGCCCTCTTCGGCCATGCGGATCGCCGGTTGCAGCAATTCGTCCAGCCCCTTGCGGCCGTGCGCCTTCAGCAGCGTTTCCCACGCGCTGATCGCGCCCGGGACGGTGACGGAGTGGGCGGAGGTATTCTCCAAGGCGCGAATCTGCCGGCTTTCATACCAGTCGATATTGGCGGCGGCGGGCGCCCGGCCTGATCCGTTCAGCGCGTACACCTTGCCGGTGCCAGCGGGCGCATACAGGCAGAAGCAGTCGCCGCCGATGCCGGTGGACTGCGGTTCGATCACGCATTGCACCGCCACGGCGGCCACGGCGGCGTCCAAAGCGTTGCCGCCGGCGCGCAGGACATCCAGCGCGGTCAGGGTCGCCGCTGGCATAGACGTTGCGGCCATGCCGTGAGTGGCATAGACCGGGCTGCGGCCGGGAAGCTGGTAATCGCGCATGATGGTCCTCGGATCAGGAAACCGCGACACTATCCCGGGCGGACGGCTTGGCAAATGTTCGGGAGGAAAGAAATGCAACAGCAGATCGAATACGCCGACTTCGAGATCGTCGATATCCGCGTGGGGACCATCATCGATGCCCGTCCGTTCCCTGAGGCGCGCAAGCCGGCGATCAAGCTAACGATCGATTTCGGCCCCGAACTCGGCACGAAGAGCTCCAGCGCGCAACTGACGGTGCATTATAAACCGGACCAGTTGATCGGGCGGCAGGTGTGCGCGGTGGTGAATTTCCCGCCGCGCCAGATCGGCACGTTCATGAGCGAGGTATTGACGCTGGGCATGCCCGACGAGGACGGCGCCGTGGTGCTGGTGCGGCCGGATCTGCGCGTGCCGAATGGCGGGCAGTTGTTTTAGGGCGCCCTGCGACGACCACAGGCGGCCAGCGTTTCGACCTGTCACTTTCAGTAAGGGAACCGCGACAGCCTGTGGTATCGTTGGACCGCGTCGAAGCGCGAGAAATTGGTATGCGTGAGGGATCGGATGGCTATTGGCAAAGTCACAGATGATCGGGCACTGTTGCGCTTTCGCGAAGCACTCAACGGCGCCTACGGTAACGAAATCAATCGTGTCGTGCTGTTCGGCTCGCGTGCCCGTGGCGATGAGCGCCCGGACTCTGATTACGACGTCGCGGTGTTCCTCAACAATCCTGGCGAGCTTTGGGACGACCTGGGGATTCTCGCCAATATCACCACAACGGTGATGAACGAAACTGGCGCTGTGATCTCCGCCAAGCCATTTCCCGCGCCGGCTTACTCTGCCCGTTCACCGCTCATGAATGAGATACGAGCGGAAGGTCTGGACTTTTGACCCCGGAAGCCGCGCTGTTTCTTGCCAAGGCGCGCCTATGTTTGGCGGATGCGGTCCTGTAGCAACCGCTCGTGCCCCGAATCGCCGGGCGAGAAGCGTACCTTGCAGCCTATCATGCCGCTGAAGCGCTGGTGGTTGAACGGAGCGGAAAAGCCGCCAAGACGCACAACGGACTACGGGCCGAGTTTGCTCGACTCACCCGAAAGGAGCCTCGTATCGATCGATCCCTGGCAGCTTTCCCGGGGCAAGCCTAGGAGTTGAAGTCTATCGCCGACTATGGGACCGGGGCCGAGGCGAGTATCTCCGCGACGACCGCGCAGGCTGCTGTGGATACCGCGAATCGGTTCGTCGAATGCATCGCCGGGTTGATTGGGGAGCCTGTCCGTAATTCTGTGTGCGAGGCATAACGAACGCCAAGGAGCGTATTATGCTGAGCAAATCGAAGAGAGTAGACCGTGACGTATCCAACCAGCCTTCGGTACCGAAGGGTTTGGTTGAGCATTTCCTGACGGGT
>CAIZFE010000054.1 GCA_903932145.1 uncultured Rhodopila sp. | reverse complement strand
CCCGCCGGTCACCGGAGCCTCCGTTACCGGCTCAGACCCGCCATCGGCGCCAACGCCGCCCACCCGCTCGCACGCCCGGCCCGTCTCCAACAGCCGCCGGCACGCGCATGACGACCGGTTCAGCCCGTTCGCGTTACTCCGCAGCCGCAGTTTCAGCGGCACCGGCACCTCCGCCGGCATCGACAACCGCAGCGTATCCAGCGCCGCCACCGCGAACCCGACGATCTGCCCGATCGTCAGCCATTCATCGCGGCCGCGCGTCCGGTACATCTCCACCGCCTCGCGCGCCGCCAGAC
Source organism: uncultured Rhodopila sp. (assembly GCA_903932145.1). Classification (GTDB taxonomy): domain Bacteria; phylum Pseudomonadota; class Alphaproteobacteria; order Acetobacterales; family Acetobacteraceae; genus Rhodopila. The sequence continues at coordinate 60,078 of CAIZFE010000054.1, read as the reverse complement.
GGGCCAGCGCCGCGTCGGCCAGCGCCGGCGCCATCATCGACGCCAGCATCGTCAGCACCAGCGTCAGCAACGGACCCGGCGGCGTGTCCTCGGCCGGGGATGGAAGAGCGCTCATGGCACCAGATCCCCGTCGTGCAGCGGCCGGAACCGCGTCGGCTTCATAATCCCGTTGCGCCGGTTTTCCTCACGTTCGCGCTGGTAAATCAGCCGCAGCCGCCGCTCGATGTAGGCGGCCTGCGCCGGCGTCGGCTCCTCGGGCACGATGATGCCGCCGCCCGGCAGAATGCCCTCGACGGTGCTGAGGTCGAGATCGTCCTCGGTGTCGAAATACGTCGCGTCCAAAATGTCGTCGTCGCTGCCTTTGGACGGATCGATCTGGCGGGCGGCCGGGCGCAGGAAATCGCCGGCCTCGATCGTGCAAAGCTCTTGCCACGCGGGGTCGGTGGCCTGCCAGTCCTGCGAGTCCGGACGGCCTACCGGCACCGCCAGCGGCTTCGCCTGGCGCCGTTCCAGCGCCCGCAGCATCGAATCGAACGTGCGCGCGGCGCTGGCGGCGGTGGCGATATGCCGCGTGCCGTCGCCGTGCGGCAGCGTCAGGTTCATGCCGAGCCGCCAGCAGGCGGTCGCGGCGTGGTAGGCGCAGAGTGCCTGCACGCCGAGCATCAGCTCGATTTCATCGCGGGCGTGCAGGGCGGAGAGGCCGCGCAAAGCGGCATGCACGCGGCGGCTGACGGCGTCGCGCGGTTCGCCGGGGGTGATCGGCAGGGCGCGTTTGATGGCGGCGACGGCCTCGATCACGCAATGCGGATCGAGCGGGCCGTTGGGGTGGAAGATGGCGTCGGGGTTGTACGGGGGCGAGGCTTCGGTGGACGGGTCGGGCATGGGCTTTAATTCACTGTTTGTTCTCAATACAGCGGGAGGTTGGGGAGTGGGGTGGTGGATGCAAGGGGGGGGCGGGTAAGAAAATTTACCGGACCTAATATGGTCGGCCCTTCCGAGGCGGTGGTCTCCCGATGTCGTCACGAGCAAAATCGTTAGGCACAAAAAAGAGGCCGTTACAACCAAGTGATCCCTGATTTCACCAATGCGACCGAGAGCTATCCCCGGCGCAATACCGCGCCGGTGACCTGACGGTGGCGCTTGCTATTTAGAAACGCACGGACGCGGCGAGCGATCCGAACTGGAACAATCCTCCGCGCTGGCCATAGAATTCTGGTGTTTGGGCGACGTGGGTGTAGGTGACCCGCACGCCGTGGTAGATCACAGCGATGCCCGCTTCGATTTCGCCGACGAAGGGCTGACGGGACACGTGCGCCCCGGTGTGGATCGGATTGCCGTCCAGGGTCGCGTCCCAGGCAATCGCCTGACCGTCAACGCCTGCGAAGAAATACCAGACGAAGTCTCGGTTCGGCGTGTAGGCGTCGGACCCGCTCAGGCCGGGGCGAATGCGGGTTGTGCCAAAATCCGATTGCAGGCCCTGACCGATGCGAAACTGAAGCCCGGCCTGGGCATAGTCGCGCAGCGAGCCGGCACCGGCCGAAGCCGATGGCAAAACGTCAACGTCAACGCCGCTGCCGGGGTTGGACGTCAGTTCGTAGCGCAAGGTTCGGCCGATGAAGACCTGACCGATCGGCATATCCTTGATCTGGTGGCCCCAGCCCAGGGCTTCAGGGTCCCTGATCAGGTCATGAAACCCATTCTGGATGTCCTCCGCGCGCGATGACGGACCGAGCACGCCCAGGCTGATGCCGATCAGGCTGCGGGAGGTGAGAGTGTCATGCAGCAGAAACGCACTGCCGAGCATCACACCGGCATAGGGCCGATCCTTGGGATCGGGAGTGACAGCGTTGGTATTCTTCGGGGTGAAAATCGAGTCCGAAATGTCGAGCGAAAGGCGTTGGCGGCCCTCGCCCCAGATCTCATTGTCCAAATTGACAAGAGCCTCCGGCAGATAACTGTTGCCCTTGGAATCGACATTCGGTGTGGTCCAACCCAGGCGAATACCCGCCGAATAATTCCGGTCCGTGTGGGCGATGCTGTCGTTTTCGGATTGCACTGTTACGATGTTGTAGGGGTCAGGCGCCGGCATCTGGGCATGGGCCGGGACGGATGCCATTACGGCGCCGACACCGCAGACCGCCATAAGAGCATACCGGCATTTTTGGTGAACGATTGGCATTATTATTCCCTCAGGCACCGTGCCGGACCCATCTAAGATCGATCGGCTGACCGGATTAACAAGGGCCACGCGACATTATGTTTTGCTCCCGATCCGGATACCAACATGGCGCGCGCCTGCCAGCCCCCTGCTGACGCGATTGAACGATGCGCTGATGAAGGCAACGGCGGAGGGGAACGCATAAGGCCATTGCAGCACGCAACCGGCACCGTACGGTTGCTAAACGCCCGCCCTGCGGCCATCCTGGTTGAAAGGCCGTCGCATCAGACGGCCATCCGGGAAATACCAAAAGAGGATCCCATGTCCGATATAGCAGCCGGCGTCATATCCAGCCGAGGCGACACGCCGCCCGCGACGCCGATCGCCACACCGCCGGTCTTTGTCTGGCCGCCCCGCCCTGTGGCTTTGGCAAAATTCCTGTTCGGCTATCCCGGTTATTTTCTGCCGTTGAACGTTCTGTATATGGGCCTCGCCATCCTGACGTGGTTCGCCTTCACGCCCGCGCTGTCGCGCATGGCGGCATTTCACTGGGATTGGATCGCCATCATCTACGGCCGCAATCTTGCTCTGACGGTCCTGGTGTTCGGCGGACTGCACTACCGGTTCTATATTCAGAAAGCCCAGGGCACCCGCTATATGCTGAACCGGCGGGAGCCGACGGTGTCGCATCGCCGCTTCCTGTTCGGCAACCAGGTCCGCGAGAACGTCTTCTGGACCGCGATCAGCGGCGTCGGAATCTGGACCGCCTATGAGGTCGTTACGCTATGGGCGTTTGCCAACGGCACCATACCGATGCTGAACTGGGAAGCGCATCCGGTTTATTTCGTGCTGCTGTTTTGCGCGATCCCAATCATCCGCGATGCCCATTTCTATTTAATACATCGCCTGCTGCATTATCCCTTCCTGTATAAACGCTACCACTCACTGCACCACAAGAATACCGACATCGGCCCTTGGTCGGGCATGTCGATGCACCCCGTCGAGCATGTCATCTATTTCAGCGGCATCCTGCTGCACTGGGTTCTGCTGTCGCATCCGCTGCATGCGATTTTCCACATCCAAACAACCGGTCTGGCGCCAGCGATCGGCCATGTGGGATTCCACAAGCTGCTGACGAAACGCGACAATGTTTACTCGATTGGCCAGCGCTATTTCCACTTCCTGCATCACCGCTATTTCGAGTGCAATTACGGTGGCGACGGGACAGTGCCGTTGGATAAGTGGTTCGGCAGCTTCCACGACGGCACGCCGGAGAGCCACGACACCATGCGTCTGCGGCGTTCGAGGGTGCACGGCGTCTGAAAAGCCCGAAACTCAAACCGAACTGGTAGCCGTCTGGATCCAAGCACGGCGTAAGCGAGGTAAACGAAATGACCGGGGTGGTTTACTCCGCGATATCCCTCCAACAGGCGGTGCCGGGCCGATGAACGCTCGCGGCATCGATGTCATACCAGCCACCGTTGATGCCGACTCTCGCCCCTTACCGTCATGGCCCTCCCCCGACTTGATCGGGGGATCATCCTGGCCACCTGTCGCGGCACCGTCGAGTCACGGGTGGCCCCGACGAGCCGGGCCATGACAGATGTGGAATGGCAGCACGTCAACATCAACGGCGATTGGTATCAGACCAAAGCTCCGCCCCACCAAACTCCGCGGAAACGCCTCGGCCGTAACGGCCCTGCTAGGGGTGCTGGCTTTCTGGGCCTGCGTTCTGGGGTCAGCGCATCGCTATCCCTCGGAATATGATTGGCGGTACATGCCGCTGTCCAACCTGTTCGCCATTACCCGCAATCCCGCCGGGCATCTGTGGGCAGCCGTCGGGATCGTGGCCTCCAGTCTGTGCGGATTGGCCTGGACTGCGCTGTTGCCCCCCGCGCGCCGCCCCGCCGGGATCAAAGCGTTCCAGTTCGGAATCATCTTCATGGCCGGTTCGGCGGCGCTGCCGGAGTCGGTGCTTCCGTTCCGAAAAGGCCACGAAATCCTGACCGTCCTGGCGTTCGCCGGCCTGTGTCTCGGGCTGGTCGTCATGATGTATCAGACGATCGAGCGAAGCCTGTCCCGCCACGTGCGATGGGCCTCCCTCGTGGCGGGATCGGCGGTGTTGCCCATCCTGTTGGCCGGCCTGGCGCAGCTCTATGTCTTCTATGCGCTGCCCGCGATGCCGTGGGTCAACCTGACCTGGCGTGCCCGCGGGGTCCCCGTCTGGCTCAGCTTCGCCTTCTGGGAGTGGACCACCTGCGCCACCCTCTCCGCGCACATGGCGATGCTCGCCCTCATAGCCAACAGGGGCTATGGCGTCCCGGCGGAACCCACACATCCCGTCTGCTCAACCAACCCGCCCGCCGATCCCGCCGGCCCATGCAGGTCGAACGACAACCGCATCAAATGATGGTCCGTGGACGTCAAAACCGTGGCCGAGGATGGCTGATCCGAGGTCAATGACGGGTGATGCAACGGCACGTGCCAGACCGTTCCGGCCGGCGAAACCGAGGCGTCAAACCGCACATCCATCACCTTATCCTTCTTCCACCCCGGCAGGAAAACCGGCACATCCGCACCCCCGTTCGGCAACCACCTGATCCAATAGAACGCCAGGGCCAGCGGCGAACGCACGCCATCCGGAGGCGATGCGAGGTCCAAATCCGCTCGGCGCTCCGGCGGGGCAACCGTATAGTCCTGTAGCCACGGCCGCCCGAACGTCACAGGATCCCAATGCTGAACAAAATGCGGATGCATCCGCCGCAGATCGTCGAGGGTCTTCGCCTGCACCCGCCGCGCCTATAGGCCATCCGAACCGCGCTGAAAGTCATCCCAGAGCTGGCGCACGATGTGATCATCCACCGCATAGCGATTGTTGACAGACACGCTTTGCAGCGCTCCGGCCCGCCAGGTGCTGACCTCTTCCAGCAGATACTGAATGTCGATCAAATACATCCGCTTCGCATGGAATGTAATGGCGACGTCGACGCGAGTCACATCGCCGGTAGTCGCCACATTCGTCGTAATGGCCGCCTGCCCCGAATAATCGGTGGTGCCGACGAACCGGCAGACCTCGTTGGCGGAGGCCGGGGCGCTACAGATCGTTACAGGCACAACTACGGCCAACAACAATCCTTGTATATAACGCCCGACAGTGAGTGAATCGGCCGGCCGCCCCGTCGTCATGGCCCGGCGCGCCACAGGGAGTCCTGGATGGTCGGTCCATGACGACGGAGAAACGGTATCCACTGCGAACGTCTGAGGTCCCCAGCGCTGAATGCTCGGTGGGAGACTGTAGCGTAGAGCGAAACACCGGAACGAAGCGTTCATGACGGGACGCTAGTCCCGCCGCACCGCCGGCACCAGCCTGCTGTTCCGCGGATTGAGATTTCGGCGCCTTGGGTCGATGCCTTGACGGCCTCATTGCAGCGTGGGCATTCAAGCCCACCCATCAACGGCTTCCCGGTCCCATGGCTCCCCTCTACGTCGGCAGCGAGATCTACCGAAATTCCAGCTACGGTCCGAAGCACCCGCTCGCCGTCCCGCGAGTCTCCGTCTGCACCGACCTGTGCCGAGCGCTCGGTTGGCTCCCGAACGACGTGTATCGCGACGCGCCGATGGCCACCGAGGACCAACTGACTCGCTTTCACGACCCCGCCTACATCGCCGCCCTCCGCCAGGCCGAACGCGAGCAGTCGGTCACCGACGCCATCCGCACCCGCTTCCGCATCGGCGCCGACGGAAACCCGGTCTATCGGGAGGTCTTCAGCCGCCCCGCCACCTCCGCCGGCGGCGTCATGCTCGCCGCGAAACTGGCCGCCGAGGGCCGGCACGTTCATTGCCCCGGCGGCGGCACCCACCACGGCCGGCCAAACCGAGCCTCCGGGTTTTGTTATCTGAACGACTGCGTGCTGGGGTTATTGACGTGGCTGGACCTCGGGCTGGATAGGATCGTCTATCTCGACATCGACGCGCATCACGGCGATGGCGTTCAGGACGCGTTCCATGACGACACGCGCGTCTTCACCATCAGCCTGCACGAGCACGCAAGATGGCCGTTCACCGGCGCCGCGACCGACACGGCGGGGGGCACGGCCCGCAATGTTCCTGTTCCCGCGGGCTGCAACGACTCCGAGTTCGACCATGTGATGCAAACCGCCATCCTGCCTCTGATCGACCGCCTGCAACCGCAGGCGATCATGCTACAGGCCGGGGCGGACGGGCTGGAAGAGGACCCGCTGGCCAAACTATCGTTGTCCAACAACAGCCACCGCTCGGTCGTTCAGGCTTTGATGCAACGCACATCGCGTCTGGTGGTCCTTGGCGGCGGCGGCTACAACCCTTGGACCGTAGGCCGCTGTTGGGCACTGATTTGGGGCACGTTGAACAACCATTCCATTCCCGGCCGCTTGCCGCCTGAAGCCGAAGCGGGCCTGCGCGCGCTGACGTTCGACCGGGCGGCCGGGCGCAACCCGCCGGAGCATTGGTTTTCGACATTGCTCGACCCGCCACGCACCGGTCCGATCCGCGACGCCATACGGCACCTCACCCGGGAGATTTCCATCATATGAAACGCCGTTACCTGCTGGCGCTCGCCGCCGCCCTGCCGTTCGCCATCCCCGCCCTGACGACTTGGGCGCAGTCGCCGGAGCCCACCGGCCCGCAGCCCGAACTGCCGAAGGAGAAACTGATCATCGTTGGCCACGGCGGCCCGGAACACGTGTTCAACGTGGAAATGGCCATCAAGCAGGAGCAACAGATCGTCGGCGAGATGTTCCGCACCAGCGTCCCTGAGGACGGCGGCATGCTGTTCGACTGGGGCTTCGCGCACGACTCGCAGATGTGGATGCGCAACACGCTCGTGCCGCTGGACATGGTATTCATCAACGCCGACGGGTCGATCCGAGCGATCGCGGAGAACACCACGCCACGCAGCCTGGCGGTGATCGACAGCCACGGGCCGGTGCGCGCGACGCTGGAACTCGCCGGCGGCCTGACCGCGAAACTGGATATCCGGGTCGGCGACACTGTGAAGCAACGGATATTCGGCAACGCGCCATAGAGGTCTCTCCGGGGCGGCATCGTTGCGGCAAATCCCCTCTGGACCACCTGATCCGATGCCCCGCCGTGCCGGACAGCCCAGGCGTGGAACCATCACGGTGGGGGCGAGAGGCGGCGTCGACTCCGACTGGTATAATTCGCAAAAACGATTATATCCGTAACGTGCAAGTGCCAACCCGGCGACCGCCTGATTGTCGCGATATTTCCATGTAAATCCTGCGTTTTTGTTAGACAGTCCGATACAGGATTTCGTAACGTTTTCCCATCCTGTCCGATGAGAATCCCATTGTTGAACCGCCTGTCCTCCGCGACGCTGCTGAAATCCGTTCTGACCGCGATGGCCTGCCTCGCCATCGCGATTCTCTCCACGCGCGTCTGGGACACATGGCGGCAAATGCAGGCCGCCAGCCTGACCTCGCAGATCACCACTGTCTCCGGCCAGATGTTCCGCGCGCTCGTTGCCACCCGGACCGATCGCAGCTCGACCTTGCGCACCTGGAATGCCGACGAATCCATCAAGCCGGAGATCAAGGCGTTCCTCACGACTCTGCGCGACGAAGAAATGCCGGCCTTAAAGGCTTCGATCGAGCAACTGGCCGACATCCCCTTCCCCGGCCGCGATCAGTCGCTGCCCACATTGCAGCGCTCACTGACAACCCTGACCGCGCTCCAGGCTGAATACTGGACCGGTGTGGCCGGGCCAAAAGCCAGCCGCCGAGCGATCCTGGGGGAAGACTACGTGGCGGAGAGTCTCGCCCTCCAGACCAATCTCGAACAAATCTCCGCGCAATTGTTTGCCCGGGTGAAGGAACTGGACGGGTTCATCGACCAGATGCTGGAGGTCAAGCAACTCGCCTGGGCCACGCGGAACAGCGCCGGCGAAGCGTCATTGATCATCTCCACCAGTCTCGCCGCCGGAAAAGTGCCGCACGATGCGCGGCAGAAGTTTGACGCCTATATCGGCGCCAGCGACGCGCTCTGGGCATCGTTCGAGGACGTCATCGTGGGCCTTCCCCTGCCCGCTCGGTTTACTGACAGCGTCGCCACGGCCAAACGGCAATTCTACGATCCCGATTATCTGGCCCTGCGGGCGCGTCTGCTGAACGCGTTGATCGAGGGCGGCAAGCCCGAACTGATCGCCGATCAGTGGTCGCCGATCACAGTGCCACGGCTCGCCGCCACACTGACCGTGGCCGAGGCCGCGCTGCGCGAGGCCAATGATCACGCGTCGTCGATGCATGCCTCGGCGAAGACCGCACTCATGCTGGAAGCCGGGCTGCTGATCGTGGCCATCCTGATGTCGGGTTTCAGCCTGCTGACGGTCAGCCGCCGCGTCATCCGCCCGCTGCATGTGCTGCGCGACGCCATGTCGCAACTCGCCAACGGCAATCTGTCGGTTCAGGCGCCGTTTACCGACCGGCGTGACGAAATCGGCGCCCTGGCGGGGGCGCTGGCAACGTTCCAACGACAGGCGGTGGACAAAGCACGGCTGGAAGCGGAACAGCGCGACGATCAACAGCGCGCGGAAGCCCGCCACAGATCGACGGAAGCGCATGTCGTCGCCTTCGATGCCGAAGTCGGCATGGCGCTGAACGGGTTCGGCGACGCGTCGGCGAAGATGGACCGGGCGGCCAACGACATGCAGGGAATCGCGGATCGCAGCAAGGACCAGGCCAACACCGCCGTCGCCGCGGCGCGGGAGGCGACCAACAATGTCGAAGGCGTCGCGGCCGCGACCGAACAACTCAGTTCGTCGATATCCGAAATCAGCCGGCAGGTGGCGCATGCCTCCACCATCGCCTCGCGCGCCGTGGAAGAGACGCGCCAGACCGACGACACGGTGCGCGGACTGGCCGAAGCCACCGCTGAAATCGGCAAAGTCGTGAAACTGATCAGCGACATTGCCGCCCAAACCAACCTGCTGGCGCTGAATGCGACGATCGAGGCAGCCCGCGCGGGTGACGCCGGCAAGGGGTTTGCCGTCGTCGCGTCGGAGGTGAAATCGCTCGCGACCCAGACCGCCAGGGCGACGGAGGAGATCGCCTCGCAGATCGCCTCGGTGCAAGGCGGCACCGAAGCCGCGGTCGCCGCCATCCGCAAGATCGGCGCCACCATTGCGGAGGTCAGCGTCGTCAATACGTCGATCGCCGCCGCGGTGGAGGAACAAGGCGCCGCGACGCAGGAGATTGCCCGCAATACGCAGGGCGCCGCCCACAGCACCGGTGAAGTGTCGCAAACGGTTGCCAGCGTCACCCGCGGCGCCGAGGCCACCGATACGACATCGCGGGCGGTGAAGGCGGCGTCGGTGGAGCTGGGTTCGGCGGCGGAGCGGCTGCGCGGACAGGTGAACGGGTTCCTGCAGCAGATTCGGGCGGCGTAACCCGTGCGGACAGGCGCCAATACGCCCGGCTGGGCCACGGATGTGCGATTCCCCCCGGGATTGCCGTCAATCCGCTTGCATCGGAACGCCGCCGCCCATAGGGTCCGCCGGTTCCTGCCGTCGGGGTGTGGCGCAGCCTGGTAGCGCGCCTGTTTTGGGTACAGGAGGTCGTGGGTTCGAGTCCCGCCGCCCCGACCACTTAGCTTAACGGAGTCTCTGTCCATGCGTGCCCGCATTTTCCAGCCGCCCAAGACCGCCATGCAATCCGGTTGGGCGAAGACGCAGGATTGGGCACTCGAATTCATTCCCTCGCACGGCCGCGTCGCCGACCCGCTGATGGGCTGGTCCGGCGGTGGCGACACCCAGACGCAGGTGAAGCTGTCGTTCGACACGCGCGAGGAAGCCATCGCCTACGCCGACCGCGCCGGCCTCCAATACGAGGTCGAACTGCCGCAGACCCGCCGGATCAAGCCAAAGTCGTATTCCGACAATTTCAAATACGGCCGCATCGAAAACTGGACGCACTGAGCCGCCCATGGCGGTTTATACCGAGGTTACCGACGACGCGTTGGCGGATTTCCTGTCCGGCTACGACATCGGCACCATGGTCGCCTTCCGCGGCATCGCCGAGGGCGTCGAGAACTCGAACTTTTCCCTCCGCACCACGGCCGGCGACTTCATTCTGACGCTGTACGAAAAGCGCGTCGATCCGGACGACCTGCCCTGGTTCCTCGGCCTGATGGAGCATCTGGCGCTGCACGGCCTGGTGTGCCCGCAACCGGTGCACGGCCGCGACGGCCTGGCGCTGCGGCAACTGTGCGGCAAGCACGCCGCGATCACCACCTTCCTACCCGGCGTCTGGCCCCGGCGCGTGCGGCAGTCCCATTGCGCCCCGGTCGGGACCGCACTGGCAAAGCTGCATCTGGCGGGAGCGGATTACGCACCGGCCCGGAAAAACGCGCTCGGTCCGCAAGCCTGGCAGCCTCTGCTCGACCGTTGCCGTGGCCGAGCCGATGAGATCCAGGACGGACTGGCGCAGGAGCTGGACCGGTCCCTGGATGCGATCCTGTCGGGTTGGCCGGCCGGACTGCCGGTCGGACATATCCACGCCGACATGTTCCCCGACAACGTGTTCTTCCTGGACGAGAAACTGTCGGGGGTGATCGACTTCTACTTCGCCGCCACCGACCTGCTGGCCTATGACATCGCCATTTGTCTGAATGCCTGGTGCTTTGAGCCGGATTTCTCGTTCAACGTGACGAAAAGCCGCGCGCTGCTGGCCAGCTATCAGTCGGTGCGCCCGTTGTCGCAGGATGAACAGGACGCGCTGCCGGTGCTGTGCCAGGGTGCGGCGATTCGCTTCCTGCTGACCCGGGTGTTCGACTGGCTGAACACCCCGTCCGGCGCGATGGTCACTCGAAAGGACCCGATGGAGTATCTCCGCCGGCTGCGTTTCCACATGTCTGCCACGGATGGACGCGCCTATGGCCTATGATGAAATCGTCGTGTCGCTGCCACCCGATCCCGATAAAGTCGTGGAAGTCTGGACCGACGGCGGCTGCAAGCCGAACCCCGGCCCCGGCGGCTGGGCCGCGATCCTGACATTCCGAAATGTCGTCAAGGAATTGTCGGGCACGAAGCCGGTCACGACCAACAACCGCATGGAACTGACGGCGGCGGCCGAGGCGCTGGAGTCTCTGAAACGCCCCTGCCATGTGGTGATCCACACGGACAGCCAATACCTCAAGAACGGCATCACCAAATGGATCACCGGCTGGGTTCGCAAGGGCTGGCGCGGGTCCATTGGCGATCCGGTGGCCAATATTGATCTGTGGAAGCGCATCCTGGCGGCGGGGGAAATCCACCGGGTAGAGTGGAAATGGGTGCGCGGCCATGACGGCAACGATATGAACGAGCGCGCCGACCGGCTGGCGACCGAAGCGCGGCGGGCCGCGTTCGGGGATAAGTAACGAACACCGGCGTTCGCCCGTGCGTCGTTTCCCGATAGTCGCGGCCGCCAAGTGCGGCTTGCTGAAGGCCACTGATGCGCATGCCGACGACTCTCTCGCCGCTCGCCTGACGTTACTGAATGACGTTTCGGTACCGCGGCGCTGGTTTGGTGTCCGCCCGGAAAGTCCCTGCTGAATTGTGCGGCTTCCTCCGCATCAGCCGGATCGATAGGCCGGTGGGTGACATGGGAACACAGATAAGGACGGATCAGAACGGATAAGAACGGATGAGGACACATTGCCCTGATTTTGCCGTGCTCGATTGGCGATGCGTCGAATGTCAGACCCAGCGAATTTAGGGCTGCAAACGAACCGCCCATAATAGCCTGCGCTATCCAGTTCAGTCCGCCGGTGTCGAATCTCATCCGTTCTGATCCGTCCTTATCTGAGTTCCATTTCAGGCACGATGCTACCGGCAAACTCCGCCTGACCAATGCCGAGCAGCCGTTCTCATCATGAGAAAACTGAATTCTCACCGTGACGGCGGGAATTCTCAACGCATTTTTCATGATGGCCCCGGTCGACGGAATGTTTCGGGACCGCCGCGGCACGCCCCCTCAGAAACAGATTGTAGCAATATGCATTTTTACCGAAACAATCTCATTTCGATGCAAAAGACGTATTCACTCTATAATCTGAAGCGGGGCCGGAATCCGGCCGTGAAGGAGAGCGGTCGTCCTCACCGTTCGGATGTCTTTCACTCACTGGCATGCCGCCGGAGGATAAGGAACGGGTTATGCTTTTGCCTCGAGTACCGCCATCGCCGCTCGCACTAACAACGCCCATTGGCACTGACCAGATGCCATCCCGGCTTCGTCATGGTTCGGCTGGCCGCGACGATGAAGGGCGCGAATCGGTCTCAACGGCGGACTCGAACATCGAACCCGCCGCGTTGCGCCGGAGGCAACGATTGGCGTCCGGCAACCCGGCTGACGCCCTGCCATGACCATCAAAGCCCGGATCATTGTGGCCTGTGGCCTGCTCCTGTTGCTGAATGCCGGTCTCGGACTGTTCGCCCGCAACCAGCAGCATCGCATGGGCGAGCGCGCGATGGCCATCTACGATGAATCCTACATTGGCCTGACCTACATCACCGCGGTGCAAACGGGCTTAGTGCGGCTGGAAGCCGATGACGCCGATCCGGCCTTGCGCCCTTCGATCGAAAAATCCGTGGGCGATCTTCAAACGGTGATGAGTAACCTGGAGGTCGCGATCGAGCGGGCCATGACCGCGAGGGCCCGCGCCCAGGGTCAGGCCCTGTTGGCACAATTCCAGCGTCTGACCAAAGAAACATCAACGATTCGCTTTGTTTCCGGACTGGAAGCGGTCAGCCGGGACCTGACAGCCCTGGTTCGTCGGTTTGGGGCCGACGGTCTGGCGGCCCGCGACGACGTTGAGCAATCGATTGACCGTGGCGACCGCCTGGTTCTGTTTGCGTCCGTTAGTGCGGTGATCATTTCCCTAGGCATCGCGTTGGCGCTGGCCCGCTCCATTTTACCGACGCTGCGCGACGCTGTCGTGGCCGCGGATGCCATCGCCGCCGGGCACCTCGACACCGAACTGCCGCAAACCGGACCCGGCGAGATCGCCCACCTGATGCAAGCCCTCGATCACATGCGGCTGGCGATCATTGCCAATTTGCAAAATATCGCCGCCCAGCGCGAAGCCGAGGCGCAACTGCGCATGCAGGTCCTGCGCCAGGAAACCGACGAGGCGCGCGAGCTGCAGCGCGCCGCCGAAGCGGCCAGCCGAGCGAAATCGACGTTTCTGGCGATGATGAGTCATGAGATTCGCACACCGATGAACGCGGTGCTGGGCCTGACCACCACGCTTCTCGATGACGCCATGCCCGCGGAACAACGTCAGATCGTTCTGGCGATACACGGCTCAGGCGGCATCCTGATGCGCATCCTCAACGATGTGCTGGATTTCTCCCGCCTCGACGCCGGGCGCATGACCTTTGAACACATTCCGTTTTCACCCGCCACGCTGACGCAAGAAACGCTCAGTGTGCATGGCCCGATCGCGGTCGAAAAAGGCATTCGCCTTGACGTCACACAGGATATCGACCTGCCGCCGCGATTGCTGGCCGATGCCAACCGCATTGGCCAGGTCTTGCACAATCTGGTTTCGAACGCCGTCAAATTCACCAAAACCGGTGGCGTGGCCGTTCGCGCCGAATGTCTGTCGCGCGGAGCAGACCAGGCCGTCGTCGAATGGACGGTGACGGACACCGGCATCGGCATGACATCGGCCCAAATGACCGGTTTGTTCGACCCGTTCGTGCAAGCCGATACCTCCATCACCCGCCGCTTCGGCGGTTCGGGACTGGGATTGGCCATCTGCAAGCAACTCGTGGACGGGATGGGCGGCACGATTGCCGCGAGTTCGATCCCGGGGACCGGAACCATTTTCCGTGTTCAGCTTCCGTTGCAAACGATCGCCGAAAGCCCGCGCGTTTTCGAATCGGAAACAATCGAAAGCATCACCGCCCGGTTTGCCCGGGATCGCCCCCTGCACGTGTTGCTGGCGGAGGACAATCGCACCAATCAGCTTGTCTTTACCCGGATGGTGAGGCTTGCCGGGTTGGACGTCGATATCGCGAATAACGGTGCGGAAGCGGTCAAGGCCGCGGCAGAAACAAAATACGATATCATCTTTATGGACATGAGCATGCCGGAGATGGATGGTCTCGAAGCCACGCAGGTCATCCGCAAAGGCACCGGTCCCTGCCGCCATACTCCGATCATTGCGATGACGGCGAACGCCTTTCCGGAAGATATCCAGGCATGTCGTGACGCCGGGATGAATGATTTCGTCAGCAAACCCATCAATCGACGGATTCTGGTCGAAGCGATCTCGCGCGCATCGCAACCCGGAGAACGCGATGCCGCCTGGTGGGGCCCCGGTTCGGCGGTAGTGTCACCCGCCGAGCATCCGGCCTCGGTCTGACCATCTTGCGAAATGCCGCTGACGTGACTGGATGTCCTCCGGCCAGCCGCCCATTTTCGTCCGGTCAGTGTCTGTGTCGCGAGGCCCCGATGATCGATCGCCGCAAAATAATGATCGCCGCAATGGGCGGCTTGATGCTCCCGTTCCGTGTGGTTCGGGCGCAGCCGGGTCCCGAACCATACCGGGAGGGACCGCCGCGCGACGAACCGCGTCAAGAGGATCATCGGCCGCCGCCGCGCCCGCACATGCCGCCTCCCCGGCATGAGGAACGTCCCTCGCCACCCGGCCGGGAGGGCTGGCACTGGCACGAAGGCCACTGGTCCTGGAACGGACGCCAGTGGGTGTGGATCCGCGGCCGCTGGTACCGCTAGTTGAACACACGCTTGACGGCATCTTTCCACCGTCACCGCAGGCTGCTACCACCACCTCCGCCAACCTGCGGAGTTATCCATGCGCCTGATGACATTAGTGCCTGCCGCCCTGCTTGCCGCCAGCCTCACGGTTCTGATCGCTCACCCGTCGCGTGCCACCACCGACGCCGCCCCGTTCACCCAACAGGCGTTCGAAGCCTCGCAGAAACAGGGCCAACCGATCCTGGTCCAGATCACCGCGAGCTGGTGCCCGGTTTGCGCCAAACAACGGCCAATCCTGAGCCAATTGGAAGACGAGCCGAAGTTCAAAAACCTCGTTGTTTACAACATCGATTTTGACACGCAGAAAGACCAGGTCCGCGCGATGGGGGCCCAGAAGCAAAGCACCCTGATCGTCTTTAACGGCACGACCGAAAAAGGCCGCTCCACCGGCGAAATCGATCCCGCCGCGATCCAAAGCCTGCTCGCCAAAACGGCCGAGTAAGAACCCCGGCATGCAAGTCGGGAGCATCGCATTCGGCTTCATGGCCGGGATGCTCCCGACGTTGTCCCCCTGCGTCCTGCCCCTGCTGCCCCTGGTGATCGGGCCCGCCATCTCCAGCCATCGATTCGGCCTGCCGGCCCTGGCCGCCGGTCTGGTCGTCTCGTTCGTCGGGATCGGATTATTCGTCGCCCTGGTCGGCTTTTCGATCGGCCTGGACGGCGATGTCTTTCGTTTCATCTCAGCGATCATTCTGGCAGGTTTCGGTATCGTTTTGCTGAGTGAGTCTCTTCAGCAACGATTTGCCCTGGTCGCGGGCGGTGTCAGTAACGGTGGTAACCGGCTGATGGCCCGCTTCTCCTTCAACGGCCTCGCCGGCCAGTTCATGCTCGGTCTTCTGCTTGGCGCGGTCTGGAGCCCGTGTGTCGGCCCGACCCTGGGCGCCGCATCCGTTCTGGCCTCGCAAGGGCGCGATATCCCGGCCGTGGCGGCCGTCATGCTGGCGTTCGGCCTGGGCACCGCGCTGCCCCTGTTGTTGATTGGAACGCTCTCGCGGGAGGCCCTCGGCCGTTGGCGAGGCCGCATGATCAGCGGCGGCAAAATGGGCAAGAGACTGCTCGGTGGCGCCGCTTTGCTGGTAGCCATGCTGATTTTGACCGGCTTCGACCATACGCTGGAAAGCAGCCTTGTCGCTGCCTCACCAGAATGGCTGACCAACCTGACGACGCAATTCTAACCCGGGTTCTTGCTCAAACCACGTTGCCGGAGCGGCGAACATTTGGCCGATCCCGGCGACATCGGCCGATCGGCGTCAACGTAACGAGTCGGCCGCCCGAACGACCTCGTAAACCACCCAACGGCTGACCGGCCGGCCAGTTTCGCCGTCGAAAGTCCATTCCAGGACCGGGATCATGCGCCGGGCCGGCGCCACTGACCGCACGGAAAGCGCCTCGATCCGTACCGGACAATCCAGAAGGTCGTTCATCGGTCCATCTCCCGTTTTCGATAACAGGACAGAACCGCGGAATAGAATCAGCCGCTGTGGCCCGGGTCACAGAACGCAAGAAATTTCGCGCCGACCCAGCGATATGCCTCTGCCTCGGGTAGCCGGCCTCGCTCGGCACGGACGGCATGCGCTTCCCACACGGCCGATCGGCGATCGAACCAAGCGAGACGTTTATCAACAAATCGTCTGCGACCAGCGTTCCAAAAAAGATGTCGCATGTCTAATCGTAACATCACAGTTTCGGCGTATTGATAATCATTTCGGCCCATTTTACCTGAGTTTAACATTCTTGAAAGACAACAAAATGCTGCGATGCGATAATAGCCCGGCCAGATATCTTGCCGCGCCGACCGCTCTGATGTGCCTGCTACTCGCCCAAGGTCTGGCGCCCGGGGCGAAAGCGCAGTCGATCGATACCTATATCATGGTGCCACTGCCGGCCAGCACGAACGTGATCGAGGCTGACGGAACCTACAACTCTTCCAACGGATTCCATTACACCAACGGACAGACGCTCCCGAGCACGTCCAACGACAATTATGGCGCCGGCCTACGATACACCCGGTACATGGCCATCGGTGACCATCCCATCGCATTCCAGATTTCGCAATCCGCCACCTACTTCGCCGATTGGCAGTCCGGCGGCTATAACGAAAAGAACTACCCCGGCATGCATACCGTCAGTGCCAGCAACACAAATCTGTCGATGTTATTCTGGCCCTATGCGAACGCCGCCGAACAGGCCTACGTGTTCACCGCCGCCTACCTGATTCCGCCGGACGGAAGCTACGCGCCGAACAAAGTCAGTGCCGCGTACGGAGGGTGGCAGGGTGACGCGCAAATTGGGATGTCGAAAGGGTTCGGCCCGAATTTCTCGCTGCAAGCCGCCATTGATGCTGATTTCCATGGCGACGAATCGCTGGGCGGCGGCACCCGCCTTGCGATAGACCCGACGT
Organism: uncultured Rhodopila sp.; assembly: GCA_903932145.1. Classification (GTDB taxonomy): domain Bacteria; phylum Pseudomonadota; class Alphaproteobacteria; order Acetobacterales; family Acetobacteraceae; genus Rhodopila. The sequence continues at coordinate 42,704 of CAIZFE010000054.1, read as the reverse complement.
ACCGCCTGCAAATTTGGGCCAACTGGGATTGGAGCAACGGTCTGCGCACCTCAGTCGGCTACACCGGCGTTGTCGGCGGTGCGGAAAATCCATACTCCACGGTCAACGGTCCAATTCCACTGGACTACACGCTGCTCAACGCGGAAAGACAGAACCTCAGGGCGGCAGTGTCCTACTGGTGGACTGCGCACCTGATGACGTCGCTCGAAGTCTCGGGCACGGTCCAGGCAGACAGCGGCTACACCAACACGATCGGCACCGAGGCGAAGGTCAAATTCCTGTTCTGACCGCTACCTGTTCGCCCACAAGCCTGGAGTTGCAACCTCCAGCGAATGCCCGTCCGGATCGCGAAAATACAGGCTGGTCCCGCCACGGGGCCAGCCGATCCGGCTTTCCAACGCCACATCCTGCGTCAGCAGATGCGTTTCCCACGCCGCCAGTTCGCCAAACGGAATGGCGAACGCCAAATGCAGCGCCCCGCGCCCGTGATGCGGTGGGATCGTCCCACCGCCTGGTCCGGGCGCCGGCCGATCGGTCATGCCATGACGGAACAGCAACAAGACCTGCTCCCCCGGCACTTCCATCGCGCACATACGGTTGTCATGAAAAACGACCTGAAAGCCGAACACGCGCTCGTAGAACGCGCGCGCCCGATCCAGGTCGTCCACATAAAGCGAGGTCTCCAGAATCTGGCTGACCCTGGGTGTTATCCGCTGCATAACCCGTTCCCCCGCACCAGACTTCGTCTGAAACCGCGAGCGGGGTCAAATCAACTCAAACCCGCTTGCGCGACACCGACTTGATCTCACCGCGGGGGCGGCCGGACGCCAGACCGATTTCACGATCTTGCGCCTCGATCACCGCCTTTGCCGGCTCATCGCCATCCAGGCCGCCCAACACGGAGGTCAAAACCTTCCGGTTGGACGTCTGGGTGCCGTCCTCATAGGTCACGTCGAACAGCACGAACGTGCTTTCGGTGCGTCGTTTCATTGCCATCGGATCGATCCTGCTCGTCGGCTACGCTGCCCCTTGGGGCTCGTCCGGCGCCACCTGGGCGTCGGACGGTTCGGTCGCATCGCCAGCCTGGCCCTCAGCGCGGCGCGCGTCCTGCCGGTCGCGCAGCTTGGCTTCCTTCTTCGCGGCCTTCGCGCGATCCCGTTCGGCCCGCTGATGGTTGTAGTTCGGTTTGAATACCATGGTCGCCTCTTGCATCCCCTTCGGCGCGCCTCGGGATGAAGCGGCTGCCTACGCGGGTCCTATTGTGGTGCGTTCTCTATACGGGCGAGGCCGCCAGCGATACCTCAGCCTCGGCCTCGGCCTCGACCGCGGTCTCAGCTTCGACGACGACCTCAGTCGCGGTCACGGCCGCCGTCACAGCGGCCTTTGCCTTGGCGTCGTCGCGGACCTTTTCGGCCTTCGCTTCGGACTTCGCCGAGTCGGCCGATCGTCCGTCCGTCAGCTTCTGCGTCAGCTTCACGATCGCGTCCGCCTTGTCGGTCCCGACCACGCCGGCATATTCTCCGGCCAAACGGTCGATCGCCAGCTCAAACAGGTTGCGCTGGCTGTAGCTGGGGGCCGACCCGTTGGCGACGGATTGCAGGTCGCGGCACACCTCGGCCACGGCCTTCAGATCGCCCGAGTTGATCTTCGCCTGGAATTCCTGCGCGCGCTTCGCCCACATCATCCGGCTGACCTTGGGACGTCCGGCCAGGATCGCCATGACCTGCGCCATGGTCTCCGGCGAGGCCAGCTTGCGCAGGCCGGTCACCCGGGCCTGAGCGACCGGAACCCGCAGGATCATCTTGTTTTCATCGAACGAGATGTAGATCAGATCAAGCTTGTGGCCGCCGATCTCTTCCACGCCGATCTTATCGATCTTGCCGACGCCGTGCGTCGGGTACACGACAAAGTCGCCCGCGGCGAACGGATCGCCGTCGGTCGGTTTTTCCTGCGCCGCCGTTGCCCCAAACGCCGCCGACACCATAGCCTTGGTAATTTCTGCTGCCGCCAATTTGTCCACCCGCTTTAAGTTTGGCCCCTATATAGGATTTCCGGCGGGAAATACACCGTTGGATTGATCAGGCGTGATCAGCGCCCCGGCCCTGCCTGAAGCGTTCCCGAACACAAACCCCAGGAGGGCCGATGCGACAGCCGTCGCTTGTCGCCCTGGCGGACCTATATATAGCTAAAAAGCGCCATCAGACCGAAATCCATATGCAATTGCTGATGGCAGTGGAACAATGTGGGTCCCGGATTATCCGCCGTGAAATCCACCTCCGCCTCCTGAAACCCTCCCAGCATCACCACGTCCTTGAGCACGCCAGCGGTGGGCCGGCCGCCGATACGGGTCAATTCGAAGCTGTGGCGGTGCAGGTGCATCGGATGCACGTCATCGCTGGCGTTACGCAGCTTCAGCCGGTACCGGCCGCCGGCCCGCAGCGAGAAGCCCGGCGTCATGGTCTCCATCGAGAACGCCGCGCCGTTGATCGTCCACTGGTTGAAGCCCCCCAGCGCGGCGTTGCGCTTGACGATGGTCATCTCGATCGTCTCGTCGGGCTGGCGCGGGTCGGGATCGGGCCGGCCAAACCGAGCGTAATCCCACTTGAACGGTTTTGGCCGCGCCCATTGCGGTTTGCCACCCCGTCCGGCGTATTCGACGACAATTCCCATCCCGTGCCCGCGATCGTCGTCCGCAAGATCGCCCATCACCCAGACGCCGGGATGGTTCATCTCCACGATCGCCGAGACGCGTTCGGCGGTTCCCAACCACAACACCGGCACCACTGCCTGCGTCGGCACCGGGTTCCCGTCCAGCGCCACGACGCGAAACACATGACCCGGCAGCGCGAGGCTACGAATTTCGCCGGCGCTGCCGTTCAGCACATGGAACAGCACGCGCTCGCCCTGTTTCACCCGGATCGGCTCGCCGTGGCCCAGCATCTTGCCGTTGATGCTGAACAGGTCGTAGCCGACCTCGAACCCCTTGGTTTTTTCTTTGGCCTCGTCGTCCGCCGCCTTGCCCATCTGTTGCAACGCGGCGATCGGGGCACCGGCCAGCGCGTTCATATCCATGTCGCCGCCCCGGCTAAACGCCGGCGCGAACTCTTTCAGCACCAGCAAGATCTCACGGTCATAGGCGCCAGGATTGGCGCGAGGCTCGATATAAACCGGCCCGACCTGGCCGGTGTAAGTGCCACGGTTGAGATCGGCACCGGACGCGACATGGGTGTGGTAGAAGCGGAATCCCGATGGTTTCGGAACGAATGCGATGCGCTGCTTCCCATGCGCCGGCACGAACGGCGTGCCTTCCTCCGCCGCGCCGTCCACCTCCGACGGGATCATTTGCCCGTGCCAGTGCACCAGTTCCGGTGTGTCGGTATCGTTTTGTATATCCACGGCCACGCGCTGGCCTTCGGTGAAGCGCAGCAATGGCCCCGGAAACTGTCCGTTATACAGCGTGGTGGACACGATATGATCCGGCGCCAGTTCGACCAGCCCGGTGGCAATGCGCAGCGTGTAATCGGCCGGCGCCTCCGCCGCCGCCAACATGTTCGGCAACGGCAATAATCCGGCATATTTCAACAAGGAACGGCGTCCGATCGTCACAGCCGGGGTCCTCCGTCAATCCGCTACTTGCCCTGAAGCAGGTCCATAAACGGCGGGAACGTCAAAAGCAGCGCCACCAGCAGCATTGCGAACGCCGCGACGTTGACACGCACCAGGCTCACATCACGCGCCCGCCAGCGCCGCGACAAACCGAACCACGACGCCAGCCAGGCGATGATCGCGGTCGTCGTGACACCGGACAGAGCACCCGTGGGCGCCCAGAAGACAAACGCGTGCCCGACCGCCGGTTCGGCGTCGGCGGCGAAGGCGCACAAGCCCAGGACCAATGACCCTATGCCGGCGGCCAGAATTGCGGCGGCACCCGGGCCGGTGGGAAGAGATTGCACCGCCATCTCATTTATCCTCGAACAGGATATACTCGTGGCCGCCGCGAACCGGTGCGTATTTATTCAGGAACGCGCCGAACACGCCCGCCACGGCGGTGGCGAAAAACGCAACGGCCGTGAAGCCCAGCACGGCGTTACGCATATGACGATGCAGAGCAAGCTGAGGCCCGTATTTGATAAACACATACGCGACCATCGTCATCGCGATGGGCGTCAGCCAGGCGACATGCTCTTTCCACTCCATCCCGTAGTCGTGCCACCCTGCGGTCAACGGGCTGGAGAGCAACAACAACCGGGGATACAACGACAAATCCGTCGTGCCGGCCGGCGCGGCCGCACGGTACCAGGGATAGATCACGTAAGCGCCCGACAGAGTGGCCAACCAGGCGAGCGTGGCCATGCTGATCAGATAGAAGCGAAACATCATCGTGGTCAGCCGCGACAACGGTCTTGCAGGACCAGCGACCGCCGTCGCGTAAATCACCCCGATCGCACCGGAAAACGCCAGCATGAACAAGGCGCCGAATCCCATGCCATGGAGCACCGTGATCATGTCACGAAACGAAATTTCCATGGCGGTACGCTACTTCAGGGTGGCGAGATAGGCGATCAGGTTCGCACGTTTTTCGTCATCCTTCACACCGGCAAAGGTCATCTTGGTCCCCGGGATCATCGCCCTCGGCCCCTGCAGATACTTGTCCAGGGTGGCCACATCCCAGGTCAGGTTCGCCGCCTGATTGGCCGGCGAATAGTTATACCCGGGTTCGGCCCCGGTCTTGCGGCCGACCAGACCGAACAGCGTCGGCCCGATCTTGTCCTGGCCCGGCTGCGCCGAATGACAGATGCTGCACGACCCCTGAAACACGGTTTTTCCGGCGCCCGCATCGGCCGACATCGCAGCCGAACCGAACCCGGAGGCAAGCAAAACGCCACAAATCGCGACCGTGCGCACACTATATTTAGCCATGATCAATCTCCTCGTAAGCACACGACTAATGCGCCGCGGACAGCTTGCTGTGCAGAATATCGCCGATCAGCATCAAGGTCGGTTCCAGGACTTCCAGATCATTCAATGAATCAGCGGCGGCTGACTCGGCGAATTCCTTGGCGGTGTTGTCATGCGCCTCGGCCGCCGCGACAACGAGCCGGTTGAGCGCCTCGGTGATGCGTGTGTGTTCGTTAAAGATTTCCTCGCGTTCGGCCTTGACCCGATCCGTCATGGCCATCGCCCAGGCCATATCCGGCGTCACCTTGCCATCCGCCAAAAGCGGCAGCAGCGTCAGCGGCGGAAGGATAAATTCGCGTTCGCGCGCGGTATGCGCGCTATACAATGCCTGCACCCGAACCGCCGCGGCCCCGACCGGACCTTTTCTCTTGGCCAGGCTCGCCAACTGTTCAGTGGTTTCGATTTGGCTGATCCGTAACGATTGCGGGATCAGATGACGCTCCGGGGCCGGTGTTGGTTGCGCCATGGCCGGGCCGGCTGGCAGCATCCATGAAGCGGCGGCAAGCGCGGCCGCGACGAAGAATTTAGGTGACCTTGGATACATTGGGTTTACTCCAGGCATCGATTGAATGCTTTGTTGGCCGGGTGATCAGAAAATCATCCAGGCGAACAGCAGGAACGTGTTGTTGTCGCTGGCATTGCGTCCGGCACCGTCATAATTCGACGAACCACCATTGAACTGGGTGTAGGCGATATACTGCGCGCCCAGTTTCAGATTCATGAACGGTGCCCACAGCGAGGTATCCTTGCCGAACGGCACCCAATCCGCCTCGATAATAAAAGCATTGCTGTTCGGCTTGTTGTTGGCGCTGCCAACCAGTTCGGCCTGAGGATACAGCACCGGGTTCGCCGGTCCCCAGGTCTTCTGCCAACCCAGCGTCGCACCATACGTATTGGCGTACCAATACGAGACGTTCGCCCGCATTTGTTCCAGCGTGTATTTCGCCCCGAACCCGGTGCCGGACGATGTCGCCCTCAGGTTCTGGTCTTCGTGCGTATAGATGCCCTGCACCATCGCGCTGTGCGGGCCGTCACCAATGAACTGGTAACTCGCATCGAACGCGTAGTCCGTATAATGGTCGGCGCCATTGATGCCGGTGGTTTGATACGGCACGCCGGTCGAGGGATCGACGTCGGCATGCATGAACAAGGTGCCGACATGGGCGGTATTGTTGCCCCAGTGCCATTCGTAGGCGGCCCGCAGATACGGTGCCGGGCTGGTGGTGCTGCCAATCGTATAATCGTTGCCTATCCGCGCCAACGCCCACGAACCGAGCGTGTTATAGGCGCCGCCTTCGAGGTACAAAGCATTGTTATACCAGGCATAAGCCGTATAGCCGATCGCATTGCCACCGAACGATCCGGCCAGCATCGGATTGGCCGCCGGCGTCGGAGCCAGCGCCGAGGCGATAAACGGAAAGCCCCACGCGAACGTGGTATTATAAGGATCCTGCACCGTCGGCGTGTTGTTCAGCGTGGTGCCGATCCGCAGGTCCTTACCGCCGATGTCGAACACCTTCGTGAAAGGCCGCAAATCTGTGTTATCGACATGCGAGGTATTATCGACATCGGACCAGGTGAACTGCATCATCCCGCCGCTATACGGCCCGACGTTACCGCCGATGAACCCGCTGACCTGATCGAGGGAGAAATTGTTATTGGCGCCATAATGCTGCGCCACCTGATCCGCGGGCACGCTGGCCGATGTGTTGGTGAACGACGTGATAGCCATCAAAGACAGCGGAATACTCGCCGCCAACCCCTCTCCGCCTGTCTGCGTGTACCCGCCAATCTTAAACGCTCGGCCGATCGGCGTCAGTTGCGGTCCATACCCGCCGAGATGGCAGGCCGTGCAGGGCTGACCGGTCTGTGATGCAAACGCCGGAATGGCCTCGGCGCGTTCGGATGCGAGCAGAAACCCCGCAACTGGTAACAGCAGCCAACCTTTGGAACGAATGACTCTGACCATAACAGTTTTTTCCCTTGACGGTTTTCAACAGCCTTCGCGCCGAACCCGGACAAGTCATTGATCTGGCGCAAACCGCCCCGTCCGGGGACTTTCGTCCCATCGATGTCTCGGGCATGGGACACAGATGGGTTAACGATTCATTGATACAAGTTAATAAGCACGCGGGTTCGCCACCCATCGGTCAGGCGCCGCAATCTTACCCCTGGCACTCGCCGGGGAAGAGTGCTAACAGGCGCTGACCGGCGAAACAGTTTTGTCGCGGCGGTGCCTGTTCGTCCGCTGAGGCCTCTCAGAACCCGCTTCGGGTCTCCTGTCTGGCTAAACGACTAATAACTTCGTCATCGGCTTCCGCCGGTGACAGTCGGCTACGCATTCGATTTTCGGGAAGGATACGCAAATGCCTGCGAAGGACGTTCGGTTCGGTGGCGATGCTCGCCAGCGCATGACGCGCGGTGTGGATACTCTGGCCGAGGCCGTGAAAGTCACGCTGGGTCCCAAGGGACGCAACGTGCTGCTCGATAAGAGCTATGGTTCCCCGCGCATCACCAAAGACGGTGTGTCGGTCGCCAAAGAGATCGAGCTTGCTGACAAGTTCGAGAACATGGGCGCCCAACTCGTGCGCGAAGTGGCCTCGAAGACCAATGACATCGCCGGCGATGGCACCACGACAGCGATCGTGTTGGCACAGGCGATCGTCCGTGAAGGCTCCAAGGCGGTCTCCGCCGGCATGAACCCGATGGACCTGAAGCGCGGCGTCGATAAGGCCGTTGCGGCCGTCGTCGACGAGCTGAAGAAGCGCGCCAAGAAGATCACCACCCAGGCGGAAACCGCCCAGGTCGGCACGATCTCCGCCAACGGCGAAACCGAAATCGGCAAGATGATCGCCGAAGCGATGCAGAAGGTCGGCAACGAGGGTGTCATCACCGTCGAAGAAGCCAAGACCGCTCTGACCGAACTCGACGTCGTCGAAGGCATGAAGTTCGACCGTGGCTATATGTCACCGTACTTCATCACCAACGCCGAGAAGATGACGGTTGAACTCGAAAACCCGTACATCCTTCTCAACGAGAAGAAGCTGTCCAACCTGCAGTCGATCCTGCCGGTGCTGGAAGCCGTCGCCCAGTCCGGCCGGCCGCTGCTGATCATCGCCGAAGACGTCGAGGGCGAAGCCCTTGCCACTTTGGTCGTGAACAAGCTGCGTGGCGGTCTTAAGGTCGCGGCCGTTAAGGCCCCCGGCTTCGGCGATCGCCGCAAGGCGATGCTGGAAGATCTCGCCGTCCTGACCAAGGGCGAAGTGATCAGCGAAGACCTCGGCATCAAGCTGGAAAACGTGACCCTTGCCATGCTCGGTACCGCCAAGCGCGTGCTGATCGACAAGGAAAACACCACGGTCATCGAAGGCGCCGGCAAAAAGGCCGACATCCAGGGCCGTTGCAAGCAGATCCGCGCGCAGATCGAGGAAACCACCTCGGACTACGACAAAGAGAAGCTGCAGGAACGTCTGGCGAAGCTGGCCGGTGGCGTTGCCATCATCCGCGTCGGCGGTTCGTCGGAGACCGAAGTGAAGGAGCGTAAGGACCGCGTCGATGACGCCCTGCACGCCACCCGCGCCGCGGTCGAAGAAGGCATCGTTCCGGGCGGCGGCGTCGCCCTGGCACGCGCCTCGCTGATCCTCGCCAAGCTGAAGGGCGACAATGACGACCAGCGCGTCGGGATCGACATCGTCCGCAAGGCGATCCTGACCCCGCTGCGCCAGATCGCCGCCAACGGCGGCGAAGACGGTGCCGTCATTTCCGGCAAGACGCTGGAAAAGGATGAGTACAACTACGGCTTCGACTGCCAGACCGGCGAATTCAAGGATCTGGTCAAGGCCGGCATCATCGATCCGGTGAAGGTCGTGCGCATTGCTCTGCAAAACGCAGCCTCCATCGGTGGCCTGATGATCACGACCGAAGCGATGGTCGGCGATCACGTCGAACCCGAAGCCGCCTAAAGCCTGACGCCCGCCGCTTCCAACCCGGAAGCGGCGGGCACTTCCGGGAGCCTCCGCATGACGGACGAATCCGACGCCGCCTTCAACACGATGGCCTCCCGCCTGATTCGCCGCGAGGCCCTGCGCCTCGCCGCGCTGGACCTATCGACCGCAACGCCTCTCGGCCTCGAAAACGCGCTGGCACAGATTTCCAATGAGGTGACGGCTGAGGCGCTGGAGGCAAAGGAAGGTCGGGCTCTGCCCGAACCCGCAAAGGGGCCATCGGCCCCTTTGATCCCTTAAATTTAAGGCCAGGAATTTAGCGGGGGCATCCGTGTCGTTGGTGACGACTCAGATGCCCCCGCTAAAACCCTGGCCTATATAAGTGGTTCCAAGGGGCGACGCCCCGTCGTGCGCCAGCGCGCGTTTCCGCGCGACGTGGGGTTTGGGGCAAAGCCCCAACCTTACTTTGCCACCGGCTCCTCATCCGCCATCACTTTGAAACTGACCAGCGTGTTCGGGCCGAATGCGTTGCTGATCGGCACGTCCGTGGCGTCGCGGCCGCGGGCGATCAGGACGCGGCCCCACAGCGGTTTATTATTGCGCGGGTCGAACATGTGCCAGGCGCCATCCAGGTAGGCTTCGAACCAGCCGGCGAAATCCATTGTGCCGTGCGGCGGCGGGATGTTGATGTCGCTGAGGTAGCCGGTGCAATAGCGCGCCGGAATGTTCATGCAGCGGGTGAGTGTCACGGCCAGGTGGGCGTAGTCGCGGCAGACGCCGACTTTTTCGTTGAAGGCTTCCCATGCGGTGCGGGTGGAGCGCGCCTGCTGGTAGTCGAACTTGATGTGGTTGTGGACGAAGTCGCAGATCGCCTGAACGCGGCCCCAGCCGGTCGGGGTGTTGCCGAACATCTGCCAGGCGATATCGGACAGGCGGTCGGTTTCGCAGTAGCGGCTGCCCAGCAGGAACACCAACGCGTTGTCCGGCAGATCCTGCACCGCATGTTGCTTTGCATGCGGAAAGGACGGGTCGGGCAGGCCGGCATCGAACACCACGGCGGTGCTGGCGATGCGCGTGCGGCCGGCGGGGGCGACGAGCCGGCTGCACCAGTTTCCGAACGAATCATGATAGGCGTGCACCGGCAGGGCCGGTTCGGTTACCAGATGGTCGGGCACGACGAGGTCGGCGACTCGGGAATGATGCACGTGCAGCATCAGCACCATCGGGGTCGGCTGCACGCAGTCATAGACGATTTCGTAGCCGACTCGGATTTGCATGATAGTACCTCTGGCGAATTGGGCTCGTTTGGGCGTGGTTAGGGTTGTCTGCCGCAGCGTCGGTTAGGGGCGTTCTCCCGCACCGCAGCAAATGATGCCCGCATCGCAGACAACCGTCACGCATTATCCCGGTTCGGATGTAAACTTGTTGCTCAGATTAGGAACGGTACCCCATGGCGCGTGAGACGGTTTTTCTGGTGCAGGCTTTCAAGCAAGGCAAAGGCACCCGGCTGATCGCCGAAACCCCGGTGAAATGCCGGTCCCTGGAAGTGGCACAGAGGAAAGCCGAGACCATGTTGGCGTCCAAGGCCGGAGTCGTTGCGTTTTCGACGTGGGGCGATGCGGAAGCGGGCGAGTACGACGAAGAACCGACCATCATCTTCAAGGCGGGCCTCTTACCCGCGGCGTTCGAAGAGGTCTGAGCCGGGCAACAGTCCGGTTGCTTCGACCCTGATCGCGGGTTTCGGGTGCGGCGGACGGCTTGCCACCGCTTCCCCGCCGGTTGATATCAGGCCCGTCGGCCGGAAGGTTGCGCCGCCGGACTTGCATTTCCATGGAAACATGCGCAGATAAGGTTTGGATTCGCGCGGGGCAAGCCTCGCCTGCCCGTTCGGGGCAGCTTCTATCGTCAGCAATGTCTGACCTGATCGTCGACGACGCCTTCCCCTGAGCCCTCGGTCACCGCCGCGGGGTTGGTGCCCCTTATGCGACCGCTCACCAAAAGGACCCTACGCACATGAGCACAGTGCCCGACGACGGAACACATCCGGCCGAATTCGTCCAGGCCGACGAGACCGCCGATGCGATGAAAAGCCAACTGGCGAAGGACGTGGCGTCCTGGCGCGAGGGCCGGGCGGACGGGTCCACGCGGGGGGCTACGGAACTCAGCGTGGCGGTGACGCGTTCCATCGTGCCGCCGACGACCGCCAAGATGAAGCGCGCCAAGCCGGTTGTGGTCGAAGCCAAGCCGGTGTCGAGCGAGAAAAAGCCGTTCGGCATGTCGTATGACGGCACCAGCCGGGCGGACTACATCAAGCTGATGATCTCCCGCGGCGCCCGTTGAACCGGCATTCAGCATGAGCTGGGTCACGTTCGAGGCCGCCACCGGCGGCCGCGTTGTGGTCCAGCTTCGCCACATCGTGTCCATTTACGACGAATTGGGCGAGGTCAAGCTGGCGACCACGGCCGGCGGGGTGCATACTCTGAAGGACATCAGCGTGCAGCGCGCCGCCCTGATCGTTTCCAAGGCCGAGGATGCGTCCGCTGTTCGGACTGACTTATGACCCCCGGGACCGTTGACCAATCGTCACACACAAGCCCCGCGGCGTTATGGCAGGATGCATAATGGCAGACGCCTCTTATCGAATCGTCCACCGCGAAGACGATAGCTTCGCGGTTGAAATCATCAGGGTTGGCTCGCTGCCGCAAACGGCGGCTGGCTTCGCCACAGAGGCCGCGGCCCAAAGCTGGGTCGCGCAGGACCGGCGCCTGCACGCCTCGGCCGCGCCGTTTGGGACACAGGCCAGCCGGCGGTGGCGGGACGCCTGAACCACCGCATGATGTGCGGTTATGAGGTCACATCGCGGGTTCAGCAACCGATGCTGTGACGGACTGCGTGCGGCGCTAGTCCGCTTGAGATTGCCGCGGCGTAATGGCGGCGCTCGCAGTCGAAACGAGGCGAGATGCCAGCCTCGTGGTGCTTAAGGCGTATGTTTCGGGCCGCATATTTGCTTGGTGGCGCATTAAGGGCTTACCGGCGTTTGTCGCGTCTGGCCGATGATTACCCTCAAAGAAGCCTCCACCGCCGCCATGAAGAGCGGGCGGTGAATCCAGTCCCCGACAGCCCCACTTACGCCGTCTGCGGCATCGCCTGCGGAATAATCGTCGTAATGATCGAAGCATCCAGCGCCTCGTAATCATGATACCCGATCGTTTCGTACAGTTCGGCCCGCGTCTGCATATGATCGACCATGTTCTGGGCGCCGCCGTCCTTCCTGATCGCGGCGTACAACCGCGCCTGGGCCTTGTTCGCCACCCGCAGGCTGCTGACCGGCCAGATCACCATCTTGTAGCCCATCGCCTCGAACTCCGACGCGGTGAAGAACGGGGTGCGGCCGAACTCGGTCATGTTGGCGAGTAGCGTCACGCCCGGCAGGCGGGCGGCGGCGGCCTTGAACATCTCGGCGGTGTTCAGCGCCTCGGGGAAGATCGCGTCCGCCCCCGCTTCCAGATACAATTTCGCTCGGCCGACGCAGCCATCGAGGCCCTCGGACGCGGCGGCGTCGGTGCGGGCAATGATATACAGGTGTTTCCGAGCCTTGCGGGCGGCGGCGATCTTGGCGGCCATGTCGTGCGGGTCGGCGATCTTTTTGTCGTTGAGGTGGCCGCACTTCTTGGGCAGCAACTGGTCCTCGATATGCACCGCGCCGGCGCCGGCATCCTCAAAGCTGCGGATCATGTGCATGACGTTCAGCGCCTCGCCGTAACCGGTGTCGCCGTCCACCAGCAGCGGCAGCGCGGTGGCGCGGGCGATCTGGCGGACGAAGAAGCAGACCTCGTCCACCGTGATCATGCCCACGTCGGGAATGCCCATCGAGGCGGTCATGGCGGCACCGGACAGATACAGGCCCTCGAAACCCGCAGCCTTTGCTTGCAGGCCGGCCTGGCCGTTATGGGCGCCGGGAAGCTGCACGATGCCGGGGCGGGCGAGCAGGGCGCGGAAGCGGTCTCCGGCCGGGGCGGTGGGAAGGTCATCGGCGACGAGGTAGGTCATGGGTGAGTCTCCTTTGGAAGTTCGGATAGCGGATTGAGGACGGAAAGAACAGGGTGGGGGTTCCATTGTTCCCCGGATCGGGCTGCCGCATAATGCGGTTCGCAGGCCGGAGCCTCCGGCTACCAGGGAGCGACGCTGTGACCCTTGACATCGGCTCGTTCGAGAAAGCCATTGCCAGCTTAACGGCGGGTCTGGCCCGTTATGAGCTGAACACGGCTGACGACCAGATCCGCGACGGCCTGATCCAACGCTTCGAGTTCACGTTTGAACTGAGTCACAAGACGCTAAAACGCTATATGGAATCCGCGGCGGCTTCTCCTCGGGAATATGATGGAATGCCATTCCAGGACCTTATTCGATCGGGCAATGAACAGGGCGTGCTGCTTGGGGATTGGCCAACCTGGAAAAAGTACCGAGACATGCGCAGCAAGACCAGCCATGTATATGATGAGAGCAAAGCTCTGGAGGTTGTGGCGGGTATTCCCGCTTTTCTGGCGGAAGCGGTGTTTTTGCGCGACCAGATTCGGCGGCGATTGGCATGACGAATACCGCTGACATACCGCCGATCGATATTCGCCCGGACCATTGGGAGATTGTCCGCGATATTTTACGCAAACACCTTCCGGACCATGAGGTTTGGGCGTTTGGTTCTCGTGTGAAGGGGCGGGTGAAGCCTTATTCCGATCTCGATCTCGCGGTTATTTCGGACACGCCTTTGTCGTTGGATGTCAGGGGGAGCCTGGCAGACGATTTTTCAGAATCCGACCTGCCCTGGCGGGTCGATGTGGTGGACTGGGCGAGGACCAGCGACTCATTCCGGAAAATCATTGAACAGCACAAGGTCGTCGTGCAGCGAGCGTACCGTCGCGGAGAGGCGGGATAGCGAGCCCATCAAACAGATGTCGAAGGCACGGGGGAGTTCCGGATTGTAGTATTGGCCGATTGGGATAACCTCGGCGACCAATCTTACCACATCTCGAACCGATTGCCGCGGCGCCAGGAATTCGCCGACCACCTAACCGGAGGACACACCATGACCAAATATCTGCACACGATGATCCGCGTCAGTTCGCTGGAGGACACTATCGCCTTCTTCGACGTACTCGGCCTGCGCGAAATCCGCCGCCGGGCGGACGAAAAGGGCCGTTATACCAACGTGTTCCTAGCCGCCCCCGGCGATGAGGCGGCTGCCTTGGAACTGACCTACAACTGGGACCCCCAGCCCTATACCGGCGGCCGCAATTTCGGGCATCTCGCCTACGCCGTGGACAACATCTACGACACCTGCAGCGCCTTCATCGCCCGCGGCGTGACGATCAACCGCCCGCCACGTGACGGCCACATGGCCTTCGTCCGCACGCCAGACGGCATCTCGCTCGAACTGTTGCAAGCCGGTGGCGCGCTGCCACCTGCCGAACCCTGGACCACCATGGCCAACACCGGTTCCTGGTAGAATCGGAAGCCTCCGAGGCTGATTGAACGGTGCGCCGGCTGAAGAAAAGCCGGGGCCACGTCCTGGCCCGTCAGCCTCGTGCCCATCTCATTGATCCAATGACCCGATGTCGCGCGCATCTCGAGTCGGTTTTGAGCTGATACCTTCAAGAGGGAATGGGCAGGATGCCATCCAGACCAACACCGGCCACATTCAATCCACTCACATAGGCCACCTGCCGCTGCCGCGACGAAGATGCTCCGTCGGTAAGCACGCAACGTGAAACGGCGCTCGCTTACCGTACAACCAATCGCAGAGCAACTCCCTAGAACCCCGTGCTGAGTGGCACCGCCACGATGTGTTCCTCTACGCCACGAACACCAGATGTGTTCTCCGCCACGACCCGCAACGCACGCCTTTCGTCATCAGAGCGGTCGTCCGAACACCAGATATGCACGATCTTGTCGCGCACGATGATGTCGGCGGCCCACACCCGGCTGGCCCACTCCTGGCCTTGCAGCTCCGCCAGAATCAGGCCGCGAATCGTGCGGTCATCGCTGTCGGTGCCGGTCTCGGCCGGAGGTTTGGCCGCGACCAGGGCACGCACCAGATTGGACCGGCTGACGATGCCGACGACGGTGCCGTCGCGCACGACGGGGACGCGCTTGATTCGTTTTGTCTCCAGCAGGTTGGCGATGGCGTCAAGTTCAGTTGTTTCTGATACCGTAATAACGTCCGGGGTCATGATGTCGCGGACGGTGCGGCTGTGGGATTTGACGTAGTCGCGCGCCAGATCCCGGTCGCCGGAAAAGGTGTCGAACCACCGCGGGCGCTTGCGTTCAACCCGCCGTGCTGTTCCGGTCTCGGTTCGGTGCAACAAGTCGCCTTCGCTGACGACACCGACCAGTTGACCAGCCGTATCCACGACCGGCACCCCGCTGATACCGTTATTGGCAAGCAGCGCGGCGACGTCCTGCACGGACGCATCGGGCGTAACGGTGATGACCTTGGTTGTCATGACATCGGCGGCGCGCATCGCAAGGCCTCCCATACAGATTGTATGGTCGGCAGTCCGCCAGACCTCGAGGGCGCCTGCATTGATGCAGGTCAATCAGCCCGGTGCGGAGGGCGGAACCCGGGCTGGCGCAGAACCCGAGACTAAACGGGCCCCGATCAAGTCGGGAGACGACGATCGGGGGGAGCAGGTCGGCTGACGAGTTATCCCTTGCGCGCGGCGCTGACCAACTTCTGCAGTTCCGCCGCATCGACCGCGCCCGGCACCAGATCGTTGCCGATCACCAGCGCGGGCGTGCCCTGAATCCCCAATTCGTGCGCCAGCTTCAGGTTCGCGTCGATCCGCGCTTTCACCGCCGGGTCTTCCATGTCCTTCGTCATCCGGCCCCAATCCAGACCGAGCGCTTTGGCGGTGGTTTCAAGCTGGGGCAAGGTGGTGTCGGGCGGCAGCTTCATCACCGCGTCGCGCATTTTGCCGTAGGCGTTCTGCTTCTGGGCGGCCAGCAGCGCCTTGGTGCCCAGCAAGCTGGCCGGTCCGAGGATGGGCATATCCTTGTAAACCAGCCGCACATGCCGATCGGACGCCAGGAAGCCATCCATCACCGGTTCGAGCTTGCGGCAATACGGGCATCGCGTGTCGAAGAACTCGACGATCGTCACGTCGCCCATGGCATCGCCTGCCACCGGATCGGCCGGCGTCACCAGTTGTTCTTTCGCCTGTGCAATGGCGGCGCGGGTGGTTTCCTGTGTCCGTTCGCCCTCATCTGCCTGCAGCGCGGTAATCGCGTCGCGCAGGATCGACGGGTCCTGTTTCAGCGCGTCGCGGACGATCGCGACGATCTCGGCCTTCTGCGCCGGAGTGAACGACTCGGCCCGGGCGCCAAAAGCACACAGGCTGGTGGCGAGAAGGCTGGCGACAACAAACAGGCGGATCATCTCGGGTCCTCGGACGGGAACTCCGCTTAAGCCCGTTAATACGGTTCGTGGCAAGTCAAACCGCTGCGTATGGTTGCCGCTGATGCGGAAGCCGTTTAAGGCACGCTCGCTTATCGGCAAGGCGCGC
Source organism: uncultured Rhodopila sp. (assembly GCA_903932145.1). GTDB lineage: Bacteria > Pseudomonadota > Alphaproteobacteria > Acetobacterales > Acetobacteraceae > Rhodopila. Next base: position 26,242 of record CAIZFE010000054.1, on the reverse strand, counting down.
TTCACCTTGATTTGAAACCAGGGATAGCGTGCCGAGGCCCCGGAATTGGCGAGACCGACAGGATGAATGGCATGCGTCGAGGCACGATTACAAGCTTACCGGCCGCTCCGGCCGTGCCGTCCAAACGGTTCAGACCGTCGCGGCCGCTTTTGGGGCTGCTGGCGGTGCTGTCGGGGTGCTCCACGGTGGACAAGGTCGAGAAGTCGCTGATCGGCGGCGGCACCCAGACCGGCACACCCGGATTTGTGCAGGGCTTCCTCGGCGGCGTCGCGGCGGACGAACCGCGGGCCGCGCTGGCGGGCCGGGAGGTCTTGTCGGCCGGTGGCACCGCCGCCGATGCAGCCATTGCCGTTGCGCTGACTCTGACGGTCACCCTGCCGTCACGTGCCGGACTGGGCGGCGGCGGTGCCTGCATCGCCTACGCGGCCGGTGCCAATTCGCCGAACGGCGGCACGCCCGAGGCGGTGCTGTTCGCCCCGCTCGCCCCGGCCCATCCGGGGACCAACGCCGACCGGCCCGCTGCGGTGCCGATGATGGCGCGCGGGCTGTTCCTGTTGCATGCCCGTTATGGCACCCAGCCGTTCGAGACGCTGTTGTCCTCCGCCGAACAGATGGCGCGCGCTGGCGTGCCGATCTCACGCGCCCTGGTCAAGGACCTCGCGCTGGTGTCGGGCCCGCTGTTGGCCGACCCCGGCGCCCGGGCGATCTTCAGCCAGAATGGCGTGCCTCTGACAGAGGGGCAGATGCTTCGGCAGCCCGATCTGGCGTCCACGCTGTCGCAACTCCGGACCGCTGGCGTCGGCGACATGTATCAGGGCGCGCTGGCCAGGCGGATCGCGCAGGTGTCGGCGGATATCGGTGGTCCGATGCAGTTCTCCGATTTGCGTGACGCTTTGCCGAAGCGGGCGCCGGTGATCGTGCGCCCGTTCCACAGCGACAAGATTGCATTCCTGCCGACCGATGGCGGTGTGGCGGCCGCGGCCGGATTTGACGTGTTGGCGGCCAACCCGGCCGATACCGCCGGTGCGACCTCCCGCTCCCTGGCCGTGGCGGCTCGGTATCGCGCCGGCGGCATCACGCCCGTCGCCGTGCTGGCGGCCCGCGATCTGCCGGCGGCTGCGGTCCCGGCGACGCCTGCCTCCACCAGCTTCGTGACGATGGATCGGATGGGCAACGCCGTGGCCTGCGATCTGACCATGGATAACCTGTTTGGCACCGGCCGCATCATGCCGGGTCTCGGCGTTCTGGCCGCCGCGTCGCCGTCCGCCGTGCCGCCGCCGCTGCTGTCGGCTGGCGTGGTCTGGAACGACAAGGACAAGGCATTCCGAGCGGCGGCGGGCGGGTCGGGTCAGGCCGGGGCGCCGGTGGCGGTGGCCGCTGCCTTACTCAACGCGCTGACGTCCAAGCGTCCGATGAGCGTGCCGGTGCCCGATCCGGGCCGCGCCAACGTGATCGCCTGTTCGGGATATTTGCCGGGCGATTCGGCCTCTTGCGGCTGGGCGAACGATCCGCGTGAGCTGGGCCTCGCGGTGGGGGCGAACTGATCCGGCGGGAGTAACGCTGTGGTGCTGAAAGTCGGCAAGGGGGCGTCGGCTCCCCCATTCCTGGTGATGGACGTGATTGCGGCGGCAAACGCGCGCCAGTTGGCGCTGCCGCCGGGGGCGCCGCATGTGATCCGCATGGAGGTCGGCCAGCCCGGAACCGGTGCCCCGGCGGGGGCGGTCGCCGCGGCCATGGCGGCGCTGCGGTCAGGGCATCCGCTGGGCTATACCGAGGCATTCGGGTTGCGGTCGCTGCGGCAACGGATCGCGGCACATGCGTTGGACTGGTATGGGTTGACGCTGCCGATCGAGCGGATCGCGGTCACGGTCGGGGCCTCGGGCGCGTTTCCGTTGGCGTTCCTGGCGGCGTTCGATCCGGGTGACCGGATCGCGATGGCGGCGCCGTTTTACCCCCCTTACGTGAATATTCTGACCGCGTTGGGGATGGTGCCGGTGATCATGGAAGCCGGCATCGAAACCCGGTTTCAGCCGACGGTGGCGATGCTGGAGGCGTTGGACCCTCGGCCGGACGGGCTGATCGTGGCAAGCCCGTGCAATCCGGCGGGGACGATGCTGCATCGCGACGAACTGGCGGCCATCGCGGTCTGGTGCGACCGCAACGGGGTGCGGCTGATCAGCGATGAAATCTACCACGGGCTGAACTACGACAGTCCAATTGCCTCGGCGGCGGAATTTTCCGATAGCGCCATCGTGGTGAACAGTTTTTCGAAGTATTTTTCGATGACCGGGTGGCGAATTGGCTGGCTGGTGCTGCCCGAGGACTTGTGCCGGCCGGTTGAGTGCCTGGCGCAGAATATGTTCATTAGTGCGCCGTATATTGCTCAGGTTGCTGCCGAGGCGGCGTTCGACTGCCATGCCGAGCTTCAGGCGAATATCGCGGCGTACCGGCGGTCGCGGGATCATTTGCTGGCGGCGCTGCCGGCGGCGGGGTTCTCCCGGTTGTCTCCGGCGGAAGGGGCTTTTTATCTGTTCGCTGACATCAGCGACCGATCAAACGACAGCGCCGCATTCTGTGCCCGGATGCTGCAAGAGGTTGGGGTGGCGGTCAGTCCCGGCGTGGACTTCGACCGGACGCGCGGAAGCCGGTTTGTTCGATTCAGTTATTGCGGGCCGGAGGCGGATATGCGGGCGGCGGCGGAGCGGTTGAAGGGCTGGTCGTAGCGGTTGGTGCGTTAGCGATTTCTGCTGACGGTCACACGAACGTCCAAATACTGCTTCATCATAATAATAAATATCGTTACGAATCAAATTATTTTGGCAGCCAGCCTCTTGTAGGATAGGTTCGTTTCCCTGTTTGCTATTTGATTACAACGTAGCTCGAATGCAGAGCCGTTTCCACCAAGCCGCGACGACGTCGTGGATTTAATGGAGGCGCACCTATCCAGTGCCAACCCGAAGTGTCCGAAATGTTCATTTATGGGTCGATAATCGCCAATTTTGCATCCTAACCCGACGCTATGTGAGCAGGCGTCAGCTCAGGTGAGCTGTAGTTTCGGTAGCTCAGCCGATCCATGATTTAATTTTAGTTGGATTGGCTGACTGGTGCCTGCCTTTAGGGGTCGTTGACGACAGGTTAGAATTTAGCTAACCGTCTAGCTAAGGAGAGCGGCACATGGACAACGTTTTCAATATGCACGAGGCCAAGAGCCAACTCTCAAAGCTAGTTGCGTTGGCCCGCCAAGGGGAGACAGTCACGATCGCTATTCATGGCAAGCCCGTGGTCAAACTCGTGCCGGTCGATCCGCAGCCGGTTTTCGGGCTGGGAGAGGACGAATGCCCTCCCGTCCCGTGGAGCGCTTTTGCGCCGCTGTCGGATGAGGAAGCCGCGGAATGGGGCCTTTGAGGCTCCTGCTCGATACCCATGCACTGTATTGGTGGCATCGTGGCGATCCGGCCCTGTCGGTGGCGGCGCGCGCGGCGATCGTCGATAGCCGAAACGAAAAATATGTCAGTGCGATCACCGCCTGGGAATTGGTCGCCAAATTTCGATCGGGTAAGCAGCCGGAGTTCGCTGCTATCGCGCAGGACGTGGCGGCGGTTATCGCGAGGCACGGGTTCAACCAACTGCCGATTTCCATGCGCCATTCGCAAGCCGCGGCTGATCTGCCATTGCACCACAAAGATCCGATGGACCGGTTTCTGATCGGGCAGGCCACCATCGAGAACATGACTATCGTTACGGCCGACGGCGCGTTTTCGAGCTACAACGTGAAAGTCTTATGGTGATCGTGGATCGGACCCGGGCGACCTTGAGATCAAGGCCGGCGATCAAAGGGGCTGAGATCTGTGCGAGTCACCCCCGGTGTGCGATCTGGTGCTGCCCGGGCCCCGCGCATCGAGACAGTCTGGCAGGATAAAGCTAACAAATTCTCAATGGGTTCAGACGCATTGGCCCACATGGCGGCGCATCAGGTCCGTGTTCGGACAGTTGGGCGCAATCGCGGCGCTTGCTTCAGATGCTGGCGTGCCGCGCCCGGTTCTGACAGCATCCCGGCAACAAACACGTCCAGGGAGTTATCATGCCCATCCTGACCCGCCGCGCCGTAACCGCCGGCCTTCTCGCCCTGCCCGCCATTGGCCGCGCCCGGGCCGATGAACCGCTTCGCCTGCGGTGCTCGTTGGATACCGCGCCCACGCATGGCCGCAATGTGGCGATCGGCGACTATCTGAAGAAGCTGGAGGCCGCGTCGGACGGCCGCATCAAGCCCGAGTTGTTCGCCAGCGGCCAATTGTTCGCCGACCTGAACGTGACCAAGGCGTTGTTACAGGGTCAGGTCGATATGGCAGCGCCGGGTGCGTGGGCGGTCACCAATTTCGTGCAGGATTCCGACGTGTTCCAGCTTCCGGCGCTGTATGACCAGCCGATCGAGGTCATCCACCGCGTCATCGACGGCCGTGCGGGCGCGTTCATCGGATCGCAGTTGGAACAGAAAGTCCGCTCCAGGGTGCTGGGTCCGTGGATCGACAACGGATTCAGCAACTGGTTCACCACCAAGGTGCCGCTGAACAGCCTGACCGACCTGAAAGGCCTGAAAATCCGTAATTCCGGCGGTGGCGGGCAGGCCTGGAGGACCCGGTTCTTTGATGCGGTTCCCAATGTCACCGCTTGGCCGGATGTGCCGCTGGCCCTGTCTCAGGGCACATTCGACGGCTTGATCACCACCAACGACAGCCTGGTCAGCGTGCAGTTGTGGGAAGCCGGGGTCCGGTACGGCTTCCAGGACCATAACTCATTCGCGGCCTATATTCCGATGGTCAGCAACGCCTTTTGGGGCAAATTATCACCCGACCTGCAAAAGCTGATGTCCAACCTTTGGGCGGACAACAGCCAAATCTATCGCGCGAACCAAAGCGCCAACCAGGCTCGGGCGCGCACGACTCTGGAAAGCCATGGCATAAAATTCACCGACCTGACGCCCGATCAGGCCACCGAAATCCGCAACCGCATGCTGAAGGAGCAGGACGAGGTCGCGAAGGACCTGAAGGTCAGCCCTGAGATGGTCAGGCTGATGACACAGGATGTCGGATGATCGTGCCGGGTCGGGGGAGCGATAGCCCCTATCCCACCGCCCCTTCCCGCTTCAGCGTGCGGATCGTGGTACGGAATGCGTCCACGGTCGTGGCCATTTCCTCGTCTCCGTGCGTGGCCGATATCCAGGCGGACGGGCCGGAATTCACATCGACCCCGTTCACCAGAAAACCCATCCGCACCAGCGCGGCGACGCCCTCTCCGCGTGGTTTTTCAAGCATGGCCCGCGTAAACGACACCGCATCGAACGCGCCCGGGACAATGTCCGCCCCCTCCGGGTTGGTATAAACGTGGAATGAAGAGTGCGAGCCATGGACAGCCCAGTTGACCCGTTCGTCCAGCAGAACCTCATTCATCCGCATCCGGATCGTTTCGCCGAATTCGTTCGCTCGGGCGCAGGCATCGGTTGAAGCCACGATCTCCAGCGTCGCGATCCCGGCGGCGGCGGAAACGGGATTGGCGTTGAAGGTCCCGAGATGGCCGATTTTCTCCTGACCGGCGGCCTTGGAAGCCTTGAAGTCCAGCCAGTCGAGGATATCCTTGCGTCCGACAACCGCGCCGCCCGGCAGGCCGCCACACAGGATTTTTGCCAGTGTGGTCAGATCGGGGGTGATGCCGCAGACCGCCTGCACGCCGCCGGGGGATACGCGAAAGCCGGTCACCACCTCGTCGAAGATCAATAACGAACCCGCTTGTCTTGTCAGATCGCGCAGCAGGGTCAGAAACGACGGCAGGATCGGCATTTTTCCGAAATTGGCGCCGGTCGGTTCAAGAATGACAGCCGCGATGTCCTTGTGGTCGTTGAAGAGGCGAATGATGCCTGCAACATCGTTGGGATCACATAGCAGAACACTGTCGGCGACCCCGTCGATCACGCCGCTGGTCGCGGTGCCATCGAAATGATTATTGTAACCGCCCGCCATGTGGTCGTGCCAGCCGTGGAAATGCCCCCGAAACCGCACCAGTTTCGGGCGCCCGGTGTAGGCGCGCGCGAGCCGCAACGCCATCAATGTCGCCTCGGTTCCGGACGAGGTGAAGCGGACGCGTTCGGCGGACGGAATCATCTGCGTGATCAGCTCAGCCCACCGCACCTCCAGTTCATGGCAGGCGCCGAAATGCGTGCCTTGGTCGAGGGCCGCGTGAACCGCCTCCATCACCACCGGGTTGTTGTGTCCGAGCAGGAGGGAGCCGTGGCCACCGAAATAATCGACGTATGTGTTGCCATCCACGTCCCACTTCACCGGCCCCTTCGCGCGTTTCACATAAATCGGATACGGATCGAAATGCCGGCTGTCATGCGCGATCCCGCTGGGCAGCAACGTCCGGGCCCTGGCCGCGAGCGCGGCGGAACCGGGAGTCATCGCCTGGTAGGCGGCGGTTAAGGTGGCGTTGGGCAGCGTGGAGGCGGACATGCAAGGACCTCTCGGAATCGGCAGGTGACATCATAGCGACTCAGGAACCGGGGCACACGATCCGAACGCCCGGGCGCGAACATTTCGGGCGGTAGCCGTTTAGGCGGCTCTTATTCGGGGTAGACCATCTTCCTGGTCACGCCACCGTCCACGACGAACTCCGCGCCGGTGATGAAACCGCTGTCCTGGCCTACGAGGAAAGCCGCCATGCCTGCGATGTCGCCCGTATGGCCGACACGTCCGGCGGGATGGAAGGCGTGCTCCTCCGGGGTCAGTTCGGCGTCCCTCATCGCGATCCAACCGGGGCTGATGCAGTTCACCCGCACATCGGGACCCAGGCTGATCGCCAACGCGTGCGTCAATGCCACAAGCCCTCCCTTGGAGGCGGCGTAGGACTCAGTGTCCGGTTCCGACATCGCGGCGCGCGTCGAGGCGATGGTGACGACCGTACCTTTTGCGACCCGCAGCAGGGCTTCGGCTTCGCGCACAAGCAGGAACGTGCTGGTCAGGTTGGTTGTGAGGACAGAATTCCATTCCGCCAGCGACAGATCAGCGATCGGCTTGCGGATCATGAACCCGGCGTTGCAGATCAGCGCATCCAACCGCCGTTCGGTTACCGCGATGGATCGCGCCAGTGCGGCGACCGCCGGTTCGTCGCCGACGTCGCAGACGACGTAACGGCCACCGGCCGGAGCAGCCCCGGCGGGATCGCGATCCGCCACGACGACCCGCCAGCCGTCGGCTGACAGGCGCGCCGCGATGGCCGCTCCGATGCCTTTGGCGCCGCCGGTGATCAGGGCGACGCGCGGGCTCATCCCCGGGCCGCGTCCAGGGCCTGCGACAGATCGCCGAGGATGTCGTCGATATGCTCCAGCCCGACCGACAGGCGCACGTAACCCGGCGTCACGCCGGTCGCCGCCTGTTCGGATTCCGTCAACTGCGAGTGCGTGGTGCTGGCCGGATGGATCGCCAGGCTGCGCGCATCGCCGATGTTGGCGACGTGGTAGAACAGCTTCAGCGCATCGATGAATGTGCGGCCGGCATCGGCTCCCCCGGCGAGTTCGAAGCCGACCAGACCGCCCTGACCGTGCGGCAGATATTTGGCGGTGCGTTCAGCGCCGATGCCGGTGTGATGCGCCGGGTGAATGACCCGAGACACGTCCTTGCGGCCGGCCAGATAGTTGGCGACCGACAGGGCGTTGCGGCTGTGCTCGCGCATGCGCAGCGGCAGGGTCTCGACGCCCTGGATGAACATGAACGCGTTGAACGGGGCCATACAGGCGCCGAGGTCGCGCAGCAGGGTCACGCGCATCTTCAGGATGTAGGCAATGGGACCCAGTGGCTTGACGGCCTGCGACCAGACCGCGCCGTGATAGGACGGATCGGGGGTGTTCAGCGCGGGTTGGCGCGCGGGATTAGCCTCCCAATCGAAGTTGCCGCCGTCGATGACGATGCCGCCGATCGAGGTGCCATGGCCGCCGATATATTTGGTCGTCGAATACATCACCACGGCCGCGCCATGGTCGAACGGGCGCACCAGCAACGGCGCCGCGGTGTTGTCCATGATCAGCGGAATGCCAAACGACCGGCCGATCGCCGCCACTTCCGCGATCGGGAACGGGATCAGCTTCGGGTTCGGCAGGGTTTCAGCATAATACGCGCGGGTGCGGTCGTCGGTGGCGCGGGCGAAGGCCTCGGGGTCGGTCGGATCGACGAAGCGGGTCTCGATCCCCAGGTCCTTCAGCGTGTTGGCGAACACGTTCCAGGTGCCACCGTACAGGTCGGTGGAGCTGACGATATTGTCGCCTGCCTTGGCCAGGTTCAGCACCGAGAACACCGAGGCCGACTGCCCGGATGCCAGCGTCAGCGCCGCGACGCCGCCCTCGATCGCCGCGAGCCGTTGCTCCAGCGCGTCGTTGGTCGGGTTCATGATGCGGGTGTAGATGTTGCCGAGTTCCTTCAGGCCGAACAGGTTGGCGGCGTGTTCGGCGCTGTCGAATTGGAACGACGTCGTCTGGTAGATCGGCACCGCCACCGCGTTGGTGGCGCTGTCGCGGCGCCATCCGGCGTGCAGGGCGAGGGTCTCAGGGTGTTTGCTGGTCATGGCGTTTGCTTCCCTTGATCGGATGGGGACGCACTATAGGCAAACAACGTGCGTGGTAAACGCCCGGCCGCGAAACAGTCTATCATTGTCCGTCGGGAGGCCGGGGCAACGTGTTTGTTTCCGCCGGCCGCGCTGATGGAGTATTTTGCGCTACGCTGCCTTGCGTTCGCGCAGCAACGCCTGTCCGCGACGCAGGGCATCCGCGATATGTTCGGCCGGCATCGCGCCGGAGAACAGACTGTAGCCGTCCAGGAAGAAGGACGGCACGCCGGATACACCAGCCTCGCGCGCGGCTTGATCGGCGGCGCGCATTTCGGCGTCGGCCAGGTCGCCGGCCAGGAAATCCAGCACCGCCTGGCGTGGCAGTCCGGCGCGTTCGGCACAATCGGCCAGGACGTCGTGCTCGCCGATGTCGCGGCCTTCGATGAAATAGGCTTTGAAGACCGATTCCATGGTGGCGTCCTGATCGCCGTGCTGGCCGGCGAACCAGATCAGGCGATGGGCGTCGATGGTGTTCGGGGTGCGGGTCATCAGGTCAACGCGGAATGGCAGGCCGACAGCGGCCGCCGCTTCGACAAGGCGTTGATCAAGCGCGGCCGATTTCTCGGCGCTGCCAAACTTCCAGGCGCGATAGGCGGCGCGGTCGCGGCCTTCCTTCGGCATGTCGGGGTTGAGCTGGAACGGGTTCCAGTGGACCTGGAATTCCAGGCCCTCCTTCGCCAGGGTTGCCAAAGCGCGCTCCAGTTGGCGCTTGCCAACATAGCACCAGGGGCAGATCGCATCGGACACGATGTCGATGCGTGTACCGACTGAGGCTGCCCTCGGAAGGCTTGCCTCTGTTGCTTCACCATCGCAGCCATCCGGGCCGCAGACCATGTTGTCGTTGTCCATGGAAGATCTCCTTTCCGCCAACATGGCGATCCGGCATGGATTTGTCACGCGATGCGGCTTGGTTTTCCGGCCCGAGGCGCCTAACGTCTTCTCTGTTGCCGAACCGGACCAGCATAAGGAGACAACCCGATGGCATTCCCCCCGAAATCAATGGCCGACTTTGGCGAATTCGGCAAAATGTTCGCTGACATGAAGATGCCGGCGATGCCGGACATGGAGGCATTCGTTAACCTCAGCCGCCGCAACATGGAAACCCTGACGGCGGCCAACAAAGTCGCGCTTGAAGGCGCCCAGGCAGTCGCCCGCCGGCACATGGAAATCGTGCAGCAGAACATGGCGGAACTGACCGAGGCGGTACGCTCAATGTCGTCCGTCGAACCGCCACAGGCGAAAGCCGCCAAACAGGCCGAGCTGCTGAAGCACGCCTACGAACGCGCGGTTGGCAACATGAAAGAGATCGGCGACCTGATCACCCAGTCAAACGCCGAGGCCGTGCATCTGTTGAACGCCCGCTTTGCCGAGGCGATGGATGAAGTCAAGGCGCTGGCCGACAAGTCCAAGAAGTAGTTTGCCGTCGTCCCTCCGGTTTGCCAGTGTGGCAGGCAGGCCAGTCTGGTAACCTGAGGGACACGACATGCTCGATAATCCACCGCTGCTGACGATCCATCGGGGCTTCCGCCGCCCCGACAAGGCGCTGATCGAGGCGTTTCGCGGCGCCCAAACCTCACATCTGGCGGATGCCATGGATGGCCGCGGGGCTTTGGACTACCGCATCAAGCCGCTCGATCCATTGAACGCGTCGTTCGTCGGGCCGGCCCTGACCGCTTTCGCCTATCCCGCGGATATCGTGGCCATGTTCGGCGCGTTGTCGGAGGCAGAGCCTGGCGACGTGATCGTGGTCGCGAATGACGGCTACACCCGAACGGCCGTGTTTGGCGACATCGCGGCGGGGATGATGAAGAACAAAGGCGTCGCCGCGTTCGTCACCGACGGGTTGGCCCGCGACAAAGCTGGCATTATCGCCACGGGATTGCCGGTGTTTTGCCAGGGCATTCAGTCCAACTCTCCCGCGATGAACGGACCGGGTGTCGTCGGAGCGGCCATCACGTTGGGCGATGTGCATGTCGAACCAGGCGACGTGATCGTCGGCGACGCGGATGGCGTGGTGGTGATCCCGGCGGCAAAGCTTCGTCTCGTTCTCGACCGGTTGGCTCAGGTGCGCGCCGCTGAAGCCAAGACCATGGCCCTGGTGGAACAGGGTGCGACGATGGCGGCAGGGGCGCAGCGGATGATCGAGAAGGCGACGATTATCGGGGGCTGATAGGACGGCGGGACTTGCCGGTGAGATCAGACCAGTTCCACCCGCAGGTCCCGCCCCACGATCTTCGCCGCCCTCAACAACGTTTCCAACGTCGCGCTGCCGTTCGTCGGGTCCAGCAACCGGTCCACCTGAGTCCGGCTGGTGTTCATCAGTTTCGCCATCCTCGCCTTGGTCAGGCCCTTTTCTTTCATCGCCTCGGCAAGCTGTTCGGAGATCACGCTTTTGATCGCCGCCGCGGTCACGTCCTCGCGGATGCCTTTTTCGTCCAGCCAGCTTTCGAAGCTGGAGCCGAGATGGGGGTTCGCCGATTTGGTCATGTCGTCACATCCTTCAACCGTTTATAGGCAAGCGCTAAGTCCTGATCCGGTGTCGTCTGACCCTTCTTGATAAACGCGTGTAATGCCACCAGCGTCTCGCAGTGAAATCCAAACAAAACCCGCGCCTCTCGCCGGCTGGGAAGCGATGAGCGCACTTCCCAAAGGCCTTTTCCCATCGCTCGGCACACCGGTAACCCGATCGGCCAACCGAATTGAACCCTGGCGATGTCGTGACCGAGCGTGCGTTGATCGTCGCGCGGCAAGTCGTTCAACCAGTCACGCACCGGTTCGTTACCGGCTGTGGATCGCCAGAAGACCAGCGGGATTGGCTTCAGGTCCCTGGTCATCTTGATCTCCATGTACCAAAATAGGTTCTGGATGGCAAGCCCGTTCTGAGGGCTGCCCGACAAATGCCGCGAAAGTGTCCTCGCGGCGGTTGGGATTGGGTGGTGGTTGGCATCGCGTCCTCGGGGTTGGGGAAGTCAACGCACCCCAGCCAACAGCAAAAACGTTAACAAACAGCTAACGGCCGTCAATTTTGTGGCTCTTGCCTGCTACCCCGCCCGCGGCCCAAACTTCCGGCCGGGAAACCCGAGGACGTGCAACCAATGACCGACCGCTCGAATAACAGAGACGCAAACCGAGCGGTTATCGGTGATGCGCCGCGCCGGCGGGAGGACGCACGTTTCGTCACCGGCCACGGCACCTACCTGGATGATGTGCGTTTCGACGGCGTCACGCATGCGGTGTTTCTTCGCTCACCGCACGCGCACGCTCGGATCGTCGCGATCGACGCCTTGGATGCCCTGTGTAGCCCCGGCGTCCTTTGCATCCTCACCGCGCAAGATGTCGCCGCCGATGGCCTGCACAAGCTGCGCCCGACCGTGGAGGCCAACGTGCAGACCGGCGAACCATTTCGCTTCCTACCGCAACCGCTGCTGGCCGAAGGAGTCGTTCGCTACGTTGGCGAACCTATCGCGTTGATCGTCGCGGAAACCCGACACCAGGCGCTCGATGCCGCCGAACGGATCGTCGTTGATTACGAGACCCTGCCTGCGATAACGCGTGCGCTGGAAGCGATTCAACCGAACGCTCCGGTTTTGACTGACGAAGTTCCCGGCAATATTTGCCTGGACTGGCATTGGGGCCAAACCGCCGCAGTCGCCGATGCAATCGAAAACGCACCTCACGTTACGACGATAACACTGGATAACCATCGTATCGTGACGAATCCGATGGAACCACGCGGCGCGGTCGGTCTGTACGATGGCCGCTACACCCTGCATGTCTCCAGCCAGAACATCCACGGCAACCGCGACATCGCCGCTGGGGCGCTCGGGGTTGCGCCATCCTCAGTTCGTTTCATTGCACATGATGTCGGTGGCGGCTTCGGCGCCAAGAATTTCGCCTATGCCGAACACACCCTGATCCTGTGGGCGGCCCGGCGCACCGGCCGGCCGGTCAAATGGATCGCCACACGATCGGAAACGTTTCTGTCCGATCACCAGGCCAGAGACCATTTTTCGACGGCATCGCTGGCGCTGGACAAAGAGGGCAACTTCCTGGCCCTGCATGTGGACAGTATCGCCAACCTGGGCGCCTACATGGCCGGCGGTTCCGGAGGCGTCCAAACCAACCAATACCCGCATTTACAGGGCACCGTTTATACTGTGCCCGCGATGTCGTTACACATCAGAGCGGTTCTGACCAACACAACGCCGATCGGCGTGACCCGTGGCCCCGGGTTCGGCGAGGCGGTCAACATCATGGAACGTCTGATCGACGCTGCCGCAAGCCAATGCGGGTTCGATCGTATCGAACTCCGCCGCCGCAACTTCGTCCGCCAGATGCCGATGACCAATGCGTTCAACTTCGTGGTGGACAGCGGCGATTTCCGGGCCGCCTTCGACGCAGCGATCGACAACGCCGACCTCGCGCATTTCGCAGCCCGCCGCCAGGTCAGTGAGGATCGCGGCAAGCGCCGGGGTGTCGGGCTCGCCTGCCACATCAAGGCGACCGGAGGATTACCCACCGAGAACGTCGATATTCGTTTTGAAACCGACGGAACGGTATCCTTGATCACCGGCACGCAAACGATCGGCCAGGGACACGAAACCACCCTGCCGCAAATCCTCGCCGACCGGCTTGGCCTGCCCAACGCCATCATCCACCTGAAGCAAGGCGACACCGACCTGATCGAGATGGGCGGCGGTCATGGCAGTTCGCGCGCCACCTACATGGGCGGCACCGCGATCTGGCGGGCATCCGACATCATTATCGCCAAGGGCAAAGCCATTGCCTCCCGCGTGTTGGAGGCCGCTGAAACCGACATCGTGTTCGCGGACGGGATCTTCCGCGTGACCGGGACCGACCGTTCCGTGGCGCTGCTGCAACTGCCGGCCGAGGCTCCCGGTACGCTCGACACCTACCATCAATGGACACGGGAGGCGATGACGTTCCCCAACGGCACCCATATCGCGGAGGTCGAAGTCGATCCTGAAACGGGTTCGGTGACGCTGGAACGGCTGACCGCCGTCGATGATTACGGTGTTATCGTCAACCCGATGATCGCCGCCGGTCAGGCCCACGGCGCCATCGCCCAGGGCGCCGGTCAGGCGTTATTGGAACACGCGGTTTACGACTCGGCATCCGGCCAACCGATCAGCGGCAGTTTCATGGACTATGCGATGCCGCGCGCGGGCGATCTGCCCAGTTTCGACCTCGGATTTGCTAGCATGCGCTGCACGACCAACCCGGTCGGCGTGAAGGGCTGCGGTGAGGCCGGAGCGGTTGCTTTGTTCCCCGCCATCGCCAATGCCATCACCGATGCGGTCGGCATCAGCGGGTTAAATGGTCCCGCGTCAGGCAGCCGGGTGTGGCAGGCAATGCAAAAAACGAATTAGCCGCACCCGGGATCCTTGCTCTCACCGAGGCTTGCGATCCGGCCAACGCGACGCCGCGATATCCGTCAGGACGGGTTCGCCACCCGGCACGAAGGCCCCAATCGCGTCGGTAACGCTGGCGAACCGACGCGTCCGCCCCAAAAGCGGTTGCACGAACACAGCCTGTTCGTCCCGCCAGATCATCCACCGGCACGGGCCGCCGGGTTCGGGATGGAACGCCAGGACCTCTTCGTACTCCTCGGTCTCCGACGCATGATCCAGACGCACCATCATCTGGACTCCGTATGCTTCCGACCAGGCCGCGAACACCATCAGGTCGGCTATGCCGAAGGAAATGCCGCGTAGTTCGGGAGTAGCGGTTTTTACGATTGCCATGATGCCCTCGTTACGGTTCAGGTTTCGCGAACATTCCCCCCGTGGCCGGGGTCGAATATCAGCCACCGAACTGGTTGAGAGCGAAATGACATCAAACATCTCGCGCTTCGTTTGCCGGCGACTGGACAAACTCTACGGTCGAACACGAGATCCGGATGTGACCGAGGCCACAGTTTCAAAAATTATTGTCAGACAGCGGCAGCGGCACATCGCACCGTTCGGAATGCCGGGTCCACGGTATGATCTCGGTCAGGCGCCCGCGTTCCCGGGCTACGACGCCGGCAGGAAATCGATAATGAACTCACTGCCGCCATAGCCGGCTTCCTCCGGAATCCGCATCAGCCGTTTGGAGCCTTCCAGTTTCGTCCCCCGCGGCATCACCGTCACCACCGTGGCTGCCCGTGCGGCATCCATCGCGTCTTTCACCGACGCGGAACGGCCGAGTTTTTCCAAATTCTTCGCGGTCGCGAACACCAGCTTGAAGCGCCCCGCTTCGGTATCCGCCAGGGCCTGCGCCGGGGTGATCCAGATCGAGTCCACCGCCTCCCATCCGTCATGCACAGCCAGATGTTCGGCCGGTGCCGCCGCGAGAAAGAAATGCGTATCGTAGCGCTTGGGTTGGTGCACCGGGGTGATCCAGTGTGCGAAATGCACCAGCAGGTCCGGCGCCGGCACAAGGGCTTCGGCCTCCAGCATCGCGTCGAAACCGATCGACCCGGCGTTCAGGGCGGCGCGATGCTGGTCCTCCAGCCGCTTCAGAATATCGGCATCGATCAGGTCGTCCGATCCGCGCGATCGTGCCAACAGCACGCCGCACTCCTCGAACGTTTCCCGGATGGCGGCAACGCGGAATGCCAATGCATCGGTTTCCAACCCATCGGGGTTGGGACAATCGGCCGGGCGAAGGGCCAGTTCCTGGTCGGATTCCTCGACGCGACCACCCGGAAACACCAGCGCACCGGCGGCGAAGTCGATCGCATGGTGGCGGACCACCATAAAAACCTCGAGCCCCGCTGGCCCGTCGCGCAGCAGCAGAATAGTGGCGGCGGGTCGCGCGGTGGCTTCCATTTTCATGATCCTGGTGGCTGTTGACGCACATGTTAGCCGACGGCCGCGACCGGGTCACGCACGGACCCGGCGGATCAATTCCATGGCATGATCGGGTGCGCGCATTTTCCTACTCGGGTCGAAGTAAACATACACATCGCGCTTTCGCGACCGAGCCGCGCCACCGACCCGCTGTGGATCTCGCGGTTCGTCGCCCCGAGCCCAGTCATTGATGCGTCGCGCCCAAGTGTCCAGTCCGGCTGTGTCGTAGAAACTGGCGGGGTGGTCGGCCGGATCGGACAGCCGGCAGAAGACAAAATCGGACGTGACATCCATCATCCGCGGCATCGTCGCGGAATCGACACAAACCAAAGCGACATCGTGAGCACGCAACAGGTCAATGAACGCCTGACAGCGAAAACTATCGTGGTTGATCTCAAAGGCATGACGCAGGCGGCGTTCGGCATCGATGGCCAGCCAGGCCGGCGCGCGCAGTGCGCTATCGTGCTTGCGTCCCAAGGCCGCGGCGGCGCCGGTGTCGTGCGGCAGAAGCTTCAGGAACGGCACGATGCGGTCGGCATCGAAGCGCAAATTGGCCGGAAACTGCCACAAGATAGGGCCAAGATGGATACCCAGCCGCAACAGGCCGGACGCGATGAAGTTTGCCAGCGGCACCTGAGCATTGCGAAACCGATCGACATGGGTGATGCCGCGCGGCGCTTTGACCGCGAACACGAAGTCCGCAGGCACCTGGTCAGCCCAACCGGCGAAGGTTTCCGGTCGCTGCATGCCGTAGAAGGTGCCGGTAATCTCAATGGTGCGAAAGCGACTGGCCGCGTAGTGCAATTCACGTTCCGGCTTCAGGCCAGGCGGGTAGAACACACCGCGCCACGGCGCATACGTCCATCCTGCGATGCCGACACGGATGATACCGCCGTTCACCGACGACGACGCAGTGTTCGAGGCGCAACCATCATTGCAGACCAGTGTCTGCCGGAAATCACAGGAGCTTGAACTAAAAATTACACCAAAAGTCGAAAAATGGCATCAAGTTCCCGTTACTATTTCATGCCTCAAGCGGCTGCTCCGCCCCGCGGGTCACCCGCAGCACCAACATGGACGCCATCAGGCAGGCCAGACCGCTGGCGATGAACGCCATCAAATAGCTGCCCGACAAGCTGCGGACGGCCCCTGCCCCGAACGCCGCCATCGCGCCGCCCACCTGATGTGCGGCAAAGATCCACGACACGATCACCGGTGCATCGCGGCGGCCGAAAACTTCATTGGTCAGGGCAAATGTCGCCGGGCCGGTGGCGACCCAGTCCAGGCCATAGAACACGGAAAACACGGACAAACTAAGCGAATCGAAGCCGGTGAACGGCATGATCACCAGCGACAGGCCGCGCAGGCCGTAATACCAGAACAGCAACACCCGCGGGCTGTAGCGGTCGCACAGCCAACCCGACGCGGTGGAGCCGATCAGGCTGAACATGCCGATGACGGCGAGGATGGAAGCGCCGTTCATCTGGCTGATGCCGTTGTCGGCACAGTAAGCAATCAGGTGGGTATTGATCAGTCCGTTGGTGGAAAAGCCGCAAATCCCGAATGTCAGGCACAGCAGCCAAAAATCCATCGACTTCGATGCGCGGCCGAAAGCACCGAAGGCAACGGCGAACGGGTTGCCTCCGGCGAACGCCGGCAGCGGGACGACCGCGGTGCCGCCATATGCCGGCAGACCAATGGCAGCGGGCGATTCCGGCAGCAGCAGCATCACCACAGGGATAACGAAGGCGATGGCGGCGGTCAGGCAGATCGATATCCCCTGCCAGCCGAAATGCTGCACCAGCAGCGACAGCACCGGCAGAAAAATCAACTGCCCGGCCGCATTGGCCGAGGTCAGCAATCCCATCGCCAATCCCGCCCGGTGGATAAACCAGCGGTTGGCGACCGCCCCGGCGAAGCCGACCGCGCCGGCTCCCGACCCGATGCCCACCATCAGGCCCCAGGTCAAAAACAGTTCCCACGGCTGGTTCATGAAAGTGGACAGCCCGGTGCCCGCCATCAGGATTGTCAGGCAGCCGATCATTGTCCGCTTCAGGCCGATGACCTGCATCAGGCCGGTCAGAAACGGCCCGGTAGCCCCCATCAGGATGATGTTCAACGACACGGCGCCGGAGATGGTGGACACATCCCAGCCGAACGCCTGCTGCAAAGGGACGATCATCACGCCCGGCGCGGCCCGCACACCGACTCCGGCCAACATGGCGAAGAACACCACGCCGAGGGTGATCCATGCGTAGTTGACGCGTCCGGAGCAGGTTTTCGCCAGGCGTGCGTGGATCATGCGGAATTCTTCTCGTGGGGACGCCCAAGCGTAGAACGGCATTCTACCGATGGGTAGAGCCATGCCGTGCAGCGCACGCATGGCTGATCTCCCCGAGGCATCCCACCATGCCGTTTTGCTCCCTTCGGATCAGACCTCGGTCAGGTCGTCCAGCCGTACCGTTCCGTACTGGCTGGAGAAGGACAGGTCCTGTCCGCCGCTTTGCTGCTGCGAGAAACCGCCGATCCGATGATCGCCGGTGTCGTACACCCGCACGCGTCCATCCCGCATCACCGCGAGGCGGCGCGAGTCAGGGAAGCAGGCATAGCGCATATCGTTCTGCGATCCGGTCGCCGATGGGTTGCCGAGACCATCCGGCCACCAATTGCCGGATTGCCCGGAATACTGCTCCGCTGCCGCCGGGATCGGCCCGGGCGCGGCCGCGATGTCGCGGCACAGCGCATCCACTCGGGCTTTTAAGTTATTGTTGAACATGTCACCGATCATGATCATGCCGCCGGACACCCACTGGCCCATGCCGCCAAGCTCCGGATGATTGAACTGCGCCATGGTGCCACCGCCGCGACGCAGGGCGTCAGCAATGGCTCGGGCGGCGTCGGTGCTGAAGCCGTGCCGCTGGGCGATATCGGCGATATTATCCGGCATAATGTGGTCTCTCCTATGTGTCCCGGGTGCGGACGGCTTGTGTCGTGGCGGGCGTGGCGTCGGACGGCCCGGAGATGCTGACCTCGGGCTTGTCGAACTCCATTTCGCCGAATTGGGTGCAGAACGCCACTTCGGCGGCGTCGCGGCCGATGCCGATGCGAACAATTCCCTCCGGCGCCGCCATACGCGTGGGATCGAACAGATACCAGCCCGGTCCAGACGGGCCACGCAGAAAAGCTTCGAACACGGCATGGAAATCCGGAGGCTCCAACCGCCACGCATACGCACTGACATAGCGGGCGGGAATACCGAGCGCTCGGCATAACGCTATGCCGAGATGGGCGAAATCACGGCAAACTCCGGCCCGTTGGGACACCGTGTCATAGGCCGAAGTCAGCGCATCGGACGCGCCCGCGACATAGTCCACGTTGTCATGGATCCAGTTGCAGATCGCGGCCACCCGCTGGTATCCGGGCGGCATTGCACCAAACGTCCGGTTGGCAAATCGGTCCAGCCGGTCGGACTGACAGTAGCGACTGGGGTAAAGCTGGGTCAGCACACTCAACGGCAGTTCCCCCGGCGGGATCTCATGAACAGCGTTGGGGGCCTCGGTCGGATGATCCAGGCGGACATGGGCGCTGTAGGAGATCTTGAAGCCCCCGGGTGGAGCGATGAGACGAAAATACCGGTTGCCACTTTCAGGCATCGTCCAGCTCTCGGCCGGCATCTCTGGTTCGATCCGCACTGTTTCCGCTGTTATCGCCTGACCGGCGCATTGTTGAGCGTGGAGATTGAAGACAAACGGCGTCGCCTGCTTCACGCGGTAACCCAAAACGGCATTGACTGAAAAATCCATCATCCGATCACCCGGCGGCAAAATCCCATGGACCTGAGGAAGTGCCACGCATCGAACCGCATGCCGAGAGCTACGATGCGAAAACCTGGCCGTCTCGCGGCATCGTGTGCGGACAAGGGGGTCATGCACGACAAATGTGCATACTCGCGTCACGCAACGCGCGCTCGCGCGTTCGTGACTCCAACCGAATACGGTCCACGGCGTTGCAGGCCCTCAATTGCTTATTCCGCGGGAGATTAAGTTCGTGCAAATCAGCGCCGGCTACGACATCAGTTATCATTGCCCGCAGCCGACGCCGATGCTGCTGGTGTTGAGCGTGCATCCATCGCGCATGCATGACGTCATCGGTCCCCATCAGATGTGGTTCGATCCGCCGATCGGGGCCAGCGAATATCGCGACGGTTTCGGCAACATGTGTCATCGTATCGTTGCGCCCGCAGGACCGTTGCGCATCTCCACCCGGATCACAGTCAGCGATCCCGGAACACCCGACGCGGTCGTTCCGCAGGCGCAGCAGCATGCCATCCAGGACCTTCCCGACGACGTTTTGATTTTCCTGCTCGGTAGCCGCTATTGCGAAACGGATCGGCTGACGCAACTGGCATGGTCCCTGTTCAGCCATACGCCGGAGGGTTGGCCGCGGGTGCAGGCGATCTGCGACTACGTCCATAACCGGATCGAGTTCGGCTACCACCACGCGGATCCGATGCGAAGCGCGTTCGTTGGCCATTCGGAAGGCCGGGGCGTCTGCCGCGACTTCGCCCATCTGGCCATCACCTTGTGCCGCTGCATGAACATCCCGGCGCGCTACTGCACCGGCTATCTGGGCGATATCGGCATTCCGCCCGTCCCCGACCCGATGGATTTCAGCGCGTGGTTCGAGGTTTACCTCGGCGGCCACTGGCACACGTTCGATGCCCGCCACAACACGCCACGCATCGGCCGCATCCTGATGGCGCGGGGTCGCGACGCGACCGATGTTGCGCTATCGACGATTTTTGGTCCCAGCACCCTGACCGGCTTCCAGGTCGTGACGGAGGAGGTGCGTTAGAGGTCAACCGGGCTGCCATCACGAAACGGCTTGCCTTCGGTCTGACGCAACCCATCTAATAATGAGTTGCGTCTGGCTGGGCGCCGTCAGATGACTGGGACGTTAGAATGGTGCCGGACCTGAAGACTTTGACTTGACGCAGAACGCCCGTACCGACCTTCCCCCGGCGTGGCAAGTCAGCGTTACGCGCGGCAAACATGTCTTGACCCTCAGCGGGGATTGGGTCGCGCAATCGGGCCGCATTCCGGAATTTCCGCCGCGCGGGTTGGCCGAGATCGGGTCCGGTCAGGCGCTGGCCTTCGACATGGCCGGTATCGGCCGGTGGGACAGCGGGCTGATTGCATTTCTTTGGGATGCCAAGCGTGCGGCCTCCCTTTCCGGGATCGCGATCGACGCGGGCACACTGCCGGACTCCGCGCGGAAGCTCCTGGGATTGCTCCCCGAGCGGCTTGCCAAACCCGAGCCTGCCCCCCGCCGCAGGTTCAGGCCGCTTAACTGGTTCGGCGGCCGCATTCTGGACGTGCTGAACGAAACCGGAATCCTCAGCACCTTGTTGGCGACCACCGCCAAGGGCGGCGTTCTGGCGCTGACGGGCCGAGCGCGGATGCGATCGGTGGATTTGTTCGCCAACATTCGCGATGCGGGGCCGTCGGCGCTGCTGATCGTCAGCGTGGTGAATTTTCTGATCGGTGCGATCCTGGCCTTCGTCGGGGCCGTGCAATTGCGCAAATTCGCAGCCGATATCTATGTCGCGAACCTGGTGGGCCTTGCCCTGGTGCGCGAAATGGCTGCTGTCATGACGGCGATCGTGATGGCCGGGCGAACCGGGGGCGCTTACGCCGCGCGCATTGCGACGATGCAGGGGAACGAGGAGATCGATGCGCTCCAGGTTGTCGGCATCCCGGTAGCGGACTACATCTTGCTGCCATCGATTCTGGCGTTGGTTTTCACGATGCCGTTTCTCTACCTTTATGGCTGTCTGGTCGGCATGTTGGGCGGTTTCGCGGTCAGCATCGCCATGCTGAACATCACCGGGGCCGGGTACCTGGCGCAGACGCTGGACGCGGTGCCGTTGGATCAGTTCGCATTCGGCTTCGGTAAATCGATTGCCTTTGCGATTTTAATTGGCGTGACCAGTTGCCGGATCGGCCTGAAAGCCGGCCGCAGTGCCGCCGACGTCGGGGTGGCGGCGACGCGGGCGGTGGTCACCGGGATTGTCGGCGTGATCGCGCTGGACGCGATTTTCGCGGTTCTGGCCGACGTGGCCGGGTTATGACAGAAACGGACCCCATTCTGTCCGTGCGTGGCGTGACACTCGCGTTCGGCCCCAAGATCATTCAGCACGATCTGTCGTTCGACGTCCGCCGCGGCAGCATCTTCGCGGTGATGGGCGGCAGCGGGTGCGGCAAAAGCACGGTGCTGAAATCCATGATCGGCCTGTTGCGCCCGCGCACCGGCGCTGTCGTTGTCGAAAACGAGGATTACTGGGCCGGCACAGAGGCGCGTCGCACCGCGATCGGGCGGCGCTTCGGCGTGCTGTTCCAAAGCGGCGCGCTTTGGAGCGGACTGACGGTCGGCGAGAACGTTGCCTTACCGCTGCGGATGTTTACCCGGCTGAACGACGCCGCGATCAGCCGCCTGGTGCGCCTGAAATTGGGTCTGGTGGGGATGGAAGATTCGATCGGGCAACTTCCATCCGAACTCAGCGGCGGCATGCGCAAGCGGGCCGGGCTGGCTCGGGCGCTGGCGTTGGATCCGGACGTTCTGTTCTTTGACGAGCCGTCCGCCGGCCTCGATCCGATCACCTCCAGCCGGCTGGATGATCTGATCCTGAATTTGCGCGACGGTCTGGGTGCGACGATCGTCATCGTCAGTCATGAATTACCCAGTTTGTTCGCAATCGCTGACGACGGGGTTTTCCTTGATGCGGAAACGAAGACGGCGATCGCGCATGGATCACCGTCAGCGCTGCGCGACCACTGCCCCAACAAGCAGGTCGAGGCCTTCATGCGGCGCGAACGTCCCGAAGCCCTGACCGCTGGAAAGCAACCCGTTCCATGAGAGCCAACAGACAAACCGCCGTCGGCGCTTTCGTTTTGGGGGGGCTGGTGCTCGGGCTGGCCGCGGTGGTTTTGTTTGGGAGCTTTAATGTGTTTAATCCGAGCATGCGGGCGGCTGTGGTGTTTCAGAACTCCATCGCCGGGTTGGCGGTGGGGGCACCGGTGACGTTCCGCGGCGTGCGCGTCGGGGCGGTTCAGAACATCGCCATTCAGTTTGATGCAAAAACAAACACCGCCACGATCCCGGTGACGTTAACGCTTGATCCAGGGCGAGCCCTGATCGCCCCGAAGAAGGGCGATGCCGCGATCGATTTGTCAGACCTGATCAAGCGGGGTCTGCGGGCCGAGCTGGTTGTCCAGAGTTTCGTCACCGGTCAATCGCAAATCGATTTGGATTTCGATCCGGATTCGGCGGCCCCGGTCCTGCATCCGGGCGCCACACAGTTGATCGAAATTCCAACCCGCCAATCGACGCTGCAAAAGGCGGCGGAACAGCTCAGTCAATTGCCGCTGCACGAACTGGCTGACAACGCCACCGCAACCCTGCAAAGTTTACGCGGGCTGGCGGAAAAACTGGATCAGGACCTGCCGCCGCTGGTCGATAGCCTGAAGGCCACGTCGGATCGGTCGGTCCAGACTCTCGACGCCACCGCGCAGGCCATCAAGGAATTGCAGGGCCGGCTGGACACGACGCTGGCCGCGATCACGCAGATCGCCGCCACCGGCGACAAGCAATTGGACGCGCGTGGCGCCGAGTTACACACAGTGCTGGTCAGTTCCAATCAGTCGATGGTGCAGGTGCGCGACCTGATCGGCGATTTGAAAAGCCTGACGTCGGAACGCAGTGCGTCCCGCGCGAATGTCGAGGCGACGCTGCGTGACCTTGCCGCCGCCGCCGCGTCGTTGCGCGGTTTCGCCAACGATGTCGAGCATGACCCGCAATTACTGCTGACCGGACGCCGCCCATGACCGTTCGTTGGCTTGCCCTGGCGCTGCTGTTCAGCGGGTGCGCGGCGCCACACCTAACACTTTATACCCTCGGCACGCCGGCGGTTGCGCCTGCCACTGTCTCGCTCGGTCGCAACCCGGTGGTCATCGCAGTTGCACGAGTGACGGTGCCGGATGAACTCGATACCGAGGACATCGTGGTCCGGGACGGGAGTACACTGCGGCGAAGTGCCCTGGGACGCTGGGCGAGCCGGCTGTCGATGGGCATCACCGACCGGGTGACGGAGCGGCTGGCAGTGAAGCGTCCCGATGCACTGGTGACGGATCGGCCGCTGACGGAGACACCGGCATTTCGGGTGTTGGTCAACATCGGACGGCTGGATGTGACGACAGGCGGGGACGCGACACTGGACGCCGACTGGTTGATCGTGCCGCGTGAGGCCGCCGTTAAGACGGTGCGCGATCGCGGTCATTTCGTTGTCACCGGGCCGGTCGCGACCGATCAGGACGTGGTGACGCTGGTTGGCCGGGCGCTTGACCGGCTGGCCGATGCCATCGCTTTGCCCCGGGCGCGCTGACGGAAGCTTGCAAGCGGCGGGCAGGAACCCAAATATCCTTGTAAAAAGGGGATCAAACAGTGCTGGCACTCGTAAACACACCGAATGGACCGGACCCGATTGAACTGCGGGACATCGCGGAACCGGTCCCCGCGCCAAACGAAGCGCTGGTCGAGATACGGGCGTTTTCGCTGAACCGGGGGGAGCTGAGTTCGTTCGCCCGCAACAAGGAAGGCTGGGTGCCGGGTCAGGATGTCGCGGGCATCGTGATGCGGCAGGCGGCAAATGGCTCGGGTCCGCCGGTTAGCTCGCGCGTGGTCGCGCTGATGGATGAATTCGGATGGGCGGAACGCGGCGCGGTGCCGGCGCATCGGATGGCTGTGTTGCCGGACAATGTCAGCTTCTCGCAGGCCGCGACGTTGCCGGTGGCGGGGCTGACCGCACTGAGGACCTTGCGTCATGGCGGGGCCTTGGTCGGACGGCTGGTGCTGATCACCGGCGCGGCCGGCGGTGTTGGAACGCTGGCGGTGCAGATCGCCGCCAAGTCCGGTGCGCATGTGACCGCCGTGGTTGGGCGGCCGGAACGCGGCGCCGGGTTGCGGGAATTGGGAGCGACCGAGGTCATCAACGGAATCGAGAACGCACAGGGGCGGTTCGCGCTGATCCTGGAATCCGGTGGCGGTGCCTCGTTGGCGAAGGCGATCGAACTGGTGGAACCACGGGGAACAGTCGTCGTCTATGGCAACTCGTCCACTGAATCGACGACGTTGAGCTTTGCCAACTTCCGTGGCGCCCCGAATTCCCGCGTGCAGAGTTTCAGTTATTTTACGTCGGAACCCGAGGACCGGTTTGCCCCGGACCTGGCACTGTTGGTGTCGTTGGTTGCCGAGGGCCGGCTGAAGCCGCAAATCGGAGTTGAGCAAAGCTGGCGGGACCTGATTTCGGTGGGAGAACAACTGCGCAGCCGGCAGGTGGCCGGGAAGGCCGTGCTGATCGTGGACGCGCAGTAGGATGGACTGGCCGGCATTCCTGCCGCTGTTCCTGACGGCGTCGGTGGAGTGGGTGGAGGCGTTTACGATCGTCCTGGCGGTCAGCCTGACGATCGGCTGGGGCGCGGCCATGGGCGCGGCGGCGGCGGGGTTGGGGACGCTCGCGGCGCTGACCGCGCTGACCGGTGGGGCGCTCAGCCTGGGGTTGGATCTGCATGCGATCCAGTTGGTGATTGGTGTTTTCCTGTTGCTGTTCGGTGTCCGGTGGCTGGCGAAGGCGATTGCGCGTCAGGCCGGGTTGAAGCCGTTGCATGATGAGGACGCGGAGTTCCGCGAAACCCGCGCAACGATCGGGAAAGGCGACTGGTTCGCGGCATGGCTGGTCGCTTACAAAGGCACGTTGCTGGAGGGGTTGGAGGTCTGGTTGATCGTCGTCGCCTTCAGCCTGCACAGCCAGGCGTGGGTGTCGAACGGATTGGTGGCGCTGCTGGCTTTGGTCGTGGTTTGCGTCGCTGGCGTGGCCGTCCATGCCCCGCTGCGACGGGTGCCGGAAAACGCGATCAAGTTCGTTGTTGGCGCGATGATCTGCTCTTTCGGCTCGTTCTGGACGCTGGAGGCTCTGGCTGGCGATGTCTGGCCCCGGGGCGACTGGAGCCTGTTGGGGTTGGCGCTGTTTTTCCTGGCCGGTGGACAGGCGTTGGCGGCTGTCCTTCGCGCTCAATCGAGGCAGGTCGCGGCATGAAAGCGTTCGCAAAGACCCTGTTCGGCGATGCCTGGAACATCATCGGTGTCGCGGCGATCGTGGCGGTGGCGGAGGGGCTGACGGCGCTTCACCACGCCGAATGGGCCGTGTTCGCGCTGCCGGCTGCGGGGTTGGGTGTGATCGCGTGGCTTGCGCGGCGGTAGGTCGCACCATCAAGCTTAGGACTTGGCCTAACGTGGGACATTAGCGTCCAAAGCTCTCAAGGCAGGGCTGCTACAGATCCCTGCGGCCGGCAAAGCGCCACCCGTACGTGGTCGGCTGCGGTAGAAGGAGCCGCATCCACAAGTCCTGGAAGCGTTTAGCATCGTCCTGACGATCGGCTGGGTAGCACACTTTGAGGCAACGGCCGGGCTTGGGACGCTCGCGAGCCTGTCCGTAATTCTGTGTGCGAGGCATAACGAACGCCAAGGAGCGTATTATGCTGAGAAAATCGAAGAGAGTAGACCGTGACGTATCCAACCAGCCTTCGGTACCGAAGGGTTTGGTTGAGCATTTCCTGACGGGTCCGATGACGGGGGCCACGATCGATGCGGCTGTAGCGGCGTTTCAGAAGGCCTTGATTGAGGGG